>CACWJY010000018.1 GCA_902761355.1 Fibrobacter succinogenes | reverse complement strand
GGGGTCATACCCGTTCCCTTTCCGAACACGGAAGTCAAGCCCCTCATCGCCGATGGTACCTGGCCTACGGGCCCGGGAGAGTAGGTCGCCGCTGGATTCTCGAGGCCCCCTGCCCAATAGGCAGGGGGCCTCTTCGTTTTTACAGACCGTTCGGCTCTTATGCAGGCAGGTACCTGTGGCCGGGCCTCACTCTCGCCATCACGACCGGTCAGTACCGGTCGCTCATGGCTCACGGCCCCTTGCCGTAAACGGCGAGAGGGGCTTTTTTTTATCCCCCGTACGTCCTATTTATTAATCCCCAAACAGAAAAGCCCGGCTGATGCCGGGCTGAAGATTGTGCCTGTTTTTTTAGTAGCGTATTTTGCCTTCGGCGACTTTTTTGAGGTGCTGGCCGTAAGGCGATTTGCCGTATTTCGCTGCTGATTCAAGCAGCTTTTCTTTGCTAATCCAGCCATTGATATAGGCGATTTCTTCGACGGCGCTGATTTGAATGCCCTGGCGGTTCTCGACCATTTTGACGAATTCACCTGCTTCGATGAGGCTATCCATCGTTCCTGTATCAAGCCATGCAAAACCGCGGCCAAGCAGTTTGACGTCGAGTTCACCTTTTTCAAGATACACGCGGTTTAAGTCCGTAATCTCAAGTTCGCCACGGGCGCTAGGTTTCTGAGCCTTGGCATAATCAGACACACGGTTGTCGTAGAAATACAAACCTGTAATAGCGTAATTGCTCTTGGGCTCCTTCGGCTTTTCTTCCACCGAAATCACCTTGCCTGATTCGTCGAATTCTACGACGCCAAAACGTTCCGGATCTTCTACATAGTAACCGAATACACTTGCGCGGCCTTTTTCTTCGGCGTTCTTGACGGCGGCCTTGAGAAGAGGGCTAAATCCGTTGCCGTAGAAGATATTGTCGCCAAGCACCATCGCGCAGCAATCATTGCCGATAAATTCTTCGCCAAGAATAAACGCCTGGGCGAGTCCATCGGGGCTAGGTTGCACTTTGTACGAAAGATTTAAACCCATTGAAGATCCGTCTCCGAGTAATCTTTCAAAGTTTGGCAAGTCTGTTGGCGTCGAGATGATAAGGATATCACGAATTCCCGCAAGCATCAAGGTCGAAAGCGGGTAGTAGATCATTGGCTTGTCGTAAACAGGCAATAGCTGCTTGGATGTAACCATGGTTAGCGGATAGAGTCTGGTTCCGGATCCTCCGGCAAGAACGATTCCTTTCATTAGTATTTTCCGTACTTGTAGCCGTACCCTTCGGTGCGACTGTGTTCGTATTTGTTAATGACGATAGAGGCGTGAGCTTGCTGGTTTCCCTTAAGGATTTGGGCCATGCCATCCTTGATTGCGTCAATAGAATGCTTGTTGTATTCGATGACCATTACAATTTGGTCTGCTATATGACAGGCTAGTGCTGCGTCGGTAACTAGCATGATTGGCGGTGTGTCGATAACAACTAGATCATATTCTTGTTTGAACTTGTTTATGACTTCGGTGTAATATTTTGAACCCAGCAGTTCTGCAGGATTGTTAGGAACATTACCGCATGGAATTACAAAGAGATTTTCGACTTCTGTATTGAATATGACGGAATCTGGAGAAACCTTGCGGAGTAACACTTGAGAAAGGCCGTTGCTGCGCTTAATTCCAAATTCCTTATGGAGACGACCTTTGCGAAGATCAGCATCGATTAGCAGGACCTTCTTGCCAAGTCCTGCAAACAGGGCCGCCATGTTTACTGAGACGAAGCTCTTTCCTACGCCTGGAATAAGTCCACTTACACCGACTATTGAGCCGCCCTCGTCCATCATTGAGAATTCAAGAGAAGAACGTAAGGCACGTAAGGATTCTACCGCAACATCATCAGGTTCTACCACGGCAAGAGGTCTTGTGCCTTTAGTTCCTTTAGGATTGCCTTTGGGAACTTTAGCATAAACGGTAAAGCCTGTTTCCTTTTCGATGAAGTTTGCGCTCTTGACGCCACAGCTGAACTTCGACTTGATCGAGACGATTGTTGCGCCTACCAGGAATCCGAGGAAGAGTGCGACGCAGAGAATGACTTTTTTCTTGGGCTTTGTGGGGATGGTCACCTGTTCGGCATAGTCAATGATTCGAACTGAGCCGACTTCACCTGCCGAAACGAGGCGCAGTTGCTGGATGTTGTTGAGCATGGAGGTGTACATGACCTTTGTCAGTTCCACCTGGTTCTGCAACTTAAGCACTTCCTGCTGGGTGGCGGGGAGTTTCTTGACTTCGCTGGAGGTTCCTGCAAGTTCGCGCTTCAAGGCGTTTTCCTGATCTTCGAGGGTCTTAACCGTTGGGTGTTCCGAATGGAATAGGCGGATTGCGTCTTGCTTGCGCTGCTGCAGGGCGAGAATGTCCTGTTGCAGCTTCATGCGGCGTTGCAGCACCAACTGCGTTTCGGCGTTGATATCGACTGAACCGACTCGATTGCGGTAGGTGTTCAAGTTCATGAGGGACGAATCCATCTGGGCTTTGACATCGGGGAGCTGCTTTTCGAGGAATTCTAAAGTCTTTTGAGCCTCTGCATTGCGTTCCTCGACATTCTGTCGCAGGTAAGACGAGGCAACTTCGTTCAAAATCTCGACGGCGCGATCGGCATAAACGTCTTGGTATGAAAATTCAAGAATTCCAGTTTTCTTGCCTTTTTCGGAAACGCTGAACGCTCCGCGGAATTTTTCGATGGCTTCGAGTCGCTTGAGCTTGGATACTGAGAAGGTTTGTCCTGCTCGGACATCGGCACGGAAAATGCCGAAGGTGGCCGTGTCACCTGCATAAGGAAAATGATAGGTCTGCCCAGTACTTCCGGTGAGTACCAGTTTCTCGTCTTGGTCGAAAAGCTCGAAGTTGCCTAGGGAATCCTTGGCGACAACGGTCCATGGCTTGTTGCGACTTTCTGCAGCGACTTTGTCCCAAGGCACGCTGAAGTTGCTCAACTCTAAACGACCTTCCTTGTGCATAAGGCGGTCAATTTTGCTTTGCGGATCGGCGATGAGGTCGAGGCGCATCTTTTCGACGGCCGCACCCATCACCTGACGGCTCTTGATAAGCTCCATTTCTGTTTCGGCAGGATTGCTTGTCGCAAACAAGGCTCCAAGGCTACCCATCATTCCCGATGGCTTGCTGTTCTTGGATTCAATTTGCAGAAGGGCATCTACCTGATAAACCGGTCTTACCCACATTGCAACAAATACACCGATGATACCGGCGAGCAGCATAATAGGAACCATAATGGGCCAGTTTTTGGCCAGTTCCTTTAAAAGTTCTCCAAGATCGGTATCTTCTTTTTTCTTTGTAGCCATAATGATGGTTGTCCTCTAACACATATAGAAGCTAATTTAGAAAAAATAGCCTGCAATAAAAAGCTATCTTTGGCTTTATGAGTGAAAATGCCCGCAAAATCCTTAAAGATTTTTTACCACCCGTTCCATTTAAAGCAGATGAAGGTGCTGAAACACTTTTGGATTCATTTATGGCTTGGGCGGAGTCTCGCGGGACAACTCTTTACCCTGCTCAGGAAGAAGCTATTTTGGAACTGCTGGATGGCAAAAATGTCATCTTGAACACGCCTACAGGTTCCGGAAAGTCGATGGTCGCTTTGGCTCTCCATTTCGATAGTTTGGCTCATGGGCGTCGCAGTGTTTATACGTGCCCCATCAAGGCTTTGGTGAATGAAAAGTGGATGGCGCTCTGTAAGGAGTTCGGTGCCGAAAATGTGGGGCTTTCGACGGGTGATGCGACCGTCAATCACGATGCTCCTATTCTTTGTTGCACGGCAGAAATTTTAAGCAATATGGCGTTGAACGAAGGCGAACAGCTTACGATTACCGACGTGGTGATGGACGAGTTCCATTACTATTCCGACAAGGAACGCGGAGTCGCCTGGCAGGTGCCACTACTTACACTTCCGCAGTCTAGGTTTTTGCTGATGAGTGCCACTGTCGGCGCAACGGAATTTTTCGAGCGCGACATGACGAAACATACGGGCCGCGAATCGGTGACAGTGCGTTCTTCTCAGCGTCCGGTTCCGCTTGATTTCAGCTATTCCGAAACCGAAATTTCGAATACGGTGCAGAAGCTTGTTTCTGGCGGAAAGGCTCCCGTTTATGTAGTGCATTTTACGCAGGCGGCCGCGGCGACCAATGCGCAGAATTTCATGAGTCTGGACCTTTGCACCAAGGAAGAAAAGCAGGCGATTAACGAGGCTATCAAAGAAGTTCGGTTCAGTAGCCCCTATGGTCCTGAAGTCAAGCGCTGGCTTAAGCAGGGAATTGGTCTGCATCATGCGGGACTTTTACCGAAATACCGAATTCTCTGCGAAAAACTCGCACAAAAGGGGTTGCTTAAGGTTATTTGCGGTACTGATACGCTCGGCGTTGGAGTCAACGTGCCCATTCGAACGGTGCTGTTTACGCAGCTCTGCAAGTACAGTGGCGATAAGACGGCAATCTTGACCGCACGAGATTTTCACCAGATTGCTGGCCGTGCGGGCCGCAAGGGTTTTGATGATATCGGCTACGTGGTGGCGCAGGCTCCCGAACACGTCATCGAGAACTTGAAACTCGAAGCGAAAACGAAACAGACGGGTAAAAAGTTTCAGAAAAAGAAACCGCCCGAACACGGCTACGTTCCCTTTGACGAAAGTACTTACAAACGATTAATTGCCGCTTCACCGGAACCGCTGACTTCCAGTTTCCAGGTGAATCACGGAATGCTCCTGAACATCTTGAGCCGCCCCACGGATGGTTGCGCTGCCATGCGAAACTTGCTCAAGGATTGCCACGAAAGTGCCTCCAGTAAAAAACAGTTGCAACACCGTGCCTTCCAACTTTTCAAGAGCCTAGTCAAGAAGAATATCATCGAATTCGTGACGCCGATTGCGCCGGGCTATAGCAAGCTTCGAGTGAATATGGACTTGCAAGATGACTTTTCGATGAACCAGCCGCTTTCGCTTTATGTGGTTGATACGCTCCCGAAACTGGATCGTGAAAGTCCTGAATATGCTCTCGATGTAATTACTTTGTGTGAAAGTATCGTCGAAAATCCCGAAGCGATTCTGCGAATCCAGCAGAACAAGGCGCGGAACGCTCGCCTCGATGAACTCAAGGCGCAGGGCATGGAATTCAACCAGCGTATGGAAGAAATCGAGAAGGTGGAATACCCCAAGCCGCTTCGCGATTTTATTTACGACACCTACAACGCCTTTGCCGAAGAACACCCGTGGGTTGATGTGAACATTGAACCCAAGAGCATCGTGCGTGAAATGTTTGAGAACTTCAGTACGTTCAGCGGATACGTGAAACAGTACGGCTTGCAGCGCATGGAAGCGATTTTGCTGCGTCACCTGAATAGCGTTTACAAGGTGCTTTCGCAGACGGTTCCCGACGGCTACAAGAATGAGGAACTCCTTGATATGCAGGACTACCTCGGCGACATGATTCGCCGTACCGACTCGAGTCTTCTCGAGGAATGGGAAAAGATGGCGCACCCCGAAGATTACCAGAAGCGTCTGGAAGCGGCGGGGGCGACCGAGATGGAAACCGCCTTTGGCGCTGACAAGGTGGCGGCCGACATCACCTACGACAAGAAGCATTTTATTGTCATGGTGCGCCAGCGCATTTTCCAGCTGATGTCAGCGCTCCAGAAACGGGCCTACGGCGATGTGCTTGATATGCTTGCCGACGACCTTGCTGAGGGGCAGATGCTTGTGGACGGTGAAGGGAAACCTTGGACTGAAAACGGCCTTATGGAAATTATGGCCGCCTATACCGCGGAACATCACAATTTCCGACTCGATGTCGAAGGGCGCTCGCTGCACCATACGATTGTCACCTACGAAGGCGAAATTATGCATATCCAGCAGATGCTGCAGGACGAAGAAGATTTCAACGACTGGAGCATCGATTTCGACGTGAATCTTGCCGAATGCCGCGACGCGGGGATGCCGCTTTTGAAAATGATGCGCATTGGCGAGGTATAGCAAAAGCGCACCCCCGAAGAGGTGCGCTAATCATTCCAAGGAGCATTGGTGATGATAATGTTTGTTGGGGCAGATCAGATTCTTTAATTTTCTGAGGATTCAGGTTTCTTCGCTGGAGCAGGTTCATTCACTATTTTGAAAATACGGCTCTTGTATTTAAAATATTTGGCATCGGCATCTTCAGTCTTTATATCGAACCAATGATCTTTTTTGCAGAAACAGGTTGTGACTGCGATTCCCAAATCAATAGTTTCGTCTCCGTTCTGAACAATTTTAGATCCGTACCCAATGAGTAGCGTGTCGCCCATACGTTCAGAGTAGAACTGTGCACTGATTCCACAGTAGTCACTTAATTCGGGGACCATGATCTGAAAGTAACCGTCTTCATCTTGAACCAAGTAAGCTTTGTCTAGCTCATCGGAATCGGCTTCTTTGAGTAAGCCTAAATCGTCGTGCATACAGTATCCCATTGTAAGATTTATGTCACGAGATTCTTTCGAACTGAGCTGATGGCTATTAGTTGCTGTCGAAGAGTTATCGCTACAAGCCAAAAGCGCAAATGATAGCGCCACACCACTAAAAAACAATCTTTTCATATTTGCCTCCTAAAGACATTTTTAATATAAATTAATGAAATTTGCAATACAAGGCCTTTTACATATTTTGCAAAAACCGGTGCTTTTTATCACGGAAAAGCTGGCTGTTGTGGGAGCGGTAAGAAAGGTTTGTTTAAACTGGACTTAGTCGAGTGGAAAACATGCCCTTCTGAGATTTTGCGTAAATGGATATTTTGAAGGCTTTTCGTACGATTCCGGTTTCTTGCATTTTACCCATTAATTTCTATATTTGGCGCGTAAAATTCAAAAGGACACTAACCATGAACTACAATCCTTTAGCTCAGGCTCTCAATGCCGAACTTTCTGCCAACGGCTGCAAAGTTCTCGATATGCTCTCTGAACAGGGCAAGGCAATCTTCTTCCCCCGCAAGGGTATCCTCGGCCAGGGTGCTGAAGCCAAGGGCTCCGAAATCAATGCTACGATCGGTACCGCCCTCGAAGACGATGGCAGCCCGTTGGTGCTGGATTGCGTTCTTAAGTCCTTGAACCTCCCCAAGACTTCTTTCCTGTACGCCCCGAGCTTCGGTAATCCGGACCTTCGTAAGGCCTGGAAGGAACAGGTCATCATCAAGAACCCGACCCTCAAGCAGAAGAGCTTCAGCAACCCGGTTGTGACCTGCGCCCTCACTCATGCCATCAGCTGCGCCGGTTACATGTTCCTTGACGCCGGTGACGAAGTAATCATCCCGGATCTGTACTGGGACAACTACGAACTCGTGTTCGAAAACGCCCGCGGTGCCAAGATCAAGACTTTCAACACCTTCAAGAACGGCGGCTTCGACACTGAAGCCCTCAAGGCCGCTCTCGAAGCCAGCAAGGGCGACAAGAAGGTTGTTCTCCTGAACTTCCCGAACAACCCGACCGGTTACACCGCTACTGAAACAGAAGCCGTCGAAATCGCCAAGATTCTCACCGAATGCGCCGCCAAGGGCAACAAGGTGGTAGCTCTCCTCGACGACGCTTACTTCGGACTGGTGTACGAAGAAGGCGTGACCAAGGAATCCCTCTTCGTGAAGCTTGTTGACGCTCACGAAAACCTCCTCGCCGTCAAGCTCGACGGCCCGACCAAGGAAGACTACGTATGGGGCTTCCGCGTGGGCTTCATGAGCTTTGGCTTCAAGGGTGCAACCGAAGCCCAGCTCAAGGCCATGGAAGACAAGGCCGCCGGTACCGTCCGTGGCAACATCTCCAACGCCCCGAGCATCAGCCAGAAGATCCTGCTTGCCGCTTACCAGAGCGAAGAATACGCCAAGCAGAAGGCTGAAAAGTACGCTACCCTCAAGAAGCGTTACGACATCATCAAGGAAGTCTTGGCCGCCCATCCGGAATACAAGGACGCCTTCGACCCGATGCCGTGCAACAGCGGTTACTTTATGTGCATCAAGCCGAAGGGTGTTGATGCAGAACAGCTCCGCGAAAAGCTCATCAAGGACTACAGCACTGGTACGATCATGCTTTCTGGCCTGATTCGCCTTGCATTCTCTGCCGTGCCGACCGAAAAGCTTCCCAAGCTGTTCGACAATATCTATAATTGCATTTTGAAGATGAAGTAAGGTACGGGAACCCGTACCTCCTGGAGGAATAATGTCCGACAACGCCATTTTAAGTTACAACGGAAAGAGCATCGAGCTCCCTGTTGTTGAAGGTGCTGAAAACGAACACGGTCTCGACATCTGCAAACTCCGCAAGGAAACCGGCCTGGTGACCTTGGATTACGGCTACCTGAATACCGGTAGCACCCGAAGCGCCATCACCTATGTGGACGGCGAACACGGAATCCTCCGTTACCGCGGCTACAGTATCGAAGACCTGGCCGAAAAGGCAACCTTCCCCGAAACCGCTTGGCTCCTGATTTACGGCGAATTGCCGACTCAGCAGCAGTTGGCGCGTTTCCGTACGTTGTTGACCGAAAACTCTCTCCTCCACGAGAACCTTCTGCACTTCTTTAGGCAGATGCCGCCGAGTGCCCACCCGATGGGTATTCTGAGCTCCATCGTGAACGCCGTGGGCCTGTTTACGCCGCGTTTCTACGACGACGAAAACATCGCCGACGTGTTCGACCTCACGACCGCAAGTCTGATTTCGAAGATTCGTACGATTGCCGCCTTCTCTTACAAGGCCAGCATCGGTGAACCGTTTGTGTACCCCGAAGCGGAACGCAGCTACTGCAGCAACTTCTTGAACATGATGTTCAGCAGCAAGGCTCGTTCTTATCACCCCGATCCGATTATGGAAAAGGCGCTGAACACGCTTTTGATTGTACACGCTGATCACGAACAGAACTGCTCTACGTCGACGGTGCGTATGGTGGGTAGCTCTCACGCTAACTTGTACGCAAGTATCTGCGCTGGCATTTGCGCCTTGTGGGGCCCGCTCCATGGCGGTGCAAACCAGGCTGTGCTCGAAACGCTCCTCCGCATTCAGCAGAGTGGCATGACCATCGATCAGGTGATGGACAAGGCCAAGGACAAGAACGATCCGTTCCGTCTTTCCGGCTTCGGTCACCGCGTGTACAAGAGCTACGACCCGCGTGCTAAGGTGCTCAAGAAGCTCATGTACCAGGTGTTCGAACGCGAGCACTTCCATGACCCGCTGCTGGACATTGCGCTCAAGCTCGAAGAAGCCGCCCTCAATGACGACTACTTTATCGAACGTAAGCTCTACCCGAATGTGGACTTCTACTCGGGCATTCTCTACCGCGCCATGGGCATCCCGACGAACATGCTTACGGTGATGTTCGCTATTGGCCGTCTCCCCGGCTGGATTGCCCACTGGAAAGAAATGCACGATGATCCGAATTCCAAGATCAACCGTCCGCGTCAGATTTACACGGGCCACACGGCTCGCGCCTGGGTAGATCGGGACAAAAGGTAAAAGACCGTTCACAAAATTTTAAAAGCTGTTAAAAAGCCGTCGGAACAAATCCGGCGGCTTTTTTGTTATAAATTTTATTTGAAATAGAAAACTACTTCTTTTCATCGAATACTTTCGGACGACCCGACTGCATTTTCAAGAGTAGGTCTACGATTTCGCTCCAATGATCTAGCGCCACCTTGCCGATTGCAGGGTCGTACATGACGCCCAAGTTCTTCTCGATTTCCTGACGGCAGTAATCGAGCGACATGGCGTCACGGTACACACGCTTGCTTGTCATGGCATCAATAGAATCTGCAATCGCGATAATGCGGGCGCCAATCGGGATATCTTCGCCCTTCAGGCCCTCCGGATAACCGCGGCCATCATAGCGTTCGTGGTGATGCAACACAATCTGCACTAGTTCGTGCGTGTAGTTCGACTGCATCAGAATCTTTGCGCCGATAACCGGATGTTGCTTGATAATCGCAAATTCGTCATCCGTAAGTTTTCCTGGTTTCCCCAATACGTTATCGTTAATGCCCATCTTGCCTATGTCATGCAAATGTGCTGCATGCGTAATGAGCGAAACTGAGCCTTCGGACAAACCGAGCGAACGGGCCAACAATTCGGTATACACCTTCACGCGTTCGGAATGGTGCGCCGTATATGAATCCTTTGCTTCTTCGACCGAAATCAAACAATGGATCAAGTCTTTCAGGTTCTGGCTTTCGTTGTTTTCGACCGGCTTATGATAGCGCACCTTGTCGCGGTACATATTCAGGTCGGCTTCCATCTTCCAGTCACTAATGGACTTGCGGACACCCGAATCGCTGCGTAGGCGACTTTCGCCCACAGCGATCGACAAGTGGTACAGGGCATCCTTGTTGTACTCTTCAATATTCTTCTGCAAATTCGAGTACAGCAGGAACAAAGAATCCAGCGGCACGCGCAACACTACGGCAAATTCGTCACCACCGATTCTATAGCAGTTTCCCTTGCTGCCGTAGGCGTTCTTGATGGCGTTTCCGGCTGCAACAATCAAAGCGTCGCCGGCCTGGTGGCCGAAGGTGTCGTTTGCGTACTTGAGTCCATTGACGTCCATCAGGACCATGGTCCATGTGCCCGGAGCTTCCGCGTCTTCTTGGCTAATTGTCTTGAGAATTTCGTCAAAGGCAAGCCTGTTTTCGAGTCCTGTCAAGGCGTCTGTCGTCGCGACATCTTGCAGATGCTCGTTCATGACGCGGAGCTTGCTGTTGATTTGTTCAAGTTCAAACGAGGTTTCGCGAATGAATGTTGCCATGCGGGCTGCCAGCGGGAGCCTTGTTGACATGCCTTCTTGAATGTCTTCACCTTTAGTATGGTCGTGCTTTACTGCGGGGCCTTCACGCATTGACGCGAACACAAGCGTAATATTATGCTGGTTTAAGTGTCCCTTTTCGCGCAGAAATTCGCCATGCGAGAAGAATCCCGTACTTGAAGCCAGTCCTTTGAACGGAGAAATTTCGTAAGTCGGTTCGCGTTGTGACCAGAATGCCTTACGTGCTGCACAAGAGAAAATGTGCTGTACTTCGGGGGCAAACTGTTCACAGGCTTCACTTTCGGTCTTAATCTTTTCCACAATCAACTGAGGTTCACCGTAGGACAAGCGGACAATTGAGCCTTCGTCAATGTCCGATGACATCGTCAGTGAGCCGTCCGGATTGCTGGCACCCGCAGCACGCACAATCGAAACGCCATTATGCTCATAAAGCATTGGAAATTCGAGCGCATTGTAGAAAAAGTTGCTGTCGTTCTTGATGTTCAGGTACTTGTTGTAGACTTCGTAAGCAGGGATACCGCCGAGTTCATACAAAACATTGCCTTCGGAACGGGTGACGTGGAAGTTACGACCAATCGGTTTCCATCCGCTAATTTTGCGAGAGTCGATAAAAAGGTCTTCGCCACCATAAAATACGACCAAAAGGCCGCTTTTTGTAAAGCCTCCAACAGACGAGAACACGCAGGAATTAGGGCTCGTAATATCAGGTGAGCAAACGATACCTCCGAATACCTGGATATTGGGAGCCAAGGAATCAAGTCCTTCACAGAGTGCCGTGGTAGAGAATGGTGAAATACAGTGGTAAATTTCGACTGCTTTTACCCAGGGATTCTGGTCGGCTTCCTTTACGATTTCATTGGCAATGCCACCGACTGATTCTCGTGAGAAGTCGTATTGGAAAATATGGAACTTGCTTGAGGGTTTCTCAAAAATGATTGCAGACACCGAAATATCGACCGTCTGTTCGCAGTCCACAATGTTTCCTGCGGTCGAATTGCCAAACCACGGAACATCGGGAAAAATGCGTTCCAAGATGTCCCAGACGGGTTTCAGCTTTTCTGGCTCCAAAATCATGGAATGTATTTGGAAGCACATGGTGGGATTTCCGTGTTCCTTGCACCATTTGCTGAACAGAAAAAGTTCGTTTTCGAACTCGACTGCGTTTTTAAAAGAAAATATTTTGTTTTTCATAATACATTCCCAATGTGCAGGGTCAACCTTGGCCCGAAGCTATAATAATATACCATTCAAAATGGGGGATGGAACAGAAAGACTGTCTTTTTTGTTACGAAAGTGACGAAAATAATGTTCCAAGTTGGAATAGTCTAATGTGAAAAGCTACCCCCAAAATTTTGGGAGTAGCTTTGTCTTAAGGAAGAAATGGCTTTGAGTGTTTACCAGGTTTCATCGGTAATTACAACGTTCGATGCACTAAGGGTTGTGCTACGAAGCTTTTTAAACCGCACTTCTTCAAGGGTCGGTTTTGCACGGCCCAAATTGCGAAGTTTTACGTTGAATGTTCCGCCCGCATTTCTTGCTGCTAATGTGTATTTGTGCTTGCGGGTGATGATGTACTGCTCGCGAGTTCTGCCGGTCGGATTCTTTACGGTCATATCAACATCGCCTTCTGCTGTGCCGATGATGACCTTGAAATCATTTGTATTGGCAGAAGCTCCGAAAGAGGGAAGACTGTAGGTTTGCATTTTGGCGTTGTTGCCAGATATACTAACTTCGCAGTCTCCACTTGCAATCATGAAGATAAATTCTCTCAGGTTATTAGCGACGAAATTTCCGGCGTTAATAACGATGTTGAGAACTTCGGAGGCAATCCCGAACCATGACGGGCAGCGAGGTTCTTTTGCAATGATTGAATACGGTGTACCATAGCAGTAATTGTAGGTCTTGCTACCTTCGCTTCCGCTGCCTTCCTTCCATACCAGCTTGCATTTTTTGACTGTGTCAGAAGTTAATATTATGTAGCTGCTGTCTTTGTCGTATTCATATTTCCACCAAGGATGGTTGCTGTCTGCTACATAAATTTTGTTGTTGTCGTATTTGTATGCTAATACGGTATGTCCGCCGTTGCCGAACAGGTTCACAAGGCAATACTTGTCTCTACTTAAGATGTTCTTGATGTCTCTGAAGGCTGTTGTCGGATTCAAGAGGGTGCCGTTGATTGCCTTGTCGATAACCATTTGAACGTGTTTCCATCCGCCTTGATATAGATGCTTTTCACGGATGAGTGTTGCGAATGTAGATTTGACGTCATCGATGGTGCTAACATATGGTCTTTCGGAATTGCTGTTTGCAGCTAATCGCCATTCGTTTAAGGGGGTGTTGTAGGGGCTGCTTCCATGAATTGCATGGAGGGCTTCGTTAGAGAGGCCGAAACACTGACCCTTTTCGCCAGAGAAGTTTTCCTTGACGATTTTGAACCAGATGGCATCCCAGGTGTGAATTAACCAATCGTACCACTTTCCTGAGTTGGCGTGGAAGACTGTATTGAACATGCTTCTGTCGATGCTGCCGTTTGTAGTGTAATTTTCGATAGACCAGTAAGCATACTTGCGGAAGTATTCGTCGATGTTGACAGGTTCGTGGGACGTTTCAACTCTAAATGTCAGCTTGATATTTTGAAGACCGTTCCTGTTGTCGCTACCCTGATGCATCAAATACGTTTCACTGTAAATGGCGCTTGAGTAGGATGCGTTTTGAGTGAAATCGCCTCGCTGTGATGTGGTTAGAATGTCTTTAACAAGGCCCCAACCGGTGTTGATGTCAAAATTGATGGTGTAACTACCCAGGTAGTCGTTGCCAGAGCATTTATCCCAATCGTATACCTTGACATGGAAGTATATCAGGTCTTCGCCCTGCATATTGTCGAATGCATAATAAACGTTGGATCCCTTAGGATGGGTGCTGTCGGAACGATTGCCTTCGTATGTAATGCTGAAAGAAGAGCCGCCATGTTTGCGCTTGTCGTATTCTGGCCAGCGTTGGCTACTGACGATGTTTTGGTTGTTTCTTTTCAGGTTGACTTCAATGTACATTTCTGCGGTGCGGTCTCCCACACCATCGTTAATAGTGCCTGCTTTGATGCTGTTGAGGACTATTTTAAAGTCTGTAAAGCCGCGAATGACTGTGTCGGAATATTTGGCAATAACGCCATAAAGGCAGTTTTGGTAAACGACGCCCTTTGATGTTTTTGTGTAGATCGCCTTGGGGTATTTGTATTTTCCGTAATTCTTCTGAGGATTTATAATGTCGTGTTGAATTAAGTAGTTGAAAATATTTTTTTCGACTTCAATTGCCTTACTAATAGAATAGCTTTTGTTTGCTGTGGTGCCACTAGCAGAACAGATTAGGCAAATGACTTTCTTGGAGCATTCCAAGTAGAATACTTCTGTTTTAGAGTCCTTGTAACCTTCGTAGAAATTTAAAAGGGCTCCGCAAGAAAGACTTGAGTACTTGGAAATGTAATACGAAGCAAGGGTGCTGTGAATGCAATGAGCGCTTCGATCCCCTCCAGAAATACTCGTTGTGATGATAGTGAAATTATCAAAGCGAGCATAGTCGACTTGAGCCCCGTCAATCTTTAGCGAGGTGAAGTCTGAAATGGGAAGTCCGCCTTTAGATTCGTATAGGCCTTGTTCGGCGTATGCTTCCAAAATATTGGCGGAAATAAAGTAGGCAACGTTTTTAACCTTGTTTAAGAAAATGGTGCCGCAGTCAAATCGACAATAAGATACCTTATAGCTAGAAACCTCTGTTTCGTCTTCCATGGGGAGGCCGATAGCGGTACTCGAAAGAAGGGTGGAGTACTTGTTGAAGATTGGCGCTGACATGAAAACGGCGTGATAAGTTGGTGACCATACGATAACGCCCTTTGAAAATTTCCTGTAATAGCAAGCAGAAGAAGATTGCCATTTGATGTCTGAAGATATTGCCGATCCGATATCTTTTTTAGCAAGCGTTAAGTCCTGATATTTAGAATCGATTTCTCCAACGCCGGTGTTGGCGGCTTCATCGAGAATTGTTGTGAGAACTGCAGAAATGGCATTGTCGAAGGAGATGGATTCGAGCAGAATGCTACTTTTCCCTATTTTCAGCGATGTGGTTTGAGATGCTGAAACGGTGGTGCTGTCAGTGAAGTACCTTCTGCAATAAACCTTGCCATCAACAAGAACGGTAAATTCGTTTTCGCGTAGGGCAAATTCTACCTTGACCCATTTTTGTTTTGCGATGGTTAAGGTGGAGGTTGCGCTTTTCTTTTTGCCACCGGCGGTTAAAGCTGCATCAATGACGTATGAACTGGCGGTTTTCTTTACAAGGCTGATGACGATAGGGATCCTTTTAGATTCCAAAAGAATCTGGTTGTCGCCAGCGGTAGAATCAATGTAAAGGGACATTGATATGTAAAAGTCCTTGGAAAAGGGAAGGCTCTTTTCGGGGATGGTGATGTAGCCGTTTTTGGTTAAGTCTACAACGTTTTTAGAATTTTTTGTGGTTATTGTGCAGTTGTAAAGCGCTGCGCTGATGCTGCCTGTTGTTGATTTGAAAGCGTTGCTTCCTGAAACGGAAAATTGAATCATTAGAATAGACTCCTTATTTGGGGTTAATGGAGATTCTGACGAATTAGTTGGGAGGATGTGTCAAAATCATATTTTAATATAGTACAAATTAATTGCAAAATTCATACAAACTCATAAAAGAAAAAATAAGTTACAAAAAATGTTTTATGTTGTTTGTATAATGATGCTAATTTGTATTACAAAAAATAAATTTGTTTGTTTTTAAGTTTTATTTGAAAAGAATTTTAGTATAATGAAAAGGCATCGCTTCATTCGAAGCAACGCCTTTTTTTGAATAAGCAGGAGTTCCTGATTTTAAGGTCTTGTGAATATATCTGTAGGCTTGTTAGGTGATTTTGCCTGTACAGAATTTGAAGAAAATGAGTTTGTGGCGGTCCCCTTAACGTCGAAGGGAAGACGATCTTCACGAATAGTCATCTTGGCGAACATGTTTACTGCTGCAGAAATGGTAATTCCTACCGAGCTGCAAAATGCATCGAATTTCTTTTTGGTATCATCGTCCATTCGAACACTAACAATAGCCATGTTTCTTTCCCTTTCCCTAAAAAGCTACGTAAATGTTAGTTTATTTTTTTATGGTTGTCAAATGCTTTTTTTGTGTGTAATTGTTATTTTGTAAATAAATGCTTGTACAAATTCACTAGATAAAATTTTGAATAAACTATTTGTATGACATTTGCAATACAAATAGCACTTATAAGTGCATGTTGTTAAATAAAAAGAACCGCCTCGCAAAAAATGAGGCGGTAGAAATTTTTTAGTAAAAAACTTTTATCTTCCGGCAAATTGGTCGCCAAATCTCAATTCGGTTTCTTTGGCTCCATTTAGGTTGATTAATCGATCCGGAGAAAAGAGCATGTTGCTGGCAAAGCCCTCTTTGAGCGCTTGCAGACGGTCGAAGAATTCTGCTGCTGTTTGAGCAGTGAGCAACGTTTGACGGACTTGCATCCCTGCATCATTTTCAGCGTCAAATTCCGGATTTACAAAACCTTTGCATAGTCTTGCGGCGAGTTGCTTGAGGCGGCCAAGGGCACCCATTTCGGTGGAGCCATCTTCGAGTTTAAAGTTGTAGTAAAGCGGGAACACGTCGAGGGTTTCGATGGCTGTCATCTGACGTTCCGGCTTGCCTTCCCAGGCGTCGGCAATTTGTCCGAAAATCCACGGGTTGTGCATGGCGCCGCGGCCAATGGACACGCCCGACACTCCATAGGTTTCTAGCCGCTCACGGGCGGTCGCGACGCTGTTGACGTCGCCATTCCCGATGACGGGAATCTTGGCCGCGGCCGCGACTTTTCCAATCCAGTCCCAGTTGGCAAGGCCGTTGTACCCTTGCAGGCGAGTTCTGCCGTGTACGGTCAGCATCTCGACGCCTTCGCCCTCGGCAATTTTTAGGGTTTCCATCACGTTAATGCTTTGGTCGTCCCATCCAATACGACATTTGAGGGTGAGCGGAATGTCTACGTTGGAATTGTCTAGGGCCGCTCGGACGTCGTGCAAGATTTCTTGCAGGCGAGGCAGATCTCGAAGCAGTCCGGAGCCGCTTCCTTTGCCCGCCACTTTGGGTGCGGGACAGCCTGCGTTGACTTCTATAAATTCCGGGTGCAGGTTTTCGGCAATTTTTTTTGCCGCTGCGGCCATCTTATCGGGGAATCTGCCGAAAATTTGTATGCCAAAGGGGCGTTCTTCGGGGAAAAACTTGAGCTGCTTGTGGCCATCTAGGCAAAAGACGGCGTCTCCGTCCGTCGGGACGAACTCCGAGACCAGAAGTCCCATGCGGTTCCCCGATAAAACTCGGCATAGTCGACGGAAGGGGGCGTCGGTCACCCCATCCATGGGGCTAAGGATGGTGTTCGGAAATACGTCCAAATTTCTGAGCTTGAAACTTTTCAACATTTTAACCACAATTATTCACAAATATTCCGCAACTAGAACCCGAAAAAAATATTTAATTTCGCCTTGACCTATACGCTAACTTATTGATAAACCTATATTTAAGGCGTGGCAAATATAACTAAACAAGCACTGATTCAAGAAATCGCCAAGTCCACCGGATTTGTGCGCAACGATATTAAGACCGTTATCGAGCAGTTTCTCGACCTTTTGGGCGAAAAACTGATTGAAGGCAACACCATCGAGATTCGTGGTTTCGGCACTTTCAGCTGCAAGCCTCGTAAGGCTCGTCCGGCCCGCAACCCCCGCACCGGCGAAACTGTACTTATCGAAGAACGCATGGTTCCTTCGTTCAAGTTCAGCAACGACATCAAGGACAAGATTAACAGTCTCGAAGCCCTGGTCGAAGGCGTGAACGCCAAGCTTGAGGCTGAAGATCGCGACGTGATGATTTCTGCCCAGCCGCAAGAAATCCAAGCCGAAGAAGAAGCTTAAGTCATCTCGCCACAACAAGTTTTAAAGCCCCGACAATGCCGGGGCTTTTAATTTTAGTAATCATTTGGTTAAGACAAAACGGCGATTTCTTCTGCTGTCAAGTAGCGCCACCCGCCCTTTCCGAGGGTGTTGTCCAGCACCACAGGGCCGATGGCTTCGCGCTTCAATGTCTCCACGTGATTCCCGACGGCGGCGAACATGCGACGCACCTGGTGGTACAGTCCTTCTCCGATTGAAATCTGTACAGAATCGTTTTCGACTTCGATGGCCCGTGCGAGCACCGGCCTTCTCTCATCTTTAAGCATGACTCCGTGCAACAGCTCTGCCTTTTGCTCCTCGGTAAAGGGACGCGCAAGCGTTACGCGGTACTTTTTAAGGTATCCTTTCTTGGGACTTTCGACCTTGTGGATAAAGTCTCCCTGGTTTGAAAAAAGCAGAAGTCCCGAAGAATCTGCGTCTAGGCGCCCGACGGTCTGGATGCCCATGGCCGAAAAACGGTCGGGCAAAAGCTCGAACACCGACTGGTGGTCGCGGGCGTTGTGGCTGCATTCCACATCCAGCGGCTTATCCATCATAATGTAGAGTTTTTCGATGGTGGGGACTTCTTCGCCGTTTACGGTGATGGACTCGGGACGGGTTTTGAATTCTTCGAAGGGGTCTTCGAGTACCTTGCCGTCGAGTTCTACGACGCCCATGCGTACGAGCGCGCGACATTCCTTGCGCGAACCGTAACCGATAGAGGCGAGTAGTCTATCTAAAGTCAATGCGGGCATCAGTCATCCTCCGTCATCATTTTGACAATCTTGTTGCGGATAAATCCAAGCTCGGGGAGCTCTCCCGTCTTGAGAATATGGGCGCGGCGGCGCCAGAAAGTGAATGCGATGATTCCACCGTAAAATAGCGTTGCAAACATAAGTCCGAGTAGGCGGCAAAGATTGACTGATGCTCGCAGATGGCCTTCGGCGTATGGATCGTGATTGTTGGTCCAGTCCATACGAAAATCCCAGTCGCCAATCCAAGGATAGCTCTTGAGGAATCCGTTCAATGCTGCGGCATAGCCCATGGTTTCGTATTCCATGCGGAAGCCCTCGACAAAGCAATCGAAAAAACGGATTCTAAATAGTCTAAAGAGAGCCGACAGCCAATGGCGAACCGACCACCAGGCTCGAGTGTCAAATTCGGGCGTAAGTAAAAGTGTCCAGAATTCTTTGTCTGTTAGCGAACGCTTTTCTTTTTCTTCATCAGCTGAAGTATTGTCTTTTTCTGCTTCAGGTTCTTTCTTCGCTTCACTTTTTGACGCGGGTTTTGACTCTTCTTTTTTGTCGGCTGGCGCCTCTTCCTTATTTTCTGCCGGCTTAGGTTCGTTTACCTGTTTGGCAATCTTTTCTGCAGATTTTGAATCTTCTTGAGGTGCCGCATCCGCTTGCTTCTCTGATTCGACTGGCTTTTCTGCAATGGGCTTTTTCTCTGTATCCGACTTTTCGTCTTTCGGTGCGGACTTCGTTTCTACAGGCTTTTCTGGAACCTTGGCGATTTCTTCATTTTCAGCAACGGAACTATCCTCGTCATCGGGCTGTTTCTTTTTGCCAAATTTCTTTTCGTAGGTATAGAGTTCTTTCTTGAAAAAACGAATGCGGACCGTTATTTCATTAAAGTCCGCCGAAAAGTCAACCCAGAATATAAATGGGAAGAACAGGGCGACAAGCGCCAAAGCACAAAGTACGCCCAGAACCCAAATCAAAACGTTTACTTCTCCGATTCGTCAGCCTTCTTGCTGATGATATCGATCAGTTCGGCAAAACTCTTGGTCTTCAGGATTTGCGAGAACTGGTCTTTGTAGTTGCGTGCTGTAGAAAGGTCATCGATGACTAAGTCCCAAGCTTTCCACTTGCCGTCGACAATGCTCATCTTGTATTCAAGGACGGATTCTTTGCCCTTGTTCCAGAGATGCGCTACAACACGAGCTTCGTTATCGCCTTTCATCTTGGCGGGCTCATAAATTGTTGAATCGGCGCGGTACAGTTCCAGACGCTTTGCGCTAGAATTGCGGACCATGCGCTGGAATTCAGTGACAAATTTTTGCTGGGAAGCCTCATCCTGAGCCTTCCAGTCATTAGAGGAAAGCGACTTCTTGGCCAAAAGACCAAAATCAAAGGAGTCATTCAAGAGGCTCTTGACTCGTTCGGTTTCTTTAGCGTCACGGCTGGACTTTTTTAAAAGGGTCTGCAGTTCGGCGTCTTTCTTCTTGATGGCAGCGACGGGGTCTTCGGCGGCGAAAGCGACCAAAGAGGCGCATGCGATGGCGATAAGAATCTTCTTGAACATTTTATTCTCCTGTCTCTCACTGATTCATATAGATTGTATGGAAATCCTTTAGTGACATTCCCATTCTTGCAATCAATTGTGCGAATTCCACGTTATACGAGCATACCGCAAAATAGTAATCTTTTTGCATGGTGATATTTTGCGTATAGGCAGATACCAAATTGCCTGTCTTGGATTTATCCAAATCGTACTGCATGGCGGCGCCTTTCAAGATTGCTTCGGAGGCCCTTAGGCTTTCTTTCATGGCATCGAGCTTTTCTTTAGCCGAAACGACCTTGTAGTACTGTTCTTCGGCTTGTGCCATGAGGCCGTTGGATGCGTAAGATTCCTTTAGCTGTAAAGCCCTGAAGTCGGTGCGGCTAGAACGGTAGCCTTCCCAGTTTTTCCAGAAGTTTAGATGGTAGCGCACGCCAATGCCGATAAGCCCGTCCAGCTTGTTGACTGCGTCTTGGTCAAAGGCGTTCTTTTGCATGACGCTACGGTTACCGGCCCAGCTTTTGACATATTGAACTTGCCCCATTATAAAGAATTCTGGGGCGAGTTTTGCTTCTGCTAAATCCATCTGGATTCGACGGGCGCGAAGACCGGCAGAAAGCTGGCGCAGCTCGGGGTGGTGCCTTAACGTGAGGGAGCGGACTTCTTCGAGTGTGGGGAGCAATTCTGTTCGTTGAACCAATATGGTATCTTCTGCGACAAAGGTGTCTTCTTCTCTCAGGTTCAGGGCAAAACGGATGGCGAGCATGACACGTCTCATGCCGAGGTTTGCTTCGGAGACGCCTTCCTTGACCTTGTGCATTTGGGCTTTGAGGTTCAGAAGGTCCATTTGCGAAACATTCGGATCGTCGTCGTCCAAGGCTTCTTCAAGTTTTTCGTAAGCTTCGTCGACTTTAGCCTGAGCCTCTCCGGCGATGCGGATCATTTCTTTGGCTAAAAGGTAGTTGTAGTAGTAGGTCTGCAACTCGACATCTTTTTTATGCACCTGATTTTCGATGTCAAAGCTTTTCTGTTGCATGTCGGCTTCGAGAGCCATTTTGCCTGCGCGATACTGCCCCAGGTTCAGGGGCTGGATAAACTTGGCTTCTACGCCCCAGAATGGGCCCATCTTGGTGAAATCGTAGGTGTCTACGGTGTCGCCGTTCTGGATTTCCTCTTTAAGGCCGGGGGCGGGGCCAACCATCATGCTTACATAGAATGTCGGTAGTACAGCTTCGGCCTTGAGTCGGCTAAGCTGATTTTTTTTGGCTTCGATACCATGCCGAATTTCTTCGGTTTGGGGATCCGTTGCAAGTCCATCTTCTACAAACTGCATCAGGCTATAGCGGATTTCTCCGGCGAGAGCGCAGGTTGTAAGGAAAAGGATTGCGAAAATACGAATCATAACATAAATTTAGTAAAATTATTGATACTCTTGTGCCCACCTGTCACCAGTTATGGACGGCTCGTCTCTAAAAAATTGATGCTGGTCAGGTTGCGGTATTTAGAAATGACGTGTTGGTAGTACTTTGTTGGTAGCGGGGTTCCCGATTCCAGCATACGGTCTACGGCAGAATGTCCTAAGTTGTATGCAATCAAGGCAGCCTTTAAATCCTTATATTT
This sequence comes from Fibrobacter succinogenes, assembly GCA_902761355.1. GTDB lineage: Bacteria > Fibrobacterota > Fibrobacteria > Fibrobacterales > Fibrobacteraceae > Fibrobacter > Fibrobacter succinogenes_M. Next base: position 17,694 of record CACWJY010000018.1, on the reverse strand, counting down.
GGATATTAGGCGGATTAGATAGGCGGTCCCAACGGTTACGTTGATTTCGGGTTTGAGTAGGTCTTCTTCAGTTTCGATGCTTAGGCCAAAGTGGGCTCCCATTTTTTTTGCGGTTTCGAGCTTGATTTGCATTAGGCCGAGGGCTCCAGAAAAAGCCCCTGATTGCATGCGTCCGCGGGCATTGGGGTTTCCGTGGCTTTCTTGGGCGACTACAGCCAATATAAGTAGCGGGTCCATGGCGTAAGAACGTGAAATTTGCCAGATTTGCTCGGTGAGCATTTCGCTCTGTTCTTCGGTTAGGCGATTTTTAGAAAGGTAGGCGAGAGCCTTGTGGATTTTGATGTAATCAATAGTCCACTTTCCCCAAGTGTTTAGTTGCTCCAGTTCCCCGCGCAATACCGTTTCTTGTTCGGCGAGGTCTCGGATTTCGGCCTGTCTGGTAAACCAGTTTGATACGAAAAGCCCTAGCACCCCGAAGCAGAAAACGAGGGCAATGCCAAAGCTAAACTTGGATATGCGAACGTTACTTTTCACGCCTGGTGTTCTCTAAGTATTCTAGGTATCCCACCCATTCCTGGATGAGTCCGAATGAACTGAGCATGGTCGTGTCTTGTACGACACCTAGCTTGCGGAGTGGCCCTATAGAAGATTCGAGCTTGTCGATTTCTCGGATGTAGCGTTCTTTTTGGTTTTGGAGGGCTATGATTTGCGCTTGCTTGTCGGCTAGGTCATGCCCCTGCGTAGAGATGATTAAGAACAAGGTAATCATCCAACCTAAGATCAAGGTGATAAAGGCGACGGCGACACCGGAGCTGACCGTAATGCCGGAACGTAGACCGTAGTGGAGGCCAATTTGTTGGAGTTGTTTTTTAATGCCGGATTTTTTATAGGCGTTACGGTTTTCGTACACCTCGAAAATGTTGAGGTATTTTGAAAAGAAGTCGTACAGTTCGGCAGACCCGAAAATGAGAATCAGGGTAGATTTCTGCGCCTTGACCCGGTTCAATAGTTCAAGAAAGACTTCTAGGTAGCGGTCGCTTGTAAAATGGGCGTTCTGTAGGTTCAAAAAGAAAAAGCAACCGGGGCCTTTTACCAGCATGTCGAGCTTTTCTTTGACGGCCTCAAGTTGTGCTGTGCCTAGAGAACCTGATAGGGTGAGTTCGACGTCATTGCCTCGCGATTCCACTTGGATGTCGATTAAATCGGATTTCATCGCTACCTCTTGGAAATGTGGACCGTAAAGCGGATGTCGCGCTCGGCCGTGGGCTCAAGTGAAAGTTTCCAGAACGGGTATATGCGAATTCCCTGCAGGGCCTCGGGGGCGGCAAGGGCTGATGCGCCGAAAATGGGAGCAATAAGTACTGAGGCTTTTTGCTCAAATTTAAGTTGCAGCTTGCTTTCGGTAACGTGGTCCATAATCTCGATGTTGCTTGCATCGGGGAAAATAATCGGATCGCGGAAATTGAATTTGAGCGGACTCCCGTCAACCAAGATATCCTTGCTTGTATAGCCGCAGGCCAGGAGGCCTGTTTCGAGGAGTGTGCCGAAAAAGCCTTTGATGGAATCTTCGGCCGCGTTTGCAATTTTGTAGGCCAATGAAAAATCGGCTCCAGTAGCAGAAAGCCCGTAGGTTTTTTCGATGCGTAGTTTGGAACTGGGCGCATTAATTTGGAGCGGTTGCTCTGACTGTAAGGCAATGTCGGTGCCGGTGTCGAGGCGCTTAATCTGGTAGTCGTAGGCCGGTGCTAGTAGACCTTCGCGGTCCGAAAGCTGTTGGTCTAGGCGGGTGGCCTGCTGCTCGATGTTTGGGAGTATAAAGTCCATGAACCCGACTGCAGGGTCACCGTCGTCGCGCCAGGAACTGAGCAGATTGTTCTCGGAATCCTTGGCATTTAAAATATGTAGGATTCCTCCGCCAGAATAGTCAAGTAAAAAGGAGTAAGAGTGGTTTTCGGCCCAGATGAACTTGCGGCCTTCTAGCATGAAGTCTGCAATGTCTAGGCGGATTCCGTCAAATGAAACAAGGTCTGTTAGCTGGTTTGCCGCAGCAAGGATAAAGCGCGCGCCCCACCAACGAACCATGGGCGTGCGCATGCCCTCAGAGTCTTGCATGTCACGGTAGTAAATGGGTGACATGGCCGGTAACAGCATCTCGAAAAACTTTTCGAGTTCCTTGCCTTGGAGCGAGGCTCTTGCGCGATGGAACTGCGACATGAACATCTTGTGTAGCAGGTTGACTTCGGGTCTGCGGACAAGGAGTTCTCGGCAAGTCTTGGCTGTTGCAGGTAGGCCGATTTTTCTACCGGCAGAGAGCAGAAAGCTCAGGCGGCCTTCGGATTTTTGCTCGGCAACGATATTGGCGACAGTCTTCGTTTCGACTTCGTTGGTTTCGATAAAGTCGATGAGTCGTTCGAAGAAGGGGAAAATGTCGCCCGGTTGCGGAGGAATGTTCATGCCGACAACGGCTGATTTTCCGTCGCGGCAGTAAGGCTCTGCAATTTGAGCCCAGTTAAAGTCGTCGTTGGCAATGGCGTCGGAAAGCTTTTGCGATACGGGGACGACGCGCAAAAAGGAACCCTTGTCTTCTACGGAATACCAACCGGGGACCGATGTGGTGCGGCCGAGGGCATCCTGTAGCGCAGCCTCTTGTACCAAGGCGTATTCAAAGCGGTTCTTTTCTAGGAGCTCCGTCATCTCCATTTCCCAGACCATCGACGAGTTGAAGTAACCCGATGGTTCGATATCGAAAAGTTTCCACAAAAGCTTGCTGTGCTTTGCAAGTTGCATGGTCTGCAGTTCGGTCGGGAAAAGGGGGAGCATGGGGTCGTAGAAACCGCCCCCTAAAAGTTCTAGAGATCCGTGTTCGATCGCCTTGCGTATTTTGCTTAGCATCAGTGGCTTTGCCACTTTGCCGACTGCTTCGAGGGAGGGTCCGTCCAAAAATAGGGAAAATCGAATCTTTCTGGAATCGAGCGCCTTGCATACGCCTTCAAGTAGGTTCTCGGCGACGGCCTCGAGCTTGGCATATGCCGTAGAGGGGGGCAATTGCAAAACAAAGGATAACGACGGTTTCATGTCAAAAAGAATAGCAAATTAGCGGGAAAAATGAAAATTGCTGGGGCTAATAGCCTTTGCTACCCTCAATAATCCATTTGCACAGTTCCTCAATTCCTGCGTAATCGGGGAGAGTTTTTATAAAATTGGGCGATTTACTACGCTCAATAAATTTGCTCCAAGCTTGTTCGTTTTTAGCTTCGAGACCTAAATGCTCTTCGATGGCGCCGCGTGTCCATACCCAAATGCCCTGGTTGCGGAGCTTTGCGTGAATGCTGCGGATTGGTTGCTGCGCTTCTTCCATCGAGGCCATCATGGCGTATGCAGTCGAGGCGTTGATGTTGCTGTGCTTGTTGACGGGGAGTCCGTTTATCAGGCGAAGGTGGTTGTGGAAGGCGAGTTCGCGGAACAGGTCGCGGCAGTACTTGATGTCGGGATCGTTTGCTTGCAAGAATCCGTCGCGGGTGGCGGTGGTAAAGGCGTAGTCCAAATCGACGATAGCGCGTACGGGCATGTCCATGGCGCTTAGCACCTGCATGCTTTTGCGGGTGTTGCTTACGCCGCCTTGGCGAACGAGGGCGCATTTAATCAATGCAAAAGATTGCCCCGTGATACGTTCGAAAAGGGCCGGGAGTACACGCCATTCGGTCTTGCCTTCGGTCAAAAGGACATAGTCTGCAAACAAAAGCTCGTTGCTGTTCGAAAGACTGAACAGCATTTGCAACTGGCTGGGAGCGTCTTGCACCACTTGGTGCACGGCATCTTCCATTCGCTTGCGCATATAAGTTCCGCGAGCTTTGTTCTTGCGGATTAAAAGCGATGTGCTGACGTCTTCGCTGGTGACCATCTGGGCGCTATGAGTGGCGAAAACCACCTGGTAGCCTTCGTTCGAAAGGTTCTTGAGGGCCACACGAACGAGCTCCACTGCCTGCGGGTGAAGGTAAAGTTCTGGTGAGTCAATGAGTAAAAGTGTGCGGCTCAGGTAATGGTTATGGTGGTGTTTCTTGACGTCTGCTAGGTAACGCACCAAAGCCATTTGAATTGCTCGCTTGCTGCCTTCGCCCATGCGGCTAATATCTCGCTCAAAGCCGTCGTCTTCATCAATGACCTTGAGACTTGCACTCTTGAGGAATGTCTCGAGGGTCGGCATGGGAATGTCGAATTCCACTTTAACGCTGGGAAACAGTGGCGAGAGTTTTTCATTAACTTCGCGATCAAAGGTTTCGATTTCTGCGGCGCGGTTTTCGCTATCGGGCGAAAGCAGGTCGTTGAATTTGTTCAAAAGTGTGTTGATTTCGTTGCCGAAACGACGTTCCAGCGGCTTGAAAATTTCGTGCAGGAGCTTGGTGAAAGCTTGGTTCCCCTCGAAATCCCAAATGGCTATCGATTCGGGGAACATACGGTGATAGGCGAACTTGAATGCTTCGTTAGGTCTGATCCATTCGCGCTTGTCGCCTTTACGGTGATTGCTTGGTACAAATACAAAAAGCTCTAGGCTTTCTGGGTTTTCGTTAGGGATGCGCTGTATTTTTTTGACGCGCAGGCGTCCGGGGCCCTGTGGTGTATTTTGCAAAAAGGGGCGCACTTCGGCGGCGTATTCCTCGCCTAAACGGTTTAGGACTTGTTCCGTAATACCGTCAAAAACACCGATGACTTCTACAGGGTTGTTCGGATCGTCAAAATACGAGATATCAAGCGAAAATTTGGACAATAGCCAGCGGATGCCCATTAATATGTTGGTCTTGCCGGCATTATTGTATCCGATAAGGGCTGTAAAGCTACTGAGTGGAAACGTCTGCCTCTGGATAGAACGCAGATTAGAAATCGTTATCTCTGATAATCTCAGTGCTTGCGGTGTCATACACTGAATGTATATAAAAAGAATGGAGTGCGAACACAAAAAAAGCCGTTTTTTTGATTTTTTAGGGTGTTTTGGGGCCTGGCTCGTGTCGTTTTTTCAATGTGGGTTTGCCTTGTTGGCGTATTAAAAGATTCTAACTGGATCCCTTTTGTAAACGAATGTTAACTTTTGTGCGGCGGTGCGTTATATGAGGGCGCATGCGGCAGAGCTTCGTATTGATCCCGATAAAATATACTTGTTGGGGAACAGTGCCGGTGGCATGATGGGCCTTGAAAATATCTATGCGGATTCCGTACGGCAGAAGGCCTTTGCTTTTTTGTACAAGCTGGCCGCAGGTTTAATTCCGTCTGAGGGAGAACATACGACTTCGATGCCGTTTGCAACGATTGCTCGAGCCTCTCGTATCGAAATGGGTGAAAATAACCTGAGCTTTAGGGTTACCCGTGGCCAAAATGTTGCATATGCAGTGTTTGGCTTGAAGGGTGAACGTAAACTTATGGGGCGTGCCTCTGAAGGAGAGACTGTTGACTTGAGCGGTCTTGAAAGCGGTGTGTACTACCTGCGTGTGCAGGGTGATGTTGCCCGCCGCATAGGTATTGCTAAGTAAATGATCTGAGAATTATTTCCCACCGACGGGAAATAGCGCAAATTCTAGCTGGAAAACTTTATCGCTCTTTTCGTCTTCTTCGGCGAGGAGGGCGATTTCTTTACGGAAGGCATTGATGCGCTCTACAATGCGCTCGTAGCCTTCTTGGCTGATACCGAGCGTAAGGCCAGAAACGTGACGCGTGCCTGGAGCGTCGCGGTCAATGGAATCTGCCGCCAGTTTTAGACAATTCTGGTGGTAGCCTCGGAGTGCTAGTTTTGAGGTGCGGTCTCCGGTGGTAATCGCGTTTTCGGTCAGTACGTACTTGCCGTCTTTATCTTTTTTTATGAGCAGGCATTCTTCGAGCAATTTTACGGATTGTTTCGCCTGTTCGGCGGTAATGTGTGGGTGAACTTTCTTGGCAAGCGCCTCGTAGTCGCCGTCGAAACCGAATAGTCCAATAAGACTGCGGATGGTGAGGTGGCGCCAGTCGGAATATACCATGTACTGTGCGTGCCCGAGCAAGTGTTGCTTTTCGGCAAAACGAACAACCTTAAGGACGGCCTGCATTTGCTCGAAGGCGGCGTTGCGTTCTTCGGTAGTTTCTGCCTGGTTGAACTTGACAAGCCCTACAAAGAATTCCGTTTCGTGCTTTCCGAGACGAAGCCCCGAAGCCACTTTGGGAATGCTCTGGTTTGAAAGGTTTTTGTCGCCGTTCATGACGCGGCTAATGAAATCTTTGGCCTTGAAACCGATTTTATCCGAAAACACGCGAAGCGAAAAGGCGGGGTTCGCCTCTTTCTTTGCGTTGTAGTAATCTTTCAAAAATTCCCGGTAATCCAGGTATTCGAAGATTTTTTTTGTCGGTTTCTTTTCGCCCATGCTCTAAATGTAAGAAAAAAGTCTGTGTAGAGGGATGTTTTTGTTTTTTTCCTGTTGTCTAGAAACAACGCCTTGTTATTTTAAACATTTCTTTTCCTTTTGGTCAAAACTATATTTATATTAGTGTTGATGAATACGTCAAAATACCTTGTTGCGGGCGCTTTTGCTTTGTTGGCTGCTTTTGGAGCCGGCTGTTCTTCCGATAGCCAAGTGGCGGGCAATAGCGCCGAAACGGGTTCCCCGGAACTCGCGGGTATCTTGGTACTTGACAATGGTAAGCCTGCCGCCCGTACGAAGGTTCAGTGTGTGCCGGGCGACTACAACATCGTTGCTGCAAGCGAGGCTGAACAGGTTCTGCCTTCCGCGTTCGAAACCGAAACGGATGAAAACGGCAATTACGAATTCGATTCCATCCCGTCGGGCAATTTTAATCTCGAGGCTTTCCATCAGGAATCGGGTCAGATGCTTCTGGTGCAGAACCTGAGTGCCGAAGAGGACGAGCCCCTTGCTGTAAATGACACTTTGCGTAATTCCGGAACGGTCAAGCTTCTTGTGCCGGGCGCTTTCCGCGAAAATCAGGGTGGCGAGGCTATCGTCATCGGGACGACAATTCGCAGAAGGGTTTCTGTACAGAACGGGAAAATCGTGGTCGATAGCCTCCCGGCAGACACTTTTGAAATTGTTGTTTACATGGATGGCATGGATCCGTTTGAATTTAAGGATGTTTCCGTAAAGCCTGAAGAAACGACTGTTTGGGGCGATTCGGTGACGTACACATTGAAAGCTCCGCTCGCACTCCCCGATGAAATCGATTCTCTCGGCACCGTCGTGAGCGATTTCCCGCTGGCCATCCGCTTGACGAAAAATGAAATTGCTTTCGATTCTGCGGAGGTGGTGAACGGCCGTTGGGAGGCCGTGCGCATTTCGCAGGACGGAAATCGTAGCAAGAAACTCCCGATCGCGCAGACCTACTATGACGCTCAGACCAAAGAGGCTGTGTTCTGGGTGCGTGTCGATTCGCTGAATGTTTCCGATTCCCTGGAACTGCATTTTGACAACACCATGAACCCCGCGTACGCAAAGGATGTGTTCCCCACGAACCGCAGCTATTCTCTGGTGTGGCATTTCGATAGCGGCCTTGCACCTGTGGACGATGGAGCGGAAAAGGGCTACTTCGAAGGTCTGCCGACAGGGGCCGTGGCTGCCGACGGTGTTGTTGGTAGGGGAGTGGAACTTGATGAAGGCGATGTTATTGTCGTCGAGAATTCGAGTGCGGTTGATTCCTCGCGCAAGGTGAACTTGAATTACGACGGTAGCGAATATTTCTGTTTCTCGGTGTGGGTAAAGCTCGATAATCTTGACAAGGAACAGATTATTTTCCAGAAAGAAAAGGAATACGATCTTCGCTATGTTCCAGAGAAAGGCTTTGTCGTTGACCTCTGGGTTCCCGATACGAGTTCCGATTCAATAAAATACGCCTGGGTGTCTGGAACGTCTGATATTAAGGCGGGCGAGTGGGTCTATGTTGCCTTCAGTCGCCACACGACTTCGCAGACAAATTTCTATGTGAATGACAGTAAAATTGAAACGGAGCCGGAACAAATCGCTTGGAGTGGCGTACGTGAAAAGGTTGACTTTAAAGTGGGTAGCTTTACCGGTACGATTGACGAACTCATGCTGGGAGGCTGCTTCCGCGACGACGCCTGGACGCGGCTCACTTACCTGAACCAGCGTCCCGAAAATTACTGGCCAGCCCTTTCGGCCCGCTAGGCGTAATCCATAAATAATTATTTTTTTTGTAAAAATGAGAACATTTTTGCAAAAAAATCGCTGTATCTATTGACTTTGCGAAAAGAATAACTTATATTCTGTTTTGATATTTTGAGAACATTTTTGAGAACAGGAATGAATGTTTGTCGGAATATCAAAGGATGTACTTGGGATGAATTATTTGAAGAATATCCGCTTGGTGGAAATTTTGACGGCAGCTTTTGCCGTTTTGGCGCTTGCCGGGAATACCCATGTAAAGCCTGGCGACGATTTTATTTCGGCCATGACTAAGGCCTCCGCCGGAGATACCGTCTTTTTTGAAGCGGGAACATACCAGGTGCCCTATACAGAGGGTCAGGCGAATACGATTACACTTTCTAAGTCAGGAATGGCGGACAAGCCCATTGTGTTCTATGCGGCGGGCCATGCGACTGCCGTGATAGACTTCCAGTTCCCGGAACTCACCTATGTCGACAAGGGCGTGGGGCTGAGCATGACCGGCAGTTATTACGAACTTCACGGTCTCGCCATTACCCGTGCGGGATACCAGGGAGCCTATGTGACAGGGTCGTACAACAAGTTCTACAACATGTCGTTTTTCGAAAACCGCAATTCCGGTTTGGAAATTAACAAGGGCGGGAATCATACGCTGGTGGTCAACGTAGATGCGTACCGTAATTATGACCCCAAGAAAAAGGGCGGCATGGCTGACGGCTTTGCGAGCAAGCAGACTCAGGGAGCAGGAAATGTGTTCATCAACTGCCGTGCTTGGGAAAATTCCGACGACGGTTTTGACTTTTTTGATTCACCCGACAGTGTCATTGTCTATGATTCTTGGGCGTTCCGGAATGGGGTCAATGTTTTTGGCTATGCGGCCGAGCTCTTTGATGGAAACGGCAATGGCTTTAAGATGGGCGGCAATAAAGCCCAAGCGAATCACCGTTGCACGCGTTGTATTGCGTTTGACAATCCGGTAAAGGGCTTTGACCAGAACAACAATACGGGTGGCATTACGGTGGAACAGAGCCTTGCTTACCGCAACGGAAGCAGTGGTGCCGCCAATTATGGAATGGGTGGGGCGCTGAATGCGGGGCAAAAGCATCACCTGCGGAACAATATCTCTTATAAGGGCAAAAATGCCGACTCTTTTGGTTCGTCTAGCGAACAGAAAACGAATTCCTGGAACATTTCGGTGACTGTGAGTGACGATGACTTTGAGTCGTTGGACACGAGCCTTGCGACGATTGCCCGAAATGCGGATGGACTGCTCCCGTACACAAAGTTGTTCCGCCTGAAAAAAGGGAGCGTCTTGATTGACAAGGGGACGGAAATTGGCTTTGATTATGTTGGCTCGGCACCGGATCTTGGACCTTACGAATATGGCGAAATTGCAGCAGAATCCAGTTCTTCGGAAGTGTCTTCTAGCAGTGCTGCAACGACTGTTATTCGCCGCAGGGTGGCCCCTGCTGACAGGCGTAAAGATGCTCCGAGGTTCAATGCATTGGGGCGTTCGGTAAAATCCGCGGAACCTTTCCGTTGGAGCGTCAGTTGGTTTTAATAAAGAGGTGGAAAAATGAAAGCAAAATATTTGGCAATTCTCTTGATGAATGTGGGGCTCTTTGCGGCTACCCCTAACTTCGATATGGTGGGGTATGCCACTTTGGAAGGGGGCACTACCGGCGGTAACGGGGGCAAGGTTGTGGAAGTCTCCAACTTTGCAGAATTTAAGCAGTACGCCGAAGATTTGGAAACTCCTTACGTCATTATCGTGAAGGGTGAAATCAATACCGGTATCAAGACGTTTATCGATGAAAATGGCCATGTGGCCTCTTCGGGTACGGCAACGACTTATGGCGAATTGGTCTTGGTCGGCAATAACAAGACGATCATCGGTAAAGGCGAATCGGCGTTCCTTAATCGAGTGGGCCTGATGATTCAGAATAAACATAACATCATCATTCGTAACATCAAGTTCACCATGAGCGATGTTCCCATTAGCAAGACCGACGAAAACAAGGTGATCGCTTTCCGCAATGGGGCAGAAGTTGTCCTCAATGACCCGGACTGTATCGCGATTTCTGCGGACTCTGCTGCCACTAACTGGGCTGACAAGAATAAGCAGGGAAGCCATAACATTTGGATCGATCACTGCGAATTCTATAATGCCTACACCAGCAACAAGGACCGCTACGATGGTCTGCTGGATGCCAAGAACAACATTTACAATGCGACTTTTAGCTGGAATTATTTCCACAACCATCATAAGGGAAGCCTCATTGGCAATAGCAACGGAGATAGTCTTCGTCATGAAATAACTATCCACCATAACTTTTATAAGGACCTGGATGCGCGTACTCCCATGATGCGCCATACTAAAATTCACCTTTATAACAACTATGTTCTCGGTCAGGGAACAGGCAACGGCCCGAATGTTCGCTATGGTTCTGACGACTACTTTGAAAATAATCACTATGCGGGCCTCAGCAAGGCGATTTTCGCTGGCGATGATGGCGTGGCTACCATTGTTGGAAACTATTACGAAGGCTGCGCCAACTTCCAGAGTAGTGGCTGTAACAGCAAAAAAATGAAGATTTCCGTAAATCCCGGTACTTCGCTTACTTCCAAGGATACCGCATGGGTCACTTACGATACGGAAATCCCTAAGGGAACTTTCAATCCCAAGAGCGTCTACAGCTATAGTGCAGATCCCGTAGGCGATGTGAAGGGCTTGGTGACAAATTATTCTGGCATTGGTAAAATTGATATCAGCGAATATGAAAAAGGAACGAAAATCAACCCGGTGATTGTTAGCTCAAGTTCTGTCGCCGAAGTAAGTTCTAGTAGTGTTACGAGTTCTTCAAGTAGCTCCGAAAACACAACGCGGTTGATTGCAACCGATGTCGAGTTCACCATTTCGCCTATGACCAAGGTGCAAATTTTCTCCTTGACAGGAAAACTGATCAAGCAGGGCTTTTACAGCGAATGGGAACAATTGAAGTCTAGCCTCCCGCAAGGCCACTACATTGTGCGAGGGCTTCACCAAACATTAATATTCCAGTCCCGAAGAAAATGCTCTCGTCTTTAAGGTAGTGGAGCAATCGTTGTCTGTAGACAACGTGTAAATAAAATTTTCAATACTCCTTGGCCAGCTAGGGAGTATTTTTATAGTTGCATAAAAGTTGGAGTGTGTTATGCAAAAAAGTTGTTTGGGATTGATTCCGGGCGCCGTTTTGTCGGCTGCCCTAGGTGTTCACTCATACGCGGCGTCGGGTGATGCTTACACATGGCCCGGCTACCGCAGCGACCTGGATTACGACACAAAATCGAATCTGGGCGATATCCAGCCGCCGACCAAGTTCAATAACAATTGTTCGGGCGTTACCGGAAAGAAGGCCGGTAAATGGTGGGCGTTTTATTGGGGCAAGGATCGCGACAGCCGCATTACCGACGTGACGATTGATTCGATCCTCAAGAAGTACGATACCGATTTCGAGTACCTGTACAATGAGATGGGATGGGCGCCGGATGCCCAGGCGCAGGACGGCCAGTACAGCGCCGTTTATTACTACGGCTCGGGTACGTGTGCCGGTGGTGCGAAGGACGATACCACGGGTGGTTGGCAGACGTGGATCGCGGGCTACACGGCTGTGGCCGCTTCGTTCTATCCGCTGTATAGTTTCAATACGAGTTGCCCTTACCGTGATCGTGTGGCGCAGATGGATGCGATGATTCACGAGGGAATCCACTCGATGACGAATGGTTACCCCGGCGCAAAGGATGCGCACTGGTTTCAGGAAGCAGGTAACACCTGGATTCAGCAGGATATGTTCAGTCACCGCGATGGTGTTTACAGCGGCATGGGATTCTTGAATGCGGCGACGGTCATTGCGCCGTTCATGCCGATTGAATGCTATTCGGGCTGGCTCATTGACGGTACTTTCGGTGGTCCTGGCGGTGGAGCCGATGACGGTGGCGTGACCGGTAAGAATCAGCGTTATCTGCTGGGTGGCTCGCAGTACAGCAACATCTTCCCGACGTTTATTGGAACGTGGATTGGCACGGGTGCGGTTCGCTGGATTTACGGTAACGCTTACGGCAAGACCAAATACCTGCTCGAAACTTACGGTCTCGACAAGGGCCTGGGCGATGCGGGGGTGCGCAGGCTCATTACCGAATTCCGCGCAAGGCTTGCGATGCTCGACATGAAAAAATGGTCTAGCGAAATCAAGAACCTGCTGAACCAGAATTTCGGGAGCGATACCTACTGGGAACAGGACATGTGGGACAACAACAGGAAAAGCTACACCTGGACCATGACGCCCTACCAGACGGTAACGGAAAGCAACGGCTACCTTGTACCGAATCAGGAAACAACTCCGGGATGGTCGGGTTCGAACGTGGTTCCGCTGAAGGTGCAAAACGGAGCAAAGGAAGTAACCGTGAGCTTCTACCCGAACGGCGCAAATTCCAATAACAAGAACATGAATTTCTTGCTGTGCTACCGTGCGACCGACGGTACGCCTGTATACAGCGAACCCATTACGGGCGAGGGCTCTGCAACGCTTCGCCTGGACAAGACGCCTTCTTCGACAAACGGCACGCAGATGATTTTCGCAGTCATCGTGAATACCGATTACCAGTACACCGGCAATACGGGGATTCGCAAGCTGCATTACGATTATAAGTTGAAACTGGAAACGGGCGTGAGTGGCGCAGGGGCTGCAAACGTCAAGTACTACAACGACTTTAAGCTGGATTACGAGTGGCCAGAAATCGGCGAGGTTCCGGCGGCGTCCAGTAGTTCTGTGGCATCGAGTGGTTCTATCGTTCCCGCAAGTTCAAGCAGCGAATTGGCTTCCAGCAGCTCCGAAAAGGTTGTCTTGGACGGAGCCACGACATATTCCATCTCGGTGACGCTTCCGATTGACGACAATTATGCGACGGTTGCGGCAAAATTTGATGTAAATGAAATCGCGCAAAAGCTTGGACTTACTGCGGCGACTCTTTCCCAGGCGACCTTCTTTGCCCAGGAAAGCGACGGCAACATGGTGACCAACAGCACCGCCACCGCTCCGGGACACTGGTTCGGTAAAGACGGCAAGGTGGTGGAATGGGGTGAGTCCGCCTACGTGTTCAGCGAAGCCGACTTGTCGAAGGGGACGCTTGCCGTTGGACATTATCCGAACCGCGTGAAGGACGGCGAAAAATACAGCTTTACGCAGGGGCTTTCGTACAACGGAAAGTCGGTGCTGTTCAAGGTAAATGTGACTAGCACCAACGAAAAGGGGAGTGGCGAGGCGACAACGGCGTTGATGTATGGACTCGAGGGACTTTCGACTCATGTTGACCTTGCGCTTCGTCGCGGACAGATCGAGGTGCGTTACACGCTTCCGCTGCGTGACAATGTAAAAATCAGCCTGTTTACAGGCTTTGGAGCCTTGATTGCCCAGGAAGTGATTGGCATGCAGAACGCAGGTGCGCATACGTTTGCGTTTGATATGAATGGCTTGCCTATGGCGACCTATATCGTGAAGGTGACGACCGGCAGCTACCGCGAGGCGAAATCGATAAGCATTTTCCGATAAATCGATGATACCAAACAAAGGCACCCCGGCGAATGCCGGGGTGCTTTTGCATTGATGGAATCAATGCAAAGCTCTGCGCCTCGGTCATGTGCAAGCAAGCTTGCCCGCGACTCTCGGCTTGGGTGCTTTTTTGCTTTGCTAGGGGATATTTTTTATTTGGTGTAAATCTTATGCTCGGCCATATAGATAGCTAGGTAGTCGATGACGCCGGATTCTGCGCCTTTCGTGGCACATCTTGCAAAATGTGGACTTTTTTTAAGCAAAACGTTGTTAAAATCTCATCATATTATTCTAAAATATTGTAAAACTATTGACTTTTAATTGCAAAAAGTGTAGATTTTTTATATATTCTCTGGAAAGGAGTGTGGTATGGGTGTATTGGAAACATTCAGGGCGGCGTGTGTCGCCTTATCTCTCGCGGCTGTTGCCGCATTTGCGGCCTCGGTCGCCGTTCACGATCCTTCCGTCATTGTGGTCTATAAGGACGCGGGCGGGAATTCGTATCCTGAAAACGATGCGGCCAAGTCGCGGACAAAGTATTATTACATATTCGGGACCATGAACGGGGCGGCATATTCCCGCGATATGCTGGACTGGACCCCGTTTACGCCGCAGCTTTCGAGGGGCGGCACGGTGTATGTCACTGGCAACGAGGCCAGGGACGATTACTACAGCGTGTTCAAGGCGGAAGCCGACTATGCGGAACATACGAATTCCGCGACCGCCAAGGGGAACCTGTGGGCGCCCGATATCGTGTGGAACAAGAAGCTGAAAAAGTGGTGCCTGTACTTTTCGATGGCGGGCGATGACTGGAAAAGTTCCATTGTGCTCCTGACATCCGACAAGATCGAGGGGCCGTACGAGTACAAGGGTGCGGTCGTCTACGGCGGGATGGACAAGCAGACGTTGGGTTCTGCCGCCAATGCCGACTACGCGAAGGTGACCGGTTCTTCGACAATCGACGAGCGTTACTATATCGCGAACAACGGTGTCACTAATTTGGGCAAGTGGGATGGCGGCTATGGTTCCAGCTGCATCGACCCGAACGTGTTCTACGACGAGGACGGAAACCTGTGGCTCCTGTACGGTTCGTGGAGCGGCGGGCTTTTCCTGGTCAAGCTCGATGAGTCTACCGGTCTCAGGGACTATTCGTACAAGTACGGGAACAACGGCGCGGCCAAGTGGAGCGGGACTTCGATGCTCGAGGACCCTTACATGGGTATCCACGTGGGTGGCGGTTATTATGTGAGTGGCGAGGGTTCGTACATCCAGTATTTCAAGGATGCGGACGGCAATGGCTACTACTACCTGTTCGTGAGTTACGGGTTCTATTCACCCGAGGGCGGCTACACCATGCGCGTGTTCCGCAGCAAGGACGTGAAGGGCCCCTATGTCGATGTGGATGGGACTCCTGCGATTTTTGAAAAGTTTATCCTGAACTATTGGGGCAATACCGACCGCGGATTCCCGATTGTCGCGAATTACCGCTGGAGTTTCTGGGCCGAAGACCGTGCCGAAATTGCGGATGGGCACAATTCGCTGTTGCGCGATGACGATGGTGGCATGTACCTGGTTTATCACCGCAAGTTCAACAACCATACGGGTTGGCACAATGTCGAGACTCATCAGCTGTTCTTTAACAGGATGGGTTGGATTGTGGCGGCACCTTTCGAGTATCACGAGGGTTACGGGCTACCGGCGCGTGCGCTCGACCGCAGCGATATCGCGGGCCCGTACAAGGTGATTATGCATAACCCGCCCAGGAACAACCCGCAGACCTGGGAAGATTCCGTGGCGGTGAACCAGGAACAGAACATGCAGCTCAATGCCGACGGTACGGTGACAGGCGCCTACACGGGAACCTGGGATTACGACTATGCGAAGGGCCGGAGCTACGTGACGCTTACTCTGGGTGGAACTGTCTACGAGGGCGTGGTGCTTGACCAATTGCAGAACGATATGAGCAAGCGGACACTTACGTTCTCGGCGATGAACAAGGCGGGGAACCGAGCCTTCTGGGGTTACCGTGTGCCGAAAACCGAAGTGCTGCAGGATGCCCGCTATTACGGCGACAGCGTGAAGGTTGTTGGGAAAAAGGACTTTAGCACGGCATGGGATGCCTATGACGAATTTGAGTCTGTGAAGGTAAGCGGAAACTTTGTCGCGGAATTTGAATTCAGGAATAAGGTAAAGAGCGGAGCCGAAAACTGGAACAACTGGGTGCTCGTCTTTAGGAACGGTGGCGACATGTGGTACCTGCGTGCCGACGGCTATTCCGTGGAAACGCTCGGTGGCGAAAATACGGTGCACTACTGGAATGCCTGGGGTGAAAACTGGGATGCCTTCAAGAAGATGTACGACGGTGCAAAAGTCCGCCTGCGTGCAGAAAAGGACGGCTACCTGATAAATGTGTATGCGTTCTTGCGCGGTGCGGCGAAGGATGGATCCGACTCGCTAGTGTATGCGGTTACGGCTACGGGGACACCGGTTGGCGATTACGAAATCTTGCTCGGTGCCGACGCGGCGTCGCTTGAGTTGAGCCGCGTTGCCTACGGAGCGCTTGAAAATCGCATCGTGGCGGGTACGATAAACGACGGTGGCGAATACAATGTAGCGTTCAATGCGCAGAAGACGGCTGAATACAAGGTTTCGGGCGACTTTAGCGCAACATTCCGCTTTATGAATTACGGAAACAAGCCTGTCTATGGGCTTGCCGATGCGAACAAGGTGAACAACTGGGACAATTACATTGTGCGTGCGACTGCCGGCGGGGCGACGACGCTGTTGCGTGCCGATGCCTTTGCGATGGATAACGCGGGGACGTTCGATTACGATTTCGACTGGAACTGGGACGATTTCGCTGGCATCATGCGCAACGCCGAAGTGGTGATGAATGTCTCGCGCGAAAAGGATGTCGTTACCTATTCGGCCCGCATCACGGCGCAAGATGGCAAGGCGTATCACTACAAGGCGGTAAACAGGGGCGCATCGACTGCCGAGATGTCGCTTGGGTTTACTTGTGAGAAGAGTGTGGTCGACCTGCTTTCGGTTTCCGTGAATAGCGTGGCGGGCGACAGCACGCAAATCCAGGTGGAAGATCCTGATTCTTCGACCACGTCGTTTGCGGTTCGCAATGTCGTTGAAATGGGACGCAGCCTGCAGGATATGCGTGGTGCGAAGGTTTACGATGTGCGCGGTCGCCTTCTGGGAACTGCGGACAGCCCGCGGGTAAAGGAAATGCGTTTGCGCAAGGCCCGACAGCCCGTTTTTGCGAAGTAACAAAAAGCACCGCAGGTGCCCACGAAGAAACGTGTCTCCCTTGTCTCCGTTGTCTATGGACAACCGGAAGTGTGGTGGTGAAGGTTCTATTTGGAGTGCCGGAGATATATTATAGGTGCAGGTTCCCGGTGGTGCGGGGGCCTGTAATTCAAAGAAAGGATTGGATGATGAAAAAGTTGTGGATGTTTGGGCTTTCGCTCGCGCTTGGAGTGGGCATGTCGCAGGCGGCTCGCCAGATGGAATGGCTGAATCGCGGGCTTGTGGCGGTTAAGACTGGCGGGGGCGTGTTCCTCAGCTGGCGCGTCCTCGGGACCGAGGGCTCCGAGACGGGCTTTAACCTGTACCGCGATGGCGAGAAAATCGCGACCCTCAGCGGGACACAGGCGAGCAACTATACCGACGCGAAAGGGACAACCTCGAGCAGGTATTCCGTAAAGGCTGTCATAAACGGCAAGGAACTTGCATCTGACGATGCAGTACCCGTGTGGGGCGAGCAGTTCTTGACAGTGAACCTGGACAGGCCTGCAGGCGGTAGCGACTACACCTACAGTCCCAACGATATTGCCGTGGGCGATGTAGATGGTGATGGCGAGTTCGAGTTGGTTCTCAAGTGGGATCCGAGCAATTCCAAGGACAATTCCCAGAAGGGAAAGACGGGCAACGTCATCATTGACTGT
>CACWJY010000017.1 GCA_902761355.1 Fibrobacter succinogenes | reverse complement strand
TGCCCGATTCGATGCGGCTGATATCCAGGATGTCGTTGATGACGCCCAGCAAATGCTGCGCCGACGTCCCGATTTTCTGCAAGTGCTCCCTCGTGGCCTCTGAGATACCCGCATCGCCCAAGGCGATACTATTTAGCCCGATGATGGCATTCATGGGAGTGCGGATTTCGTGACTCATGTTGGAAAGGAATGTCGTCTTCGCCTTGCTCGCCTTTTCGGCGGCAGCTAGTGCTTCCTTGAGCGCCTCGCGGCTCTGTTCCAGCTTGCGGCGGTATTCTTCCGTCTCGTCTTCGAGCACAAAACTGTGCAAGAGGCTTATGCCGAGCATGTAGCCCATGGCATAGAAGGGCCACAGTGGGAAGAATACCTGAAAGCAAATAAACACCACCATGGCAAGGCCAAAGAGCCCGATAGTCAAGTGCCGCTGCCGGATATCGCCCTGTGTCTTTGCGGTTGTGTACAAAGTATAAATCGATGTGGAAAGGAACATCGCGATTTGTGCCACAAGTGCAGCGTGACGCATAAAGGCGGTGTGGTAATCGCCCTGGTCATCAAACCAGAAAAACACCGGATAAAAGAAGTTGACGATGATAAAGACGAGAAAAACCCCGAAGATGACC
Organism: Fibrobacter succinogenes; assembly: GCA_902761355.1. Classification (GTDB taxonomy): domain Bacteria; phylum Fibrobacterota; class Fibrobacteria; order Fibrobacterales; family Fibrobacteraceae; genus Fibrobacter; species Fibrobacter succinogenes_M. The sequence continues at coordinate 79,870 of CACWJY010000017.1, read as the reverse complement.
TGCCCCGTACGCAGGAGCCACCGTTCAAAGAAATTCTTGCGGTTGAGATAAGACACCACGTAACGCGTCCACAGCACGACCGTCGCAATCATGGCGACGAAATAGATGGTCGTATCTATGAACTGGAGGTCTGTCAGGCGATGTTCATCCAGGATACCCCAAAGCATGTCGGTGATGTAGTACACAAGCACGCCGAGCAAGAATCGGCGGTAATACAGGCGGGTACGCGAATACTCCGACTCGCGCTGCTTCCGCAACACGTCGCGGTTGCCAATAAGCAAAAGGATTGTCGCCAGGATGCCAATAATTGAATAAGTCATAATTTCTTCCCGTGTTCTGCTACCGTACCCACTGAGCAAGCGTTTCCGTGAGCATGCCGACATCGATGGGCTTTGCCAGGTGAGCGTTCATTCCTGCTTGTTTCGACTTCTTGAGGTCATCGCCAAAGGCGTTCGCAGTCATGGCAATAATGGGAACTTCCGCCTTCTTCTTGTCGGAGAGCGCTCGAATCTGGCGGCTCGCTTCGCAACCGTCCATCACGGGCATCTGGATATCCATGACAATCCCGTTGTAGTAGCCGGCAGGATTCTTCTCCACCATTTCGACCGCCTGCTTGCCGTTTACCGCCATCTCAACCTTGAACCCGAGACTTTCGAGAATGATCTTTGCAAGTTCGCGGTTCACTTCCATGTCTTCCACCAACAATAGGCGCATGTTCGTGAAATCCGCCTTGGCCGCAAAAGAAATATTGCGCCCGTCGCTTTCGGGAACATCCATGTCTGCGGCCGTCTTCAGTACCACATTCACGAAGAATTCCGTCCCCTTGCCGACTGTCGATTCAAACTTGATTGTCCCGCCCATCAATGACACCACGTTCTTTGCAATGGCAAGCCCGAGGCCCGTACCCTGCACTCCGCTGATGGTAGAGACGCGCTCCCGCTCGAAGGCGTCAAACACGCGGTCTGCAAACTCGGGCGAAATGCCGATGCCGTCATCCTTCACGCGGATTTCGAATGCAGCCTTTCCCTCTTCGATGCATTCCTTTTCGGCGAGAGTCACGGAAACGTGCCCACCCTCCGAAGTAAACTTGAAGGAATTGCTGACCAGGTTCAGAATCACGCGGTTCATACGGTTCCTGTCGCAGAATACCATCGGGTTCCTGAGGCCGTCGTATTTCACGGCAAAGGCGATGTTCTTGCCTACCATCTGCGCCTCGAACATGTCGCGAATTTCATCCATCATTTTTCGCAGGTCGGTGGGTCGCTCTTCCAGCTCCATTTTCCCGATTTCGATGCGGCTCATTTCGAGCATGTCGTTGATAAGGGCCATCAGGTACATGTTCGAAGAATCGATTTTGGTCAGGTATTTCTGGATTTGCTCGGGAGTCGCCTCCGGTTTGCGCGCCAGGTTGGTGTAGCCGATAATCGCGTTCATGGGTGTGCGCAGGTCATGGCTCATGTTCGAAAGGAATATGGTCTTTGCCCTGTTGGATTCCTCGGCGACATGCTTTTCGTGATCCAATTTCTGTTCTCGTTGCCGCTGCGTGCGGTAAATATTCACCACGATAAAGATACACAGGACAATAAAGAGAGTTTCTACCAGGTTGTTCTTGAGTTGGGAATCGCGGACAAGGTCCATCTGCTCTTCCATGAAATCCTTTTCCTGAACCATCTGGCCTTCGGTCATGGGAACATGCATCTTCTGGTGCAATCCCGTATGGAACTCGGTAATGTGCGCAATGACATCTTCGGTTTCGTCGTTGGTGACCTGGCGTTCCCACATGACGGCCGAGAAAAGCAATATGAACAGCATTGTCACCCACATAATGGCCGACTTGCCAAATCGATTCTCCTGGTCATGCATGAATACTGCCCTGTAGACAATGAACCCGACAATACTCCACGCCATCAGAATCATGAAGGATTCCGTGGCGATGGTGTTCATGTTCCAGAGCGTCGGCGTAAGCGGGAAGAAGAAGAAGAAAGTTGAGATAACGATGCCCAGCGTTCCGGTAAAGTTCATTACCGTCTTGCGCTTGCCGGTTTCGCTGCGCGCCATCTTGACAATACCCGCAGACACATACAGGTAAATGATGGAGGCACTGATGGAGGTGATGTCTACAATCCAACCGATAGCGGTTCTCCCGAAGAACGGAATAATGCAGGAAAGGAGCATCACGTAGATAATGCTGTGGTTGGTGGCGCCGTGGCGGTTGGTATGTCCGAACCAGGACGGCATCACGGAATCGTTGGCAAGGCTCATGAACATGCGCCCGAGCGAACGGTAAAGCCCAAGAAGGCTTGTGGAAATGGCCGCCATGACGGTGATGGCGAGCAGCACAATGCCGCCGTTACCGAGGGTCTTGAAAACGGCGTGGAATACCGGGACTGATTCAATGCCCTTGAGGTTCTTCAGGTTGGTAAAATAAGCTTCCCAGTCGCCAAAATTCGCGGGGGTCACCGAGACCGAAAGCAGCGCGGTGAGGGAATAGACGACGGCACCGGCAACAAGGGCGGCCATCATAATCGCAAAACTGTATTTCGGCTTGAACCGGTAAGTCGAAGAGGCAAAGCTCACCACGCCAAAGCCTACAAACGCCCAGGGGGCAAGCACCAGCACATTCACAATCTGCATCAAGGGAGCATGCCCCTTCGCGGTACCCGTCGTCGCAAACGCCGGACTCATGTGCGAAAAGTCAATTCCGCCCTTGCTGGCGACAATTGCAAACAGGCCCACTACACCGCCAAAGAACAGGAGCGCAAGCACCGTGTTCACCCAGCGCAGCACATTCGTATTCATGCAGCTGATAAATCCGAACAGGAGTATAATCGCAAGCGTGGTAAACAGTTCCCCTGCCCAAACCTCACAACCCATGATGCTGTAACAGAATCCCCTTTGCAGTACGGGGCCGAACAGGAAACGGATAAACAGCACGAAGGCCGACATGTTGGCCCACAGTACCGCCAAGTACGCAAGCGCCGTGGCCCAGGTGCAAAGGAAGGAATGGTCGTAACCGAAAAGCTGCTTGGTAAAGGAGAACACGCTCCCCGTGCCGGGAATGCGGTTCATCATGATGTGGAAATTGTAGGCAATAACGCCCATCAGCACGGCACCAAGCACGAGGGCGACAACCGTCCCCAATGGGCCCGCAATGGGTAGAAGTGTGGTGGCGGGCATTACGAAGGCACCCCAGCCTAGCGCACACCCGAAGGAGAGCGCCCATGCGCACAAGACACAAGATTTTTGACCTTTTTCAAACAACATAAATCTACACCCTTATCCACTTCTGCAAGATTCTAGCCAATTCATTAAAGTCCAGCGGCTTGGAAATATGACCGTTCATACCCACCTCCTTCGCCCTGCGGATATCGTCGGCAAAGGCGTTCGCGGTCATCGCCACGATGGGGATTCTCCTTGCGTAGGTCGTCATGGCCCTGATGGCCGCCGTCGCCTGGTAGCCGTCCATGTTCGGCATCTGGATATCCATGAACACCAGGTCGAATTCGCCTTCCTTGCTGTTTGCCATCCGTTCTACAGCCGCTTCGCCGTCCACGACCCATTCCACTTCGAGCCCCGTCATCTGCAACACGTTCTTCGCGATTTCCGCATTGACCGGGTGGTCTTCCACCAACAAGATGCGCTTGCCTTCGAACTTCAAGTCTTCCAGATTCTTGAGCGGGTCTTCCTTGTGGGGTTCCGCATTCTGCACGTCCACAAACTTCAGGTAGATAGTGACGGTAAAGCGAGAGCCCTCTCCGGGCTTGCTTTTCACTTGGATGTCGCCACCCATCATGCGCACCAGGCTCTGCGAGATTGTCATGCCGAGCCCCGTTCCCTGTATGGCGACAGTCTTCTTGTCGTTTGCGCGCGTGAACGGTTCGAACAGGTGCTTCTGGAATTCCTCTGTCATGCCGATGCCATTGTCTTCAAAGACAAATTCATAGCAGGCTATACCATGGGCGTTGGTAGGCCGTTCCGCCACCGTGAGCGAGATGGTCCCGCCATCGGGTGTATACTTGATAGCATTGCTCATCAAGTTCACGAACACCTGCTGAATGCGGTGGCTGTCGCCAATGACATTTTCGTGGATTACATCCGCAATGTTCACCTTCAATTTGTGACGGTGACTCTCGAGCTGTGCCTTGGTCATGGCAAGCAACGTGTTCACAAGCTCCGAGAGGTTGAAGTTTTCCTCGTTCAGTTCCACTTTGCCCGACTCGATCTTGTTCATGTCAAGCACCTCGTTAATGAGCGAAAGCAAGTGGCTCGAAGCTTCCGAAATTTTCTTGAGGCAGTCCTCCACACGTTCCCGGTCATCCAGATGGGCGGTCGCGATTGCCGTCATTCCGATAATCCCGTTCATGGGCGTGCGGATATCGTGGCTCATGCTCGAAAGGAAGTCGCTCTTCGCCTTGCTGGAGGCATTCGCCGAGTCAATGGCGTCGCGCAATACCTGCTGTATTTCCTGTTCCTTGCGCACGTCTTCGTCTACATCCTTGAAACCCGCCACAATACCGGTCTTGCCGTTAGGGAGCTGCACCTGTGTAAACTCGATGCGGTAGTAGCATTCCATGTCGCCCACGACGCGCTTGAACACAACGCCGAAAACCTTCTTGCTGGAGGTGTTCGTGGTAATGTTTTCAAGCGTCAGTTCCTTTCTCAAGCGTTCCCTGTCCGACGGGGCGACAAAGTTGTTGATGTAGTTCGCCTTGGCGTCTTCGTAGGTGAGCTGTTCCAGGGCCTCCTTGGTGGGCCTTGTGTGGATACTGCCTTCGGAAGTGTCGGCACGGAACAGCGAAAAACTCCCGGTCGCAATATCATTGATAAGCCACACGGCATTGTAGGCACGGCTCAACGCGTCAATCACCGCAGTGTATACGGCCTTGTCCGCCTCCATCTGCACGCGCTTTTCGGTAATGTCCGAAATAAACACATAGAACAGCCCGCCATAAACATCAGAGTTCACGTAATGACCGTAGTCATCTAGCCAACGGATCTTGCCATCCTTGCGGACAATGCGGTATTCTACGTAGTCCAGATTACCCTGACTCTTTTCGATCTGGTCCACAATAGAACCAGAAACCTTCTCGTAGTCGTCCGGGCAGAGCATCCCCTTGAAAGTGTAACCCGTGAGTTCCTTGAATTCTTCGAGCGTTTCGCAGCCAAAAATCTTGAACACGGCCTTGTTCGCGTAAAGCAGTTCCTCGTTACCTGTCGCCTTGTAAATAAAAAAGCCGCCCGGCATATCTTCGCCGATTTGCTCAATAACTTGCAATGCCTGCTCGCTCAGGGGAAGGTGACGACCGAACATGGAGACCTCGTAATTTGGTAATTCAGTTTTAAAGATATCTAAAAAAAAACTCTTTGCCGCGCATGTTGTTACTTTTTTATTTCTTTTTACATATATTTATCTACGGATACAAGGAATTTTTCAAATGAAAAAACTACGCCAGATCACTACCATCAAAAGACACGTCCTTATCGTAGACGACGAGGTGGTAAACCGAGAAATCCTGGGTAATATCCTTTCCGTGAACTACGACGTCGAATATGCCGACAACGCCAAGGAAGCCCTCGCAGCACTCTCCAGGCAAGACAAGCGGTTCTCGCTTATCCTGCTGGACCTGCTCATGCCCGTGATGGACGGGTTTGAATTCCTGAAAAAAAGAGAAACCACCGAAACACTCAAGCGGATTCCGGTCATCGTGATGACCTCCGAAAAGGAATCCGAAGTCCGCAGTCTCAAACTGGGTGCCGCCGACTTTATCGCCAAACCCTTCGATATGCCCGAGGTGGTTCTCGCCCGCTGCGAAAGGATTATCGAGCTCTGCGAAGACAGGGATATTATCCGCCAGACGGAACGCGACCATATTTCCGGTCTTTACACCAAGGACTACTTCTTTGAATACATCCGCCAAATCGAACTGTGGAGCAGGGACATTCCCCGCGACGCAATCGTCTTCGACATCGAGCAATTCCATTTGGTGAACGAATTTTGCGGAAGAGATTTCGGCGACCACCTGCTTGCCGAAATCGGCGAAGCCCTCGAAAAGGAACTTGCCCCCATGAACGCCATCGCCTGCCGTGCAGACGCAGACACCTTCTACATCTTTGCGACCCACCAGGAAAACTACGACAACATCCGCAACATAGTCCAGGGAATCCTTACAGAATTCTTCGAGGTAAACCACATTCGCGTACGCTGCGGCCTCTGGGAAAACGTGGACCGCAACGTAGAAATCGAGGCCTGGTTTGACCGCGCAAAAGCCGCCTGCGACAAGAACCGAGGCGACCTAAGCCAGTCGTTCACCCGCTACAACAACGAGATGCATTCCCGCTACATGTTCGAGGAAACACTCATCCGCGACTTGCAGAGCGCCCTAGACAATAAGAACCTGGTCGTCTACTACCAGCCGAAATACAACATCGAAGGCGACACGCCGCGGCTCACCAGCGCCGAAGCACTTATCCGCTGGATACATCCGACGCTCGGATTCATAAGCCCGGGCGAATTTATTCCGCTGTTCGAAGGAAACGGACTTATCCAGAAGGTGGACAACTTTGTCTGGAACGAAGTCGCAAGGCAAATCCGCCAATGGAAGGACGAATTCGGCGTGACGGTCCCTGTTTCGGTGAACGTTTCCCGCATCGACATCCTGGATCCGGAACTGGAAACCAAACTGATGCGACTCCTGGACGAAAATGGACTTTCGCCTAGAGAATATATGCTGGAAGTGACCGAGAGCGCCTACTGCGAGAACATGGAACGCCTTATCGAGGTCATCGAGAACCTGCGCAAGAAGGGCTTCCGCATCGAGATGGACGACTTCGGTTCAGGATATTCCTCGCTGAACATGATTACGACGCTCCCCATCGACATCCTGAAAATCGACATGTCGTTTGTACGCAACATGGAAAAGGACGAACGCAACCTGAAGCTCGTGGAACTCGTGGCGGGCATCGCAAAATTCCTCAAGATCCCAGCCGTGGCCGAAGGCGTGGAAACGCCGTCGCAGCTCAAGACGCTCAAGGATATGGGATGCCAAATCATCCAGGGATACTACTTCTCTAAACCGGTTCCGCCGAAGGACTTTGTACCATTCATCGAAAAGGAACTTGAACTCCGGAGAAACGCATGATCACCATCGAAAAACTGAACGCTTTTGGAGCAAATACCGCCGAAGGGCTTGCACGCTGTTTCGGAAACGAGGCCCTATACCTGAAGCTCGTGGCGACCATTCCCGGCGAGGGCAATTTCGACAAACTCAAGGATTCCATTGCCGCGAAAGACCCGAAAACCGCTTTCGAGGCGGCCCATGCGCTAAAGGGTGTTCTCGGAAACCTCTCGCTCACGCCAATTTATACGCCGGTTGTTGAAATCACCGAATTGTTGCGCAGCGAAACCGACATGGATTACAAAAGCCTGCTCAACTCCATCCTCGAAAAGAAGGATGAACTCGGCAAACTTTGCGCGGATTAAACTTTATTTTTAGATTTTTACTATATTTATGCATGTATTAACATATTTGCATAGACTTAGGGTGCCGGTTCGCCCGCCCACGGAGAAATTATGAAGATTGTAGACATTCTGAAGCAAGACAAGATGAGCCTGTCGTTCGAAGTGTTCCCGCCGAAAAAGGAGACGAGCTTCGAAAGCGTAAAAGCCGCCACCGAATCGATTGCAGCCCTTGGACCCGCCTTTATGAGCGTGACTTACGGCGCAGGCGGCGGCGTAAGCCACTTCACTCTTGACATTGCCAAGAATCTCAAGGAGAAGTTCGGCATTCCGATGCTCGCACACCTTACCTGTGTTTCTAGCAGCAAGGAAACCGTGCACCAGCGCATTGAAGACATGAAGGCCGCCGGTATCAAAAACGTCATGGCACTCCGCGGCGACTTGACTCCGGAACTCATCGAAAAGGGCCGCGACAACTGCGACTACCATTACGCCGTAGAACTCATCCGCGAGCTCAAGGCCTCTGACGCCGACTTCTGTATCGGCGCCGCCTGCTACCCCGAAAAACATCCCGAAAGTGCAAACCAGGCCGAAGACATCAAGCACCTTAAAGAAAAGGTCGACGCAGGCGCCGATTTTCTCACGACTCAGATGATCTTCGACAACAACCTGTTCTTCAGTTTCCTCTACAAGCTGCGTGACGCAGGCGTCACCTGCCCGGTGCTCCCCGGCATTATGCCGATTACAAATGCAAACCAGGTGGAGCGCGCCATCAAGCTTTCCGGATCGTTTATGCCGCAGCGTTTCAAGTCGCTCGTCGACAAATTTGGAAGCGACCCCGAGGCCATGAAACAAGCTGGCATCATCTATGCAAGCGACCAAATCATTGACCTGTACGCAAACGGCATCACCAACGTCCACGTCTACTCGATGAACAAGCCGGACGTAGCCGAAGGAATCCTCAAGAACGTTACCGCGATTCTCGGAAAGAACTTCGCTTAATCATAGTCTTTCAAAATGCAAAAAGCCTCGCCATTATTTTGGGCGAGGCTTTAATTATAAACTATAAATTTTTCGGAATCGTTACACTTTTACCGTTTACTCCAAGTACGTGTAACCGTACAGGCCGCCGCGGTAAATGTTCAGGAATTCCTTACCTTCTTGCAGGCTGATCTTTCCTTCCTTCACGGAGCGAGACACCCAGTTTTCCATGGTGCGTACGAGAGCCTTGTCGCTGAAGTTCACGTAGTCAAGCACATCTTCTACGGATTCACCGTCGATAATCTTGTCGATTTCGTAGCCGCCCTTTTCGTTGCAGACGATATGGACGGCGTTGGTATCGCCGAAGAGGTTATGCAAGTCTCCGAGGATTTCCTGATAGGCACCCACGAGGTAAACGGCGATGTAGTACGGCTCGCCGTTCTTGAGTTCATGCAACGGGAGTGTGCGGCTTACGTCGCCACCGCGCACGAACATATCGATTTTACCGTCGGAGTCGCAAGTGACATCCTGCAGCGTGGTTTCGACAGTCGGTTCTTCGTTCAGACGCTGAATCGGCATGAGCGGGAAGACCTGGTCTACGCCCCAGCTGTCCGGCAGGCTCTGGAACAAGCTGAAGTTGCAGAAATACTTCTGTGCCAACAGGCGCGGAAGTTCACTGAGTTCGTAAGGCGGATGGCGCAGGTCCTTGGCCAAAAGATCCACCTTGCGCACAATGCTCCAGAACAGGCGTTCACACATGGCGCGGGTCGGCAAGTCGTAATCGCCCACCTTAAAACCATTGAGCACGTCATCGTTCAACTGAATGGCATCATGCCAGCTTTCAAGCAAGTTCTTCGGAGTGAGTCCCTTGTAGATGCCGTAAAGATCCTTCAGGGCGTCAGGGGCGTTGTCGTCGATTTCGTGAATGTTTTCGTCGAAGAAAGCCTGACCAGCCGTTTCCAAGACGTTAAACACCAAGATGGAATGATGTGCCGCTAAAGCACGGCCAGATTCCGCGATAATATTCGGGTGGGCTACACCACCATTTTCGCAAGCTTCGAACATGGCATACACCACGTCGTTTGCGTATTCCTGAATGGAGTAGTTCACAGAACTTGCATTGGAACTGCGGGTACCGTCGTAATCCACGCCAAGACCGCCGCCCACGTCCACGAATTCAAGGCCCATGCCCATCTTCTTAATTTGCACGTAGAACTGAGAAACTTCGCGAAGGCCGCTCTTGATATGGCGAATGTTGGTAATCTGGCTACCCAGGTGGAAGTGGATGAGCTTCATGCAGTCTTCCATCTTCTCTTCCTTGATGTAGTCGAGAGCTTCCAACAGTTCGGAACTGTTCAAGCCGAACTTGCTGTGGTATCCACCGGATTCTTCCCACTTGCCGCTACCGGAGCTCGCAAGCTTGATGCGAATGCCGATGTTCGGGCGCACACCGATTCGACGAGAAAGTTCCACCACCAGGTGGAGTTCGTTCATCTTTTCGACGACGACGAAAATCTTCTTGCCCATCTTCTGAGCAAGGAGAGCCAGTTCGATAAAGTCTTCGTCCTTGTAACCGTTGCAGATAATCAGCGAATCCGGATTATCCATGTTCGCGAGTACTGCATGCAGTTCCGGCTTGGAACCAGCTTCGAGACCGATGTTGTACTTCTTGCCGTGGCTGACGATTTCTTCGAGCACGGCGCGTTGCTGGTTCACCTTGATCGGGAAAATGCTGTAGTAGCTCCCGTTGAAACCGTATTCCTTGCGGGCCTTGTTAAAGCATTCGTTAATCTTCTCGATGCGGCTGTCCAGAATATCCGGAAAGCGCAACAGCATCGGAGTCGAAACATCGCGGAGCGAAAGTTCCTGCACCAATTCGTACAGGTCGATGTCCGGACCGCCATCCTTAAGCGGATGTACCGTGGCATGGCCCTTTTCGTTGATGTCAAAGTAGTTTACGCCCCAACCCTTGACGTTGTACAAGTCGCGGGAATCGTCAATGCGCCATTTTTTCATTTCGAGTCTCTCTAGTCAACGAGGACGGGATTGAAGTTTTCCTTCCACGGGAGGCCGTACTTGGTGAGGGCTTCCATGAACGGATCCGGGTCGAATTCTTCGACCGTATGCACACCCGGCTTGTTCCAATTGCCAGTAAGCACCATCATAGCACCGCACATTGCCGGCACACCGGTGGTGTAAGCGATAGCCTGGCTGCCGAGTTCCTTGTAGCATTCCTGGTGGTCGCAAACGTTATACAGGTAGTAGGTCTTGTCCTTGCCATCCTTCTTGCCCTTGAAAATGCAACCGATGTTGGTCTTACCGACGGTGCGAGGACCGAGGCTTGCCGGATCCGGCAACAGAGCCTTGAGGAACTGGATCGGAACGATGTCCTGACCCTGGAACTTGATCGGCTGCGTGCTGAGCATGCCCACGTCTTCGAGGCAGCGCATGTGGTCGAGGTAGCTCTGACCGAACGTCATGAAGAAGCGGATGCGCTTCACGCCCGGAATGTTCTGGGCCAGCGATTCGATTTCTTCGTGATGCAAGAGGTACATGTCCTTCTGACCGACCTGGTCGAAGTTGTACACGCGCTTGATGCTCATGGCCGGGATTTCAACCCAGTGGCCCTTGCCGTTAGCGTCGGTATCCCAGTAACTACCCGGAGCAGACACTTCGCGGAGGTTGATTTCGGGGTTGAAGTTGGTAGCAAACTTGTAACCGTGATCGCCGCCGTTGCAGTCGAGGATGTCGATTTCTTCGATGGTGTCGAACTGGTGCTTGAGGGCGTAGGCGCAGTAGGCCTGAGATACACCCGGGTCAAAGCCGGAACCGAGGAGTGCCGTGAGGCCGGCCTTTTCAAACTTTTCTTTGTATGCCCACTGCCAGCTATAGTCGAAGTAGGCGCTGAAACCCTGTTCCTTGCAGCGCTTATCGTAGACCTTGCGCCACTCCGGATCGTCGATGTTTTCGGGTTCGTAGTTGGCCGTGTCCATGTAGTTCACGCCACATTCAAGGCAGGCGTCCATGATGGCGAGATCCTGGTACGGGAGCGCAATGTTCATGACCAAGTCGGGCTTGTATTCCTTGATGAGCTTGGCAACGTTCTCGGCCTTGTCTGCATCTACGGCGGCAGTCGTAATGACCGTCTTCGTATTCGGGCGCAATTCCTGAGCGAGCTTTTCGCAGTTTTCGCGGTGGCGGCTCGCGATGCAAATTTCGCTGAAGACTTCGCTGCAAGTGCAGCATTTCTTGATAGCAACCGTGGCGACGGCGCCACAACCGATAATCAAGGCTCTTGCCATTTTATGGACTCCTTTTGTTTACCAATTGCCAATATTATTAATGGTCAATCCGATAAAGAATATGATTAGATAACCGTACCACAGTCCCGTAAGCACATAATTCATCTTGCGCTTGTAAGCCTTGGGTTCATTCTTGTTCTTTTCACGGATTACAAGGATGTTTTTACGCAAAAAATAGGCGCAACCAGCAAGACCCACCAAGGTAGCGATGAATAAGAGGACATAAGACATACCCCAAAATATAACAATTTAGGGGGTGGAACTCCCCCCAAAAGTGCATTTTTAGCCTATTTTAAGGAAAAAACAAGTTTGAATCCCCCTTTTAGACAGTTAATTTATTTGTAAAGAACGGAAAAATTTTACATTGCCGTCCTTTACAAACAAGATTCTTTTGCTATATTTGGCCCAAAACAATAAGAACAAACCCCATTTTCCCTGAAAAAACGGGAAAACAAACAAAAAGAGGTTAAAATGGCAACCGTTATCCGTCTCGCTCGTTTCGGCAAGCGTCACAACCCCATCTACCGCGCCGTGGTGATTGACTCCCGCAAGGCTCGCGACGATAGCTTTATCGAACAGGTGGGTTTCTACAACCCGAACACCAAGTCTCCTGAAATCAAGTTCGAACAGGAAAAGGTGCTCAAGTGGCTCCAGACCGGCGCACAGCCGTCTGACACCGTCCGCAGCCTCCTCAAGAAGGTCGGCATCATGGACCTGTTCCACGAAATCCGCGCTGGCCGTTCTATCGAAGGCAAGACCGCTACTCCGCGTGCTGAAAAGGCCAAGAAGGCCAAGCTCGGTCCTAAGGCTCTCGCCAAGATCGAAGCTGAAAAGGCCGCTAAGGAAGCCGCCGCTGCTGAAGCCGCTGCCGCCGCAGAAGCTCCTGCAGAAGCTCCCGCTGCCGAAGCATAATTTTCGCTTGAAAAGAAACCTCGTGCCTAAAAGCCCGCTTGAACCAAGGTAACCACCTTCCGCTGATTCAAAACCCCACTAAGTCTTTCATGTCTGAATCCGAAGAATACATCACCGTATGCCAGCTCATGCGCACTCATGGCGTCAAGGGCTACATCAAGGCGATGCCGTTCACTCACGACCTCACGCGTCATGAGAAGCTTAAGGATGTGATGCTAAAGAAGACCAATGGTGAACAGGTACAATTGACTCTGGAAGATTCCAGGCTTGCAAACAATCTGTGGTTATTAAAGTTCAAGGGGTACGACACGCCGGAATCCCTGACTCATTTCGTGAACGCAGACGTAATGATCCCCGAATCGGAGAGGCTCCCCGCCCCCGAAGGTGAATATTACCTGGACGACCTGATTGGGTTCCGCGTAAAACTGGAAGACGGCCGCGACATAGGCGAAGTTCTTGAAGTCGAAGAGCTCCCTACCGTGAACGCGTTTCACGTTAAGTTCGACAAAGCCTTCCAGAGCGAATTTTCCGCAAAAACAATCCTCGCCCCCTGGATAGACGACTGTGTCTTGGACGTGGACGAAGATGGCAAGGGCATCATTTTTAGCGCAGACTACTTAAAAAGCCTGTGCCCGGAGGAAAGGTGAAAATCGACTGCATCACCATTTTCCCCGAGATGTTTGCCCCCATGAAGCAATCGATCATGGGGCGCGCCCAGAGCAAGGGACTGATGGAATTCAACACCGTCTACCTGCGCGACTTTGCCATCAACGACTACGGTCAGGTGGACGACGTGCCCTATGGCGGCGAACCGGGAATGGTCCTTAGACCGGAACCGCTCGCCAACGCCATCCGCAGCACGGGAGTCAAGGAAGATGGCGGCAAAGTCATCTACTTGACCGCAGACGGAGTCCCCTTTACCCACAAGCTGGCCAAGGAACTTTCCAAGGAAAGCCACCTGGTACTTGTCTGCGGGCACTACAAGGGAATCGACGACCGCATCCGCCAGTCCGAGGTCGACCTGGAGATTTCTATCGGCGATTTTGTCGTGAGCGGAGGGGAACTCCCCGCCATGCTCGTGACCGACGCCGTCGTAAGGCTCTTGGACGGGGCTCTCGGCAACAAGGAATCCGGTGAAACGGACTCCTTTGCGCAGGGAGTACTGGGATGGCCAGTCTACACCCGACCCGAAGTTTTTGAAGGAAAAGAGGTCCCCGAAGTGCTCCTTTCGGGCCACCACGCGAACATTAAAGCCTGGAGGCGCCAAGAATCGTTAAAAAGAACGCAAGAAAGACGCCCAGACATCTTTAAAAATCTTGAAGAAGATACTAAATTTGGCATCAAATAAAAACGAGGTACACAAATGTCCCTGAACATTGAAGCAATCCACAACGAAAATTTGAAGACCGACCTTCCCGAACTCCGCGCCGGTGACACCGTCACCGTGAACGTGAAGGTGATCGAAGGCACCAAGGAACGTATCCAGCCGTTCAAGGGCGTCGTGATCCAGAAGAAGAACACCGGTATTTCTGCAACTCTTACCGTCCGCAAGATGTCCGGCAGCGTGGCCGTGGAACGTATTTTCCCGCTCCACTCCCCCCGCATCGACTCCATCGTGCTCGACCGTCCGGGTAAGGTTCGCCAGGCTCGCATCTACTACATGCGCGACCTCCGCGGTAAGGCTGCTCGTATCGACGAACGTCAGGCTTAATTAGTCTTTCATCGAGGCGTTTGCATTCCTATGAATATGGGGAATTCAAAACAAACCTCGCGTCAACAATTAATCCCGCCCACGCATCAAAGCGTGAAGGCGGGTTTTGTTGTATATTCTCCCAAGAGCGAAGACCGGAGCATCGTCATTCTCGAAGAAGGCGAACTTGTCGCCCGCGAAACGACGCCCCCCTACTCGACCGTATTTACCATGCGACCGGGAGACCTGGTCGGCGTAGCAGCACTCCTAGAGCGAGAGCCCTTTAAATACGAACTCTCGGCTAGCCAGGATTCCAAGATTACGCTTGTGACCGAAGAATGCATGGAATCGGAACTCAAGCGACTTCCGCTCTGGCTTTTGGCCTTGATTCGAAATCTTTCGGCCAAGACGCACCAGCTCAAGAAGGCAACCGTCCAGACCCGAGTGCAAAACACTCTCAAGAGTCTTGCCGAATACCTCAGCCACAAGCCGCAGGACACCGAATTCAATCTCGCCGAGCTGATCCGTGAATTCAGCTTCTTGACCAAGATTTCGACAGCAACTACACAAGAAGACCTGAAGTCGCTTTTACGCAGACACCTCATCAAGCTTTCACAAAAGAACGGGCGCATCTTCTGCAAAATCATCGATCCAGAGCTACTGAAAATCTTTACGGATTATTTGCAGGCTCAGGAATGCGAATCAGAATTTATTCCATACAAATTAACTTACATTCAGAAAAAAATTCTTGTCTTTTTATCGGCAAGCGAAGATCTCACCGCCAAGACGGGCCCCGAATGGATTTCACTCATCCACAAAAAATTCAGCATTGCCGACGTTTCGCAGTGGATTAACTTGCTAAAGTTGGAATGGTTCCAAAAGAACGACTCTGACAGCGACCAGTTCTTTATCAACAAAGAAAAAATTCAGTATTTCTTGAAAGCGCTCCGTTACGAGACCAATATCAGGGGGGTGCTATGACACTTGACGAAGGACAAGTCCTTTTTTACGAAGGCGACCTAGGCCAGAACCTTTACGTTGTCCGTAACGGCGAGTTACAAGGAACCAACACGCGAAATGGCGAAGTGAACACCTATGGCCCCGGGGCCCTCTTAGGCGAGCTTTCTCTCATCAAAAACGAGCCGTCCCCCGAAACCGTAACGGCAACAGAAGAATGCGAGCTTTTAGAGATTACGCCCGAAGTATTCAACAAGACCCTTGAAAAAGAACCCGTCTGGTTCAAGTCCATTATCCAGTTTCTTACAGGCAGGCTTTCTATCGCTCAAGTGAACAAGCACAAGAGCGACAAAATCAAGGCGCTCCCCAGCCTGCTCTATATCTTAGACACATGCTCCTCACGCCCCAAGGGGGACCTCGGTGTCGAAATTTCTCTGACGGACATTGTCGACTGCGTCCACAATCTGTTCAACAGCGCGGGCTACGACATCGAAGAACTTTTGCATATTCTAGAGGAACTAGATATCCTTAACGTTCAAGGTGCAACCGTCCTGATCAAGAACGCCAACGTCATCCACCTTTTATACGAAAGCATCCGATACAGAGCCCAGTTTAAAAAGACTCCCCCACAGATACTTTCGATGACCGAGCAAATGGTGCTGAACGCCGTCATCAAGGCCGTACAGCAGAGCAACGCCCCCCTTAAAAACGGGACCTTCACCATAGAAACAGCCTTCCTCCTGAACATCAGCAAACGGGCCATGTTCGGCGCGACCCTCACGACGCGCACCCTGCTCCCGCTTTTGGAACACAAACTATTGAGCACCCCAATCCCCTTAAACAAGGGCGACGCACTCCCCGAAATCGAAGCCATTCCGTCTTTTTCAGGTGATTTTGACACCATCCTCGACCTGATGGAACTCAACCGCATTTACCCGCTGCTTGACAAGAAACTGGTGTAGCGCCGTAGGCGCAATGTGGAATGTGGAGTGTGGGGTGTGAAATGTGGAATGACTAATTACACATCACACATTACACACCACACATTAGTCCACCCCTCTTTTTTCTATATTTACTCCCGTAAATCAATTCACCCCAAACAGGTAAAATTATGAAACTCTCTGCACTCCTTATCACCCTTTCCTCCATTGCCGCATTCGCCGAAGAAGCCGCTCCCGAGCAGCAGCCGAGCGCCATCGGCAGCTTTTTGCCGCTTATCCTTTTGTTCGTGGTAATGTGGCTGTTCTTTATTCGTCCGAAGAATAAAGAAATGAAGAAGATGGAAGAAATGCGCAAGGCTCTTAAGAAGGGCGACAAGGTGATCACCACCGCCGGCATCATCGGCACGGTCACCAACATTGACGAAACCTCCACCACCATTACCGTGCGCACGGGCTCTACCACCCTCATCGACTTCGAAAAGTCCGCTATTCTCCGCGTCCTGAACGCTGAAACCGCAGCACCCGCAAAGACCGAAGAAAAGAAGTAAGCCATGGCTCTTCTAGAAATTAAAACTTATGGCGATCCGGTGCTTCGCAAAAAATGCGAGCCCATCACCGAAATTACGCCCGAACTGCGACAGCTCGCCAAGGACATGCTCGAGACCATGTACGATGCTCCGGGTTGTGGTCTTGCCGCTCCGCAGATTGGCAAAAACATCCGCCTGGTCGTCATCGACACCGCCGTTCCTGGCGAAGAAGAACCGCGTCCCTACATCATGTTCAACCCTGAATGGGAAGCCGAACCCGAAGCAAAGATCGTCCCTTACGATGAAGGCTGTCTTTCGGTACCGGACATTTTCTGCAACGTGATGCGTCCCGACAAGGTGTGCGTCCGATTCTTCGACATCAACGGCGAACCGCAAGAAATCCACAACTGCGACGGACTCTTTGGCCGTTGCATTCAGCACGAAACGGACCACCTGAACGGAGACCTGTTCGTCGACAAGATTTCAACGGCTGATCGCACCATGAACCAGTCCAAGCTGAAGAAAATGGCCAAGGAAACGCAGGCGAGATTGAAGAAGCGCTAAGGCATCCAAAGCCCTTTGAGCAATGTCATGCCCGCCATCGAGCGGGCATCTCCTTTTTCTACTAAAGAATAATTTGTATAATTACACAAGTAATGTCTTTTAAGCTCCCCCTATTTTTTGCATTTACTCTCGGAATTTCGGTTGCATTTGCAGACGACGATTTCGACTTACCCGACGATGTGCAAAAAGCGGAAGTGCCTGCTAGTGTCGAAGACATTCCCGACGGTCCCGTAAATTTCGCGCCCATTGAAGCGACAACGACAAGTGAACCCGTTTCTCAAGTAGAAAAGAATATCCGGGCCGACTCTAGCACGAAAGGCCAAGATCACAACGGCAAAAAAGAGTCCTCTACAACAGCCGCTAAAAAGAGTCCCCTCCAAAACCAGGAACAGGACAAGCCCGCCGCATTCAAGGCTCATAATATCCCCGAAGAACTGAATCGTCCGCTCCGCGTAGGCATTTATATAGGCGTCAAGGAACTTTTCTTTAAATTCCAGGGCGAAACGGTCCATGTGACCGCCATCAAGAACAAGGTCAAGTTCGAGGCGGGCGGTAATTCGACCGAAGACATTTCGCGGGAATTCAACAGCGAAGAAGGCGGTTGCCTTGCAGTCGCTCCCGACACAAAGACTCTCGGAAAAGCCTGTTACCCCGGAAGCATCATGTTCCGCAATACAAACGGCAAGCTCGATGCAATCAACTCGGTGGATGTAGAAGACTACCTGCGTGGAGTCGTCCCTTACGAAATTGGCAAGCTGGACAGCAACCGAATCGAGGCCTTGAAAGCACAAGCCGTAGCCGCCCGAACCTACGCCTACAAGCATTTTAACAGCCGTGAATCTATGGGATTTGACGTTTTCGCCGACACCAAAGACCAGGTCTACAAGGGACTCGAATCAGCAACCCCCTTGACCGATGCCGCCGTCAAAGCGACCGCAGGCGTCGTAATGACTTATGGCGGAGAATTCATTATCGCCTACTACCATTCCACCTGCGGAGGCATTACCGAGACGCTTGCCACATGGAACCGCGAAGATCTGCCCTACTTAAAGTCTGTCCCCGACAAGCGCCCCGATGGTAAACCCTGGTGCGACGAATCTAGCTACATCAAGTGGGAACGCCGCTTTGCAGACAAAGAAATCGCCAAATTGTTTAAGTCGAACGTGAGTGAAGCCAAGGCTACTTTTAGCGAACCCAAAGGAGCTGACTTCAAAAAAGTCAAATCGATCAAGATCAAAGACAAACTAAAGAGCGGGCGTATCCTGACACTCCGCGTTGAAACAGACAAAGGGCATTTTGACGTATTGACCGACCGTACTCGCTGGCTATTCAAGAAGGCCGGCACTATACTCCCCTCCTCTTTCTTTACGGTCAAAAAAGATGGCAAGGAATGGGTGCTAACAGGCACCGGATTCGGGCACGGCGTGGGCATGTGCCAAATGGGAGTGCGGGCTCGTGCCCAGGCAGGGCTAAGCTACCAAGAAATCTTAAGCCACTACTATCAGGGAATCACCCTGGAAAAGTTTGAGCGGTAAGGCGATGGAAAACGCCTACAAAAAGCCTTTACTAGCCGTCATCAGCCAAGGTTGTAGCGCCAACTTTGGCGACGGCGAAAAAATAGCCCGAATTTTCGCAGAAGATTACCGCATTGTATTCGGCATACCCAACGGAGCAACAAGCGAAAGCGATACCGAAAAGCCCGCGGCCTTTGTGTTGAACGTCTGCACGGTCAAAGGAAATGCGGGTGCGTTAAAGCTGCTGCGAGAAGCCCTAAATAAGGCACCCGACGCCAAGATTTTCATTACAGGCTGCGCTCCGAAAGATTTCCGCGAAGAAGTCGTCAAGATAACAGACAAGGTCGTATTTACAAGTCTAAAGGAACTGCAACAAGAAAAGGAATGCCACGCCCCTCACGGGGCTCACGATGACGTCCCCCTCAGGGAATCACCGCTGGTGGGCATCGTGAACATCGAAGAAGGCTGTCTGGATGCCTGCGCCTACTGTTCCACGAGACTTGTCAAAGGCAGGCTCCAGAGCTATCCCGCTGCCGCCATCGTTCAACAGGTAAAAAAACTCATAAATGACGGCTGCGTCGAAATCCAGCTGACCGGCCAAGACTGCGGCTGCTATGGGTTCGACACCGGCACGAACCTCGCCGAATTGGTACAGCAGATTTTAGCCGAGGTCCCCGGCAATTACAAGATGCGCCTTGGCATGGGAAACCCGCGACATATGTTGCGCTATGCAGACGCCCTTCTAAAATCTTTCGAAGACGACCGCGTCTATAAATTCATTCACCTGCCTGTACAAAGCGGCAGCGAAAACATCCTTAGAGCAATGAACCGCAAGCATTCCGCCGATGACTACGTGATGCTAGCCGAAGCGTTCAACGCAATTCCGCAATTCACGCTCAGTACCGACTTGATTGTCGGATTCCCTGGCGAAACCGAGCGAGACTTTCAAGACACCTTAGACATCCTCAAAAAGACTCGCCCGACGGTCTGCAATATTACCCGTTTCGTGCCTCGTCCGAATACACCCGCCTACAACATGGCCGGCGCCGTACCCGACGAAATCAAACACGAACGTTCGGCAGCCCTTGCCGAAGCTTTCCAAAAAATCGCAGCACAAAACAATGTCCGTTGGATAGGCACCACCGAAAATGTTGTTATCGAAAAAAATGGCTACCGCAAGGGCACCTATATCGCCCGAAACGCCGCCTACCGCCCCGTCGCCATTGCCAGCGAAAGGCCGCTGAAGTCCGGCGAAAGGTTCACGGTAACGATAACCGCCGCCGAACCCTTCGCATTAATCGGCGAAATTATTCCAGCGCCTCGCGGATCTGCTGAATAAAGTTCATCTCTTCGGGAGAAACGTTGCTCTCGTTGTCGTCTTCGCGAGACGCATTTGCGACCTTCAGCATTGATTCGAGCACCTTGCTCTTAAACTCAGCCGTTTCACCCTTAAGGGCCTCGACACAGGCTCCAGCACGTTCCTTTGCCGAAGAATAACGAGCATAGACATCGTTGAATTCATCCCACGAAACATCCGGGGTCAATTCATCGTGAATCTGGTCCAGCATATCGCTTTCGGCCTCGGTGGCAGAAGCAGATCCCGGCAACAGTTTGTCGGCCTCGTTTTCGTGATACAGGCAAGCCACCTGCCAAGAAAGAATCAATAACGCTAAATTCGGATTCATCAGATACCTCGCTAGTTATCTTGGACAAATAATACAAAAAATGTTGAATGTGAAATGTGAAATGAGGAATGTGGAATTGGCCAATTCACATCAGTCATTACACTTCTCACACTTTTTTACTATATGGCGTTCTTTCAGAACGCATATAGTACGGCTCGGCAATGTCAAAATAACAAGTTATTTTGCCGCTGCTCTCGCCTTTTACTATATTCCCGCACATGGCATACGTAGCAATGGCCCGTAAGTGGCGTCCGCAATCTTTCTCCGACATGGTCGGTCAGGAACATATCGCACAAACCCTTCAGAACGCAATCGAAGGGGGACGTCTCCACCACGCATTCCTGTTTACCGGAACCCGCGGCGTCGGCAAGACCACCAGTGCCCGTATCCTCGCACGCACCCTCAACTGCACCGGTGGCGATCCGCTCCACCCCTGTGGACAATGCGAAAGCTGCAAGGACATTTCGGGCGGAAACCCGATGGACGTCTTTGAAATAGACGCAGCCTCCAACACCGGCGTCGACAATATCCGCGACGTGATCGAACGTGTGCAGTATCCGCCAGTTATCGGCAAATACAAGATTTTTATCATCGACGAAGTCCACATGCTTTCGACCGGAGCCTTCAACGCGCTCCTCAAGACGCTCGAAGAACCGCCCGAGCATGTAATCTTCATCTTTGCGACGACCGAAGTCAACAAGGTTCCGCAGACCATTCTCTCCCGCGTGCAGCGCTTTGACTTCAAGCGCCTCTCGGTCGAGCAGATTCGTAGCCGCCTGCGCTACATCTGCGAACAAGAAGGCATTAACGCCACCGACGAAACCCTTGATGTTTTCGCCGAAAAGGCTGACGGTTCCATGCGCGACGGCCTCACCTACTTTGACCAGGCCTACGCCTTTACCGGCAGCGACATGACGGCAGACGCCGTCCGTAGCGTTCTCGGCATTCCGCCCGTCGAACTGTTCTTTACGCTGATTACGGCCATCGAAGGTCACGACCTTAAAGGCTGTTTTAAGATGGTCGATGACGCCTGCAAGCGCGGCATCGAATTCACTCCGCTCCTGGACGGTTTCGGCAAGTTCCTGCGCAACCTGCTCTATACGCGCCTCGACGCCTTTACACCCGACGTACTGAACGTCTCCGAAGACCTTTACTCTAAATACAAGAGCGCCGTCCCCAGCTTAAAGAACGGCGACATCTTGCGCATCAGTAAGATGCTGATTGACCTGCAGGCAACGCTGCGCTACAGCACCAACCCGCGCCTACTCGTCGAAACCACCTTTGCCCGCATGGCATGGCTAGACCACCTCACCGACTTGAGGCGAGCACTTGCGGCCATCAACGATCCGAGCAAAGCCGGCGCCTCCGACGAGGCGTTAAAAAAAAAAGTAACTGAAGTCCAGAATATGCTGGACGCCGAAGAAGAAGCCAAGGCGTTACAGCAGCGAGAAGAAAACCCCTTTGCAGCCTTGCAACAGGGCATTTCGACTGGTTACAGCGTTCCCACCTACAGCCGCTACGAACTTGCCGCCGCATGGAATTCCATCCGTGCACGTATCGCCGATAGCGAAGGTTTTGCCATGTCGGTCGCCCTCAACGACACCGTCCTCGAGACCGGCGACCTGCAGCAGACTCCATTCCCCGTGGCACTTACCTACCTAAGTGAAACCGCTGAAGATTCATGGGGTGCAAAGCAGATGGACGAGCACCCCGAATACCTGGAACGGTTAAAGCAGATTCTCGAAGAATACTTACAGACGGCGGTTAGCCTTTCTATCAAGACGCGCGTCTTTAACGAAGCCGAGCAGCAAATCCGCAAGCAAGCGCAGATGTCGCCTTACGAACTCGACTTGGAAAAAGAACCTGGCCTGCAAAAGTTGAAACAGCTTTTTGCGGCAGAACTCATTTACAGCCATAAGAGCGCACGCCCCGTAGTCCCGCAACAGAGCGAAGGCTGCGACTCGGACAACGACGACAACGCCTAATAAACGGCCGCGTTTATTTAGCCTTGTGCGGCTTTACCGGCTCTTTTTTATCAGAATCCTTTTTAACGGGATCCTTTTTAGGCAATTCGTTTTTAGTAGAATCCTTAGGGAGCGGTGCCATCAGCTGACGCAACGAATCCACCAGCACGCTATCCTTTTTGGGGAACATGTTCTGGTAAATGACGGCACGGCGCTTTGCCATGAACTGGCTCTCACGCATATTCGGATGATGCTTGCCCGGGCTTGCCAACATGGCCGCCATATTGATGGCCTGGTCCACGCTCAACTTGGAGCAGCTCTTTTTGTAATACGCAAGGCAGGCTTCCTGGCACCCAAAAATATCCTTGCCCCACTGGGCATAGTTTAGGTACAGTTCCAAAATACGGTCCTTGCCCAGTTCATGTTCCATCAAAAGCGCATAGGCCAGTTCCTTGAACTTACGGTTAAACGAACGTTCTCCGCTCAAGAACAAGTTCTTGGCCAGCTGTTGCGTAATCGTAGAACCGCCAAACTTGGTCTTGCCGGCCACCTGGTTCGCATCAAGTGCCTCGGCAATGGCACGGATATCAAAACCGGGATGGAAATAGAAACCGGCATCTTCGCTTGCGATTACCGCCTTGCGCAAATACGGATTAATTGAATCGAGCGGAACATAGGTATGCCTGATTTGAATATTCGGATTCGAATCTCGCAGGGCCTCCATGTACTTGCTCATTTCCGGCTGCGTATCCTTGAGTTCCTGAACACCCTCGTAAATATCGTAGCCGTAAATAAAGGCGCGGTAAAGGGCATAGGAGGCGGCCACCGAGAAAAGCGCCGAATAAATAATCAGAATCAGAAGGGCCTGACGGATAACTAAGTTAATGATGCGATAAAGCCACTTGATTATAAATCCGGATACCTTCGCAAACGTCGTGTTCGTGAACCACTTAAAAAAAGACTTTACCTTACTCAAAAAAAGCTTCACCTTTTCCATCACTTTTTTCCTCCGAACCAGTCGTTGATATCTTCGCCTTCTTTCATGGCGGTCGGCAGGTTTTCCATTCCTTCGCCCAAAATTACATTATGTATTCCCGCTTGCGTAAACAAGTTGCCGATATATTCCATTCCCGAGCGGCCAGCCTCATCGTGATCCAGACAAAGTACCACATTTTTGTTCTTAAAAAGGCTTAACCACTCCACCTTAAAGCTGCGAACTCCCGGAATACCGACAGCATTGATTTTTTGACCTAAAAAGGTGAGCGTGTCAACAACACCCTCGCAAAGGTAGACCCAGCCCGGTTTTTCGTTGAGGGCCGACAAATTATACGGATAAGGGACGGTCCCCCGTAAATTAAGTTCCTTGGGCTTAACCGTCTCGTCAATCGCACGGGCCTGAAAATAAAAGGAACGGCGCATGGTATCTAGATACGGGAAAATCAGCGGATGTTTATAATAGCGCAAATGCCCCTTGTCGTTAAACAACCCCACATACTTAAGGACCTCTTCTCCAAAATCTGCTTTGAGGCTGTTATTGACGGCCTCGTAGTTGGTAATGGTACGCAAGAGCATCTTGTCCCATACGGGTTTATAGATGCGACGCCAGGCAAGCCATTTAGCAGCAGGCGTATTGTCGACCGGGCTTAAGCGTTTAAGGAACGAAAGGATTATTTTTTTGCGGTCATCATCAGAGACTAATGGCGGTTCTTCGGGGTCAGAAGGACGTTCCATCTCGGGCACCGGCGGATGACTTTGCGGAGAACGCCCCTGCACCGGAGCCTGTTGACGCCACGAGGCAGACGATTGCGGGCGTTCTGCCTGACGTTCCATTTCTTTGCGGGCGGAAGGCGGCACCAAGAACGGATACTGTTCCATAAGCCAGCTGAGTGCCTCGATAAAGCTGCAGTCCTTGACAATCTGCACTAACGAAATCACATCGCCACGGACATCGTCGCAAACCCAGCAACGAAAATAGCCTCGTTCTTCGGAAATGGAAACCGAGGGTGTGCGATCTCCATGGGTATGACGCTGCGGAAAGAAACAACGACATTTGCCATGAGAGACATCTACTCCCAAGCTTTGAGCCACGGCCGTAATCGAAATCGCGGCCTTGAATTGTTTCAGTTCCTCGTTAGTCATAGAGGGAATAATAGAAATTTTATATTTATCGCATGATTCTCCTTGATAATGAACCAATGAGCAAGCACACCACCTTTAAGGTGGGTGGTCCCGCACATTATTTTACGAAGGCAGAAAGCCTGGATGATCTCAAAAGAGCTTTAAACTTGGCCCACGAAAAGGGACTTCCCTTCTTTATCTTAGGGAATGGCTCGAATCTGCTTGTTTCAGACAAGGGTTTCAATGGCGTAATCATAACACTTGCCGGAGATTTTTCTTCGATGGAAAATCTTGGAAACGGAGCTTTCAAGGTCGGAGCAGCCGTTCCGCTGGGCAGGTTTGCCCGCAGCGTTTTGAAGCAGGGTTTTGCAGGCATCCATAAGCTCGCTGGAATTCCTGGGACTCTAGGCGGCGCCATCTACATGAACGCCGGCGCCTATGGTCAAGAAATAGGATGCTGTTGCACGCAGGTCACAACCCTTGACGGCGCCGGCAATCGCCACGAATACACCGTAAACGAATGCAGTTTCGGATACAGACAAAGCGCCTTTCAGAAACTAGGCGAAACGATTGTCTCCGCGACATTCCAGTTGCCAACCGCAAGCGCACAGGGCAAGACGGTCGCCGACCTCGAAGCAGAACTCGCCGAATGCATGGCAAAACGCAAGGCGACACAGCCACTCAACATGCCGAATGCAGGTTCCACCTTTAAGCGTCTTGAACATGGCGCTGCCGACACTCCCACGCAAATTGCACCGGGTTACTATATTGAACATGCTGGCCTCAAGGGGTACCGCATCGGTGGAGCCGAAGTCAGTACCGTTCATGCGAACTTCATTGTAAATGCAGGCGGAGCCACCGCAAGCGACATCAAGGAACTCAGCGAATTTGTACAAAGCAAGGTCGCCGAGAAATTCAAAATTGAATTAAAACGAGAAATTATTCTGCTTGGGGATTTTTAGGCTTTTCGGGCACCGGATCGTAGCGGTTCAAAATCCGCGTAACTACGGCATAAACAACACCGCCCACAAGTCCACCCGTCAGGTCCGCCACCAAGTCGAGTACGCTGCTGTCGCGGCCTTCGACAAAGCTCTGATGGTATTCGTCGGTACAACCGTAAAGGAGCGCAAGTACCCCAACCACAATCACCCGCAACCACTGGCGCTTAGACCACTCGTTACGAGTCCAGAGCATGGCATAGCAACCGGCGAGGGTTGCATATTCGCAAAAGTGAGCCAGCTTATCCCAAATATGCGGAAAATTTTCTAACTGTTCATTGGTCAGCGAAGAAAGCTTAAAGATAATCGCCATGCAAAGGATGCAAGGCACCGCACGAAAGAAGGGATACTTGTCAAAAAGGCTCTCGAACATCTTGGCGCCAAATCTAGAAAAAAGCACCCTATTTTAAAAGAAAAAATTTTCCTACATTTACCCTCATGAAAGCAATTACCTTGAAAGCCGGACGCGAAAAGTCCGCATTGCGTTACCACCCCTGGATTTTTAGCGGAGCCGTTGACGAAGTTATCGGCGACCCGGAACTTGGCGACACCGTTGAAGTTTACAGCTACAAGAGCGACTTTCTGGGTCTTGCGGCGTACTCGCCCAAATCCCAGATTCGCGGGCGTTTTTGGACGTTCGGCGAAAAGGCTAATATTGACCGCGAATTCTTTAGCGACTTGCTCGATCGCGCGATTGCCGCCCGCAAAAGTCGCGGTTTCGACATCGAAGACAAGGAAAGCGCCTTCCGCCTAATTAATGCCGAAAATGACGGCATTCCCGGTTGCATTATCGATAAGTACGCCGACATCTACTCCGTGGAAATCCTCGCCGCCGGCGCCGAAGTCCACCGCAAAGATATTTACGAACTGCTCGCCGAAAAGACACACTGCCGCGGCATTTACGAACGCTGCGATTCTGACGTGCGCAAGAAAGAAGGTTTACCACTCCGTACCGGTTGCGTCTACGGAGAAGTTCCCGATGAACCCGTCATCATCAACGAGAACGGAATCCTCTTCCCCATCGACGTGAAGAACGGTCACAAGACCGGCTATTACCTGGACCAGCGTGACGCCCGTCGCCGCATTGGCGAGCTTTCTAAGGGCAAGAAGGTTCTGAACTGCTTCTGCTATACCGGCGGCTTCGGACTCTACGCTCTCCGCGGTGGTTGCGAGAAAGTCTATCAGGTGGATGTTTCCAAGGATGCGCTCAAGCTCGCCAAGGAAGGCATCATGCGCAACAAGCTCAGCACCGCCCACGCCACGCACGTGGAAGCCGACGTATTCCAGTACCTGCGCAAGTGCCGCGACAAGGCCGAAACCTTCGACCTCATCGTGCTGGACCCGCCCAAATTCGTAGAAAGCAAGGATAACCTGCAGAAGGGTGCCCGCGGCTACAAGGACATCAACCTGCTCGCCATGAAGCTCTTGGCCGAAGGCGGCATGCTCGCGACCTTCAGCTGCTCCGGCCTCATGGAAATGGACTTATTCCAGAAGATTATCGCGGATGCCGCCGCCGATGCCCATCGGCGCGTTCAAATCATTGAACGATTCGGCCAACCCGCCGACCACCCTGTGAATACAGCTTTCCCCGAAGGCCAGTACCTCAAGGGATTGCTCGTACAAGTGGTTTAATTTTCCACTCCATTTTTATAAAAAAAGCTAGCCGAATAAAACGGTTAGCTTTTTTCGTTTAATAATTTATGATTCCGCTTACTCGCGTTTCTTGTAATAGATGCAATTTTCCATTGCTTCTTCGAACTTTTCCTGACGATCCACATTCCTTAATGTAGTCGGTTCATCTAAACGAGTCTGCTTCTTCAAGTACGACACCGTAGAATCATCCTTCCATTCATACTTGACCGACGTTGAAACTCCAGCATACGTATAGCTATATGCCCACACGGAATCCGACTTGACAAAGCCACAGCCTGCCACAGCTTCGTATTCATACACGCTGGAGCTTGATTCTTCACTGGAACTAGACTCCTCACTAGAACTGGATTCTTCTAACACTTCTTCACTGGAGCTAGAAATTTCAGATTCCTCACTAGAGCTAGATTCAGCCTTTTCACTAGAACTGGAACTTTCCAAATCAGCACCTTCGGCAGATGACGAAGATACTTCATCTTCGATATCATTCAGGCGTTTACATTCAGACATCACCTCGGCAAAATAGCTTTCGCGCGTCACGATATCACCGTCAATCGCCTCATTATCCTTCGTCACCGTAACAACCGTCATGACAAAGTTTTCGTCACAAGAAGTCGTTTCTATCACACTTCCATCGCCATTGACATCACGAACTTCAACCGGTTCTGCAAACTTGCAGTACATTTGAGCAAGAGAACCTGTTTCGATTGATTTATCGGTAACAACGACATCAGCTCCATTAATCTCATAAGTAAGCTGGTATGTCGAACCAAAACCTTCGAGACCAGGGTACCCAAAGGTCCAGGCGTTATCTTCAATCTTAAAATCACACCCTAACTTAACATCAGCTGCAGGATTTCCACCGTTTGAAGTTTTTCCACCAGCAACAGCATTAGGAGTTGGATCTGACGAACTGTCGCCACAAGCAGTCAAAAGTGCAGCCACGACCAAGGGATAAGCATATTTAAAGCTCATTGTTTCTCCTTTTCCAAAATAATTTATAAGGTAGATTAAATATAAAAAATTATTTCCTAAACTGTTTTATATCGACATGTAGACCGTCACTCACGACAACATGATAAAGACCTGAAGCAAGCGTTTTTACATTTACAGGAGCACTGCGTTTTGCGTCCTGCCGCATCAATTCTCGGCCCTGAAAATCCAATACACGAACCACGGCTCCATTATTGAAGTGACTTCCTGGTTTCACAAACAACTGATTATCCTCATAGAAAACCGACGTGCCATACAAACTTGCAACCTGTCCAAAAGAAGTTTTCCCTGTATCAGAAGAAAGCGTATCCGGTAGCAGGCGCCACACCTGATTCCATTCCCAGTCATCCGCCCAGCTTTGCACCACGCGTTCACCGTCACTCGTCGCCCTCACGTACATGTTGCTGTGTTGCATTTTCATGCGCACCACAGAGCCTTCATAACCGGACTGTTTTTCCATTACGACCTTCTGATGCCCGCCCCCATTCCAGGTATACAAACCCATTGTAATGCCGGCATCCGTTGATTCGTTCGGAGTATCCAGCGACATATCGCCAAAATTTATGCGGTAAGTGGTTGAAGAAAGTGGCGTGATAGTCACGACGGCGTTATCGCCATTGCAATCGCCCAATGCAAGTTTATTTTCGTCAGTTCTGACCATGCACGTGCCGAAATTCATCGACATGATGCGCATGGTATCGGGCTTTGCGGGCTTCGCCTGCCACACACGCACCCAATCTGCTTCAAAATAGGCCGGTTTATCCGACGTAATTTCGATATCATCACCTGCCCAGCCACCTATAGCGAGATTCACGATAATGTACTGAGCCGCAAGCTGTTTAATTTCGGTCGGGCGGTTGTAGCTAGCAAACTTTTTGTCGTCAAAGTAAAAACTGAGAGTGCCTTCGTCCCACTCCACGCCATAATTGTGGAAATCCGCCGAACGGTCTACGTCATCGTCCTTGTGGCCACCAAAAGACGCCTCATGGTCCCATGCCGAGCCATGACTATTATACCAGCTCGGATCCGTATAGTGCAAGTAATAATGATGCTGCTTACGCGACGCCGGAATTTCAAGGATGTCTATTTCAGGAGGCCAGCCATCCTGCAACGTCCAAAAAGCGGGCCAAGTTCCCTTTTGCCACGGAGCCTTAAAACGGCCTTCGATATAGCCGTACTTGACCTCAAATTTTCCCTTGGTATCGATTGCCCCCGAAGTGTAGTCGACCGGAATTTCCTTACCGTTGAATTTCGCGGTTCTGCCGTTTGCATCCGGATGCTTCTTCTTTTCGCCTTTAAGCTTGAGTGTACCGTCAGAAACAATTACGTTTTCTGCAGCGCAATAGGCCCGGTGATTGTGTGTCGGCCCCCAGTTATAGGTCGAATTCCACTTGGACTTATCGAGAAATGTGCCGTCAAAGTTATCCTCAAACACCTTTTCCCAGCCGCTAAAATTCGCCGGCGGGTCTGCAAAAGCAAAGGAGGCGGCAAGCAACGCCATAACGTAAATCTTTTTCATATCCAACTCCATACCTTACCCAATACACCAAAAAAGCCGTAGGCATTATAAATATACCTACGGCAAATGATTTCACCAAGTTAAAAGAAATAAACAGAGCTAAAATTAACGCGTGCGGCGCGGAAGTTCCGAGGCATGTTTTTCGAGCCAAACGGCATCTTCAAGAGCACGTTCCGCCTCGGTTGCCCAGTCAGAATCCGGGAACTGCTGCACCACTTCACGATAACGCACCACGGCGCTATGGAAATCGCGGAGTTCGCGGTAGGCATTCCCCATCTGAAGCATGGTAAAGTAACGTTCTTCGGGTTCCTGTTCCGTTTCAAGCAGGGACTTGTACATCTTGAGTGCAGACTCGATGCTACCGGCACTATAAAGCAGGTTTGCATTCGTAAGCGTCGGCTGGTTCGACGGAGCATCAGCAATATCCTTTACAGGTGCCGCGGGAGCTTCTGCCGGAGCGGCTTTCGCTTCCACAACCTTTTCGGGAGCGGTTTCTACAGGCTTCGTTTCAACCTTTGCAACGGATTCGCTTGCCGGAACAACTTCGGCAGGTTGGTTCTTGCCCTCCTTTTCGGCCTTAATTTCGGCAATACGGTCCTCGGCGGCCTTACGGTATTTGGCATTCGGAGCCGCTTTCTTCATGTAAGCGGCAAGGAACTTTAGTTCCTGTTCAGGCTTTTTATTCTTCTGGGCAATCAATGCGAGGAAATAGTTGGCATCGTTGCCTTCTTCCTTATATTCAAGGCCCTTCTTCAGATTAAATTCGGCCTTATCCATTTCACCGAGTTCATAGCGGGTCAAACCCGCATAAAAATATGCTCCGGCATGTCCCGGTTGCTTACGAAGTACTTCGCGCCACAGGGGGGCAGCTTCCTTATACTTACCTTCGGCAAAAAGGACCTTGCCCTTCTCAAACGGATCCGTCGGGAGAGAGGCTTCTTCTTTGACAGGTTCTGCCACTTTTGCAGTTTCCGGTTTGGCCACTTCGGCAGGCTTTTCGACGGGCTTCGTCTCGGCGACCTTGGTTTCTACGGATTTTGTTTCTGCGACCGGTTCTACAGCCTTAACAGGCTCCGCCTTCGGAGCTTCGGCAACAGGTTCTGCCTTCGGCGTTTCGGCAGGAGATGCTGTTTCTTGAACAGGTTCTGCCGGAGTTTCTACGACCGGATTATTCTTAGGATCCTTGGCCAGTTCGGCTTCGGCCTTTGCTTTTTGACCAAGCGCCTCGTACACCTTGGCGGCCCCTTCGTACGCGGCACTCATAGTGGGCTCAAATTTATAAGCAAGGCGGTAATTGGCAAGCGCCCCACTGTAATCCTTCATTTTCATGCGAACTTGCGCCGCCGCAAAATAGGCTTCGGCGTTCTTCGGATTTTCGGCCAAGATAGCGCGGTATTCACCAAGCGCCATATCATATTCGCCTTTCGCCTCAAAACGGGCACCCTGTTCCATCCGGGGGTCAGCACTCAAGGCAAATCCCACCAGACAAGCCAACGCAATTGCAGAAATTCGGATATTCATATTCTTTTGCCCTTTTTTAAATTCTTCATAAGGGTCACCTAGGCAGGGAGACCCAGGTGACCCCTTGTGTTGTGGTAGGAGTACTACGTACTCCCGTTGTGTGTGTGTGTTCTTTTT
This sequence comes from Fibrobacter succinogenes, assembly GCA_902761355.1. Taxonomy (GTDB): domain Bacteria; phylum Fibrobacterota; class Fibrobacteria; order Fibrobacterales; family Fibrobacteraceae; genus Fibrobacter; species Fibrobacter succinogenes_M. The sequence goes on along the minus strand of CACWJY010000017.1, from coordinate 48,461 downwards.
TGGGGTATTATTCTAGCACCCCACTGCAGACACTTCTGCAATAGATTCTGTTTAATACAATTTGTACAATATTCGTTGTACAAATTAGAAGTTATCCACGTTAGAATTCATGCGGAGGTATGCGGGCAGACTGTAGTCCACGTCGCGTTCCTTCAAAGAATCCACGTCCACTTCTTGACGAGTTGCAGGGCGGCTCATCACGGCAGCGCTAGCCATCATGGTTGCATTCTGGCGAGTAAAGGCCGGAGTTTCGAGACCTGCACGACCATTGTAGTCGTCTTCGTCAGCAAGGGCAGAGAATTCAGAAGTTTCAGTTCCCTGAGGGAGAACTTCTTCTTCTGCCGGAGCCTTTGCATTAAAAGTCGGGTCTGCAAACATGGCGGCACCAATCGTACGCTGCACCTGAGTTTCGGTAATCGACGGAATCGAAGCCGTTTCTACGGCAGGCTGTGCAACCGGCTGAGCAGCGGGCTGAGCGACCGGCTTGGCAACGGGACGCGTAAACATTTCGACTTCGCTGTCATCCTTGATCTTGTTAAAATCAAAAACGTTGAAGCTGGTCGGACGCGGAGTCGCCTGCTGAACCGAAGGAGTGGCAGGCTGTGCGGCCGGAGCTACAGGAGCCTGGGCAGCGGGCTGCACAGAGGGCATCGAACCGAAAGTCGGCATAAAGCTAGTCGCACCAAAAACCGGAGCGGCCACCGAGGCATTAGCCGTGCCACCGCAACCCGTAGCGATAATAGTGATGCAAACCTTGTCGCCGAGAGCCGGGTCGGTAATGTCGCCGATAATAATGTTCGGATTGCCTTCTTCGCCGACCTTTTCGTAAATGTGATCCATAGCATCGCTATGTTCGAGCAAGGAATAGTTTTCGCCATGGGCAACGTTCACGAGCACGCCCGAAGCACCTTCAATGTTGATGTCTTCGAGAAGCGGAGAAGCGAGAGCCATGTCGGCAGCCATAATGCCACGGTTTTCACCTTGAGCATAACCCGTACCCATAAGGGCCGAGCCACCCTTGAGCATCACCTTACGGATATCGGCAAAGTCAACGTGCACCAGGCCATGACGGAACATGATGCCGCAAATGCTCTGGACGGCGTTACCCAAGATTTCGTCAGCCATCTTGAAAGCTTCGTCCATAGTAGCCTTCTGGTTAGAGGCCTGGAGGAGCGTGAGAAGCTTCTTGTTTTCGACAACGATGATGGTGTCGACAGCGGCACGCAGGGCAGCAATACCATTCTGTGCGATGGTAGAACGAGCGTTACCTTCAAAGCGGAACGGCTTGGTCACCACGGCAACCGTAAGGATACCCAGTTCGCGAGCAATGTTTGCTACAACCGGAGCAGCACCTGTACCGGTTCCACCACCCATACCAGCGGTAACGAACACCATATCGGCACCCTTCATGGAGTCCCTGATTTCGTCAATGTTTTCTTCAGCAGCCTTGCGACCGATTTCGGGGTCCATGCCGGCACCCAGATTTCTCGTGGTCTTTTCGCCAATCAAAATCTTGTGATCGGCAAGGCTCAGGTCGAGCGCCATAGCGTCGGTATTGATGGCATAGTATTCTACACCTTCAATATTCATACGCTTCATGCGGTTGACCGTATTGCCGCCGGCTCCGCCGACGCCAAACACCTTGACCTTGGCATTGTTGAAGGATGGTTCCTCGCCCATAATGCGAGAGGTTACCTCGAAGTTGATGTTATCGATTTCACTCATGTTATTATCTCCCTGATATTGAGTGGTGGTTGTTTAGAAATAAGTCCTAATGATTTCCAAGAAGCGCTGGAATCCCTTTTTAACAGAGACTGCAAGCTGAGCGCCGGTTTCATTCTTTTTCTTGTGCTGCTTGTTGGCGTAGTACAAGAGGCCGATACCCGTCGCATAAGAGGGTTTCTGGAAGGCTTCTTGAATTCCGCTCATTCCCTTGGGCTTACCGATACGGACCGGCTTTCCAAAGGCCTTGGCGGCGACATCTTCTATGCCTTCTAGGGCGCAGCAGCCGCCCGTCAGCACAATTCCACCGTTGATGATAGAATCCATCTGGTGTTTTTTAAGATCCTTGGCGAGCAACTTGAAAATTTCGTTAACTCGCGCCGTAATAACATTCGCAAGCAGCTTACGAGAGCACGGTACATCACCACGATTGCCTACGGCAGGAACGGGGAACGTATCGTCTTCGATAAGGTTGCTAATGGTGCAAGTGCCATACTTTTTCTTGATTTCCTCAGCCTTGGTAAGCGAAATCGGAACATTCAGGCACTTACTGATATCGCTAGTGATGACATTACCAGCAAGATCCAAAGAGGCAGTATAGCGGACAGAATCATTGACAAAGACCGAGATATCGGCCGAACCGGCACCGATGTCAACGAGGGCAACGCCCAATTCGCGTTCATCATCCGTCAACACGGCACAAGCAGCTGCCAACGGCTCCAACACAAAGCCAGCCACATTGAGTCCTGCGCGATTGATGCACTTTGCCAAGTTCTGCAAGGCGTTCTGACGAGAGGTCACCAGCTGCACGTCGACACCCAAGCGACGGCCCGAACGGCCCTTGGGATTACGGATATGCTCTTCGTCATCCAGGGTGTATTCACCCGGAAACACATGGATGATTTCGCCAGCCGACGCAGGCAAGGTACTCGCCTGTTTCTTGACGTTCTCGATATCTTCTTCGCGAACTTCGCCGGTCGGGAGTGTAATGAGGCCCTTGTAGCTAAAGGAATTCACCTGCTTGCCGGCGATACCCACATAGACATCGCGAACATCGACACGCGTTGAATTTTCGAGGACCTGTACGGCCTTCTGCAGCGTTTCCACTACCAGGTCATACTCATCGGCATTGGCCAGCGGAAAATCACCGCATTCAACAACGCGGACCGATTCCCCTTCGGAAATACCCACGAAAAGATTTATCTTAGAGGCTCCGATATCAAGCCCAAAGATATAATCCTCTTTTTTCCTTTCCTGTCTATTGTCATCCATTGACACACCTCTTATCATAATTTCTTACGTAAGCAAATCCAATAAATCTCATATCCAATTCACCCGCACAGCGAAGGTCTTCTACAAACCCATTCTGCACAGATTCGTACAACGTAAACAGTTCACGATTCCAGCGACCCTTCGGGAACAAAGTCATATATCCTACATCCCTAAAGGCAACCTTTATTCCGTCATCCTCTTCAGACCATGCCAGCTGTGACACTTTTTCGTACAAGTCACGATCCACAGAACGCATCGACATCAAAAAGTCAGCCATCAGTTGCACCTTGTCCACCGACTCCGCATCTAGTACAGGCAGGCGCATCGCCGTCGCCATCGAAAGCGGCAAGACAATACCCTTTTCCGAATAAACCGCAGCCTTTCCGTTTTCTAGCACCGAAAGAACCGGAATGGATTCTTGCAGGTGAATGTACAACGAAGACGGGAACTTTTTCTCGACCTTGGCCGAATGAATCAAGGGTAACTGCAAAAGGGACGCTTCGACAGAATCAGCATGCAATTCAGACATCAGCATACCTGTTTCTACCTGAGCACACTGCATCACATCTTCCCAAGAAAGCATGTGGTTTCCTTCTATTTCGACATACTGCAAATGACGAAGTTCCAGAGGATTAAAGTGCTGCAGATAAAAACGATTATGCCAAGCCGTAAGCGACAAGCCCAAAACCACTGCCAAAATAATCCAGCCGCCATGACGGACCCAACGAATGCAAGAAGATATTGCATTCTTGATCCGACGAACACGGATGCGCTTGCGCATGCGTTCGTTGTAGCCAATGCGGCGGCCGAGCAATGTGGTTTCGCGTTCGCCCATTTTCAACCTAGATACATTCCTTCAAAATCTGTTCACCAAGTTTCCAAATATTGCCGGCGCCCATCAAGACCACGACATCACCCGGCTTAAGTTCTTTCTTAAGAATCGGAAGCAGGTTCATCTGGTCGCCCACAAAACGAGCATCACGATGTCCGCGGTCGGAAGCACTGTTAGACACAAGCGCACCCGTTACACCTTCAATAGGCTTTTCACGAGCAGCATAGATATCAGTCACCATGAGAACGTCACAGTTTGCAAAGGCACCACCAAAGGCATCATGCTGGTCGCGGGTACGTGTATAAAGATGCGGCTGGAAGGCAACAATAATGCGGCGTTCCGGGAAAGCATCGCGGAAGCCGAGCAAGGTCGCCGTCGCTTCGGTCGGATGGTGAGCGTAATCGTCGAACACCAAGACATCGTTCTTTTCACCAATAAATTCAAAGCGACGCTTGACACCTTCAAATTCAGCGCAGGCCTTGCGAGCGATATCGGCAGAGATACCTTCTTCAATAGCAAGGGCCACAGCAGCGGTTGCATTCAGCACGTTGTGACGACCAGGAATCTGCAACTTGAATTCACCCAGGCTCTTGCCATCATTCAAAATTTCAAAGACCGGATAGCCCTTTTCAAAGCGCAGGTTATCTACACGGTACTTGGCCTGACGAGTAAAGCCGTAAGTAATCACCGGTTTCTTGAGGCGAGCCAGAATCTGCTGCACGTTCGGATCATCCAAGCACACAATCACCTGACCGTAGAACGGGATCTTGTTTGCAAACTGAACAAACGCATCCTTGATTTCTTCGATATTTTCGTAAGTATCCAGGTGATCTGCATCAATGTTGGTAATAATCGCAGAAGACGGCATCATCGAGAGGAAGCTACGGTCAAATTCATCGCTTTCGGCAATCAGGTAATCTCCCTTACCCACCTTGGCTCCGCTACCCTTTCCCTTTACGACACCGCCCACGATAATCGTCGGGTCGAGTCCGGCATCTTCCCAAATCTTGCCCACGATAGAAGTCGTGGTCGTCTTACCATGAGTACCCGCAATCGAAAGCGTGTACTTCATACGCATCAGTTCACCAAGCATTTCGGCGCGGCGAATCACCGGAATACGGCGATTACGAGCCTCAACCAGTTCCGGGTTATCATGAGGAACTGCAGAAGAATAAACCACAAGGTCGGTATCTTCGACATTTGAAGCTTCATGCTTCGAAAACACGCGAATTCCAAGACCCTTAAGGTAATCGATCACGGCACTTTCGCCCGTATCCGATCCACTCACCACAAAGCCATTCGCATGGAGCACTTCAGCAATGCCAGACATACCGGCACCGCCAATTCCTACAAAATGAAGTTTGCGAACACGCTTGCAATCATTAATCTGCATTAACCATTCTCCTTTTCCAGGATAACCTTTGCAATTTTATCGGCGGCATCAGGCATTCCGAGTTTTTTCGCCGCAACAGCCATTGCACTTAAACGGGTTTCATCACCCAACAGCGATTCCACCTTTTCCCACAAGTGATTTTCTTCGGCATCAAGTTCCACAAGAGCAGCCCCGGCCTTTTCGACCACGCGGGCATTATGTTCCTGATGGTTAGCGGTTGCATGCGGGAAAGGCAAAAGAATCGAGGGTTTGCCAAAAGCGAGGATTTCGGCCAAGGCCGAAGCACCGGCACGGCTGATAATCAAGTCGGCGTACTTCATATAGGCATAAATACCATCCAAGAATCCACGGATAGCAACATTCTTGACTTCGCCTACGCGAGCGCTGATAGATTCCACATTCTTAACACCCACCTGCCACACGACAGACACATCGTCACGAGCAGCAATTGTCTTGATGCTTTCTTCAATCTTGTTGTTAATACCAACAGCACCCTGAGAGCCACCCACGATAAATACAGCCTTTTTGCCTTCTGCAAATTCAGCAGGACGAGGCAGGGAATCTTCGGCAGGCAATTCGCGAACCGGGTTTCCAAAAATCATGCACTTTTCAGCCGGGAAATACTTGGCCGCATCTTCAGAAGTCACAAAAACGGTCTTAGCATAACGGGAACCAACCTTGTTGGCAACGCCCGCAACCGCATTCTGTTCTTGCAGGTAAACCGGAATACCCGCCGTGCCTGCAGCAATCACGATTGGCAAAGACACATAACCACCCGTCGCCACGACAACATCGGGTTTTACCTTCTTAATAACACTCTTAGCACGAATCAGTGCCTTAGACAAATTAAAAGGGAGCGCCAAATTTTTGAGGAATGGTCCACGGTGCAGAGGAACCGCCGAGATATACTCATACGGCCAATTCTTTGCAACCAAGCGTTCTTCCATAGAATCCTTTCGGCCCGCAAAGGTAATATCCGTTACGCCCATCTTCTTCAGGCTATCTGCAATAGCCACAGCCGGGAAAATATGTCCACCGGTACCGCCGCATACAAAAAGGAACTTTTTCATACGCTTCTCCTTGTAAATTCAAAATTTCTAAACACGCTGCTTTCGAGCGAAGCACCACTCATATAGGGTTCGTTAATCTTTTTGCCCGAAGCAGGACGCGAAATATTCAACAAAATTCCAATCACAACGCAAGAATAGAGCAGGTTTGTGCCACCAAAGCTCAAGAACGGGAGCGGCTGGCCGGTCATGGGGAAAAGTCCCACGCAAACACAAACATGCACCACAAAGTTAAAGAACAGCGAAAGCGTAAGGGCCAAAGCAAGATACTTTCCAAAACGAGTCGAAGAATTACGTGCAATCTTAAATCCCTGAGCAAATAGGATCGCAAACAAAGACAGCACAAACATCGTCCCAATAAAGCCGAATTCTTCGCCAATCACTGCGTAAATCACATCTTTATGAGCTTCAGGCAAATATCCCAGCTTTTGAACGCCCATACCAAAGCCCGTTCCAAACAGGCCACCATTACCAAGGGCCTGCAAAGCGTGATCACCCTGCCAGTTAGAAGCGGTCATTTCGCCTTCTTCGGCCATAAAGGCCATAATGCGGGCGCGAGAGTGGGTCGAAGTCAACAGCTTGATAATCGCAACCGGAATTGCGGCCACACCGGCGTAGAACAAGTACTTGACATTCGCACCAGCCGTAAGCATCACGCAAATCACAATTGCCGAAACCATAATCGTCATCGAGTAGTTCGGCTGCAAAACCAGCAGCAACACCGTAATTCCAAAGGGAATTCCCGGCTGGATCAACGTGCAAGCAAGGGTCTTGATATTGTCACCCGCCTGAGAAAGCTTGGCACACACCCAAATGAGCATCCCCAGCTTCATAATTTCAGACGGTTGAATACCCAAAATCCAGCGGTTTGCACCCTTAACACCATGACCAGAAACAAGAGCTGCAAGCGTAAGGATTGCACCACCAATAAAGGCAGCACGTCCAAGCCAACGCCAATGGCCATAATCAATAAAGCGTCCAATCACAAGCATCAGGGTAAGGCCAAACACCGCCTTGGGCAAATGAGCAAGCAGATAGTATTCGGCAGGCTTTCCGTTGGCAACCGCAAAAGGAGCGGATGCGGTATAGACCACAGCCACGCCAAAACAAATGAGCAACAGTGCTACAATCAGTAGCAACTTGTTCATGCCCATATTTGTTGCGGTATTTTCCATCGTTATCTAATCCTATGCGTTGACCTTCGTAAGCTTGAGCATGGCATCCACCACCTGTTCCATGTGCATGCCACGGCTACCCTTAATCAAGAGCACATCGCCTTCTGCCACAATTTCGGTAAGGGTGTCAATCAGTTCCTGAACAGAAGCAAAATGGTGAGCAGCCTTCATGCCCTTGGACTTTGCGCCCTTCACATAAAGCTTTGCCTTTTCGCCCACAGTCAGGAGCATATCAAAATTCATTTCGGGAACCATGGCTCCCATTTCCTGATGCAAAGCATCAGTCTGAGCGCCGAGTTCCAGCATATCGCCGAGAATGGCAATACGGCGGTTCACCTTCATGTTGCCAATGGTCTGCAAAGCCATCTTGGTCGAAGACGGATTGGCATTGTAGCAGTCCGACACAATCTTGAAGCCGTTCGCGTTCTTGATTTCCATGCGCATGTTGGTCGAACGGAAGTTGGCAAGAGCCTTGGCGATGTCGGCCTTGGGCACTCTGTATTGCAAGCCAACGGCGATAGCAGCGAGAGCGTTATAGAGGTTATGGATACCCGGCACGTTCAGTGTAAACTTGGTGCGTTCCACAAAGAAGGTCGCACAGTTGTCTTCGCTCCATTCGAGCTTTTCGGGCTTGATGATACCGCGCTTTACGCCAAAAGTCACCACCTTGTAACTCGTATTGCTGCGGCACTTGCAAAGGCGCGGGTCATCGGCATTCACAATCAGCACACCATTCTTCTTGAGGCCAGCGACGATTGTCCTCTTTTCGGCGAACACGCCGTCCAAATCCTTGAGGCGTTCCAGGTGAGAGGCGCCAATGTTCGTAATCACAGCGACATCGGGTTCTACGGCCAAAGAAAGCGGACGGATTTCATCCGGACCACTCGTACCCATTTCAATCACGGCAGCTTCGTGGCTGTGCTTGAGCTGGAACAGCGTCATGGGAACGCCAATGTGGTTGTTAAAGTTGCCGGCAGTCGCATGAGTGTTGTACTTCTGCGAAAGAACGGCCTTCACCATTTCCTTGGTGGTGGTCTTGCCGTTGCTGCCCGTAATGGCAACCTTCTTTACCTTAAAATTCTTCTGGTAGCCCTTGGCGAGCTTGAGGAGCGCCTTCGTCGTATCGTCGACGGGCGCATACATCTTGAAGTTTTCAATGCCTTCGGCATCTGCATTCACGACACTCATCAATGCTCCATTTTTTTCCATTTGAGTTACAAACTGGTGGGCGTCAAAGCGGGCACCCTTGATTGGCCAAAACACAACACCTTTGGCGGGTTCGCGAGAATCCATGCAAAGGTTCACCTTGCGGTTCTTGGTACGGCCGTCAACGCCTACCGAGTAGGTTTCGAGGATTTCCAAGAGTTCCTTGATTTTCAAATCCAGCTTATACATTTTCCATCGCCTTCACCGCTTCTTCGCGGTCATCAAAATGATGCTTGGTCTTACCCACAATCTGGTAGTCTTCGTGACCCTTGCCCGCAATCACCAGCCAGTCGCCTTCCTTAAGTTCGGCACAAGCCTTGGCAATTGCTTCTTCGCGCTTTTCGACCACGCTAAACTTGTCCGTCTTCATGCCGGCGCGAACGTCGTTGATAATGTCCGTCGGATTTTCGGTGCGCGGATTATCGGAGGTGAGCCAAGCCTTGTCCGCAATACGTTCTGCAATAGCACCCATAATCGGACGCTTAGTCTTGTCGCGGTCACCGCCGCAGCCGAACACGCACGCGAGGCGGCCTCGGCAGAGGCTACGAGCGGTCGTAAGGACGCGTTCCAGGGCGTCGGGAGTGTGGGCGTAGTCCACAATCACGTGGCGGCCATTCTTGTTCCAGACCTTTTCGAATCGTCCCGGAACGCGGACTTCTGCCAAAGCCTTGCGCATGGCAGGTTCGGCAAGGCCAATCGCCTTCGCCCAAGAAAGCACCAACATCACATTATCTACGTTAAAATCACCGCACAACGGAGTCTCAAACGGTTCTGCACTGATTGCAGGCAACAGCATCTTGAGTCCGTCTTCGGTATTCTCGACAGCACCTTCGGGCTTTACATTAGCGCTAACGACCCCTAGACGCGAGACAGCCACCGCCCGGTCCGCTCCAATCCCGGCTAGGGAGTCGTATAGTTTTTTTCCGTACGCATCATCGATATTCACGACAGCAACGCCGTCTTTTGCCAGATAACGCGTAAACAAAAGCTTTTTCGCCTCAAAATAGGCGTCCATCGTCTTATGGTAATCCAGGTGATCCTGCGTCAAGTTGCTAAACAGGGCACTCTTATAAAGCACGCCTGCCATACGTCCCTGATCAAGCGAATGCGAAGACGCTTCCATCACCAAGTCCGTGCAGCCCGCTTCCACCGCTTTCGCGGCAAAAGCATACAGGTCCAACTGACCCGGCGTCGTAAGGGTTGCCGGAACTGACTTGTCACCAATCTTATTCTTGATGGTACCAAGAAGAGCTACCTTATGGCCTGCGGCCGTAAGCATCGCATCCATCAAGAAAGCACTCGTCGTTTTACCGTTCGTTCCAGTAACCGCATGCGCATTCAGTTTTGCAAACGGATCCTTGTAGAAAATCTTTGCGGCTTCAAGACGGGCGGCCTTCACGTCAGCCACCTGAATCCACTTAGAAGTCAGACCTTCAGGAGCAACCGTCTCGCCCACCACAGCCACGGCACCCGCGGCAATCGCATTCTTCGCAAATTCATCGGACTTTTCATTGGGCAAAGAGAAGAATAAATCCTTCGCCTTCACGCGGCGAGAATCGTCGCACAAGCCACACACATTCAATTTTTGCATCAAGGTTTCAGAAATCATTAACCTTTCTCCTTAAGCAACAGCTTGCAAACTTGACCCTTACGCAATACCTCGCCCACCTTAGGCGTCTGCGAAACAACACGGCCCATGCCCGAATATTCCACGTTCATGCGAATGCTTCCGGCAATTTCAAGAGCGTCCTTCAACGAAAGGCCCTTCAAGTCAGGCATCTTGCCTGCACCCACAGAACCCAAAGTCAAAATCATTCCCACAGAATCTTCCATGGCGCGGCGAGCCGAAACCACACGGTTACCCTCGCCTTCAAAACGTACGGCGCACTTTTTCATGGCCGCAAAAGACTTTGCCGATTCTGCCATCATCCCTACGTAGTCATCCTTACAAGGAGAATTCATATTCACCAAGGCAAGCGCATGCGATGCCGGCGAAAGCTGCGGATGGTAATAAACTCCTTCCATAATCCTACGGAAAATCGGCCCAGCCGTAAGGCCACCCACGTGCTTAGCCTGCGGATCATCTACGAGCACCATGCAAACATAACGAGCATCTTCGACCGGAGCAAGGCCTATAAACGATGCCACCTGATGGTCACGGTCATACTTACCCGTTTCCTGGTTGTACTTTTCGGCCGTACCCGTCTTGCCACCAAAAATCACGTCCGGCATTTTCTTGCTCGCCACCATCTTGGCCGTACCGCTGTTCACGACACGGTTCAACATCTTGCGGATAGAAGCGGCCGTTCTTTCCGAAATCACACGACGCACTTTCACCGGTTCCTTCTTGTCAACCAAATTGCCCTTAGAATCGCGCCATTCCTTTACAATCATCGGTTCCATCAGGGTTCCGCCATTCGCAATAGCCGCATAGGCCATCACCATCTGGATCGGAGTCACCATCACCGAGTGACCAAAGCCCATCGTCTTGAGCGTACGGTCATCACGAGTCAGCTCGTAAGGCATCAGCAGGCGGCCAGACTCTTCACCATAAAGGTTTTCAGAAGTCTTCATACCAAAGCCAAAGTTACGGGCCATGCGATAGAGCTTGTCAGCGCCCACTTCGGCAGCAATCTTTGCAAACACGATGTTCGAAGACTGCACCATGGCCTCGCCCATATCCATGTCACCATAAATGTGGGTATCGCAAATCGGTTCCGACTTAGCATTCCAACGCCAGCACTTGCCCTCGTTTTCAAAGACCTTTTCCGGTGAAACAATATCGTCTTCTAAGGCTGCGGCGGCCGTAATCGCCTTGAAAGTAGAACCCGGTTCATAAGACATGGCCACGATATCGTTTTTAGCCATGCGACCCACACCCTGTTTCTTGGAATTCGGGTCAAAGGTCGGGTAACTAGCCATGGCAAGGATTTCGCCCGTATAGGGGTTCACCACCACGGCCGATGCGCTTGCTGCACGGAATTCGTTTACGCCGTCCTTGAGCGCCTTTTCCACAATTTCCTGCATATTGCGATCAATCGTGAGCACCAGGTTCTTACCCGGTTCCGCCTCGGCCACGTTTTCAGAACGGCCATAGATTTCACGGCGCTTGGCATCCTGAACAATGCTCCTAAAGCCTTCGTTTCCACGCAGGCGAAGGTCAAACATACGTTCCATGCCCATGCTACCGACACCGTTGTAGCCCACCTTACCCACAATCTGCGAAGCAAGTTTTCCCTGAAGGAATATGCGGCTATAGTCTTCGGTTTCTCCCGTGTCGCGCAGATTTTCTGCGAATACGACACCGTTACGGTCCATAATCTGGCCGCGTTCCGCGTAAATATTCTTGGTGCGAGTCACCATGCTCTTTGTTTCGGCCTGGTACACTTCGCGGTTAAGCACCTGGATATTAAAGGTCTGCCAAGCGAGCACCGCTACGGCACTCAGCACGAGCATTTTTCCAATCGAAAGGGCGTCTACATTCATCAGGTTCACTTTGAACCTCCCGTAATGCGCACCTTGGTCGGCATGCCGTTCAAATCCAGTCCACTTTCTTCGGCAAAAGGAGCAAGAGCCTCCAAAGACGAAAGCTTGTTTATCTCCAACTGCTGCAAAAGAATCTCGCGCTGCAAAAGCTTCACCTTTATCGAAAGCTCATGGGATTTCGCATAAAGTCTTGTCAAGCGGTTCTGCATATACAGCGGCAAAATCAGCAACAGGGCAGCGACGAGCACGGCTCCGACAAAGCCCCGCACAATCGTACGGTTCGAGTAAAATACCGGTATCTTTTCCGTTTCACTCATACTCGTTCGTACACCCTCAGTTTAGCAGAGCGAGCCCTGCTGTTCTTTGCAATTTCTTCGTCAGAAGGCAGAATCGGCTTGCGATTCACCTTCTTAAGGCGCTGGTGATTGCCGCCGCACGTGCACACAGGCAAATGTTCGGGGCAAATGCAGGCCTTTTCAAATTCAGCGGCCGTTTCCTTGACGCAGCGGTCTTCCACGGAGTGGTAGCTCATCACCACCAAGCGACCGCCCACCTTAAGGCAGTCTACGGCAGCGCGCAGGCTATCTTCGATTTCCTTGAGTTCGCCATTTACTTCCATGCGAATCGCCTGGAATACGCGAGCCAAAAGGCCATTCACTTCACGACGCTTGTCAGGGAACACCGATTCCACCACAGTCTTCACGTCAGAAGGCAAAATTTCCTGGTCACCCTTGGCAGCCGCCATTTCAACAAGGCGAGTCGCAAGTTTAAATCCACGATCCATATCGGCATTCTTGCGGAGTGCAGCGGCCAAAGTATCCGCATCCACCGTCTTGAGCCATTCCTGTGCAGAAACGCCTTCGCGGCGGTCCATGCGCAAATCCAGCGGATTATTGCCCACAAAGGTAAAGCCACGGTCAGAAGCATCGACCTGATGGCTGCTAATACCCAAATCGTAGAGAATGCCGTCCAAGGTATTCGGCGCAATTTCATTTTTCAGTTCGCCAAAGCGCACCGGATGCACAATAAACTTGGGCTTTACGCCGGCAAGGCGCTTTGTCGCAAAGGCAACAGCTTCTTCATCGCGGTCAAAGGCGTGAAGCGTTCCGTTTTCGTCTAATTTATTTGCAATAGCGTAAGAATGTCCGCCACCGCCCAGGGTGCAATCACCGTAGGTACCGTTAGATTTGATGTTCAAACCTTCAAGGCATTCCTTGAGCATCACCGGATCGTGATAGAACACGCCGTTTTCGACACCAGCCAGAGCCGCTTCAGAATGAACGCCCACGGTACGGGTGTTCAAAATTTCATTTGTCTGTAAATCTTTCTGACGGAAGTTATCTGAGGCCATCGCCACCCTCCGTCAAGCTTTCTCCGTAGTACGCAGCATCGAATGCAGCAACAGCATCCTCTGTTCTCAGGCCATACATGGCATTGAAGCGTTCCGGATTCCATAGTTCCAGAGTCTTTCCGCTAGCTTGTACGTAAAGGACTTCATCCTTTAGACCAGCATACTCCAACAAGATTTTTGGAAGTAAAATGCGGTTCTGACCATCCAGCTCCACAACCGTGGGGCAGAGGCCTCTGCGAACTAGGTCGGCTTGACGGCGGTCGGACCTCGAGTCCAGGTCCGCCATGAATTTTTCGTATTCGGGCAGGGTAAACAGCCGAAGGGTCCTAGCCGGGCCACGAGTGACCACGAGCTTTTCCCCGTCGGACGGCAGCAGCTGACGACGGAATTCCCTAGGGAAGGAAGACCTTCCCTTTCCATCGATAGCCGTCTGGGCCTGACCTATGAACAACGAAGAACTCATACTAGTTTACACACAGATTTGGGACATTTTACCACAACACAGTACAAATCTACCATTTTTCACCACTTTGGCAAGATGCAGTTTCTTTTTTTGCATCAAAAGCATACAAAAAACATACTTAGCCCCCTAGTCCAGAGCAAAACAACTAAACAGATGTTCACTAATTCATTTGTAAAAAACGCATTTATTTTATTAGGAGTTCCCTCTTTTACAGAATGATTTTTACCTTTTCCTTATGCTTTGTTCTAAATCTGCCATACAGATTATAGCCGCAATCATGCTGCTTTTCTTAAGCGCCTGCGATTACGGGTTCAAAGACTATGAGAACAACATCACAACGGTCGTCGAAAAAGAAAAGACCCACATCGCCTATTTAGACACCCTTATCGCCACCATTGCCGACAGCGCCGGAGTAAAATGCCCTAACCAATCCTGCGCCGAATTAAGCATTTCACCAAACGATTTCAACCTAGAATCCACCGAGCCTGTTCAAAACACGGCAAAGCCGCTGAATATCTGGCTAAACATCTACATGAGAGAATACAACAGAGCCTGGAACCAGAGCGATTTGTATATCAGCATATACAACTGCAATACCTATGATTGCACAGATGCAGACAAAGTAATCATTCATAATCATTACTACACTTTCCAGCGGCTACTAAAGCCAGGCGAATTTACCATCACCCGTCCCGACGATTCAGAAATCAAAGACGCTAAGGGATACGTCAGCATGTTCCACTTTTTCAACCTAAAAATCGACGTAGAAGGAATAAAGATTAACTGGAACATTCAAATCGGCAAGACCGAGCATGTAGAATGGGAACATTTCCACTTTGTTCCTATATGGGGATAATCCATGAAAGCGACACTCCTTTTACTCTTCTCCGTATTTCTTCTTCTGGGTTGCAATAACGACAGCACTACCGTTCACGATATTTTCAGGTCCGAATATAACCCCGAAAAACAGACCGTAATTCTCTCTAACGGAGGGGAGTCCATCATCATCTACGAACTAGATTCACTATTCAATAAGAAAGATTCCCAAGCATTATCAGTCATCACAGACACGACCTTCAATTACCTAAACAACCCCATTTCTTATTCCTATCATATTGACCTTTCCGAAGTTTCACTGACAACAAAGTACGCCCTCATTGAATTCGTAAACGCCTACCACCGTTACAACGATTCCATCTCTAGTGGCACCCCGTACACCCTGGAATATTTTGTTGAGCAAGGGATTTCCATCGACGAGAAATGGTCCATCAAGAAAGAACGAAAAGACATGCTGTGTTTCCATGTAACGCAAAAGCGAGTCATGCAACTAATAAATGAGGGTTACCCCTATAAACCCGCGCAAGAGGTGGCCCGCGCTGAACTGCAGAGCATTTGGGACGACACGACCTGTAACAGCCAGGTCCTAGAAACCATGCTGTATAACTTTTCAGAAGGCAAGCACGAAACCGAAGAGTTTCGAGACGATCTTTTGGACGGGGTGATCAACGATACCATTGGCCTGGTAGAAAAAATAGACCGATTACTAGATCAAAACGACCTGCCATACGATTCCACCGCCTACAAGATGTACAACAACCTTCTCGCCAAATACATGACAAAAGAGCGATGCAACGTTATCGGCAAAAAGACCGACATCAAAAACGAGCTCTCCAAACACTTTGGCGACAGCCTGCTCTGCGATACCCTATACAAGATGCAGAGTTTTAGATTGTATTGAGTCGGCAGACCAAATCGTTTCAAAAGAACAAAAAAAAGAACCGCCCCCGAAGGAGCGGTCCGAAAGATTTCTAGTGATTTAGAAAAGACTTAGGCCTTTTCAGCAACCACCCAAACCTTAACCTGAGCTTCAACGTCGCTGAAGACCTTGATCGTCACGGTGTAAACACCGAGCTGCTTGATCGGTTCTTCGAGAGCAACCTGAGCACGGGTAACCTTAACGCCCTGCTTGGTGATGGCGTCAGCGATGTCAGCTGCGGTCACAGAACCGTACAGACGTTCGCCTTCCACAACGCGGCGTTCGAGGTTGACAGAAACCTGAGAAAGCTTGGCAGCCACATCGCCAGCAGCAGCGAGTTCCTTCTGGAACTGAGCTTCGACAGCAGCGCGGTTGTTTTCGATTTCGAGCTTGGCTTCCTTAGTAGCGCGAACAGCGAGCTTGCGCGGGAAGAGGTAGTTACGAGCATAGCCGTCCTTAACCTTCACAACGTCAAGCATCTTGCCCAAATGGGGGACATTAGCCTTAAGAATAATTTCCATAGTCTAGTTCCTCCTTATTAGCGCAAGCTGTCCGAAACGAACGGGAGAATGGCCATCTGACGGGCACGCTTGATAGCTTCGTTCAGCATACGCTGATACTTGGCAGAGGTGCCAGAAATGCGGCGAGGAATGATCTTACCACGTTCAGAGATAAAGCGACGAAGAGTCTTTTCGTCCTTATAGTCAATGAACTTGATGTTGTTTTCCGTGAACCAGCAAGTCTTCTTGCGGCGGATACGCGGAGCCTGCTTCTTATCTTCAAAAGCCATTATTCAGCCTCCCCTTCTTCTGCGTCAACCGGGACGATGTCTTCGGTGGACTGGGTCTGAGTTTGGTCGTAAACAATTTCGCTCATCGGATAGTCAGCGAGCGTCATCCAGCGCAGGACATTTTCGTTCAGCTTGAGAGCTGCTTCCACAGAGGCAACCGTAGCGGCTTCAGCCTTGTAGTAGAAGATAACGTAGAAGCCATGCTGGCGCTTCTTGATGGTGTAAGCGAGCTTGCGCTTGCCCCAGTCATCGCGGCGGAGGATTTCGCCCTTGCCGTTGGTGATGTTGTTGGCGATGGTCTCGATTTCGGCCTTGATAGCGTCGTCAGAGATCATAGCGTCGATGATCACCATCGTTTCGTATTGTCTCATAATGAGTTCCCTTTGGTCTATCGCCCGGAAAACCGACATTGGCTCCGGGAGGGTTCCGATTAAATCGGTGCCCCAAATATAGAAAAACAGGATTTTGGTGTCAAACCTCGAGGCCAGGTCTATGCTACTTGGCTACGCTCCAAGCTGAATTCCCAAGAAAAACGTATTGGACCAGTCCTTTACATCGCGGTTAAAGTACCTTTGTCCCCCAATTTCAAACGAGATCCACGTCGAACGGAGGTTTCTTTTAGCCCAAGGCCACACTTCCCACAAGTTGAAAGCCACCCCTGGGACAACACTCAACATCACATCATGCGAAAAGTTATACTCCCCCTGAACAAGGCCCGTTAGGGCAAAATAGCGGGACAAGTTGTACCCCAAACCAATACCTAGTCCAACCGAAAAACCGTCCATCGAGAAAAGCTTCCAGCAATCATCGTCCGATATAGAGACGGAATCCTCAACCACCTTTTCTTCTTTTTTGCCCTCCCACCAGGGACTTTTTTTCTCGGATCTTTTTTCACCCGAAACCTGCTTACGGAATTCCGATATGTTCGTATTCTCCAAGCCCAAAAAAGGCTGAGCAAAAACATCTATATCATCATGAACCAAATGAAACTGCACATTCACGCGGTAACGCTGGTACATCACCATCATAGAGGGGTCCAGGTCTCCACCAAAAAAACGGACCTCACCGCCACCGCTCAACCAGTCCGTATAAAAGTAACTCGCCTGCACCTGCCAACTACCCATGCAGTCGCATTTTTCAATCGGTACATAAATGCCGCTACCAAAGCCAAAAGATAGTCCCTGGCCCGTATAAGCAGCCTGCCCCGGCAAAGCTACCGACGTCGCCCCCGAAGAAAAACGGAGCGAATCACCGTCATCAGCTAATACCGATGCCGGAGCGAACAGCAAAAAGACTATGAACAGTACTATCCCAAGCACACTTAAAAACTAACAAATTTCAGCAAAGAAACCATTTCTTCGTAACTATGAACCACATTTTGAGGGTTAAGCGGCAACAAATTCACCGGCTTTCCAAAACCGCAAAAAAGCGTTACGCAATCAACCTTAGCGTTACGGGCCGCCAATATATCAGGCTGATCATCGCCCACCATGACCGCCTCTTCGCGCGAGACACCCGCCATTTCAAGAATCTTGAGCAAGCCTGCGGGGCTCGGTTTGCGTTCAGGCGTCGTATCACCGCAAAGGATAAATTCAAAACGGTCGCGAAGTCCAAAGTGATTGAGGATTTTTTCGCTCGGGCGAAGCGGCTTGTTCGTCAGCATTGCCACACGGGCTTTGGTGCTGTTCAAAAAATCAACGATTCCCGGATTCGGGAGCGTGCGTTCGGTGCAATGTTCCCAATAAAAAGCTGAATAGACCTTATGAACAGCTTCGATGGTCACTCCGGTACGCGCCATATTTTCAGGAAGCGCAGCCTCCCCCATGCTACGCTCGATAAGCTTCATGGAGCCATTCCCGATAAAGGTCCGCACACGCTGTTCATCATGTTCTGAGAGCCCAAAATGGCGAAGAGCAAAATTCACCGCCACGGCAAGGTCACCAAGCGTATTGAACAGAGTCCCGTCCAAGTCAAAAACAATCAAGGATTTCTTTTGGAGCATAGCGCGCCCAAATGTAGAAATTTACCGAATGAAATCCATCTCAACAAGAAACCGGTAAAAGCAAAGCGCCGACACGCCCAAAATAAAAACGACAACAATCACAAACTGCACCGGATGCTCATGAAAATCATAGTCCGCCTTGCCGTAGGAGAACTTTCCACGGACAATGGCACTTATGAAAAGCGCTAAAAATAGAAGTGCTAACAGAAGGGACATGAAACTAAGTGCGTTATCGGGACATCAATAGTAGTTTATTATTTTCCTGGAGGCCGTCGTTGTCAAAGCGGACTGTCGGAATCTTGCCGCTCTTGAAGGCATCTTCGCTTTCGTAGAGGGAAAGGGCGATGGAAACGCCCGGCTGGGCCGCGACATTTGCCACACCAGTTGCCTTAAAGGAGAATTCCTGCGAACTACCGTCCTTGAATGTAGCCTTCGGAATGCGAACCATCTCGCCGATTGGCGCAAGAGCCTTGCCCGTACTATCGACAAATTCCGCCATTATGTAGACATCGAAGAAACATGGCGCCACGCCAGTATTCTTGACGGTAATGTTCAGTGTGCTTGTAGTATCCTTGGAGCTTATGACAGTCTCCAGTTCCGCTTTCGCGACAGTGAAATTGTATCCGATGACCTTGCTCATGGAATCGGCAAGGGCCTTATTGTCCTTGTAGAAATTGTAACCGCAATCGTTATCTTGATCCAGCACGTAGTAAGTCAAATGAGCCGTGGTAATCGCGTCTACCCAGCGCTGCGGAGTCCACTTCTGGTTACCCCCAGAAATCAGATCGTCGTAAGCAAGCATCGTCTTGTAACCGGCTATATTTTCGGCAATAGTCGGTAGATTCGCATTGTACGCCCGCAACAAAGTATCCGGCCTGCCAGGAATGCCAATGAAGCCGTCGTCACGCTTGGTAATGCCAAGTTCAAGCGCATGCGTATAAACATCGCCAAAACCGTTAGATGGCAGAACCAGCTGGGTTTTCTTGAACAGGGATGCGTAATAGTCCAGCATGTCAATCAACACAGAATCGGCAGGCATTTCGCTCCCCAATATGTGAGACGTGTGCCATTCGCCCCATTCGCCAAAAGCGCGGACATCGATGTATTCTATGCGCGGATCGCCATCGTATTTTTCGGCCAGAGCCTTCGCAAACTCCTTTGCCGCCCAAATATAGACGGAATCATCCCAGACTGGAGCGTATGCACGGTAGTCTGTCCCACGCAAGTCAATCTGTATCTTTTTCGCCCCCATTTCGTAGACAAAAGGCGGAGTCCAATCGTATTCCTCTTGGGGCGGAAAATCGCTCTTGATAAAGGAAGGCGTGTACGGCAGCACGCGCAAGGCGTAGCCCATGTTGTGCTCGGCCAAAGCATTCAAAAGTTTTTCCAGTTCTGTCCAGTCGTAAACACCTTTTGCCGGATTCAACTTGTTCCACTGCTGGTAACCAGAACCATATGAGACTAGGTCCCATGCCTTGTTGTTCAGGGAACCATAGGGGCCGTATTCGAACTCCGGCACGAACACCCAAGCGCCACCCGTCGGGACCGTGAATCCCTTGTGCGGGTTAGAAAGCGGGCCGTCGAAACGCTTGAGGGAGTAGGTGATTTTTGTGGTGTCCGAGAATGTCGCAGAACCGGAGTCACCGCTGTTAGAGGATGTCATTCCGGCCCCTGAGCCAGAATCACCGTTTCCACTACTGGACGAGACTTCTGCCGACGAACTTGATTCTTCAACGGCGCTACTTTCTGTATTCTCTGGACCGGAACTACTCGAGTCATCGCCACAAGCGACGAACAGCGCCGCCGCGGTCACCAGAAAGAACTTCCCAAGGAATTTGCTAAAAGGTTCCGTCATGTTTTAAGTATAACAAAAAAAATTTCGTGAGCATCAGGGGTGTTGCAGAAACCCCTGCGGCTCAGCCATGACAATTCATGCAAACACAAATGTCGATTTTCGCTTAAAAACAGCACTTTTTCAAAAACTCCCTTGGAAAAGTGTATTCAAATACACAAAAGTGGGTCGAAAAAGTGTATTAAAGTATTGATTTATCCCTTGAAAAAGTGTATATTTAGAGTATGTTCAAGCGAAAAATCCTGAAGGAATTCGAAAAATGGAAAAATGGCGGGGGCAAGAAAAAAGCTCTTGTCGTCAAAGGTATGCGCCAAATCGGCAAAACATCCAGTGTACTTGAATTCGCCAAGAGCCACTACAAGCATGTGGTCTACGTAAACTTTAAAGAAAATGACAGTGCGCGCAAGATTTTCGATGGCGACTTCAATGTCAATCGAATGACAATCGACCTTTCGGCCCTACTGCCCGATGCTCGCTTCGAGCCAAAAAAGACCGTCATCATATTTGACGAAATTCAGGAATGCGCAAACGCACGCGCAAGTATCAAGCCTTTCATGGAAGACGGTCGATACGATGTCATCTGCACGGGTTCGCTCCTGGGAATAAAGGGGTACAACAAGAAAAAGGGCAAGGGCGTTCCCACCGGATTTGAGCGAATCATTTACATGAAACCCATGGATTTCGAAGAATTTCTGTGGGCAAAGGGCATTGACGAAAAAGTCATTGATTATCTAAAGGAATGTTTCAACAACAAGAAACCCGTCAGCAAAGCCACGCACAACGCCATGCTGCGCTATTTTAGGGAATACCTCTGCGTGGGAGGCCTCCCATACATCGTTTCCAGATTTGTCGAGACAAACGACATGAACGTTGTTTGGCAGGAACAGCAGGACATTCTCGAAGAATACAAGGACGATTTCGGCAAACACCTTGACGAAGATGAAAACGAGGAAATTGACAGGACGCTTCTAGGAAGAATCAACCGAGTATTCGATTCCATTCCGGCACAACTTGCCAAAGAGAACAAGAAATTCGTTTATTCTTCACTTGAAAAAAAAGGTCGTTCTGAAGCATACCAAAACGCAATCCAGTGGCTTTACGATTGTGGCATCATCAATCTATGTCACAACCTTACAAACATATCCACACCACTAGATGGCTACAAAATTGAAAATACTTTTAAAATTTACATGCAAGACTCCGGACTGTTCGTCGCGATGCTCGAAAAGGGATGTGCGGCAAAAATCCTTAGCGGAGACTTAGGATTTTACAAGGGCGCTATTTACGAGAACATTGTCGCAGACTGTTTCTCAAAGCAAGGACGAAACTTATACTACTTCCGCAAAGATTCCGGCCTTGAAATTGACTTTGTCGAAACTATTGCGGGCGAAACAGCTTTAATCGAAGTCAAGGCGACCTCGGGGCAAACCAAGTCAGCAAAGACGGTCCTACAGAACGAAAATTATGAAGTAAATGCCTGCTACAAGCTTTCAGAAAACAATGTTGGCGTTGTCGGGAAAGTTGTAACTCTGCCATACTATATGACGATGTTCCTGGAATAAGTCTTACACATTTTTCTAAATGGCACGCTTCGCGTGCATTTAGTTCGGCTCGGACATGCCATGAAAAAATACCACTTGGCCACATACGGCTGCCAGATGAACGAGTACGACTCGGCGATGATTGCCCAGGAGCTCGACATGTGCGGTTGCGTCGAGACGAGCAACCAAGAAGATGCCGACTTCATCATCGTGAATACCTGCAGCGTACGCGAAAAGGCCGAGGAAACCGCCATCGCGAACATCAGCAAGCTCAAGTACCTAAACAAGAAGAACCCCGACGTGAAGGTTGTCGTTTGCGGCTGCATGGCAAAAAATCGCGGGTCGGAACTTTTGAAGCGCCTGCCTAACGTGAGCTACGTCGTGGGCCCGGACCAGTACAAGAAAATCCCGGAACTGTTGCTCGGCGATGCCCATAGCCCGCTGCACCTGACGCACCACAAGATGTTCATCGACGAGGACCTGAGCGAGAACTACCTGGGCGAATACGCGAAACTCCAGAACGACTTCACCACCTTCGTCGCCATCCAGCGCGGTTGCAACAAGCGCTGCAGTTACTGTATTGTGCCGTATCTGCGCGGGCCGGAAAAGTACCGCGACATGAAAGACGTACTCGCCGAAGTGCGCAAGGCGGCCGACAAGGGCATTACCGAAGTGACGTTGCTGGGCCAGACGGTGAACGCCTACAAGACGGAAGGCGGGAACTTTGCGGACCTGCTTACGAAGGTTTCTGAAATCGACGGCATCCGCCGCATCCGTTTTACGAGCCCGCACCCGAGGCATTACACGAACGAGCTCATCGACGTGTTGCTCAACAACCTGAAGGTTTGCCACTACGCGCACATTCCTATCCAGAGTGGCTCCGACGCCATGCTCAAGAAGATGCGCCGCCAGCACAACATGGAGCAGTACCTCTCGATTATCGAGCAACTGCGTAGCAAGGACCCGTTCTACGGCATTTCGACGGACGTAATCTGCGGATTCGTAGGCGAAACCGAAGAAGATTTCGAAGCGACCCTCAAGGCATTTGAGACCTGCCAGTTCGACAGCGCTTTCATGTTCATTTACAGCCCGCGCAAGGGCACGGAATCGTACAAGGAAACCGAGACGCTCACCGAGCAGGAAAAGCAGGAACGCCACACGCGCCTCGTGGAACTGCAGAACGCCATTACGCTCAAGCGCAATCAGATGATGCTCGGACGCACCGAGGAACTTCTGGTCGAAAAGAATTCCGCACGCGACGAGACGGAGCTGCGCGGCCGCACCGATAACTTTAAGAAGGTGATTTTCAAGCCCGAAGAAGGCCGCATCGTGAAGCCCGGCGACTACGTGAAGGTGAAACTCGACGACATTCGCGGATGGACGATTCGAGGGAGTTTAGTATAGTTCGGATTTCGGAATTCGGAGTTCGGAATTAGAAATTTGAAGTAAAAAAATGAAGACGAAACTACTCATTATTTTATCCACATTTTTCTGCACAAATCTGTTCGCGCAGACCCTTGCCGACGCACAGAAGGCCTACGTTGCAGGCAAGTGGCAAGAAGCCGCCTCCGCTTATGAAGCAGCCTGTCCCAAAGAACCCGATTCCGTACGCGCCGAATGTTTTGCAGGCAAGCGCCTCGACAGCCTTATCCAGACGACCAACCCGCAGCGTGCCATCTACGCCGACCTCATGATGACGAGCGCCCAGTTCAGGCTTTACCTGGGCAAGTTCGACAAGGCCGCCGAAGACTTGATTCACGCAATCGAAACATCACACCCGCACCAAGCCGTTGTTCTCCAGAAAGTCTGTCAGGCCATCAAAGCCAAAGTTAAGTCGAACGAACTCAACGACCGCTGCGACCTGCTAAACAACCCCGATTCATTAAAGGCAATCCAAGCCGCCATGCAGGCTAAGACCACTGCGGTAACGCAACCGGCACCAGCAGTACAGCAACCATTGCCCCCCGCAACTCCCGAACCGGCTCCGGTGGTTGAACAAGCTAAACCGGCCGAACAGCCCAAGGAACAGCCTAAAGCCGCTCCCATCCCTGCTCCCACCCCAGCCACTGCAGCACCGGCTGCAGCCGCACCTGCAACCACTACTGCGGAATATTGGACCCTCCAATTAGGAGCGTTCGGAACAAAGTCCAACGCAGACCTTCTGGTTACAAACCTTAAAAAACAAAAAATCACGAGCACCATTATCGAAATGCCTCGTGGCGAAAAAATCCTTTATCTGGTACAAACAGGCCGTTTTGACACAAAAGAACAGGCTGTCGACTACGCTGCAACAAAGCTTGTCCCTTTAAAAATCGAGTACCAGCCCCTCTTGAAAAAGTAAATTTGCACAAAAATGGGTATTTTTCGCCAATTTACCCTGCAAAAAATCAAAAAGTGTTCTATATTTGTGCGTACCCCTAGCCGGGGTGGTGAAATTGGTAGACGCGCCGGACTCAAAATCCGGTACTCGCGAGAGTGTGAGGGTTCGATTCCCTCCCCCGGCACTACAAATTGAAGGATGAAATTGATGGCGAATTGGTGCAAGATTCTCTCTACAGTGTTGCTGTGCGGCTCCATTGCGTTCGCCCAGTTCGATGACGAATCTTCCGAAGAGTCCTATTCCTACGGTGCGTCCGAAGCCGAAGCCGACGATGCCTTTGCCGATAACGACGGCGAAGAACAAGAAACCAAGGTCGGAGAAGCAAAAGCTTCTGGCGACGAATGGCAGGGTTTCAACTACGAAGAAATGGGCCTTACCCAGTGGGAATTCCAGCAGGCCAAACAAGAAGGCATTTCTAGAGACAAGTTGACCAGTCTCGTCGAAATGGGAATTCGCCCCTCCGAATACATTCAAAAGCCGTGGGAAAAGCTCGGCGTTTCTGAAGAAGAATGGATTGCCCAGCGTTCTGGCGGTCTCGAAGATGCAGACATCGACCGCTCCTACCGCAATCGTTCTGGCGATCAAAGCTACGCATATCTCTCTTTGTTGGTTCCTTCCCTCTATCAGTGGAAAACGAACCAGTCCATGAAAGCGATTTGGATCGATGTTCTTTGGGTAGCAAGCGTTGGTGCAACCGTTTATCTCAAGGTTGATGACAATAGCGCTTGGTGGTATGGCCTGATTTTCGTTGCCGGCGCACACATTTGGTCTTTTGCCGACGCGTTCTTCAGCACCCAATGGGATAGCAATCCGGACGCAAACCGTTTCAGCTACGGAATCCTCCCCACTCCTGAAAAGGGCGTTGCTGGATTCTTCAATGTCAAATTCTAAGCGCATCATGCAGCTAGAATTACTCAAAAGCAAAATTCATCGCGCAACTGTAACCGACGCAAACCTCAACTATGAGGGATCGATTACTATTGCACGCGATTTGATGGATGCAGCAAACATCCTCCCCTTCGAAAAAGTCGGCGTACTTGACGTGAACAACGGTTCTCGCCTCGATACGTACGTGATCGAAGGTCCAGCAGGTTCGGGCGTTATCTGCCTGAATGGTGCCGCCGCAAGGCTTGTTCAGCCGGGCGACCTCGTGATTATCGTGGCATACGCCACCATGAGCGAGGAAGAAGCCAAAACGTGGAAACCCACCGTGGTCCACGTGAACGCCAAGAACGAAATCGTTTAACTCGATTCTCCATAATTGCTATATTCTAAGCATGCGGTTAATGCCGTTTTTGATGATGATTTTGGCAGTTTTAGCTTTCGCAGAAAATCCAGCGAAGGCCGATTCCGCTATTGCCACGACCGTTCAAAAAGACTCCGTTGCTGCAAAGGCAAACTCATCGACCACTGTTGCAGCCCCGAAAGACACCATCATCGACACGGTCTACGTCGTCCCTGACGACGGAATTCCCTGGAACCGCGAACATTTCGACCCCGAGCGCCTAGTACGGCACGAGACTTTCGACCCCGCACTAAAAGTCGCCTATACCTATTCAGTAAGCTTTATGGGAGGCTCCTTCGGAACCTTCGCCCAGCAAAGCTACATGGCACACCTCGCCTACGAATTTTCACCGGAACTTCACTTGTATGCAAACGTAGGCCTCTGGATGCCACTGTACTCGAATTTCCGTTTTGGCACACCGATTGCCAAAGAGGACGTGCGGCAAGGCAATGTTGACGTGGTCATTCCAGACATAACATTAGAATACAAACCCAACGACAACATGAGCTTTAGGCTCATGTTCGTAAACGGCAACGATGCATTCAAAGCTTACGGACCACATGGTTATTATTACGGGTGCCCCTGGAGAACTCCCTATTACTGCCGCTAGCCCGAACAAATCATTCGATTTTTCTACATTTGTATTAACGAATGTACCATAGCATTTCTAAAGCATACCGCATTATTTCAGCCATCCTGACCGTGGTCACGCTGTTGTTATTTGCAATGGCTGCTTTAGGTTGCGAAGAAGAACAAAAAAAGGCGCCAGTCGTAAAGGTCAAACGAACCTACAAGGGCGATGTCGAAGTGCTGAACAGTTGTGGAATGCAGGGAGCTGCAGCCAAAATGCGTTCTTATCTGCGCGAAAACGGTTTCGACATCGTCAGTTCACGTAATGACCGCCTACAAAATTACAACGAGACCGTACTCGTGCTGCGAAACCCCGAATGGGAAGGAGCCGATGCTCTCGCCCGCGCCCTAAAGACCAAGAACGTGCTCGTGGTACACAGTAGCAGAGCCGTCGTAGACGCAGCCGTCTACATCGGAAAAGACTTTGAACAAATCATAGAACCCGAACAGGGAGAAACAGATGACAACGAATAAGCAAGAACTTCCCCAGTCCGTCCAAATGGGCGCAAGCATTTTGTTTGAGCTGCGCGCCCAGAACGTGCAGCTGATTGACCTGCGCGGCATCAAGGATGTCACGGATTATTTCCTTGTGGCAACCTGCGAAAGCGAAGCCCAGATGCAGGCCATTCTGAACGAACTCCGCAAGGAATTCAAGGCGAACAAGCTCCCCTCCGTGGGCGTGGAATACAAGGAAGGCGTGCGTTGGGCTGTGTTCGACGCGGGCCTCGACCTGATGGTTCACCTGTTCGAAGAAGAAAAGCGTAACGAGATTTCGCTCGACCGTCTGTACGCCGACGGCAAGATCGTGGAACTCGACGAAAATGACTTTGTAAAGACCACCGACAAGAAGGCCGACGACAATGAACTCGTTTGAGCAAGAAATCGCAGAAGCGCTCGCCGCTACCGGTTCCTTCGAAAAGGAAGCCGCCCTCAAGCTTATCTCCGTGCCGCCTGATACCACGCACGGCAACTTCACCATTCCGTGCTTCTCGCTCGCCAAGGTGATGCGCAAGGCCCCGAAGATGATCGCTGAAGACCTCGCCGCACAGGTGAAGCTCCCGGCCGGTCTTTCGAAGGTCGAAGCCGTGAACGGTTACCTGAACTTCTTTATCGACCGTAGTTTCCTCGCGAAGTCTACGCTCGAAGAAATCGCCGCAAAGGGTCTCGAATACGGCCACGCCGCATCGAACGGCAAGGTCGTTTGCATCGACTTCAGCTCCCCGAACATCGGTAAGGAACTCGCCTTCCACCACCTGCGTTCGACGATGATCGGAAACTCGCTTTCCCGCATCTACAAGGCCGCTGGCTACAAGGTAGAACGCATCAACCACCTCGGCGACTGGGGCACCGCTTTCGGTAAGCTCATCGTGATGTATCTCCGCGAAAAGCGTCCGACAGACGATGCCACGCTCGACAGCCTGACCGTGAAGGAACTCAACATCCTTTACGCCGCCTTCTCCAAGGCAAGCAAAGAAGAACCCGGTCTCGAAGACGAAGCACGCGCTGCATTCACCAAGCTCGAACAGGGCGACGAGTTCTACCGCAAGCTTTGGACAGCCTTCCGTGCGGCTACACTCAAGGAACTCATGCGCATCTATGACATGATGGGCGTTGGCTTTGACCACTACACCGGCGAATCCTTCTTCGAAGACAAGATTCCCGCGATTCTCGACGAACTCCGCGAAAAGAATTTGATGGTGAAGAGCCAGGATCTGGACGTGGTGATGCTCGATGAATTTGACTTGAACCCCTGCCTGATCCGCAAGAGCGATGGTTCTACGTTGTACGCAACCCGCGACCTCGCCGCCGCCTGCTACCGCAAGAAGGAATACAACTTTGACAAGTGCCTTTATGTGGTGGACCTCGGACAGGCGCTCCACTTCAAGCAGGTTTTCCACGTGCTCAAGAAGATGGGCCGCGAATGGTACAAGGACATGTACCACATTCCGTTCGGCGTGATCCTGCAGCTGGTCGACGGCAAATGGGAAAAAGGTAAGACACGTACGGGTACCGCAAGCCTGTTGCGCGACGTGATTGAAGCCGCCCAGAAGAAAATTCTTGAATTCATCGACGCAAAGAATCCGGAACTCGAAAACAAGGAACTTATCGCTCGCCAGATCGGTATTTCCGCGCTCACCTTCAACGACCTGAAGAATAGCCGCCTGAAGGACGTGCGTTTCGATTGGGATGCCGTGATGAGTTTCGAAGGCGATACCGGTCCGTATGTGCAGAACGCCCACGTGCGTCTTTGCAGCATCATGCGCAAGGCCGGCTACACGGTGAACATTGCCGATGTGGACATGGCCCAGCTCGGTGACGATGCCGCTTACAGCCTCATCAACATCCTGTCGAAGAAGGGCAAAAAGATTCTGGATGCTGTCGCCGGTGATGAACCGAGCGTACTCGCCCAGTATGCCTTGGAAATTGCAGAAGCCGCACACAAGTTCATCCACGAAGACCGCGTGCTCGGCAGCGCCGAAGAAAAGTCCCGCCTGTTCCTGGTTCAGGCCACACAGATCGTGCTCGAGAACGTGCTCGACTTGCTCGGACTTTTCCCAATTCGCCAGATGTAAAATACACCGCGCCTTAGTTAGACCTTAGGCGCGACGCATTTTGATGTATATAAAAAAGAGAGCTTTTCAAGCTCTCTTTTTTTGCGTTCAGCGCTATAAACTAGTTACCGTTAATGCAGCGGACCGAGTAGGCGTTGTTCTTGCTCGGCACCAGCTGACGCACCATCTGGTCGCTCATACGGCCCATGGCCCAAATCCAGATGGTTTCGTTACGGCCATTCTGTGCAGACCAGAAACCAGCATATTCACCCATGTCTTCATAGCGGACAATGGACTTACCCACCATCTTGCGGTAACCCGAAGAGAAAATGGAGAAGCCGTATTCATCAGTACCGCCACCGCCCTGCCAACCGGTGGTAGCCTTCATCTTGTTGGCAAACTTTTCGCACTTGTCCACACCATCGTAGCAATGGGTAAGGCCCGTCAGCAAGTCCATCCATTCGCGGTCACGCGGTAGATGCCAGCCCTCGGGGCATGCCTTGCGGGCACCTTCCAAGTCATACAAGCGGCCACCACGAGCGCAGTAGTTTTCCTTGTCTTCGTAGCACCAAGAATGACCTTCGACATTGTAGTTCACATTCTGGGCAAACCATTCGCGACCTTCCACCTTGATCGTACGGTAGACCTGACCATCACGCGGATCCTTGACCATACCCGACACGTCGCGAAGCGAGGCACGGTGTTCCTGTTCAGAACGGCGGTATTCTACCACCTGTTCACGTCTGTATTTTTCGCGGCCTTCTAATTCCTTGACCCAGGCCTCCTGAGCCTTAGCATTTGCAAACTTGATTCTCAAATCACCCACGGCAAAAAGTTCATCACCGCAAGCCAAGTCAACACCGGCAATATTGATAATCAAATCTTCGTTGCCAAAAGTGCGCGGCTTGTTAAAGTAAGAGACCCAAGCTTCCATGGTCTCGTTGCACTTTTCGTAAAAGCGTTCCTTTTCAATCTTGTCCGAGGGAACCGTCATGTTACCCGCAACAGAGAACACAAACAGACTGTCATTCACCTTGAAAGAAACAGGCTGAACTTCCTTGTAGTGCGTGTACTTTCCAAAACGGATATTGCCTTCGATTTTGGCAGCGGCATAATCGCCTTCACCTTCGGCATTATAAATAGCATCCCATGTCTTTTGGGGAATCGCAAACGACTGAACGGCAGCCAGGCCGCAGGCCAAGATAAATGCAGACTTGAGAGAGAGTTTATGTTTCATTTTTCCTTCTCTAAAATAAATTTCACCTCAAAAGTAGAATATTTTATCTTGGATACAAGTAGATTTTCCCGCATTTTTATAATTTTGGGCTATGGCTATTACTCGTTATATTTTGCAGATCCATTGCCCCGACCAAAAGGGCCTTATTGCCGGAACTACTCAGGTGCTCGCCAAGGCAGGCGCCAACATTGTCGATTTACAGCAGCATACGGCAAAAGACATTGAAACATTCTTTCTCCGTGCCGTTTTTGAAGCAGATTCCGAAAATATCGAAGAAGTCCGCAAGCACCTTCAGACCTTAGAAGGGCACCTCCAGTTAAACTGGAAACTTTTCGATACCACCAAAATCGAACGTGTAGCCATCTTCGTCTCCAAGACGGACCACTGCCTTTACGACCTTTTGCTCAAAAGGCGCGACGGAGACCTCCCCTGCGAATTCAGCTGCATTGTCGGCAACCATCCCGACCTGGGTCCCGTGGGCGGCACCTTTGGCGTTCCGTTCTACTACGTGCCGTCTAACCCCGACAAGAGCATTCCCGAGAACCGTTTCCGCGAAATCATCGCCGAGACCAAGACCGACACCGTGGTCCTCGCCCGCTACATGCAGATTTTGAGCGAAGCATTTACCGAAGAATTCAAGTACCGCATTATCAATATTCACCACGGATTCCTCCCGGCCTTCAAGGGGGCAAAGCCCTACCACCAGGCATGGCACAAGGGCGTAAAGATTATCGGTGCAACAGCTCACTTTGCCACCGAAGACTTGGACCAGGGGCCCATCATTTGTCAGGATATCCAGCGCGTGCCCGAAACCGCCAGCATCGAAGAACTGGTAGAACTCGGAAAGGATATCGAGAAGCGTACCTTGTCAGCCGCCCTCAAGCTTTGGCTCGAACACCGCGTATTCGTTTACGCTGGCAGAACATTTATCCTATAAGGTTACACGACGACAACCTATAGTTACCTTTTGAAGGAGACAACATGTCCGAAGAACTGAACAACCAGAATAACATGGAACCGCAGATCGAAACTCCGGTCAACGCAGAAGAACAAGCCCCTGTCGAAACAACGGCTCCTGTTGAACCTGCGATAGACGAACCGGTTGCAGAACCTGCACCCCAGACCGCCACAACCCAGCCGCAGGTGATTGTTCAGCGCGAGCGCGGCTTCGCCCACTATGTCGGATTCGCCTTGCTCTCCGTTCTCTGCATCGCATTCTTCTTTATGCCCGGTATCGCGCTCACCTTCGCCGTAAGCCTTATTCCGGGAATTTCTCTCGGTGCCATTGCCGCATGGACCTTCAGCGCCATCTTGAGCGTTATTGCATGGGTCATCTTCAAGCTTAAAATCAAGGGTTTCAAGAAATCGTTCTACTTCTATATCGGCTTGTGCGTCCTCGTAACCATCCTCCTTGTGGTTATCGAAGTCCTCACCGAAGAAACGAACGTTTTTGCCAAGATTTTCAGTTTGCTTTGCGGAGCCGCTTAATTAATTTAGGCAAACCCGATTTAGCAGTACTATCAGCTTTAAATTATTGTATATTGCTTTCATAAGGAGATGCTTATGAGCGATTGCACTGATGAAAAGATGGAAAAAATCAAAGAAAAGCTGAGTACACTACTATTCGAGCTGATTACAGACATTCCCGAATCTCTTTACACGCCTACAGACACCGCCGACGAAAAGGTAACGAAACTTATCCGTCAGGCGGCAATCAAGGCATCTGCAGTCAGCGCCACCCTTTCAGTACCGGCAGGTTTTACGGGCATCATAACTTCGATACCCGATATCGCCGCCATCTGGCGAATTCAGGCTCAGCTCGTCTCCGACATTGCCGCAACCTACGGTAAGTATGCACAACTTAGCCGCGAGGCCATGGTCTGGTGCCTGTTCCGCCACAGTGCCGCACAACTTGTCCGCGACATTGCAGTGCGCACCGGTAGCCGCATCGTCGTGCAAAAGCTTTCCCTTGCAGCCCTAGAGGCGCTCCTCAAAAAAATCGGTCTCAAGATTTCTACTAAATTCTTGGGCAGAGTGGCACTCCACGCGATTCCCGCCATTGGAGCCATTGGAAACGGCGCCTACTCCTTCTATGACACCACCGAAGTCGGCAAGACGGCCGCAGCCTATTTTAAGGCTCTTGCCGACAAGGACTCCAACGAAGAAGTCTTATCGCAAGCTCCCCAAGATACACTCTAGGGGCTTATTTTCCATATCGACAGGAGTGCAATCCAGCTGCCAGCGGAACCAGGTCAGCTGCCTTTTGGCGTAGTTCCGCGTTTTCCTTTTAACGTCCTCTAAGACACTCTGCACCTGGGCTGGGGTTTTCGCCCCTAAAAGTTCACGGTAGCCAAGGCTCTGCCATGCGGGAGCCGCCAGCGGCACCGTTTTTTCGAGTTCACGGATTTCTTCCAGCCAACCATCTCGCATCATCTGGTCTACGCGCGCATTGATACGATCGTACAAAACATCGCGGTCACGTTGCAACCAAAATACAGGATAATTGCCGATTCCGCCTTCACGTTCCTTCTGAAATTCCGAAAGCTTTCGCCCGGTCGCTTCAAAGACTTCTAAAATACGAACCAGACGCTTTGCGTTATTAGGTTCTACCGTTTCAGCCAGTTCCGGATCCACGGCGCAGGCTTTTTGGTATAAACTAACCGGTCCCTCTTTTTCAACCAGAATTTCTAACCTGTTCCGGATTTCTTCGGGAACCGGTGGAATTTTAGGTAAACCTAAAAAAAGACTCTGTATGTACAAGCCCGTTCCGCCGACCAAAATAAAATTCTTCTGCGGATTTTCGGTCAGCAAATTCTTGACAGCGCGGCAAAAGGCTCCCGCGGAAAAAGTCTTTTCCGGCTCCAAAAAATTTACCAAGTGGTGAGGAACACGTTTTAAACTTAAAGCATCTGGCTGAGCCGTCCCGATACAAAAGTCCTTATAAACCTGTCGAGAATCAACACCAATAATTTCAGCATCAAAACGTTCCGCAAGTTCAAGAGACAAGGCTGATTTACCAATTCCTGTCGCACCAACCATGGCAAATAAAATAGGCATACCTTCAATTTAGTTATATTATCACTCACCATGGGAAAAATGAAACACATCGTAGCCATTATCCTTGTCTTTATTATTTTAATTGGCGGAGGGGTTTACCTGCTCCCCAAGCTAATCCAGCAGTATTCCCAAAGTTCAAGCAATAAATCTTCTGACACAGCTGTCGAAAATTCCGAGCAATCTTTACAGCAGGCCGCACAAGATACACTCCCATTTGCCGAAAGAATGGAACACGTAATGGAGCCCTTGCAAACAGGCTATTCTAAGCGTAAAAAGCGGCAAATATGGACCATGGGCGGCGGCCAAACCATTATCACCTACCTTCTGCAAATGCAGCGTTTTGTCAAGAAGAATGGCGGCAAAACACTCTACATGGAAGAACTGTACAATCTAGACGCCTCGGTATTTCAGGCTGCAACGGTAGACCTACTCGACGACAAGGGCGATACGCTCAAAATCGAGTTGCAAGTATCTAGAAACGAATACCGCCCCGGAGCATCCCTGCTCTCCGTCGCTTTCGAAGTCACCGACCTCACTCCCGAAAAGATTGTCGCCCTCAACAAGCTCGATTTCCCTTACGACCTGCTGATTCCGCCATTTGGCTTAAGCGACGGCTTCTACAATTTTTTAGATAAAGTAAAAAACAAGGAATTGGTGTTATGGCTCACGATGGAATCAACCAAGCTTAACCGTGTGCACAACAAACTCCGTCCATTAAGAATCCACCATACCGAAGAGCAAATCGAGACCGTCATTACCGACGCCATGGCCCTAATGCCTAATGCTGTCGGCATCGCCTCGCGTTATGGAGAACAAGCCGTAGAACACAAGCAACTGATGCAGGCCATCCTAAAGCCCGCCGAAAAGAATCACCTCTGGTTTCTGGACCTTTCGACCAACAAACTTTCAAAGGTTCCGCAAACCTGTAAAGACATGACGTTAAGTTGCAAGAGTGCAACACCCTACAACCCCGAAAACAGCACCCTTTCGGACTACACCAAGTTCAAGATGCGCGAGGCTACACGCAACGGACTCGCCGTCATGATTTTACCCTTGACCACTAGTGCCCTCGAAAAAGTTCAAGACTTGTCCGTAAAAGCCAAAAGCCAAGGCACCTCGCTAGTAAATTTATCTACCTTTATGAAGAAATGACAAGGAGTCCTGTATGACCGTTAAACTAGGATTTAATGTTGACCATATCGCCACCATCCGCGAAGCACGCAAAATTTGCGAACCCGACCCGATTGCAGCGGCTGCACTCGCTGAACTTGCTGGCGTAGAAAGCATTACCATGCACCTTCGCGAAGACAAACGGCATATCCAGGACCGCGATGTTCAGCTTTTACGTCGTACCGTCACCACCAAGATGAACCTTGAAATGTGCTCTTCGCAAGAAATGGTACAGGTCGCCATCAACAACCAGCCCGACACTGTCACGTTAGTTCCCGAGGTTCACACAGAACTCACAACGGAAGACGGCCTCAATGTGGCAGCCAAGGCTAACGACCTTATCAAGCCCGTGATGACCCTCAAGAACAACGATATCTCGGTCGGTGTATTTATCGATGCCGAAACGGAACAGGTCAAGGCCGCCAAAAAAATCGGTGCAGACTTCGTCGAATTCAACACCGGCAAGTATGCCACCAGCTGCACTCTTGGTAGCCAAGAAGAAGTCGAACGTGAAATTTCGGCCCTCGAAGACATGACCGTTCTTGCACGCAAGTACGGCTTAAAGGTCAAGGCTGGCCGTGGGCTCAACTACCGTAACGTAGGCGCCATCGCTGCCATTGAAGGTATCGACGAAATCATCATCGGCCACAGCATCGTAAGCAAGGCCGTCATGGTCGGCATCGATCGTGCCGTCCGCGACATGATCGAAAAAATGAAAGGCTAATAATCCTTGTACTCTACATTCTGGAGTACAAGTCCCTGGGGAGGCGCCCATGTGCGTTCTCCCTTAAATTTTTTCTCAAAAATATCATTCACCGTTCCAAGCGGAAAACGGCCGCGTCCCACGTCAAAAAGAGTTCCGACCATCGCACGCACCTGACGGTGCAAGAATCGGTTGCCCTTAATATGGAACATGCAACTCCAGTCATTCAGGCGTTCTAGTCTGAATTCCGTTAGAATGCAATCGGTTGGTTTACCATCGTTCCTGGGAATGCAAAAATCGATAAAGTCATGCTGCCCTAAAAACGAGGCGGCTTCCTTTTCCATCGCATCCAAGTCCAGGTTCAGCGAGCCGCATTCCCATCCAAAATCACGCAGCAGCGCAACAGGACGCGTAAAAAGCGTGTACTGGTAATAGCGGCAAACCGCATCGTAGCGCGAATGGAATTCCGGAGAGCAAGGCTCTAGATCACGAATACGGATAAGGCGCTTGGTAAGCCCATTAATCGAGCGCACCACTTTGCCACAGTCCAGTTCTCCGTCAAAATCAAAATGGACACACTGACCGCGCGCATGCACACCAGTATCGGTACGGCCAGAACCCGTAAGGCGTATCGGAGCACGGAGAGCTATAGAAAAAGCTTCTTCGAGAGCAGATTGAACCGTAACAAACTTGGTCTTTCCACCCTCATTCTGAGCCTGCCAACCGTAAAAGGCGCTGCCCAAATATTCGCAGCGGAAACGGTACCGCATTAGCCCATGGCTTCCTTAATGACAGATTCCACTTTTTCTTGAGAAATCTTGAGGCTCGATGCAATTGCAGAAGCAGGGAAACCGCGACGGGACATCTGCAGGATTTTAAGCTTTTCGTTAGATTCGCGATCAAAGCGAGTCACTTCAAGCGGGCTTTGCTTTAGACTCGGGTCTCCCGTAAGGTTACGGCTCTGGGCACGCAACTTCATGGTGCGTTCACGAGCAAGTCCACGAGGCGCGCGCAATACATCAGACAGATTCTGCATTGCAGAGGTAATGCGCTCCTTAGCGGTCGGCCTAAGCGCAGGCTTACTATCCGGAGTTGCAGTTATAATCTTATTTTCGGGAACACCGTTTTCATCTTCAAAGACAACCTTCGGTTCTTCAGGCTGCGGAGCTTCGGCCTTTTGAGCTTCGTTTTCGAGCGTTTCACGCTTATGGGCCGCATACTCTTCTGCATCGGCGATAATAGAGCGCTTTTGCGGATGCGCACGCGGACGCAGCGGAATGGTAGCATCATCCAAGGCAGCCTTAGGTTCCTTGAATCGTTCAGCCTTAATCGCTTCCATACGGCGCGTAATAATTTCTTGACGCTTACGCAGAACCAAGATCAAAATGAAAACGCAAAGAGCGATAGCGGCAACGCCACCCGCGATCCATTTAACCGTCTCCATTGAAAGAGCAACGCCGCCCACATCCATCGACTGGTCCGCCTCGTCATCAGCAGGAGCAGAACGCATGGCAGATAGATTTTCCCAAGCAGAATCAAGCTGAAGACGGATTCCCACTTGAACATCCGGATGATTACGGTTATTCCACAGTTCCAATTCCAAGGAATCTATTTTTGCTCGAGATGACAAATATGCTTCGGCTTCAAAAGAAGAACGAGATCCCGAAAAATCAATCATCAAGTAGGCCACCAACGAGACGGCCAGTACAAGCAACACGATAGGAGCTATAAACTTCTTCATGCGTAAAAAAATAGTAAAAATAACGACAGCAGACGATAAGTTTTGCAACAACCCCATCTAATTTGGACTATTACAAGCTGTATGGAATGTTGAAAAAAACGTTGTGATTGTTGAAAAAATCTCAACACTTTTTTTCAACGCCAAAGTGAATTAAATAGCCACGTTCCTCGTAATTTTTTATCTTAATAATCAAGAACTCTTTGTTCTCCTCCTAACCCCCAAAAAGCTCAGCTGACGCAAGTTAGCTGAGTTTTTTTATTTTTTCAATTACGCCCCTTTAAAGGCAAAGGCCAGCCCCATCAAGGAGCCGGCCTTCACTTTTAAAAGCATTAATCTGCACGTCAGTTGTTCGCCAGGGCATCCGCGATTATCACGCGATTTGCACCAGACTGAACAGCAAGGCGCATCGAGGCTGCAGCCGTATAAAGCAAGCCACCAGCATCACCCGCATGCACAGGCATCACAGCAACACCCATGCTAAGCGTTGTCGCCAGGATTCCGTCGCCGTAGGCAATCTGCAACTGCGAAATTTCGTTCCTGATTTTTTCGGCACGTTGGCGCGTAATCTTAAGGTTAGCACCCGGCAGAATAATGCAGAATATATCCCCTTCGTAACGGCAAGGAATATCTTCGGAACGGATATAGCCAGGCAGGCGCTGTCCCAACTCCCACAGGAGCTGTTCCACCGCATGGCGGCCGCGCTTCTTTTCGATTTCAACAACCGCATCGGGGTACATCATGATAAGGCCGATCGGACTGTTATGGCGAGTTGCCGACGAGACTTCGCGAGCAAGAGACTCTTCCATGTAGCGACGATTGAAAAGCCCCGTCAAGTTATCGCGGATGCTGTGCTGCTTATACCGCATGTTCAAGTTCTGGTTAGCGATGTATAGCCCAAACGATGTCGCTACGATACTCACCTTGGCATACCAGTCATCCATGGATTCGTTATCAGGCAAGGCATCCGTCTGCAGCGAGAAAATACCAAAGTGTTCTTCGATACCTTCAATCGGAGCGCAGAAAGAAATCCCTTGCGGATGGTGATGCAAGTGCGTACAACCACCTGTCAGATTCGGGTTAGAGTAATCCGTAATGACAATATCGCCTGCATCAAAACTTGCGCACTCTGCCGGACGAATCACATCGTCACTAATGGCATAATCACCAAAGGCAAGCACCTTATGCAAATCCGTCTGCGTACCGGCGTACATATACAAGATACCGGATGCCTTCGGGAACAGCAACGGGAGCAGTTCTTCTAGAGCCTTGACCACTTCGGGCACAGGGCGATCTTTTAAGAGGCAGCGAGAATACTTTTTCCAGACATCAAGCGGGAAACCGGCACGTACGGCCTGTTCTTCCAACTTTTCCAAAGCTTCTTGAGCGGGGACAGCGCCTTTGGGAAGAGGCTCATCTTCGGGTTCGGGCCTTGCTTCTTCCTTAATCGGGAGTCCAGTCACAAAATCAAAGCGTTCACCCTTGATGGAATTAAGTGTTTCCGTAAATTCCACCTCGGCATTTTCGACTTTTTTGCGGCAAATCGTAAACAGGACAAAACCCAGAACAGTGCCCCAGGCCCCGACAAAAAAGAACTTTCCCCCAATGGAGAGGGTCGCTTCGGGGACAAAGTACGAAACCACGACCCCACCAGCAAAAGCGACCAGCCAAAAGAAATAAGTTAGCATGCTCATGTAATTAAATGTAGTTAAAATGTGAATTTATAGAAACCAGACTCATAAATAACTGCAAAAAAACAGGAACTGCTAGTTTAATAGGAGCAAAACCAGCCTTTTGCATTTAGCTAAATTTGTAAACATGACCATTCTCGAAAAAATTGCCCTCGCTCTCCCCGCCGTCGAAAGTCCTGCTAGATACATGGGCGGCGAAGCGAACAGCGTCGTAAAAGACCACAGCCAGATGCTTTGCAATATGGCATTTGTGTTCCCCGACAAGTACGAAATCGGCATGAGCAACAACGGCATCCGAATCCTGTACCATGTCATCAACCGCGAACCGGACCTGCTGTGCGAAGTTTCGTTCGCCCCATGGGAAGACATGGCGAAGGAAATGGAAAAATACGACATCCCGCTGTACAGCTACGCAAGCTACACACCGGTGCGTGATTTCGAGGTGGTCGGCATGACGCTCCAGACGGAGCTCAACTTTACGAACGTGCCCTACGTACTTGATATCGCACGCATCCCCGTTTGGCAAAAAGACCGCAAGGAAGAAGACCCCATCCTGGTTGCAGGCGGTCCCGCCATGGCAAACCCCGAACCGGTCGTAGATTTTTTTGACGCCTTCATGATTGGCGACGGCGAAGACATGATTGTGAAGTTCCTTCGCTGTGTGGGTGAAGGACGCAAGGCCAAACTCCCCCGCGCCAAGATTCTGGAGAACTTGTCTAAGATAGACGGTGTGTACGTTCCAAGTTTACGCCCTGTAGTCACCAACGAATTTGGCGACATCGTACCCGCAGAACCCGCCAAGGGCAGCTACCAGAACACCAACGGTGTGCGCAGACAGTTTATTCCGGTAATGGATCCGAAGAACTACCCCATCAAGAACCTGATTGCAAACATGCAGCTCGTGCATAACCGATTCAGCGTCGAAGTCATGCGAGGCTGCGCCCAGGGGTGCCGTTTCTGCCAAGCCGGCATCTGGTACAGGCCCTGCCGCGAACTCGATCCCGATGACGTATTGGATATCGCAAAGGCAGGCATCAAGGCCACGGGCGAACGCGAACTCGGGCTTTTATCACTCTCCACCGCCGACTACAAGCCCGTGGAAGGGCTAACCGATTCCATCATCGACGACCCGTTCTTCGACACCGTGGACGTAAGCCTCCCGAGTATTCGCGTGAACGCCTTCGGCGAAACTCTCGCTCAGAAAATTTCGGCCCTTAAGGGAGGCCGCAGCGCAACATTCGCTCCCGAAACAGGTTCCGAACGCATCCGCAAGATGATCAACAAGACCATCAGCGACCAAGACATGTACAACGCCGCCGAACACGCCTTCAGTAGCGGATTCAACAAGATTAAGTTGTACACAATGATCGGTTTCCCGACCGAAAACGAACAGGACATGGAAGCGTTCTGCAACTTAATCGAGAATCTGGTAAAAATCGGCCGCAAGTATCTGCGCGGATGCCAAATTGCCGTGAGCATGGGCATTCTGATTCCGAAGTCTTTTACGGGGCTCCAGTGGGCACCGTTCATGGACAAGGAAACCGCCCTCAAGCACATCCGCTACGTGCGCGAAAGATTCTTTAGGCACCCGAATGTGAAGGTGAACTGGGCCGGTTGGGAGACGAGCTTCTTGGAAGCAGTCTACAGCCGCGGCGACCGCAGGCTCGGCCCCGTCATTTACGCGGCCTACAAGAAGGGAATCACCTTCGAAAGCGACTCCTACCGTTTCGACTTCGAGAAGTGGCAGCAGGTCTGGGAAGAATG
Source organism: Fibrobacter succinogenes (assembly GCA_902761355.1). Lineage (GTDB taxonomy): Bacteria > Fibrobacterota > Fibrobacteria > Fibrobacterales > Fibrobacteraceae > Fibrobacter > Fibrobacter succinogenes_M. The sequence goes on along the minus strand of CACWJY010000017.1, from coordinate 8,346 downwards.
CGGCTACGACACCAGCTGGGTGTACCGCATGCGCGAAAAGGACGAAGTTTTCCCGTGGGATTTCATTCATGCGGGAACCTCCAAGCAGTATCTGCGCGGCGAATGGGAAAAAGCATTCAAGGAAGATTCCGCCCCCGTGCCCAACTGCAAATGGGGTGATTGCCAGAAGTGCGGTATTCCGGGCTTCGGCGCCGAAATCAAGCTCGCGAACGATCCCGTGCGCCATAAAGCTCCGAGCCGCACGCCCGAAGAAATCAAGAAACTTGTCGCCGAACGCCGCCCCACGCAAAAGAGCTGTCACAGCTACAAGATTACTTTCAAAAAGACAGGCCTCAGCCGATTCTTGCCGCACCAGAATATGCTCAGTTTCTTCGAGCGCACCTTCCTTTGCGCAGGCATTCCCATCAAGTTCAGCGAAGGCTTCAGCCCGAAACCACGCATTTCGAACATGGGCGCACTCCCGCTCGGTCTTGAAACTTATTGCGAAGTCATCAGTGTGGACTTGTTGCAACCGCTTGACATATCCAAGGAGAATCTGCCAAAAATCATGGCCGAACTTTCAAGGCCTTTCCCACGCGGTATGGAAATCGTGAATATCGAACCGCTCAAGGAAAAGCTGTCGAAGCACATGCCGACGGCAATGATCTATTCATTCACGCCCGACAAAATGCCTGAAGGCATCATGGAAAAGTTCGAAAGCAAGACGCTCCCCGTAGTGCTCAACCACCGTGGTCAGGAAATCAATCTGAACGAACACCTACTCGGCATCCAGATTGCAGGCGACGCCATCATCACGAAGGTGAAGTGCAACAACATGGGCACAACGGTGAGCCCGTTCAACATTTACGCTGCGTTGATGGGAGTAGAATTCGATCCTAAAAAACTCGACGAAAGCTCACGCCGCTATCTGATTAAGAAAATCGCGATGGAGTTTTAAGGCGATTCGGTATTCCGTGAGCCATAAACGACTCAGCGCAAGCGAGTCGTGTTGGCGAGAGAATCGGCTCCAGAGTAAGGATTCTGCAGAGGTTAGCCGATTCGGTCTTCTGTGAGCGACAAAGCCACAAGCGTTAAGCTGTGGCGGTCGCGAGAGAATCGGCTCCAGAGTAAGAATTCTGCAGAGGTTAGCCGATTCGGTCTTTACTCTGCTGGGAGAATAATCTCGATATGGCGGGTGCTCACATTAAGGAAGTGAGTACGGAACAAGTCCTTTTCACTCTTGTCGCTCACGCGTACCTGCGTCACGGCAATAAAGTCCTTGTTTTCACGGATATAGTCCGTGAGGCGCTCGTCGCGGAGCGTATCGATTTCACCCGTAATGATAAAGCTATCGGTCCAAATTTTTACTAACATGCCACAAATATAAAGTTTTTTTTATTTGCAAGCAGAAAAAAAGTGTTTTTTTGTTGCTTTTTGGCTTTTTAAGTGTATTTTAGGGATATAAAACAGAAGTTGGCGTACCTAACCAAGGAGTTTCTTATGGCGACGAAAAAGAGCATCAAGGCAACACCGGGTAAAATGATTTACCACAATATGGAATTTATCGACAGCGATGTTGGGCGTCCCATCAGAATCATCGCGGAATTCATGGGTCCCTCCTTGATTTTTGCAGAAGAAGGCGTGAAGAACACCATCGTGTTTTTCGGCTCGGCGCGTACGCTCCCCATGAGCGAAATTCTCAAGCGTCGTAAAAAATGCAAGAACGCCAAGGAACTAGAACGACTCAAGAAGCTCGAAGCCGTTGCCGAATACTATGACGCCGCTCGCGAACTTGGCGCCAAGCTTGGTCGTTGGGCGAACAAGCAACATAAAGGCTTTGCTATCATGACCGGTGGCGGTCCGGGCATCATGGAAGCGGGCAACCGCGGTGCAAACGACGTGGGAACATCTTCCGTCGGCCTCAACATCAAGCTCCCCTTCGAACAGCACCCGAACCCCTATATCGACGACGAACTGAACCTGCAGTTCCGCTACTTCTTTATCCGTAAGTACTGGTTCATGAAACTGGCCAGAGCTCTCGTGGTATTCCCTGGCGGCTTCGGCACCCTCGACGAGATGTTCGAACTGTTGACGCTGATCCAGACCAAGAAATACGGAGACCGCATGCCCGTCGTGATTTTCGGTAAGAAGTACTGGAACAAGGTCATCAACTGGAAGCACCTTGCCGACACGGGAATGATCGACAAAGACGATTTGAAACTGTTCCATTTCTGCGATACCGTAGAAGATGCTTACAATGTCATTACAACGGCATTAGAAAAAACAATGGAATAAAAAAAACATTCAACTTATATGCAAGGTGTCGCACGGCGGCACCTTGTTTTGTTTTACGGATTAGCTAAATTTGCGACATGATTCGCAATATTCTGGCAGAAACATTAGACCGAGTATCAAGAAATTTGGCACTCCGCCCGAACTACACCATGGAAGAATACCAGAGGTGGTTTGACCAGAATCCCGAATACTTGCACAACGGGGCCATGCAACATATCCAGCTGGTGGAGCCTCTCACACTCGAAGGTACCAACAACCTGTATCGTGCCCAGTATTGGCTAGAACACCCCAACGATCCTAGCCGCTATGTCGAACAAGAAATCGTTGTCAAAATCTGCAAGTTCTGGGCGTCTCCCGGTAAAAACCGTCTGCACCGTCTAAACATGCTGCTCAGCGCATTTCAAGATGAAATCCGCATCAACAACCTGGTACACGCAACGAACATCGAAGGTGTTGTCCAAAGTATGGGTGGCGGTCTCGCAGGAAGACACCCTTACCTCAAGATGGAATTCATCAAGGGATGTTCCCTCGACAGACTCTTCAAAAAAGACTTAACCGACGACGAAATTCTGCACCGCATAGCGCAGCTTGCGTACCTGGCAAACACTATTAGCCAGCTGCACTACTACCAGATTGTCCATAAAGACTTAAAGCCCAAGAACCTGCTCCTTTGCCAAAACCCGCAGCACAAGAACAACCACAAGATTCTTGTATGCGACTTCGGTTACGCCCAGGCAAAAATGCGCGAAACCATCACCGAATACGGCGGACAAATGACGCCCTGCTACAGCGCCCCAGAACAGGCCATCATGGGCGAAAACCTGTCGACCTCGGTAGACTACTTCAGTTTCGGCATCATTGTGCACGAATACCTGACCGGCGAAAAGCTTTTCCCGCACGCCATGGATATTTTTATCGAAGACGGTTACCGCATTACCGACCGCTACCTGGAATACCTCAAGACCGGGCGCGAAAACCACTTTAGCGATCCGCGTTTCCCGGAACTTGCACAATGGATTGACAGCCTCACCATTTTCGATAGTTTCGAGCGCATGCAAAACTGCCCGAACCTTTTCGATATCGCGCACAAATTGCGTGAACGAGTGAATGCCCAGGGCTACCGTGACGTGAACACGGACTTCCTGTGGAATCAGCTCCGCGAGTACAACCGCTTTTAAGAAAAATAAAATTTTCATTTTCAAATTCATTATTATATATTCAGGATATGAAGAAATCATCTGTCCTGAAATTTATCGTCCTTTTTAAAAAGATTAAGCCTATTCATTACCTGGCTATTGCCATCGTTATTGCCATCGGCATATTTAACGGCGTTACCGGAGTCATGCCGCACATCAACCAGGCCCGCTACGAAAAAGGCATCGTCAAGTCTTTTAACAAGTGGTGGGACGAAGAAGGCGCCGAGCGCTTCAAGAGCATCGGCCTAGAACCAACCGAAAAAATCAGGCAAGAAGAATTCGAACAGTTCCGCGAAAGGGCGCTAACCTTAAAGCCTTCCTACATCGTCGAAGACCGACTCAAAACCATGAATCAGGAATTCCGCGAATGGTGGGAAACCAAGGGCGGAAAAGAAGCCTTTATCGAAGAACACAAGCGCTATCCTGGCGAAGCCGATTTCCAACGCGAGCTCACCACATGGATTGACAACTATACAGACAAATTTCCCCGTTACAACATGGCCTTTGTTCCAAGACAAGGGCACTACGATCGCTTACTTACCAGTTGGATGCTTTTCCCAAGTGTTTGGAGCTATCTTGTCTTTGCAGCATTCTTTATTTTCGCTTTTATACAGCTTGAACGCCGCTGGCAATGGTTTATCTTGTGGGGAAGCATTGTTGCATGGGCCCTTGGCGCAGGAGTACTCGTCGACATGCTTACCGGCACCAGTTTCTTTGATCACTACAACAACGACCGCTACATGGGCTTAAGCCTGACCCTTGCATTCTTGTTGGGCGGAACAGCCTTTGCACCCAAAAAAGACATGGTATCGCAACCCGTTTCAGTCATTTGCTTTACAGGACTTGTACTCGACATGGCTATAAACTGGTTTATCAATCCGGGAATTTTTGGAGCCGTCACGATACTTTCGCCCATTGCGTTTGCAGGCGGAGCAGCCGCCGGCATTAACATCGCCACTCGCCGCAAGTCCAAACGCGAACTCAAAACAGAAGCTTTGCAAGAACGTGCCCGACGCGTTGCCAATCGAAACCCCATGGCTGAAATGAAAATCAAGACGCGTTCCATGATCGAAGCAGGATTTGCAAGTGCCAAGGACGGGCAATTTGATCAAGCCCAAAGGCTACTGACGCAAGCCATGACTCAGCTTTTGCAAGAACATCCGGTTGATGGGATCGCCGTAAAACAGCTTACAGAACGGATAACCAAGCCGTCGCTCTATATCGAAATTTCGAGCAATCAATGGCTAGAATGGGGCGAAATCGCCAAGGCCAAAAACGCCCCCGAAGCGGCTGTAATGTTACTCAAGAAGGGACTCTCCATAGAAAAGGACCGCAACTTTGCACGCCGCACACTCTACGTCTTAGGCGAAACCTGCGTCACCCATAAAATTGAAACGGAAGAAGGCTTTAACCGACTAAGAAAAGTCCTCGAGATGAACGGCAACGACATGCTCGCCAAGCAAGCAAAGCATCTACTCGAGACCAACGGACAACCGCTAGTAACAAAGCATTTCTCGCCAAAATAACGATATACTGTTTTTTTTCCACAATTCTAAGAAATTGCTTCATCTTTGTTTATATCTTTATTTATGTACTATATGAAGCTCTTTGGGAAAATACATATCTTTCTTTTTCTGTTCACATGCTACGCATGGTGTAGCACTGGTGTTCAACTACTATCTGAAAGACATCGCACTGAATGGAACTGGGTTGAATACCGCATTACACTAGTAAACACATCCGAGCTACCCATACTTAATCCAGAAATGTTGTGTAACACTCCGGAAAACCCAAATACAAACCCCGAAGGTTCATGTACTCAATCCGGGTATGTTTGCAACCTAGGCATCGATGCCAATAACAACGTCAATGTCATGTTTTTTAACTTGGGTGCAGATGCAACTTGTTCAACCTTGTTAGAAAGCTTGCAATTTCACACATTTTTGTCAGGGCAAGATACAGTCCAATCTTTTGCCACATTTTTCTTTATGGACGATAACGACGGTATTGACGCACTTTCAATGACCCTGGTTAGTTCTGTAGCAATGTTATCTGTTAACAACGATGTACAAGTTGAGATTATTTACAAACAGCATGGGGAACAATGGTATGGTGGAATAAGGCTTCTTTCAATAAAATTACGCAATACACTCAATCCCTAGCTAGTATTCCTTATTTATTATAGAGGTTGTCATGAACTCAAAATATGTATTTTTATTTGCGACTATTGCATTTCTGCAGAAAATGTTTCAAGTAGCTCTGATACAAGCTTGTTTGCATCCTCATCATCGGAAATGAGTTCCGCGACAGAATCCAGTTCTTCGGAATGGGGACCCATTTCGTACGGGGAGCTCATTGACGAGCGTGACGGACAGGTTTACAGGACCGTCAAAATAGGCGAACAAATCTGGATGGCCGAAAACCTGAACTACGCCTATATACAGGCTTATGAGCATAGAGATTCTACATACAAATGTGAAAACTATGACATAATGTATTGCGAATGGGAACTATATGAACTGGACTCATTAAGCTTTTGCTACAAAAATGAACCTGATAGTTGCGCAAAATATGGTAGGTTGTACCTATGGGATGCTGCGTTAAATTGCGGCGAAGAAGAAAACAAACCTGTATGCAAAGGAACTCGTGACGAAGGGATTGCCTCTCGTGGAATTTGCCCCGAAAATTGGCATATTCCATCGTATAACGAATGGAAAAAACTTGCTAATTATGTAAACTATTCTGCCGACGACTTGAAATCTAAGTCAGGGTGGATTGATAATGGTAATGGGAATGATGCCTTCGGTTTTGGAGGGCTGCCAGCAGGATCCTATGTTGAAGAAAAATACTCCTGGATTATAGGAGATCCCATAGATAATATTGGTTTAATATCCTGCTTTTGGTCGGCAAGCCCATTTGAAAACGAGCCAAGCTTTTCGGTCAGTATGAATTCATCAGATCAATGGGGAATAATGGAAGCAAGTGATTTATGTCTTGAAAGCAAATACGACTTTATTCTTGATGATGTAGGCTTCAAATTATATGGCCTTTCCGTTCGCTGTGTAAAAGACTCTCTTGCTGACGAATAATTGGTTGCTAAAAACCTTGAATATGAGGAACACTAGTCATGCTCAAGGATAAATGGATTTATCTAATAGCTATTACGGCATTTCTGTTTGCTTGTTCCGAAGACAATACTTCCAAGCCGATTCTTGACGTTCCTTTTAGTGAAGCGGCAACTTCTAGTTCGTCGTTCATAGAGACGCAATCGTTCTCAACAGACATTTCATCTTCTTCCTTAGAAATGATTTCTTCCGCAGAACGTATTTCAAGTAGCTCAGACACAAGTTTGTCAACATACTCATCATCGGAAATGAGCTTCACGACAGAATCCAGTTCTTCGGAATGGGGACCAATTTCGTACGGAGAACTCGTTGACGAACGTGATGGACAGGTTTACAAGACAGTTAAAATAGGCAGCCAAACTTGGATGGCTGAAAACCTGAACTATGCCTACATACAGGCTTATGAAAAACGAGATTCTTCACACAAATGTGACAACAGAAACTCGTCATATTGTGAGATGCGTTTATATGAGTTAGACTCGTTAAGTTATTGTTATAATAATAATCCAGACAATTGTAAAAAATATGGCAGGTTGTATATGTGGGATGCAGCTTTGGATTGCGGCTCGGCAAAACAAAAAAAATATCGTATATGCCATGGATATAGAAGTTCTACTGTAACATTTCCGGGTATTTGTCCTGAAAAATGGCATATTCCGTCATTTATGGAATGGAATGTGCTATCGAGTTTTGTAAAATATTCCGCAAAATATTTAAAATCAAAAACGGAATGGTTAGATGGCAAAAATGGAATTGACGTTTTGGGCTTTTCGGTTATTCCTGCAGGAATATACCCTAACGATCCCTATATTAATGAAGATTTTGATATTATTAACGAAGCTTTTATAGGAATATACGAAGACCTCATTGGTCAACACGCCTGTTTTTGGTCAGCAGAGCAAAGCGGAAACGCAATGTCTTTTGATGCAGACTATTACCAATTTTTTTCGGATGCATATGCATTTTGTTTTGCTAACGAAGACGAGCATATTTATTCAGACTTAGCGCCTAAAACATTAGGTCTTTCCGTCCGTTGTGTAAAAGACTCTCTTGCTGACGAATAATTGATTGCAAAAATATCGAATGTGAGGAGCACTAGTCATGTTCAGGGGTATGGCCCCTATTACCAGCGAATAATTGATTTAAAATCTAGCACATATCTGAGAAACACTCCTCTTTATTAAAACCGTAATTCGCCTAGAAACAAAAACTCCGCAAAAAGCGGAGCCTTTATAATAGTCAGGAATTTTTTCAGTTGCGAGCAGAGCAAAAAAAAGAAACCCTCGCAAGCACGAAAGTTTCTATATAATTCAATTTTTTGCGCAAGCGCAAAATTCTAGGCTCGGAAATGCGAACGCAAGCGTTCGCGCTTCACTCGCCTTACGAATTTTTTTTCAGTTGCGAGCGAGACCAGGCGAAAACGAATAGTTTTATCACAAAACAGGAATTCGTCTAGAAACGAGCAAGACAAGAAACGCGAGCCGAAGCTGTATAAAACATACAGCGAGAGCTCGCGTGACGCAGTATTGCGAAGTTTATCGACGAATTACTTGTCGGTCAAAACGGCGACGCCCGGCAAAACCTTGCCTTCCAGGAGTTCGAGGGAAGCGCCACCACCCGTAGAGGTGTGGGTCACCTTCTTGTCTGCGCCATACTTCTTGGCAGCCGTAGCGGTATCGCCACCACCGATCACGGTGATTGCGCCAGCAGCGGTAGCTTCGACGATAGCGTCAGCCATAGCCTTGGTAGCC
>CACWJY010000016.1 GCA_902761355.1 Fibrobacter succinogenes | reverse complement strand
GGTGTTCGAAGGCAACAAGCCGACCAACTCCATCATGATGGACTACGTTTCTCCGGAAACGCTCGGCGCCCTCATCGCCATGTACGAACACAAGATCTTTACGCAGGGCGTAATCTGGAACATCAACAGCTACGACCAGTGGGGTGTTGAACTCGGTAAGCAGCTCGCCAAGAAGATCCTCCCGGAACTTGCCAAGGCTGATGCTGAACTCAACCACGACAGCTCCACCAACGGTCTCATCCGCTGGTTCAAGGCTCACCAGAAGTAAGCCTAGAAGAAAGATCTAGAACTTAAGAAAACCCGCAGCTTTTCGGCTGCGGGTTTTCTTATAAATGAATTTTTACTAATCAAAATTGGGCTTCCACCTTCGACGGAAGCTCATGCTTTTCATCTTAGTAGATGAAATGGCATTGAGCCGAGCACCTTTGACGCTCGGCTGATGCTGTTTAATAAATAAACAGCATTTCACGATATTTCGGCAGAGGCCACATTTCGTCGGGGACGACCTTTTCGAGGCCATCGACAACCTTGCGCAAAGCGGCCATCGCATCGAGAATACCTTCGTGCAGGCCGTTCAGGCTTTCTTCCATGGTCGCAATGGCGGCACTCAGGTTCTTGACGCCTTCGCCGAGAGACTTCACGTAAGCATCGACACCTGGGAAGCCCTGGTTGAGAGCCATTTCGTTGGTCTTGAGGGCGCTGGAGTAAGCTTCGACGACCTTCGGCAAGATGATGTTCTTGGCCATGTCGCGGCAGACTTCGCCTTCGATGTGGATGCGCTTGTGGAAATCTTCGACGTTGATTTCGTAGCGGGATTCCATTTCGCGGCGGTTCATGACGCCATACTTTTCGAACAACTGAATATTTTCTTCCTTGGTGAGGGCCTTGAGGGCTTCCACGGAGGTACGAATATTCGGGAGGCCGCGGCGTTCGGCTTCGGCGACCCATTCGTCGGTGTAGCCGTTACCATTAAAGATGACGCGCTTGTGTTCCTTCACAATCTTCTGCAGGATCTTTTGCAGGCCCGTGTGGAAGTTCTTTTCGTCGAGCTTTTCGAGCTGTTCCGAAATCATGTCGAAAGCTTCGGCCACGATGGTGTTCAGAACCACGTTCGGTTCGGAGCAGCTTTGGCTACTACCCGGTGCACGGAATTCAAATTTGTTGCCGGTGAAGGCGAACGGAGAAGTTCTGTTGCGGTCGGTAGCGTCGCGCGGCAAAGCCGGGAGCATGTCGGCACCGATGCGGAGTGCGCCAGCTTGCTTAGAGGACTTGGGCACGCCTTGTTCAATCTGTTCGATGACGTCCATGAGCTGGTCACCGAGGAACATGGAGACGATCGCCGGAGGAGCTTCGTTTGCACCGAGGCGATGGTCGTTGCCGGCGCCAGCAGTCGTCATGCGGAGCAAGTCAGCATGGGTGTCGACGGCATAAATGATGGCGCAGAGCGTGGTGAGGAACACGGCGTTCTGGTGCGGGTCCTTACCCGGATTGAGCAAGTTACCCTTACCGTAAGACACGGACCAGTTGTTATGCTTGCCGGAGCCGTTCACGCCAGCGAAAGGCTTTTCGTGCAGCAAGCAGACGAGGCCATTCTTGTCGGCCACGTTGCGGAGTACTTCCATGATTTGCATGTTGTGGTCGCAAGCGAGGTTCACTTCTTCGAACATCGGGGCCAGTTCGAACTGGGCAGGCGCCACTTCGTTGTGGCGGGTCTTCGCCGGAATGCCGAGCTTCCAAAGTTCGATTTCCACTTCGTTCATGAAGTTCAGAATGCGAGCCGGGATGCTACCGAAATAGTGGTCATCCATCTGTTGGTGCTTAGCAGGTGCGGCGCCAAACAGCGTCCGGCCAGCTTGATACAGGTCGGGGCGTTGCAGGTAGAAACGCTTGTCAATCAAGAAATATTCTTGTTCAGCACCGAGCGTGACCGTCGTCTTCTTGGGACCCGCCTTGAAGCAGGTCATGAGGCGGCGGGTAGATTTAGAAAGAGCTTGCAAGCTGCGCAGGAGCGGAGTCTTCTTGTCGAGCGCTTCGCCGGTGTAGCTGCAGAACGCCGTCGGAATGCAGAGCGTGGCACCGTTGCCGTGGCGCTTGAGGAATGCCGGAGAAGTCGGATCCCAGGCCGTATAGCCGCGGGCTTCGAAAGTAGAACGCAGACCGCCGCTCGGGAAAGACGATGCGTCCGGTTCGCCGACAATCAAGTTCTTGCCGCTAAAGGCCATGATGGCGCGGCAACCGTCAGGTTCAAGGAAGGAGTCATGCTTTTCGGCAGTAGAACCGGTGAGCGGCTGGAACCAGTGCGTAAAGTGAGTAGCACCGCGGTCCATGGCCCACTTCTTCATGGCGTGTGCCACATCGCCAGCGATACTCGGATCGAGGGCTGCGCCTTCGTTAATGGTTGCAATCAGCTTTTCGCAGACATCCTTGGGCAGGTATTCGCGCATGGCGTCGATATTGAACACGTCTTCGCCATAGAAATCCACATTCACCGGACCGGCCGGCTTGACGGGCGCGGTAGGGGCCTTTGCGATTTCGTTGATGGTCTTTTTGCGGTAGCTTACGCTCATTTTGAACCTCATTTTTGCCGTTTTGCGGCTGTTTTTCAATTTATGAAATGAAATTAGGAATAAAAATGGGGGCTGGCTCCCGTTTTTTACAGGTTTTGAAACAAAATGTTTTACAATAATGTAAAAATAAGGTATATTATTACAAAAATGTAAAAAGAGATGATGACGGAAGCTGAAGAAATAAAGAGACTGAAAGCGGAAATCCGCGAGTTGCGCAATATCATCGACGAGAAGCCAGGCAAGATGGTCGGCAACAGCGGCGAGATGCGTGAGGTCTATAAGCAGATTAAAAAGTGCGCCAAGAATGACGCTCAAGTGCTTATTTATGGCAACGACGGCACCGGCAAGGAACTCACCGCCCACACTATCGCAGAGCTTTCGGCACGCAAGGAGCAGCCCTTTGTCGTGATGGGTTGTGCGAACTTAAGCGAAGGCTTCGGCAACCCAGCAAATACATTTGAAAGCGAACTCTTCGGCTACGAACGCGGCGCGTTCATCGGCGCAAACAGCCGCCACTTGGGCAAAGCCGAAGTGGCAAACGGCGGCACATTATTCCTGGACGATGTTTCGGCACTCAGCCCGAAAAACCAAGAGCTTCTACTGCGGTTCATGCAAGACCAAAGTTTTTACCGTCAGGGGGGCAACATCCGTCTGCACAGCGACGTGCGCCTGATCGCTGCTTCGAGCAAGAATCTCGAAAGCCTAATGCAGCAAAAGCTTTTCCGCGAAGACTTGTTTTACCGCTTGAACATTGTACAGATTTCATTGCCCGACCTGGCGCAGCGAAAGAGCGACATCTTGCTTTTGGCGGAGCATTTCATTTCGCAAGTGAACCTCAAGTACGGCACGCACGTGGTGCGCCTCTCGACGCCCGCGATTGACATGCTCATGAGCTATCACTGGCCAGGCAACGTGCAGGAACTTGAAAACTGCATCGAGCGCGCAGCCCTCGCCACCAGCGACGACTGCATTCATTCGCACAACTTGCCGCCTACCTTGCAGACCGATGAATCGGCCCGCAAGCCCATGCTCCCGAATCAGATTGCTCCACTCTCGACGCTCATGGATACCTACGAAAAAGAAATCCTCAGCGAAGCATTAAAAAGAAACGGCGGCAATATGTCTGCCGCCGCACGCGATTTAAGTATTTCGCCGAGAGTCATGCACTATAAGGTGCATCGGCTGAATATCAATATTACTACTTGACGTTAACCGTTATGTTCTGGTTGTTTACTCGGACAATGTAGTTGCCCGGGTGGGCGAGTTCTACACGGTGCGTTCCGCGAGCAATTTGTTCGTTGACGATAACACGACCCTGCATGTCAAATACCGTTAAGGTCTTGCCGATGCTAGCTCCCGAAATTTCGAGTGCGCGGTCTGCGACCGTGACGCTAAAGCGCGGTACAGCTTTGCGAACATACGGAATAGAGGTCATCTCGGCCTTGTATACGCCGTTTTCCTGCTTCCATTCCTTAAAGGTGTAGGTCTTTTCATCCTTCGTGTAATCTTCAGGAATGACGCCCGCGAGAGCACGGTTGATGGCTCGTTCTGCCGTTCCAGAATAGATGACCACGATAGCGCCTTTGTTTCCATTGGCGTCGTAGCTTACGGTCTTCTGGAACAACGGATAAACATCCTTGTCGCCGTAGTCCGTTGCGCGCATGGCCTTGTAGCGTTCGCCAAGACCGTTCGTTTTTTCGTACCAGCCCTTGAATTCCCAGGTCGTATCGCTCTTGATACGTGCGCCGGGGAGCTTGGTGACTACGCCGTAGACGTATCCCTTGAATTCAGCGAGAAGTTCGCCTTCGCTCGGCAAGTTGAAGTTTACGCTGAACATGCGTGCTTTATATTCAAACGAGGGCTCGTAAACCTGCGTGTCTTCGTTATACACGAACTTCTGGAATTCGTAGACGTGCGTGCTGTCTGCTTCCTTGGTCGGGATGATGACGGCTTCGATTTTTTTCTCGATAATAGAGTCCGTGTCAGACTCGTTTATCTGCACGTGTACGGTATCCTTGTCGTTGTCGCCGTACTTGACTACGATTTCTTTAATCTTGCTCTTGGTAAAGCCTGGTTCATACTGTTTTGTGATTGGATTTTTTGCCCATGTTCCATCAAAGGTGTAACCGTATTCACCATCAGCGGCCTTGGAAGGCGTAATGTTTCGTGCGGTCAGGGTGTCGTTGATCATTGTAACAATGTGGGCTTCTGATGCGGCAATAGGAACTTCTAGGACAAGGGTGTCCTTTGGCTGCTCGCCGTATCGTACGACAATTTTTTCGACCAACTGTTCTACTTCGGACTTTGTCATGAATACGGGTTCGAAATAGCCGCTGGGGTAATTGTCGTTTTTGACGCTTTTCCAAATACCGCTGAATTCATACCCGGCCTTGGTTGGAGTGAGATCGAGAGAATCCATCACCTGGTTAATGGCCTTACTCCAGACCAGTGAGTCGTTGTTACGATCGGGCAGAACATGAACGTCAATGTCCATGGGAAGAATGTCATATTTGTTGTCGCTGTACGAAACATATATGGTGGTCGTCAGGGTTGTTCCCTTGAATACCGGTTCGTATATTCCGTCTGAATTCTTGGTCCAGTGATCCACGTGATAGGTAGAATCATTGTCAGTTTCCTTGACCGCTTCTTTATTGCGGCTCTTTAAGGCCTTGTCAATGTCTTCACTGATAAGGGCTTCGTCACGTGTACGTGGGACTTCTACGGTGGCTACAATTGTATCGGCGTTATTTTTCCCGTATTTGATAATGATGTCGGTCTTTTTCGCAATGCCTCTAAATAGAGCCTTGTATTTGCCCTTTTCGATTTTTTCCCAGTTTCTATTATAGGTGTAAGTCGAATCTTCGTCTGCGGCCTTTTCGGGTTCAATGTGGTTTTTTGTAATGGCGTTGCGGATCTTCGAAATGATGCGTTGATCCATTGTCGTATCCGATTTTGCTATTGGAACTATTATCGATTTTTCGAGAGAACCGTTCTCGCCGATTTTCCAATAGGCGATGACGGCGTTTTCTACGAGAATTTCCAAGGTGCTTCCGACAAAGGAAACTTTATAATTGCCTTGGTTTGCTTCGCCTGTGATAGAAATCGGATATTCACCGGGATCATCATCGAGAGGATTCCCTGCCGGACTTGGACGTGTGATGGTTGCTGAAATCAGATTTTCTGAATCTCCATCGACAAGACCTTCGATTTTGTATGTGAATGTAGGATCGGGGTCTCCGTATTCTTTGGAGGCCTTGTTCGCGGTGACTGTAATCTCCTTCGGATTAATTTTTAATAAACCTGTTCCCGATTCTACCGTGTAATTGTCCTTGTTTGTTTCTCCCCATTTAATGTCAGAGGTATTAATGGTTGCGGTGATTAAGTATGAGCCAATGTTTTCTCCGGCAACGGTGCGGCTGGTAATAGTGCAGGCGTTTACGGTTGCGGTATCGCCATTGACAAAACCAGAAATGACTGCTGTGCATGCGGTCGGATCCGGCTCGCCGTATGTTTTTTCGGCAGAAGCCGTCAGTGTCAAGGAACGCTTGGTTATTTTGAAGTTGTTGGCATTGGGCTTGTTTGTTACCTTGTAGTTGCCGTAATCGGGGCAAACTGCAGAAACGGAGTAAGTCCCGACGTTGTTGCCTGCAGGAGTGCGTGAATAGGTGCATTTGCTAAGCAAGTCTTCGATAGGATCATTTTCCGAGAAACCGGTTGCATAGGTGACCGCCTTGAAATCGGAATCAGTAATGGGATAACCGTAAATCTTGCTTGTGTTTCCAACTGCAACTTCTATATGCTTAGGTGTAATGGTCAGTTCGCCGTCCTCTGCAACTTTAAATGTTACGTTAAAGTTGGCATTTTTGTTTTGGAGCATGCTTTCGGCTAAGCCCATCTTGTAGGTACCGACTTTTGTTCCGACAGCAATGGAGTCTGCTGTTTCTGTCTTGTTGAACGAGAAGTCGTTCATCGTGTAGAGAGGATTGCTTGTTGTTACATCGTAGCCAAAGACCTTTTGCTCGGCGCCACTATAAATGTAAGAGTTTGTGTGGCCTACGATAGTAACGGTTACAGGAGCTTTGTTTACAATCAACAATCCGTATACTGGAGCACTGATGCTGTAATTTGTTGCGGTATCGGTACCATCCTTAAGCTTGTACGTAAATATGTTTTCGCTAGAGCCGGCGTTTGTCTGTGAACCCGTTACAGTAAAGATGGCTCCTTCGTTAGATGCAAAGCCGTCACCACCAACAGTCACTGTAGGTGCAGTAAGTGCGGAACCATCATAGACTTTACTGTCTGATGCAGAAGTCAGGGTTACATTGCGTTTTTTGATGGTGAAATTCGCAGGGACGACTGTCACACTATAGTTTGAATTAGGCGTATAGCTTGCCGTAATCGCATTGGTGTATTCGCCTGCGTTCTTAGTAGTGGAATTTGTGCGGTAGTACTTGATGACCCCCAAATCGGCATTATCTACAAGACCGGATGGTGTTCCCGTAAATTCGGGTTCGGGATCGCCATAAAGTTTAGAGGCTGCAGCTACCTTAATCGTCACGGCCTTTGGCGTCACGGTTAAGGTTCCGAGCGTTTTGGTAATGGTGTAGTTCGAAAGTTTCGCCGTTCCGCCCGTAATCTCGTAGCTGTTCTCTTTTGAACCAGCCACGGTTTGGCTGCTAGTTGCAAACAACAGCGTTTCTTCGTTTTTCAGACCGCCCACTTCGACATCGGAAGCCTTGAGCGCTGTCCCGTCATATTCCTTGCTTGCATCTTTCGTCTTAATTGTAAGTGCCGCAGGAGTCACGGTAAGCGTTCCATTGACAAGGTTGAAATTATAGTTCGAAGTGACATCGGTTTCGCCACGCATCACCTTGTACCCTGTCACCTTGTTAAAAGCGACTCCCACATCGGTAATGGAACCCTCGACCACGACATCGGTCACTTCATCGGTACCGGGAGCCAATTCACCCGTTACGGCAAAGCCATCAGTCTTTGTAAGTGGCGAGCCGTCATAAATTTTTGTATCACTCCCCGCCGTAATCGTAATCACCGGTTTGCTGTCGATATGCAGCGTGACCGTCGTATCTGCTTTTTTGGTGTAATTTGAGTTCGTCGCTTCAACCTTAATCTTATAATCTCCAACGGCTGTTTTTGTAAGTGATGACAACTCGTCCACCCATGTGCCACCTTCAAACTGATAGCGATAGGTAGTGGTTCCGCCAATTGCCGTGACAGTTGGTTCATGCTGCATCGCGATTGGAGCTCCGTCTGCATACTTAGCGAATTCGTCGGCCCAGATTACAGAGAATGTCAACGTTTTGCTCTTTTCAACCGTAAGTCCCTTTGTCGGTGTGGTAATCGAGGCATCCGTAAAGGAATAGTTTGCCGTCACATCATTTCCGTCAGCATCAAATATTTTTACATCATCCGCCGCAGTCATTGTTGCAGGATAGGTATTTGCATCTATAGCCGAAATTTTATAACCTACATTATGGGTATGTCCCGGCAAGAGTCCTGTCGGTGTCGCAACACTAGAAACATGAATTTCGTCACCGGTAAATGTGGCTATTGTATCGCGGCCCTTGAACGTTACCGCTTTAGGTGTAACAGAAATCGTTCCGTTTTCGTCGTATGTGATTGAGGCTCTGAAAGCATCCGTTACATCGTTGCCGGAACCGTCCTTGATCGTAAAGGACACGATTTTGGCACTAATCGGGCCTTCTGCTACATTCTTGATAGAATTCGTTACTGTGGTGCACGTATAACCCGTCGGACATTTTGGAATATACGTCACTTTCGCTCCACAGCTATTGCCGTCGTATGGGCAGGTGTTATCCCCTGCCGTTACCGTTATTGGAACGGGTGTCCATTTGGCGTATAACTTCACGTCGCCGTACTTACACGACGAGTCGCAAACAGTAAGTTTCGTAACTTTATTTCCACTATAGTCCTCCTTTCCATACCACCCGGCAAATGTAAAGCCTTCCTTCGACGGATTCTTAAAAACAACTCCCGTCGTCGAATCGCTGATTGAATAGGTATCAGGATTAGATGGATTATTCACGCCTCCATCTAAATTATAGGTAATCGTATAATCGGCTTTTTTCCAATGCGGAAAGAGCGTTGCACTTTCGTTTTTAGAATAAACTTCATTTAAGTCGTAATCCTTTAGCGCAGTCTCATTACTATCCACCGTAGCCCATCCATCTTGCACATACCACGGAGCCTGATAAGACTCTCCTAACAAGGATATATTTTCCCCATACCTTTTTTCTACAGGAAGAACGTTGCCTGCGCCAACAATCAAGTTACCGCCTGCGTTATAAGAAATTGTATAGGTTTTGATTTTCCACTTGGCAAACAGAGTCTTATCTCCTGTCGTTCCATGCGTAATCTGAGTTGCGCGATTCTTATAGTCGTCATCATAATACCACCCCAAAAAGTCAAAGCCTTCCTTTGTCGGATCTTTCAAAAGAATGTCGGGCGACTCGACACTGTATGTTTCAGGATTACCTTCGTCATTCGTACCACCATCTAAATTATAGGTAAGCTGATAGGTCGTCAACGTCCACTTTGCATACAACATTATGTCCGAAATAATTGCGGAACTAAATTCGAATGCGTTTTCACCAGTGGGCTCCTTATACCAGCCCCCAAAATTATAACCATCGGCTGTCATCGAAGATGGTTCAGCCACCGTTTTTCCATGCTCCACACGTTCAGACGAAGGCCCATCACCATGTCCCTGAGCATCGAATACTACCGTGTAGAATACTGCCTTTGTTTCTGCCCATACGGCATAAAGAGTTGTTGCCTTCGTGGCAAAGCCAAAATCATTAGCTTTTTCAGTAGCATTTTTTGTTAGCGCCCATCCGACAAATTTATAATCTTTACGATTTTCCCCTGCACCTGAGCTGTAATCTTCTGGATCTTCGATCCCCGCTGCAGTAATGGAATCACCATCGGCGAGAATTTTAGTTTTGGTTGAGCTGTTGTCCGCGAACTTACCTCCATTAGCGTTAAAGGTTATTTTGTATGTATTTTTCCAATAGGCATAAATGGTATGCGGCTTATAGACATTTCCCAAATTTGTTGCCGGAGACTCCGCATTAGCAGAAAGAGCCCAACCTCCGAACGAGAAACCCTCCTTTGTCGGTTTTGTAATTTCATCGGCGGTCAGCGTTTCACCAAACGGCAATATCTTAGTTGTCTTGGCGTCCGACGCAAAAGAACCTCCATTGGGATCAAAATTTATCAAGTACAGTGCAATACCGCCCTTTGAAATCCCGTTCAAGGTGATATGTTCGTCTTTACTCCAGATACCGCTCGGATCGGTACATGTTTCACCTGTCCATGCAAAGCCATTCAAGATACACGCATTTTGTTCAGTATTATTGTCTAGTACACAATTGTTATCGCCAGTAACCGTAGCGCCTTCACCTACCAGACCAACTCTATCCTCATGCAGGCCCGTTTCATAAAAACAGTTGTTTAATGTTGCAGTCTGATTTTCCACAACACGACCCAACAAGGCTCCCTGCGCCCCCTTGACATCGGGGTGAGCAATCAATGTATCACCATCGTACACACTGCTGACGATTGTACTGGATCCTCTAATAACACCGACAACGCCTCCGACATAGACATCTTTTCCAGAAGCATTGATGGATGCCGTACTGAGTGCATTTTTTATAACACCTCCCTTAATAGCGCCAACAATTCCACCTGCGCCCACGTCCTTTCCATTCGAGAGAATTGTTCCAGACACAAAACAGGTATCAATCAAGCCTCCTTCCATCCACCCAACAATAGAACCCACGCTCACCTGGTTCTTCCCAGATTCCCACGTAACACTACCCGTCGTAAGTATATTTACGTTGTCCTTTCCGGACGCGAGGATGGACACGTTATCCAAAATTAAATTTCTGACAGTTCCATCAGTTGCAATCGTACCGAACAAGCCTACATTCTGTGCATAGGTCGGGTATCCCTGAATTATGTCATAGAACTGCATCGGAAACTCCTTGCTATCGACTTTCAGGTTTTTGATTGTAACGCCATTCCCTTCGAAAATTCCCGTAAACCGAGCGGGCCCCGAGCCCGCGGCAATCGGAGTGAATGGATAACCGCCCATGTCCAGATACTCTGCTGTCACTGTAGCATTGATTTTTACAGGAATATTTCCTGCATTTCTTCCGGCATCCAAGTAGCTCTTTATATAGACATTATAAGGAGCCTTATTCCATAAAGCTTTTTTTAGGGAGTCGCTACAGAACGATTTGGGATCTTCAAAGATAGAATCCAGCCGCGCAACAACATATTCCCTGAATTCGGCTGAGTCTGCAAACGCAACCTGTTCGCCTGACTCATTGAGTCGTTTGTAGCTCGTAAATTTAGCTGGGGTAACACCACCGTCTTTCGAGATCATATCGGCTTGAACCGCATCGAGCATTTTCTGATATTTAAACTCGCGAACATAATTGTTTACAGTATCCGAGAACCAAGCGAGGTTCGCCTCGTTCGCTATTTTGTAATAACCACGACTATCTTGCTCGGGCTTTTCTACCGAATGGCCGTCCCACTTTGCCATGGCAGAACCGATACCCACCACGCAAACGAGCAGGGTGATAAATTTTACTATCGAAAACTTTTGAACGTTCGTATTCATAAGCATCCTTTGCCAAAGTCCTATTTTCTGGATAGCAAAAAACCCAGAAACTGGCTTCAGCTTCTATTCTCGGATAAAAATAATTAAAAAAAATTTACATGGGTACAATTTTTTATATATATTTGAGAAAAAAGTAAGAAAAAGGAATAAAAACCGACTTGTTGGCCTTTTTTTACTTATTTTAGATGGTTGAATCCTTTTTTGGGAGCCTACGCAATATTATGAGACTTTTTTGCAAGATTTTGACCATTAGCAGTGTCTTTGCGGCATTTGGATTTGCCCAAAGTGCTGCACCTGCGCCCGAGTATCCCGATATCGGTTGGGATTCTGTGACGGCAGAAGCCGAAACGACGCAAGTGTCTGTTCCTGATACGGCCGCTCAGGCCGTGGCGAGTGATTCGGTTCAAAAGCCTCTTGTCGACACTGTTACGGTAGCTGTGGTAGATACCGTGGCTAAGGATACTGCTTTGCCGCAGGCCGCCAGTGCAGATACAAACGCGTTGGCTGAGACCAAACCGGTCAAGCCGCGTAACAAGATTACCTATGCCGAATACCAGGCTAGATTGCTTGCGAAGCATCCGAAAAAGTCCAAGACCCTCCACCATGGTCTTACCTTGGTTTCTGCCAATTACCATGACAAGCGCTATGGAGCCATGAACCATGATGCCGACTGGGGGTCGGGTATTGGCATGTATTATTTCTATAGGCGTTATTTTGGACGCTATCTGGGTGTTCAGGGCAGATTTGGCGGCCTGTATCGTTATTCGCGTTGGAATTTTGATGAAGGTGTCGAAAACGGGAAACTTGCTTCGGGCGAAAAGTATTCCCTGGTTCATAATGTAGACCGCAAGTATCATAATTTTGCGGCGGACCTGCCTCTTACCGGAAAATTTGGTTATCACATCAAGGGGACGACGACCTACCTGTTTACAAGTCTGACGTTCGGATTGACTAAGCCTATCTACGAAATGGTCGATACCGAGAATCGCCTTTATTTGAAAACCGATTCAAAAGAACTGAGATCCGACCTGAATACCTTGAAGGCTGCTGGTCAGAATCCGTTCCCGCTGTACGAAAGTCACCAGACGAACAAGTTCTTTTATATGGATGACTGGGAAACGAGTGGATGGATCGGCCTAGGTGTCGAAAATCGCCTTGTGTCCTTTGAATTCCAGGTTTACGGTCTGGGCGGTGCAACTAGTGCAAACCACCGCTATTATCATCTGGGACACGATTCCAACTTTACGTGGCGTCTGTTCTTGGATTTCAGCTTAAGGTAGTGGGGTGCAATCATGATTCAGAAAAAGTTTATGTTTAAGTTGACCGCATTGGTTTCTTTTATTGCATCGTCTCTCCTTTTTACGGCGTGCGGTGACAATCCTATTGAAGTCGAAAACGAAAAGGTATTCCATTTTTCGAATGCCAAGGTCCATGCTACGCTAGACAGTATTGTTGTCCAGCGTCAAAAAGTCGACCTGTATCGTTGTTTGCAGGCCAATATTGGCATTAGTGATAAACAGAAGCGTAATGAGCGCTGCACCAACTTTATCGAAAAGTATGGTGACGATACGGATTTGGGAATCATTATCAAGATGGTCTCCGATACGGTAAACTACAGCGATGATGGTAAATATACCCGTAGCGAAGAATCCGGTAAGCCAGGTAGCTCCAGCAGTTCCGGTGAATCTAGCAGCTCGGAGCAGTTCTATTACCTTACCAAGACCAAGACCTTGAATGTCACTTTGACAAGCTACAAGCAGGTGGCAGACAGCATCAGAGCGACAAAGAAAGTGGGAGACCCGGATATTCGTTATAGAGTAAAGACCTTTATTGACGGGGATGAATCGGGGTATGATCCTATTTCGGCCCTTATTTTAGATGAAAAAAACATCAAGGAATGGTCGGGAAACAAGACTGTCTCGATGCAGATTCCGCGCGGTATTGATTCGCTTGAAATCTGCCCCATTGTTATCGACAAGAACGAACTGGACGACCATTTTGATAATGTTGTGGTGCTAGAAAATAAATGCGTGTCGGCATCAAAGATTGGCTTTATCGAAAATAAGAAGTCGTCTGTTCAGAAGACTTCTAATGAAAAGGTCAAACTCGAATGGATATGGTATTTATTTGAGGCTGAGTAGCTGCTGTTAATTTTGCCCGGCGCGGCGAGCGGCTTCGGCTGCTTCGCGCATGCGCTTGCGGGCTCGTGAACCGGGGCGGTTCTTGCCGATAGTGCGGTGACCTTCCTGGTTCTGCGGATTCGTTTGCTTTACGCCTTCGCCCTTTGCGGCGGGGCGTTTTTCATTTTGCGGCTTTACCTTGTTGTGGGGCTTGCCCTGATTATGGTTTTCCGGCTTTTGTCCGCCTTGATGGTTGCTATCGCGATTACTGCGGTTGTCGTGATTTTGGCCGCGATTCTTGTCGCGGCGGGGGAATCCGCGACCGCGTGCATTGCGCATTTCGCTTTCGGGAGTCTCTTTTTGCGGCGGCGGGAGCTTTTCGAAAATCGACTTGTCACCTTCGGGGATACTGATGCGGGTCAGCTTTTCGATGGCGCGGAGGTCCTGCTCTTCGTCGGGGGCGCAGAACGAAATGGCGATGCCGTCTTTCCCTGCGCGGGCGGTGCGCCCGATGCGGTGTACGAATGTTTCAGGAACGTCGGGCAGGTCGTAGTTGAATACGTGCGAGACGTCGTCCACGTCGATTCCGCGGGCGGCAATGTCGGTTGCGACCAGTACGCGAATTTGTTCGCACTTAAAGTTGCCTAAAGCTTCTTGCCTGCGGTTCTGACTCTTGTTGCCGTGAATCGCGGCGCACTTGATGCCTGCCTTTTCGAGGACGCGCGTTATCTTGTCGGCGCCGTGCTTGGTGCGGCTAAACACCAGTACCTTTTTCATCTCGGGGTGTGCAAGCAACAGTTCCTTGAGGAGCGCTCCCTTACGGCGCTTGTCGATGCGGTAAAGTTCCTGGTGAATGCGCTCGATGGGTGTGCTCTGTGGTGCCACCTCGACTCTCACCGGGTTCGGACGCAGGATTGTCGCGGCAAGCTTCGTGATATCGTCGGGCATGGTTGCGCTAAAGAACAGGTTCTGCCTGTTCTGCGGGAGCAGCGCCACCACCTTGCGGATGTCGTGGATAAATCCCATGTCGAGCATACGGTCCGCTTCGTCGAGTACGAAAAACTCAAGGGCCTTTAGCGATACGGCCTTCTGATTAATCAGGTCGAGCAGACGGCCCGGAGTGGCCACTAGTACGTCGACGCCCCGGATCAAATTACGCTTTTGCGAAACATCGCTCACCCCGCCAAAAATGCATGCGGTTGAAATGGCCGTAAACTGTGCGTACTGCTTAAAGCATTCTTCTACCTGAATCGCGAGTTCGCGGGTGGGCAAAAGAATCAGTGCGCGGCAGGTCTTGGGGGCGCGGAACTTTCCCGAATTCAGCAACAGTTGCAAAATCGGGAGCGCAAATGCTGCTGTTTTCCCTGTACCCGTCTGGGCTATCCCCAGCAGGTCCTTCCCCTCCAAGAGGCTAGGAATCGATTTTTCTTGAATAGGAGTAGGTTGTTCGTAGCCTACAGCACGAATAGCACGCTGTAAGGAATTAGCGAGGGGGAGTTCCGAAAAAAGCATATTTTTAGACGATTACTTCTGCAAGTTGAGGCTTGCGTTGGCAGCACCGTACAAGCTGATGCTGTAATCCTTGATGACGTACACCGGGATCTTGTTCAGGAGCGGACGGATGTTCGGGTTGTAGTTCTTTTCGAAGTACTTCATGAACAGGTTGTCGCGTTCGAGCCAGCGCAGGTCTTTCTGCACGGTACCGCCAGCCAGGTAAAAACCGCCTAGCGGGAGGAAAAGCGTTGCGGCGTCGCTTGCAAAGCGGGCGAGCATCTTCACGAACAAGCGCATCATTTCGGCTGCAACCGGGTCGGTATCGCTTGCGCGGCTGATATACTTGGGGCGATCGTTCGGTTCGGTCTCTTCGATCTTTTTGAAGGCGTCGTTATCAGGAACGCCACGGGTTTCCTTCCACCATTCGTACATATTGCGGAGTCCCATGCCAGAAACGAGCGGTTCTACGCCGGGGACTGCACCGAGTTTCTTTTCCATGTAGTCGTGGAATTCCTGGGAATCCTTGTCGAACGGGGCGAACGTGGAGTGGCCACCTTCGGAGCAGGCCGGAATATACTTTTGACCGTCAAATGCGAGGAAGCCGACGCCCATGCCGGTGCCCGGGCCAATTACGGCTTTGGTGGTTTTCTGCGGAGCAGGGGTGCTGCCGTCGGTATGCACGAGCTTGTGAATTTGGGCGGGATCGTCGACATCGAGAGTCGGGATGCCGTAGCTAATGGCCATAAAGTCATTGATGACAAGGGTCGAAATGCCTGTTGCAGTGCTGATTGCATCACCATCGACACTCCAGGGGAGGTTGGTCATGACGCACTTGTTGTTGCATACGGGGCCTGCGGCACTGATGCAAATGTGGGACGGCTTAAGGTCTGCGCGGCTTTCGACTGCAATCTTGAGGGTTTCGCGAATCGGAGCTTCTAGGCCGTCAATGTCTTTGGAGGGACAATCTGTTTCGAGAATAAGGGTAAACTTGTCGTCCTTGTAGCCCACCAGGCCAAGGTTCGTGTTGGTACCACCAATATCGCCTGCCAAAACGAGACGGTCAAACTTTGCATCGGGATTAAGCCATTTGATTTCCATAAAAAACTCCGGGTTTATACGGAACGAATATAGGTATTTTTTTGAATGTACAAGATTCAATATAATTCTACATTTGCGATATGCCGATTCTTTCTGCCCAAAATCTACTTCTGCGCATCGGGGCGAACGCTCCATTGCTTGATAACGTGAGCTTTGATATCGAGGCCGGCGACCGGATTTGTCTGGTCGGCCGCAACGGTTGCGGCAAAAGCACCTTGCTCAAGGTGCTTTCGGGCGAGATGGAGGCGCAGTCGGGCGATATTGTCAAAAAATCGGGCCTCAAGATTTCTCGCATGATTCAGGAGATTCCCGCTCATATTGAAGGAACGGTACGTGACGTGGTGATGGCGGGCATTGCTGCAGACGGAACGCATGATGCGCATGCCGAGGCCATTTTGGGAAAGACGGGGATAAACCCCGAGTCGCCTTACGACAGCCTGAGTGGTGGGCAAAAGCGCCGTGTGCTTTTTGCGCAGGCGCTTGCCCAAGATCCTGATTTACTGCTGTTGGACGAACCGACGAACCATCTGGATATTCCGGCAATCCAGTGGCTCGAAGGTATCGTGACTCGTTTGACGTGTGCTCTTTTGTTTGTAAGTCATGACCGTACTTTTGTACGCCGCGTGGCCACCCGCATTTTTGACTTGGATCGCGGGCGTGTGCGTAGCTGGGATTTTCCTTACGATAAGTTTGTGCAGTTCAGGGACCAGGCGCTGGCCGAAGAAGATAAGGCGAATGCTCTTTTTGATAAGCGGCTCGCCGAAGAAGAAGTGTGGATTCGCAAGGGAATCCAGGCGCGGCGCACCCGGAACGAGGGGCGCGTGCGTGCGCTCATTAAAATGCGCGAAGAACGTGCTGCGCGCCGCACCCGAACGGGCAACGTGAATATGCAGATTACCGAGGCGGACCGTTCGGGGCGCCTGGTGGCGCGCCTTACCGACGTGAGTTATTCATACGATGGCGCGCCCCTTATTAGCGGGCTTACGACCGAAGTTTCTCGCGGAGACCGCATTGGTATTGTGGGCCCGAATGGCTCGGGAAAGACGACACTCTTGCGCTTGATTTTGGGCGAACTCACGCCCGATACCGGCGATATTCGCCTGGGCACCAACTTGCAGGTGGCCTACTTTGATCAGATGCGCACTCACCTTCGCGAAGATAAGTCTCTGGTCGAAAATATTGCCGATGGACAGCAGTACGTAATGCTGAACGGCGTCAAACGGCATGTGTTAAGTTATCTGCAAGACTTTCTGTTTTCGGCGGATCGTGCCCGTGGCCCCATCAGTGCGCTTTCAGGCGGCGAACGAAATCGCCTGCTGCTGGCATGCCTGTTCAGTCATCCGAGCAATGTGTTGGTATTGGATGAACCGACTAACGACCTC
This sequence comes from Fibrobacter succinogenes, assembly GCA_902761355.1. Lineage (GTDB taxonomy): Bacteria > Fibrobacterota > Fibrobacteria > Fibrobacterales > Fibrobacteraceae > Fibrobacter > Fibrobacter succinogenes_M. Next base: position 112,707 of record CACWJY010000016.1, on the reverse strand, counting down.
GATATGGAAACGCTGGACCTGCTCGCGGAACTCCTTGCCGACTACAAGGGGACCGTACTCACCGTAAGTCATGACCGCGCCTTTTTGGATTCCGTAGCTACAAGTATTTTGGCGATTGAAGACGGTGGCAACGTATTTGAATCGGTGGGCGGCTATAGCGACTACGAGGCAAAAAAGAAGGTCCGTGATAAAGAAGCCGCAAATGCCGCCCGCATTGCGGCTGAAAAAGAGACTCTGGCCTCTGCGCCTGCAAGTGCCGTGGCTCCAGCCAAAAAGAAAAAGCGTAGTTACAACGAGGAGCGCGAATATGCCGCTCTCCCCGAAAAAATCGAAAAACTAGAGGCGGAAATCTCTGAACGTCAGACGGAACTTTCTAAGCCCGAGGTGTTTACCAACGCCGCTCGCATCGTAGAACTTCAAAAAGAGATTGTGGACCGTGAGGCTGAACTCGAAAAAGCCTACGAACGCTACGAGGAATTGGATTCTCTAGGGTAGTTTAGGCCCCTGAATTTATGAAACAGAGTTAGGGGGAGCCTTCTCCCTCAAAAAACGGACTGGGATTTCCAGTCTGTTTCTTAAAATTTACATTTGTGGGCAAGAAAGCCCTGAAATCGTAATATTCCAATTTGCATTATTATTAATTTTATATTACATTTAGAGAAGATGGATGAAAATGGGAAATCATAAGAGGTCTATTATGATGAAAAAAATGATTTCGTGGACGGGCGCTTTGTGTGCTCTGGTCGGTACAGCTTATGCGGCTAGCGCTACGGTGTGGACCGAAGGTGAGGGGGCTGGAACCAAGGCTCCTGCATATTGGTATGGGTTTGATTACGGGACCGGAGCTTCAGTAGATTCGGCGGCGTGGTCGGAGACGAGTCGCCTTACAGTCCTTACTGCAAAGGAAGGAAAAACCTCGAATGGAGCCGGTTTTGGCTTTACGTGGGAGCAGAACGCTACTACATATAAGGATGTGGCTGTTTCGTTGGCCTCTTACAAGGGCGTGTGCTTGACATACAGTGCGACGGCCCCGTTCCGCCTCGATTTTAAACAGTCTACTATTACTGACGACAACTATTATGGTGCCGAACTTTCTGCGGGTGCAAAGAAGACCTTCATTGCATTTGCAGATCTTAAGCAGGGGTGGAAATCGACTTCTACCGTTGCGTGGAATGCTTCCAAACAGTTGGGAGTGCAGCTGACTTTCAAGAATACTCATGCGACTGCAACAGTTGCTTCCAACACGATTGAAATAACCAATTTTGATTTGGCCGATGAATGCGTCACGTTCGCTCCGTCGCTTTTGCCTCCTTACACCGCTGAAGAAGAGGGTGTTTTGAATGAAGGCGACACCTTGAAGCTTAATCTTGCCGAAATATTTACCGACCCGGATGGTGATATCACATCATACACCGTCAAAATTATTGGTGATAAGTCGGGCCTTGTGAAGTTGGCTGATTCGCTCTATAACAAAACAGGTGTGGTTAACCTAGTTACTGGATCCAATCCTGAAGGCGATGCTGTGGTCACTATTACGGCTACGGATGATACAAAGAAATCGGTTAGCTATCAGTTGACACTCACGACAAAGGATCGTGAAAACGCTCCTGTTGCTGTCGATGATTCCTATGAAACCAAGGAAGAAACGGCTCTCAAGGTGACTTTGAGTAATCACGTGATGCGTAACGACTACGATCCGGATGGTGATACCTATACGGCAACGGTGGTGACGGAACCGGCCCATGGTACCTTGACCTTTGATGGGGAATCAGGGATGTTTACCTATACTCCGGAAAAAGATTTCTATGGTGTTGACTTCTTTACTTACGTGTTGACGGAAGATGCCCGAAGCGCAGACCCGGATTACGAAGTGAAGACCAGTAATGAAGCTAAGGTGACGATCCGCGTGACCAATGTGGATGACCCGATTCAGGTCGTTCAGAATGACCCTGTCTTGACTCTTGACGATGAAGGCAGCTACAAGTTGGGCGATACCTTGGAGTTGAACGAAGACTTTGAGACGGCCTTGGTGAAGATTCCTTTGGAAAGCCTCGTGTTCAGCGATCCTGATGCGGCTGAAACTGGCCTTGAAATTCAGGTGAAGACGAGTGGAGTCCTGAAGGCTGAGTACGGTACGATAAAGACCAACCATGTGGTGGAACTTTCTTCTATTGCCGATGCAAATGGTGTTGCCAAGGTGACCTTGTTTGCTGTCGACAATAAGGATACTGCTAGCGTTCACTTCTATGTGAAGGTTCTCCCGGTGGCTGATCCTCCGGTTGCTAAGGAAGATTCCTACAAGGTAGTTCAGGATTCTGTGAATAAGATTGATGCGAAGAAGGGCCTGCTTGCAAACGACAAGAATCCCGACGGCAAGTCTACTTTGAAGGCTTATCTGTATGACGAAGCCATTGAAGGTAAGGTCACTGTTGCCGAGGACGGCTCGTTTACTTATGAAGCGGGCTCCGAAGAAGGCGAAGATACCTTCATGTATTATGTTGTCAATGCCGAAGGCGATACCTCGGAACCGGCTGTGGTTACCCTCACGGTTGTCTATAAGAACAAGGCTCCGACGGTTGTAGAAGGCGTTGCCGATACGGTGGGAAACCGTCTTGCTGACCTTCCCGAAGACTTTAAAGGCTCTAAGAAATACACCAAGGCGGAAGTTCAGAGTTGGTTTGTGGATGATTCCACTAAGCCGTCTGCATTGACCTTTAAGGTAAGAAGCGACGATAGCCTGCTTGCTCCTGTAATCAGTGGTGGAAGCCTGTTGATTACATCTGTCACGAACGCCTGTGGTGATGCTAAGGTTATTTTGATTGCTTCTGATACGCAGGGTGCTTCGACTGAACTTGCTATTCCGGCAAAAATTGCATGTACCGATGATAAGCCCATGGCGAGAAAGAATGTCGATACATTGTATGTGGGTGCCAAGGAGGTCCTGCTCGATACGGTGGACTTGAGCGTCTATCTGTATGACCCCGATGGAGATTCTCTGACATTCTCCGTAACATCGAACCTTTCGATTGAGAAAAAGCTTGAATGGGAAATTAAGGGAAATCTCTTGGTTGTAAAGACAAAGGAAAATGTGAAGCTTGAAGCAGGAACGGTGCTTCCTCTGTCTATCTGGGCGCATGATGCTACCGATTCTGCTACTTGTGTCCTCCGTTTGATTACGAGCCCCGATCCGACTTCGATCAAGCCGATGCTTGCTTCTCCGAAGGCCTCGTGGCAGAATGCAATCCTTGCTGACCGTGGTACTGCGGCAATGATCGACTTGCAGGGCCGCGTGATGTGGAAGGCCAAGCTTCCAGTAAGCGAAGCGGATGTCCGTAACGCTGCTGCTCAGGTGCAGGGTCGCAAGATTCTGCAAGTGAACAAGCAGAGATGGACGATTAAATAACTAGCAATTGATACCCCGACTCGACTTGGTCGGGGGTTTCTTATAAACATTAAAAAGCCCCGCTTCTGCGGGGCTTTTTAATAATTTGCGATTGGATCCTTCGCAGCCTATTGGTTGCTCAGGATGACGCTGCGCGTCACTTCACCAGAGCTTCGGTGTCGAGCGCAATCAGCAGTTCTTCGTTGGTGGCGACGACCATGGCGGTCGGGGTGCCATCCTTACTGATGATGTGGCCGGATTCCTTGCCGTTCTTTTCGTTGCGGGCTTCGTCGATCTGGTAACCGAGAATCTTGAGGTTGTCCATCGCCATCTTGCGGACAAGCTTGCTGTTCTCGCCGATACCGCCGGTGAATACGAGCGCGTCGATGCGCGGGAGTGCCATGGCGATGCCGCCGATTTCGCGGGTGAGCCTGTAGGCGAACGTTTCGAGGGCGATCTGTGCGCCGACGTGGCCTTCGCTTGCGGCCTGCGTCAAAGTGCGCATGTCGTTGCTGAGTCCGGAGAGGCCGAGGAGGCCCGATTCCTTGTTCACGAGCTTGTCGAGGCGGTCGATGTCGTAGCCGTATTTTTTGCTGATGAAGAAGAGTACGGCCGGGTCGATGCTTCCGGAGCGGGTGCCCATGATGAGGCCCTCGAGCGGGGTGAAGCCCATGGTGGTGTCTACGCACTGGCCGTTCAAAATGGCGGAGCAGCTGGAACCGTTACCGAGGTGAGCGGTAATGAAGCAGCAGTCTTCCGGCTTCTTGCCGAGGATCTTGGCGGCTTCGCCGGTCACGAAACGGTGGCTTGTGCCGTGGGCGCCGTAGCGGCGGATCTTGTCTTCTTCGTAGAACTTGTAGGGGATGCCGTAGAGGTAGGCCTTGCGCGGCATGGTCTGGTGGAAGGCGGTGTCGAACACGGCGACCTGCGGGAGGCCCGGGAAGAACTTGGTGGCACATTCCATACCGGTGGCGTGTGCGGGTTCATGCAGCGGGGCGAACAGCGTGATGCTGCGGATGTAGTCGATGACTTCCTGCGTCACCTTTTCGCTCTTCACATACTTGCCGCCGTGCACCACGCGGTGGCCGATGGCTTCGATGGTGTCGGTGAGTTTCTGTTCGGCGAGGAACTTCTGCACTTCGGCAACGGCTTCGGCATGCGTCGGGCAGTCGAAATTGAAGTCGATATTGCCTTCGGGGCCCTTGGCTTTGACGTGGCCGTTCACGCCGATATTTTCGACGAGGCCGCTAGAGATGGATTCTTTGGTCTGGGTGTCGATGACAGCGAACTTCACTGAAGAGCTGCCGCAGTTAAGTACGAGTACACGCATTGTAGTTTCCTTTTTTGTTTTAACGGTTAATAAAATAGGAATTTTATTAACTACATTTACCCCGATGTTCAAGAAAATTGCAGCATTTGACAACCGGGTTTCGGTCTATTGGACCAACCGGCATTTTTCCGAGAAGACGACGAAGTTCCTCAAGTTTTATGTGCGCCTGGGCGACGGCTATATTTGGGGCGTTTTTGCACTGGTTCTTTTTTTGCATTTGGGATGGTCTAGCTTTTGGCCGATTCTGGTACAGGCGCTGATTGCTGTGGTGGTGTCGCTTGCGTTGTACGAGGGTGTAAAGCTTTCTACCAAGCGCCCGAGACCCTTTGCTGCTAATCCGCAGATTAAGGCTGAAGTTCCGCCGCTCGATAAGTACAGTTTTCCTTCTGGCCATACCATGAATAATTTGGCGGTGGCATCGGCCGTGTTTTATGCGGTGCCACAGTATGGTTGGGTGATGATGCTCTTGCCGCTTACGTGGGGGCTTTTGCGCGTGTACTTTGGCGTGCATTGGCTTACGGATATTATTTGCGGATTTTTGCTAGGCGTCTTGAGTTTCGCAATTGCGCATGCGATTTGGGTTCCTATTTCAGGAATGCTCGGGATTTAAATGAACAACGACTTTGTTTCTTCATCGTCCTTTTTCGCGTCGCTTGCTTCTGATGAACGCGTGTTTTTGTTGGTTCGCCATGGCGAACGCAACCACATAACGCCTGACGACCCTGATTTTGGTGCGCATGTGGGCCTTACGGATCGCGGTCGCGAACAGGCTTTGACTCTTGGCAGGTGCATCCCCGCCGAAGGTGACATCTGCTTTTTTTCTAGCCCGGTAGGGCGCTGCGTAGAAACCGCTGAATTTATTGGCAAGGGCCGCGGCGTTGAAACTCCGCATATTGAAAAGCTTGACTCGCTTGCTGAATACTTTGTTCAGGATTACGACAAGTACACTCAAGTGTTGCGTGAGGGCTTTTACGAAGGAATTTGCGAATGGCTGCAAAACGAGGCTGCCCAAAAGGCGCGCGGCATGCGTGAAGCTTTTTACCCTCTGGCCGCGCGCTCCGAAGAAATGCTTGCGATGATGCTCGAGAAGGGCTCCGCGCGCTTCAACATTTTCGCGACGCATGATGCCTGGGTGGTGCCGTGCCTGACGCATTTTTGCAAGATGACGTTTTCGCCTAAGCGTTGGATGAACTTTCTTACGGGAATGGCTGTAGTTACTGATGCGCAGAAGAATGTAAGACGAATTCTTCCTGTGACTGGGCTTGAAACCGGTTGGCTTGTTTTTTAAAAAATCTGAATTTTTGAATTCCAATTTCCAAATTATTAATATACATTAGGGGTATGGAAATTGCTTCAAGTACATATCGCCGCATTTTTGTGCTGGGTTCCGGATTCAGCAAGTCTTTTTGTCCGCAGATGCCTACGCTGCGAGACTTGAACGAACTGATTCCCTTTGGAATTTCGGACGAGTTCCCGCACTTGCGGGACTACTGCAGGCGTTTTTTGGAACTTTGCAATAATCAGGCCGAGTATCTGAACATCGAGACCCTTTCGACTTCGATTCTTTCGGCGCAGATTTTTCCGGGGGTGCGTGAGAGCCTTTATCATTCCAGCCTGCGTTTTGAACTGCTTCGCTTTATTGCCGGAGCCATTCGCCATGACCACGCTGTCGATGTTAAGTCTGCCGCGGTGCTCCGCAAGTTCTTGAGTGGTTGTGTCAATTGCCCTGGCGAGGGTTTCCGCGACACCCTGTTGCTGAGCTTTAATTACGATACGCTTATAGAAGATGTCATTGCCGATGATTCCGAAATGAGTTCGAATGTTGCTGTCGATTATGGCGTGCGCATCGATCCGGCCGACCGTTCTGCGGTTCGCGCTCCTAAAGGTCAGACGGTAGACTTAATCAAGTTGCATGGCTCCTTGAACTGGTACCCGGTCAAGGGGGCCTCTGATCCGCTCGATTTAAAGAACGTGTGCCAGGTGGAACCATGCGACCGCAGCTTCCCGATATACCGCGAAGATACACCCATCTATATCCCGATGGCGCACGCCAAGGAATCCTTTTTACGCGGGAGCTTGTTTAACTTGTTGTGGAGCAAGGCGGATTATTACCTGAAGAATGCACAGGAAATCTATTTCTTGGGCTACGGATTCCCTAAGAGCGACATGAACAATCTGGAGTTTTTGCTGCGGCATCGTGAGCGCTTTAAGAAGGTGGTTGTTTTTGAGCGCGAAGGTCACCCTGATTTGGAACGTCTGCGTGCGTTGCTTGGAGACATCGTTATGAGTTGCGATGCTAAGGAGTTCTTGGCTAAATTCTAGCGAATTCCGGTTCGGTAATCCCAGCTCTTGCTATATTTTGCACGGAAGGGTGTAAAAATGAAGTTTCTTGGATTGACCGTATTTATGCTCGCGGGTATCGCTTGTGCGCAGCTCGTGCAAAAGAAAGCGCCTACTGCTGCCGACTCTATTGATTTGGGCAACAAGAAAGGGCCGATTGTTTATGCGGACCCTAAGGAAAACGAAAAGTCTGCCATGAAAGAAGCGACCGCCAAGATGGACAGTCGCGAGTATTCTAATGATTCTACCGTCGGGACCCTTATCGGGGTCGGCGCTGAATTTGTCGGCGATGTGATGAAAGGGATGCTTTCGCCAAACTCCGCCGAAACAGACGCCGTCGAACTGGAACGCACTAGGCGTTAGCCCAAATATTTTTCGCCGGATTCCACGCTCTGGTAGATGAGGGTGTTGATGGTCATAGGACCTACGCCGCCCGGAACCGGGGTGTAGGCAGATGCTACGTCGTCGAGGCCCTTTTCGATATCGCCCACGCCACCCGGATGGTAACCGGCGTCGACCACAACGGCGCCCTGCTTGATCCATTCCTTCTTGATGAATTCCGGCTTGCCGACGGCACCCACCAGGATGTCCGCCTGCTTCACGTATTCGGGGAGGTTCTGCGTTTTGCTGTGGCAGATAGTCACGGTGCAGTCTGCGTTCAGGAGCATGAGTGCCATGGGCTTGCCCAAGATGGCGCTACGGCCCACGACTACGGCGTGCTTGCCTGCGAGCGGGATGTTGTAGGCCTTCAGCAGACGCATGATGCCGGCAGGTGTCGCACATCCGTAGGCGGGTTCGCCCATGGCCATGCGGCCAAAGCCGAGGCAGGTCACGCCGTCCACGTCCTTGCGGGCGTCAATCGCTTCGAAAGCGGCGCGTTCGTCGATATGGCGCGGAACCGGGTGCTGCAGCAAAATGCCATGCACGTCGCGATTTTCGTTGAGTTCCTGGATCTTGTTCAGCAGCTCTTCGGTGGTAGTGTTCTTGGGGAGAACCACGCGGATGCTTTCCATGCCCACGCGGGCGCAGGCGTTGCCCTTCATCTTGACGTATGTGGCCGATGCGGGATCGTCGCCTACGAGAATTGTCGCAAGAATCGGGGTCTTGCCCGTCTTTTCTTTGAGCTTTGCGACGCGAGCGCTGAGTTCTTCTTCTGTGGTCTTGGCAAGAGCCTTGCCGTCGAGGATGAGTGCTGCCATAAGGTCTCCGGTGCGCGGAATGCGCGAATGTGATGGCCCAAAGATAGAATTGTTTTGGTCGTTAGTCATTAGTTTTTATTCAATGGAAAAAATAAAGCCCCGCGGAATGCGAGGCTGCAAAAATTGAAAAATGTAGGATTTTTGAAAAATCCTAGAAAATGTCCTTGAGAGAGGGAACTAGGGAGCAAATGATGACCCACGGATAGGAAAGAGAGCCCTTGAGCCAGCCAGTCTTGGCGGGACTCGGAACAACGGGAGTGTTGTTCGAGGCGATCATGCTCTCCAGCGAGCTACGGACTCCTTCGATAGACGTATCGAAGGCCTGCTTGCTGACGGAGGCGGAATCTATGAAATTTTTGAATCTGTAATTCATACAATTTCCTTATTTTCTCACTCTTATGTGTAAATTTAGTAACAAAAACTTAAGAAATCAACCCCTTTGTAAACGGCTGTTTACCGCGTTTGTGTAAATGGAGTTGTTGCTGTTATGGATAAAAGTGCTGTTTTTTGAATGAAAAAAGCATTTTTTGCTTAAAAAATTTTTTTTGAGGGGCAAATTTTGTATTTTTTTTGCTGAAAATAATGTTATAAAAAGTGTTCGCTCTCCGTTCCTTTAGGTGTTTTCTATCTTTAATTGTGTCGTAAATCACTATATTTCAAGGATTTAAAATGAAATTCAAGCCTATTTTTGGTGCTCTTTTGCCTTTTTTGGGTGTTCTCGTTGCCTGTGGCGGTTCCCAAAAACCGGCCGTTGAACCCGCCGTGGCCCCGGCAGATACCGTTGCCGCTCAGCCTGCAAAAGCCGACTTGAACAATCCCACTGACCGCTATAGCTACGCTTTGGGTATGGATTTGGGCAAGGCCGTTGCAAATATCAATGTGCCGCTGAATATCCCGGTGCTTATGGATGCGATTCTGGATCAGGTGGATTCGAACCGCTCTGTACTCATGACGGATTCCGTCGCGGAATCTGCCTTGCAGGATTTGCTGTTGCAGATGCAGAAGAAGAAAGAGGCCGATGACAAGGCTCAGGCCCAGAAGGCTCTTGATGAACAGGCTAAGTTCCTGGCCGAAAACGCCAAGGATACGGCGGTCAAGACGACTCCCAAGGGCGTACAGTACAGGGTTCTTAAGGATGCTGCCGGAATCAGCCCCAAGACTGGTGACAAGGTACAGGTGCATTATGTTGGCGCCTTGCTGGATGGTACCGAATTTGACAATAGCGTAAAGCGTGGCGAACCGCTCGAGTTCCCGGTGAATGCTGTAATTGAAGGTTGGCAAGACCTGCTCCAGGTGATGCATGAGGGGATGAAGGTGAAGGCCTGGATCCCGAGTGGCTTGGCCTATGGCGAAGCGGGCGTGCCCCCGATGATTCCGGCCAATGCGATGCTCGTGTTCGAAGTAGAATTGCTGAAGGTGTATGCCGAGGTGCCGGCCATTGACAGCGCTGCGATTGCCCCGGCGGTAGAATCTGCGGCAAGCGCGACGGCTCCGGCTACAGAACCGGCAAAGACCGCTCCGGCCGCAGACAAGCCGGCTGCAAAGCCTGCAGACAAGAAACCCGCCGAGAAAAAGGCTGAAACAAAGCCGGCTGCAGAGAAAAAGTCAGATGTAAAGCCTGCCGAAGCCGCAAAACCCGCAGCTAAGAAGTAGTACTTTGCTCTAAAGCATCTTTAGACTGTTGCCCCCGCTTAGCGGGGGCTCTTTTTTATTATTCATTCCTGGCCACAGACTTTTACCTACTTTCTACTTTTTCGTATTTTTTTAAATTTGCGGTAACACTTTCGACCTCCATAAGTGTTACACTGGTATGAACGGAAAAAATCTCCTTGACCGCATGGCGTTTTCTAAACTGTACGAGGCATACGCCCCGATGGTTTTTAGACGTTGTATTTTTTTGCTCAAGGACGATTCCGAAGCGAAAGACATGGTACAGAATGTTTTTTTGCGTGTGTACGAACGCGTGGAATCCCTGGATTTGTCTCAGCCGTCGAGTTTGTTGTGGAATACGGCGACCAGACTCTGCCTGAACCGCATCCGCGACAAGAAACGCCGTGGGCTTGATGTCGACTCGAGTGAACTTTTGCTCACGATTGCCTGCGCTGAAGAGGATGATGGCCGCGAAGCCGGTGGAATTTTGGCAAGGATTTTTTCCAAGGAGCAGGAATCGACTCGGACGATTGCAACGCTGCATTATGTAGACGGCATGACTCTGGAAGAAACTGCTGAAACAGTTGGACTTTCGGTAAGCGGCGTGCGTAAGCGTTTACGCACCCTGCAAGCCAGAATCAAGAATCTGGAGGTTGAAAGATGACTTCTGTCAATAAAATTTCAGATTTTAAGCTAGAACGCTACCTTTTGGGAGACCTCCCTGAGGGTGAAATGCAGGCTTTGCGTGAACGTGAAGCTTGTGATGAAATATTTGCGGCCCGTGTGCGTGAAATGCGTGAACAGGGGGAGCGTTTTTTGGCGGAAAATCCGTTTAGCGCCATAGAAGATAAGTTTAAAAATGCGGAACGGTCAGAGATTCTGCCGAACCGATCCTTCAATACGTTGTGGCTGAAGGTAGCTGCTGCTTTAGTGATTGCGCTGGGAGTTTTCTCTGCGGTGGTGCTGAACCGTAATGTGACTACATACGAAGGCTCCGGTACGTCAATGGAAGTTGCCTTGGCAGATACCGATAACGGTACCCGTATCAAGGGCATGTCTGCTTCGCTTGAAGTCTGGAAAAAGACGGGTGACAGTGCTGTGCAGATGGTAAACTTGGGTGACGCTTTCGAAGGCGACGAAATTCAGCTACGTTATCGTGTGCCGCAAAAATGTTTCGGCATGCTCTTCAGTATGGATGGAAACGGGACGATAACGATGCATATGGGCGAGGGTGACAAAGCAATTGAACTTGAACCTGGCAAGATGACGACACTCCCGTTTGCCTATAAGCTTGATAATGCACCGAAATTCGAGAAGTTCTTTTTGCTCACTTCGGAAAAGGCTTTTGAAATCGATGGGAATGATATTGATAAGAGCTTAAGGCAGCCGGGCGTCGAAAATGTTTCGTTTACGCTTCGCAAGGTGGAAAAGTAAGGGGGATAAAATGAAAAAGTTTTTAGGAAGAGTTCTGTTCTGTGATTTTTTGTCTGGTTCCGCATCTATTTGCTCGCTATGCCTGTTGCTTGTATTGGTGGTGGCGGGCAATGTACAAGCCGCTGCGAATGCAGATGAAATTGCGATTAACCGCTACGTGTTTGCCGTGAGTGCCAACAACGGCGGTAAGGAACGCCCGCGTCTGCGTTATGCCGAAAGTGACGCCCGGGCCTTTGCGGATGTGCTTTCGCAAATGGGCGGTGTGCCCAGGCAGAACGTTTATCGTGTGACGGAGCCGAGTGTGGCGGGTCTGCAGGCGCAGCTGGATGCTCTTGATAAAAAACTTTCGACGGCAAAGTCTGCCAAGAATGCAGAAACGTCTTCTCGTGAAGAGGTCCTGGTGTATTATAGCGGCCATGCGGATGAAAAGGGACTGCGCCTTGGCGAAGAAGTCTACACCTGGAAGGAATTCCGCAAAAGAATCGACGCCCTCAACGCCGATGTAAAAATTGCGGTAATCGATGCATGCGGTTCGGGAGCCATTACGCGTGTGAAAGGTGGTGTCGCAGTACCTGCCTTTATGGTCGACAAGAGCAGCGACATGAAGGGTTATGCCTTTATTACGAGTAGTACTCAAGATGAATCGAGCCAGGAAAGCGATAAGCTGAAGGGCTCCTTCTTTACGCATTCTTTAGTGAGTGGCCTCCGCGGTGCTGGTGATGTAAGTGGCGATGGCAAGGTGACCCTTTCTGAAGCTTACCAGTTTGCGTTTAGCGAAACGCTCCAAAAAACTGAAACGACGATGGGTGGCGCCCAGCACCCCAGCCGCGATATGAATTTGGCGGGTACCGGTGACGTGGTGATGACCGATTTGCGCAGTACCAGTGCAGGTCTTGAATTGGACGAAGACGTGGATGGCCACTTGTTTATCCGTGACGAAAAGGGGGAACTCGTTGCCGAACTCTACAAAAAGCCGGGCCGCGCGATGAGTCTCGGATTCCCGGCTGGAAAGTATAGTGTGCGTCTAGAACGCCCCGCCGAATACAAGGAGGCGACGGTTACCCTTCAGGACAACTACCGTGCCCGATTGACGCGAAAGCAATTTACGGCGGTGGAGGCTGAAAAGACCGCTCTCCGTGGCGAAATCAAGAGCGAACGTTCTTGTGCTAATGGTGATGCTGCGAAGTGTTCTATGGATTCCTTGGACCGCAATGGTGTTTCTCATACCACCTTTGGTTTTTACGATCGTGAAAAAGAACCTCGCAAGGGCGTACAGCTGGGCCTTTTTGCCACCAAGGCTAGCGACTATTTAATAGGCTCGCAGGTGAGTTTGTTTGTGAATAATGCCCGCAAAGAAATGCGCGGTATTCAAGTGGCAGCCCTTTTGAATATTTCTAACGAACACATTGAAGGCGCTCAGATTTCGGGTACGCTCAACTATGCCGAAAGTGTTGACGGCCTGCAGCTTGGTTTTGTCAACTGGGCCGACGAAAAGTCCGAAGGTGTGCAGATCGGATATGTGAACGGAGCCCTTGATACCATGCGGTACCTACAGCTTGGCTTAGTGAACATGGGCGAATACAGCAAAACCAATATAGGCTTTGTGAACGTGGCCCTTGGCTCCGGTGTGCAGGTCGGTTTTGTGGATGTTGCAAAAGAAAGCGATGTGCAAGTTGGCTTTGTGAATGTGGCCGCCAAGTCTGATGTAGAAGTTGGCTTTGTGAATGTCTCTGCGCTGGAAGGCGGAACCCAGGTCGGTTACGTGAATGTCGCCACCAAGGCCAAGGGCCGCCAGGTGGGTTTTGTTAATGTGTGCTGGGAATGTGAAAAGACTCCGGTGGGCTTTATTAGCGTGGTGGGGAACGGCGTGTGGTCGGCAACGACGACCCTTAACGAAATGGGTTCTCTAGATCTTTCGCTCCACCTGGGTACGGCCTATTTCTACACTGCTTTTGAATGGGCTCGCCCCTTTGAAAAGGGGAATGGCTTCAAGCATTTTGAAGACCGTTACGAGAGCGGCTACGGAATCGGTACGCAGTTTGGCAAATACGGTAATCATTTTGAACTGGAATACATGCTCCTGAATGCCTACGAAGATGTCTCGTTCACTGATGACCGAAATTGGAATTATCACCATCGCATACGTTTGGGATTTGTACATAAGCTTTTCCCTGGTGTTGGCCTTGCCGTAGGTGGATCGTTAAACTTTGCAACTTTGGGTTATGCGGATAAACTATGGCTAAAACCTTGGAATAACTACCACGACGACTTCGGCAGCGAAAAGCATAAAGGCCGCTGGTGGCCCGGATTCTACTCGGGCATTACCGTGGGTCGGTTCTAAAAATAGGTGACACTTTTTACTCCTTAAGGTGTTACAATAGCAAATGGGGAAACCTATTTGCTATTTTTGTTACGAGAAGAGAGTTTTTTTGAAACGTTATATTGAAATCTTCGTTTTGTTGCTGGCTATGCTGAATGTAGCCGCTATGGCACAAGAACCTGTGCCCGATTCGCTTGCACCCCAGGGAATCACTTTTAACGGGGTTGTGCAGGATTCCTCATTTGCCCCAGGTGAAAAACTCAATGTCGAAATCCTGGAGTCGGGCGAAGCGCTGCAAACAACGGTCGGTACGCCATTCAGTGTCGTGCTCCCCGAAGATACTCTCTGGAACATTTGTGTTACGAATTCCGATACCGCGGGCGCCGAAAAAGAAAAATGCTATGAGCTCAAGTACATTGGCGCCGAACGCAGCTTTTCGCAAACCCTCGGCGAAGCATTTGCAGAGGATCCTGTTAAGGTTGGTGAGCTCGCCGAACCAACCATAGATTCGGTGCCGGCCCTTCGGCAGGCTCAGGGACCTGATTCCAATGCCGCTGCCGATACCGCGCAGCCAAAAGATGTCAACGTCGACGACCTTCTTGCCGGTGGCGATAACGCAAAGGTGACCGAACTTAAGAAAGTCGTGGTGCAGCTCCGTCGTCGCCCCAAGCGCAAACCCGGTGAATCTGTTGTTTCTGCCAAGTCGATTAAGCGCATGCCGAGCCTTGCCGAAGCGGATGTTATCAAAAGCATTCAGGCGCTCCCGGGCGTGGTGGCTAGTTCTGACTTTAGTTCCAAGATTTATGTGCGCGGTGGTGCTGCCGACCAGAACCTATTTTTGTTCGACAACGCGGTTGTTTATTCTCCGGTGCATTTTTTTGGTCTTTTCAGTACATTCCTTGTCGAAGGCATTGACGATGTGCAGTTCTACAAGAGTGGATTCCCGGCGCAGTACGGTAACCGCCTGAGTTCCGTTCTCAAGATGGATGGCCGCGCGGGCGGTCAGGATACGGTTAACGAATGGTTCAGTAAGTCTAGCATCAAGATAAGCACCTTTGCCGCCCAGCTCCATACCGAAGGCCATCAGGGGCCGGCCCGTTGGGTGGTGGCAGGCCGCACGACGTATATCGGTTATATGCTTGATTTGATGAATGCCCTCGATATCATAGATCTTGACCTGGACTATGAATTTACGGATTTGCAGGGAACCTTCATGTACAATTTTACCAACGATACGCGCATGAAGTTTAGCTTTTACGTGGGTAAGGACCGCCTAAGCTTTGACCCGCTCTACATGGACTGGGGAAATGTCGCTATCCCAGTGAACATCAGTCATCGTATTAACGGCGATTGGGATTACAACGCCACGCTTGCCTTTAGCGAATTCTATCAGACCATGAAAATCGGCGAACTCATGTCGATCGAAATGTTCCTTTATACCTTCGCTGGCAAGCAGTGGGTCAACTATCGCGGAATTCCGGACCATACCTTTACGCTAGGCTACGAACTGGAATACGATTATGAACGTTATCAAGAACAGATGTCTACTGTAAGCGTAGCCGATATTCAAAAACCTTTTCATCATGTAGGCTACCTACAAGATGCCTGGAAATTTGCTCCCGATTACCTGTTGCAATATGGGCTGCGCTTTAACTATCAGACTTCTGCGGAACACTTTGGTGTAGAGCCGCGTGCATCACTGAGCATAAATCTTGACGAAACCAAGACCCTTGAATTTTATGGCGGCTACTATTTGCAGTATTTGAATTCAATTGTCTATACCGACCAGGAAACCTTGAACGAATTCTATTATCCTGCAACGACCACTACAAAGGGACGGCGTATCAAGCCTGCGTCGTCATGGTTGCTTGCCACGGAATACAGTCATCGCGATCTTTTTGAAGGCTACGATGCGACTGTGGGTGTCTATTATAAGACGCAAAACAACCTGAATACTTTCCAGGCGGTTCTGGATAGCAACGACGAAACGACTTCGGACGACTTTGTGGTTGCCGATGGCTTTGGAACGGCGGAAGGCTACTCTTTTGGCTATGAACTTTCGTTGCGTAAAGATAAGGGCTGGTGGTTTGGCGGTATCAACTGGAGTCAGAGCATTAGCGTGATGAAAACGAACGATGGCACCAAGCCGTATTTCCCGAGTTGGCATCAGCCGTATGCGCTCAAGATGGATTTGGGCATCAACTGGCGCGGTAAAGAGGACGCCTTGTCGGTGCAAAAGATTCAGAAGGATTTGTATTTCCGTTCTTCGATTATCATGAAGTATTCTGCCGGTATGCCCATCAGTGAATACAAGGGGTATTATTTCTCCGAAGAACTGGGACACCAGAATTATACCGATGAGGCGATTGTTCTGCCGGGTAGCCGTAATGCCGGTCGACAGACGGATTACTTTAGGATTGATGTAAAGGCGATCGATATGGGCCGCGAAAACAAATGGAATTTCAGCTGGACGATTATCAACCTGACCGACCACGAAAACATGTTCTATACCTTCTACGATACAAGCAAGAATCCTCCGCAGAAGACTGAAATTACGCAGTTCCCCTTTTTACCGATTATGCTGAGCTATGAATACTATTTCTAAGATTTTTGGCGCATTGGTCTTTGCCCTGCTTCTTGCTTCTTGCGATTTCCATGGACCGTGGGAATACTATCCTGAGGAACGTGAGGTTTATACGGGAATCTATACCTATGGCTATATCCTTAGCGAAGGAAATCCCGACGTCTGCTTTTCGAAAGTCTATGAACTCGACGAAATCTCGACCAAGGATTTTGCGTTCTATGATAGCGCCTATGTAACGGTGCAGGGAAAATACTCCGATGGCGCTGAAACAGAAATCGATACGACTGTTAGACTAGGAGCCCGTAGCGATAAGCCGAACTGTTTTACAAGTGACGGCTTTCATGGAATCAAGGGCGAATCCTATGTTCTTGAAGCCTATTTTGAATGGGACAGTATTGGACATAAGGCAAAGTCCAGATACAAGGCCGTTGCGACCATTCCGAATTCCGTGAAGGTCAAGGGTTTAAATTTGCCTCAGCCAGATGGCAGCTACAAATGGCAGCCGAATAGCAGCAATGATTCCTTTACGGTACAGTTCTTGGAATTCCCCTTAGATATGGAGTTTGTAAAATGCGCCATGGATTATGATAAGTCCGTTCGCGGAGTGATTTCTATCATGAATTATGGTTTGAACACTGCGGAATCCCAAAACACGACCTTTAACCAGATGTTCAAGGGCATGACTAAAAGTGATTCTACGGGCTATAGGGGAATCGCAATGCACGACCCGCTTGAAACGCAGCAAAATCTGGGCTTTACATCAAACCGCAAGGTTGCCGATTTTTATGCACTCGATACGCTTTACTTGATGAACATGATGATGCCCATTGGCGATATTTCGGTTGATTTTTATGCGACGGATGATGCCTATATCGATTATGATAACAAGGTAAAGGCCTCGCTGACGGATTCTCGAATCGTACCAGAATCGAATATCGAAAACGGTATGGGTGTCTTTAGTGGAATGGCAAAGTCATCGATTTATATAACCGTGCAAGGCAACGGGGTTTCGATGGAGCATATCGCCATTCGAAATTGTAGCGAAAAAGATGGTGATCACGCCGATAGCTGGGATTCTAAGGGATGCCGCCTCTATCAGGATGTGGTTTGCTCCGGAATACCGACTGACGAGTTTGACGAAATGGGTTTGCTGGAGGCGAATAAACGTGCTTATGAATATTATAGGGATACTGTTGTCAACAGAAATGAGCCTGCGTGCTATGCGTCTAGCGTCAAGGCGGCGATGATGCTCGATACGACTAAGTGGTCCCTGTTCCTGCCGGAATCTATTAGCGATGCCGAAAAGAATGCGGCCTATGCCGATGGCCTTAAGCGCTATTGCGTTGCCAATAATTTTGAAAGCAACAAGATTGCCGATTGCGGAGAACTCAAGGAACTTTGCCTCGAAGGCGCTGATTACAACTATTGCAAGGATTATCTGTGGACCTGGTGTGCCGACCGCAACTGGAATATGGACTATGAACAGTGCCGTATCGCTTTGGTGGAACGCTACAAGATTGAAGCTCCCAAGTCGAATATCTTGAAAGAACGGGTCGAAAGCATTTGCCGCGAATATAAATATTCTGCGTGCAATATCTAGCCCTATTTCTTAAAAAATGTTATTTTAACATTAAATGAATTGATGGGAAAAGGTTATATTTATGCAGAGGTGTTTGATATGAAAAAATTATTCTCGATAGCATTGCTGTCTATTGTGACGGCGTTCCCGTTTGTCGGCTGCTCTGACGACGAAACTTCGACTTCACTCCAATTCCCCGATGTAAAAGTTCCTGAGGCGAAAGTGTTCTCGGCTGAACCTTCTCCGGAATGGGTGACCAAGTTGCCCGAGGCCGATACGGCCAAGCAACTGTTTGTGGTGGCCGCCTACGAAGGAACCACGGCATGGGTCTCGATGCACGAAAAGGACAAGTCGGGCAAGTGGCAGATGATTATGTCTACTCCGGGCTTTATCGGCAAGAATGGCCTTGGCAAGACCAAGGAAGGTGACGGCATGACTCCTGTGGGCACGTTCTCCTTCAATCGTGCCTTCGGAAATTCCAGCGATCCTGGTGTTACAGCGTTTGAATACGTCAAGGCGGACAGCAATACCTACTGGTCTGGCGATGTGCGCGAAGGAATGCACTACAACGAACTGGTGAGCCTTAAGGATTATCCTGATTTGGATAAGAAAGAAAGTGAACGCATCGTTGATTATCCTATCCACTACCAGTATTGCCTGAACATCAGCTACAATGCTAAGGGTGAACCGGGCAAGGGCTCTGCAATCTTCCTGCACGTATTTGGCGATCGTAAGCCCTACACCGGTGGCTGCGTTGCAATTCCTTTGGACATGATGCGTTTTGTGATGAAAAACGTCGTAAAGAATTGCGTCGTGATTATCGATTCTCTCGAAAATCTCGGCGGCAGTTTCTAGGCTGTTTCTAATTATTTCTTAGTTCTTAACGCGAGAATCCGCTTGACACTTTCGTCAATGCGGTTTTCTTTTATTTCGCCCTTTTCAACGGCTTTCACGACGGCATCGAACACCTGCGTGAATTCCCTGGAGCAAAGCACCACGTCGACACCCGCCTGAATAGACTTGATGACGGCTTCGGCGTTGCCGAACTGTTTGGTGATGGCGCCCATGTCCATGGCGTCGGTCACGATGATTCCCTTGAAGCCGAGTTCACCGCGGAGCTTGTCTTGCAGAATGACAGACGAAAGTGTTGCGGGCAGGTCGTTGCCGGTGATTTTCGGGGCAGCGATGTGTGCGGTCATAATCATCTGTGCGCCCGCCTTGATGCCCGCCTTGAACGGGATCATTTCGCACTGGAGCATTTCTTCCCAGGTTTTGTTCGTTTCGGCGTAGCCGAGATGTGTATCGGTCTTTACGTCACCGTGGCCGGGAAAGTGCTTGAGTGTGCCGATGACGCCTGCGGAATCGAGACCGTTCAGGTAGCTGACCACAAAATCGGCGGCGGTCTCGGGATTGTCCGAGAAGGCGCGCGGTCCGATGACGATGTTTTCGGGGTTCGTGTTCACGTCGGCGACCGGGGCGTAGTCGATATCGAAGCCGTATTTCTTTATATAGCTTCCGATGGTAAATGCGGCCTTGTAGGCTTCGTTCGGGTCGCCGCTTTCGGCGATGGCGGCCATGCTTTCGTATTTGGGAACGTCGAAGTTCCCGTTGTTCGCGATGCGGGCAATACGGCCGCCCTCTTCATCTATGGCAAGGAGCGGGGAACCGTTCAGTTTCCTGATTTCGGCAATGAAGTCGCCGAGTTGCGTTTCGTCCACAATGTTGTGGGCGTAAAGAATCATGCCGCCGATGGGGTATTCCTTGTTTACCGCAAGCATGATCTCGTTTACGTGCTGCAGTTTGTAATCCGGGAGTTCACTGTATTCGTTCCAGTGAATACTGGTGTCGAGTGCTTCGGGGCGTACAAAGAACATTTGCCCCACCTTTTCTCGGAGCGTCATTTTGCTTATATTAAGCGAGACTTCCTCTTTATTTGAATCTTCGGAAGCCGATGACGAAGAGTCGTTGCCGCAGGCGGTAAGGAAAAGTGCAATGGTCCCTGCTGCAATAGTTATTTTGGAGGCCTGCAGAGCCGGTAGAATCCAGGGTGACATTTTTCCATTTGCCTGTTTAGAGTTTTTCATATGTATCCTTTAAAACTTAATCCTCGATTGCAAAGGATTTCCCTGAAAGCATCTTGAGCAGAGTCTTGGGAAGTGCCGTTTTGGAAGTCAGTTTTTCGGTGTCTACGTCCTTCTTTTTTCCGTCGATATCGAAGGCGAGTGTTGCACCGTCTTCTTTAACTTCCATTTTTACTTTTGCGCCCATCACAATCGGAAGGTTTACGTCGTCGTGCCCTGCCGGGAATCCGCACATCACTGGAATGTCGTATTTTTTGAGGTACATCGAAAGCATGGCCTCGGTACTTTCGTAATCGAGGTCGGTGCCGGAATCCACGAATTCGCCGAGGATAACGCCCTTTACATTTTCCATGACGCCGTGCAGTTCGATCGAGTGGAACATGCGGTCAATGTTGCGCAGATTTTCGCCGATTTCTTCCATGAACAAAATGATTCCATCGTTCTGAAAAACATCGATGTCGCTTGCGCCAATAAGAGGAACGAAGGTTGCCATGTTGCCGCCCACCAGAATGCCTTCGGCCTTACCTTTTTGATTGTACTTGTGCTTAGGAACCTTGTAGGTG
Organism: Fibrobacter succinogenes; assembly: GCA_902761355.1. Taxonomy (GTDB): domain Bacteria; phylum Fibrobacterota; class Fibrobacteria; order Fibrobacterales; family Fibrobacteraceae; genus Fibrobacter; species Fibrobacter succinogenes_M. The sequence continues at coordinate 92,245 of CACWJY010000016.1, read as the reverse complement.
GGAACTTCGCCCTTGAGCAAATCGCGCAGTAGCTTGCTGTTGTCTTCGTTACCGCCAGTTTTTGCGATGCTAGAACTCATGGTGCCGTGAATGCTCATGACGCCCGCCTTAGTCTGCATGGCGTGCAGCGTGGTGATGTCGCTGTAACCGATAACCCACTTGGGGTTATCCTGGATGAGTTTCGGATCGATTGAGTCTACCAGCTGAATGGTGCCATAACCGCCTCGGTTACAAAGAATCGCCTTGATACTTGTATCCTTGAGGGCGACTATAAAGTCGTCGACACGTTCTTTGACGGTTCCTGCGAATTTGCCGGCGTCGAGCTTGCTTACGTTTTTCCCGACGACAGGAGTAAAGCCCCAATCCTTGATAACTTCTTCTGTTTTTTTGATGGTAGAATCGGGTGTGGTGTATGAGGGCGAAAGCAGTGCTACCTTGTCTCCTTTTTTAAGGAAGGCCGGTGCGGTGCATTCGGCGAGTGGCCCTGCCTTAGGAATGCTGATGGCTTCGGCTACGTTTAGCGTGTCGTTGCTACATGATGTTAGCAGCAATGCGAATGTTAATGCAGAAAGTCTCTTTTTCATGTTTACGAAATATTCCTGTTGAATGGCTTATCTGGGATAGCGAAAGATTTTTTTGCGGACGGGGCTGCTCTTAAATAGCCATCTATCTTCTGGCTTGAGGGCTGCTTGAACAGAGTCTTTTTGAATGTCTTCAAAGCCCACAATGGTGCGGAAATCATTGAATAGGAATTCCTCTCCATATGATCCCATTTCCTTTGCTGATTGAATTTCGTATGGATATATCGGGCTATCATTACCAAGCAAATCCTTCTCTTCTAAATAGGCGTCTATGACTTCTAGGTACGTCATTTTATCAAATTTCGGAGCCGTTTCGGGATCGACAATGGAAAGACGTTCTTTCATCAGGGGGTAAAATGGAATCTGTCAAAATCCCTGCTGCTAGATTGAAAGTGCTTTTCATTGAAACATCCCTAATTTTAAATCACAAAAACGAGCGCTTTCTACGCTCGCTTTTATTTATTTAATATGATGCGGTAGAGTTATTCTTCGTCATTACCCGAAATGTCGTCTGCGAGTTCCTCATCGAAGTATTCATCGAGCTTTTCGCACGCCTTGTCATCGTCGACACCCTTAAGCAATTCCTTCTGTTCGTCATTCAAGGAGTAGAAGTACGTGATGAGGGCCGGTGTATCGTCGCTTTCGGAGCTGATTTCTGTTTCGGCGCAAATGTGGAGCGCTTTTTCTTCGGAGCAACCTGTGCCAAGCTTGATTACGGTTCCTTCGAAAGCAGGATCATTTTTAAGCTCGTTGCAGAAATATCTGATGGAATCTGCCATTACGTTGTTGGTAGCGGCCTGAGTGCAGGTTTCTTCGACTTCGTTGGTCTCAGAATCGACGTTCTTAACGTAGCAGGAAATAAATGCCTGTTCGGGTTCGGCCTCGCCTTCAACCAGGTTTTCGCAGGTCTTGGCTTCGTCTCCCTTGACGACGAGTTCCTTTTCGCCTTCGTCCAAGGTGTAGTAGTAAATGGTGTAGTTGTGCGGAGCGGACGACTTGCAAGTGTGGAGGGCTTTCTTTTCTGCTGGGCAACCTTTACCGGTTTCAACTTTGAGATAGTCTGGTGCCGCAGCCTTTGTTTCTTCACACTCGAGTTTCAGCGAGTCGGCACTAGCGGTGCCGACTTCTGCCTCGGCGCAGCTTTCGGAGGAATCTTCTGAATCGCGTATGTAGCAGGAGTAAACTTCCTTGTTTGCAGCGTTAGAACTGTTGTTAGAACTGGAGTCGTCAGAGCAGGCGACAAGCAGGGATATTGCAGCGATGGGGACCATTGCGACTATTTTTTTGATATCCATAAAACACCTCTTTTTGGTTTTTGTAAAAATCAATTTAAGAATATTTTTTGATTATGTCAATATTACGGGAATGTTAAGAAAATAAAGCGTTCTCTGGCTGTTTTCTATTGACGCGTGTGTAAACAAATATTATCTTAGGGGCGGTGACGGTTTTGGGCCGTTTTGGTGTTTTAATTTTAGAAGGTGTTTGAATGAAACTCGTGAATGACTTCCATTTTTCGTCATTTTGGGGAAACAAGGCGATTGTCGCTTTGTATGCCTTTTTCGCTTTAACGGCTTGCAGTAATTCTGTGGGCGACGATGTCGCAAGTGTCAATCTGAGCGACGACTCTGCAGTCGCTACTCTTGAACCGGCGGTTGGCCCACAAATCGAATTTACCGGGAATCCAGTGTACGATATAGGTCAGCTGAACGATTACTGGAAGGGCCTCGGCAAGTCCCTTGACGAACGCAACGAAATTATGGGCGGAGCGCATCCGAAGGCGCTTTCCAAAAATTCCGGAGGTTCGACCGAAGAATTTAGGCATCCGATACAAGATGTCTCCTGGGGAAAGGACGTGTTCAAGTGGCTCACGGACTTTTTCGGAGACAAAATCAAAAGCCCGGGACTCAAGTCTCTTTTTCAGATTGGCATGGATGAATTGGCCGGCGCACTTGGTTTTAACGGAGACGGCGGCGCTAAAGTTATGGGAACCATAAATGACATTCTTGATGAAGTCGAAGCGATGCGCAAGCAACTGGATGAGATGCAGGACTATCTTGAAAAGCATATCACGACCGTTGTCATGTCCGCCGAAGAATTGACCTTGGCGAAAGAACGAATCCTTGAAAGAAATAGGGCTTACGACGAACACCAGACCCACTTGGAAAATGATTTGTATGCCGCCCTTCAGTCTTTATACCTCTCTTCTTTGGAGGCGAGTGGTGTTGCTAAATTCAAGACTTTTGATGAATGGAACGCCCTGAGTGAAGAAGAAAGGGGGAAGTACCTGGCAGACGAAAAATACAAGGCTTACATGGAAAAGAACAATGAGGCCTTAGCGAAAAAAGCCGAAGAAATTATCTTGAAATGGGGTGACGCGACTGTTGTGGGGAGCCCTGCTGCCAATGCCGCATTCAATGTCATCAAGATGCTTTCTGGCGAAATTACGATTTCGAACAGGACTGCGATAAAGAACTATGCGGGTTTGTATGAACTCCTGGCTTACGAAACGGTCGTTTGGGAAGCGGAAGGGTATGAATGGCGTCAACAGATGATTAATGCAGACATCGCCTTTTTGGCCGAACTTTCTATGGCGGCAAGTTGGTATTACGCGATTAATCAAAACAACCAGGCCGTTGCCAACTTAGAGAAATATATGGAAAAATTCCAGAAATATGTCGACAACAACAAGATTGTCCGTCATTCCACTCCGATTTATGTCAAATCGGGGAGCAAGTCTCGCAATCAGATCTTTACGGGAAAAATCAATCAAATTAATTACGCAGACGTGCTTAAGACAAAGTGGCATACTAAGGCCACTAAAACTATAGCGCACGGGGTTAATAAAAAGTATCCTCTTGAAGAAGACACTTATAAGTACAATGCCTCCCGCTTATTTGGTGGATTCGCGCCGTATAAAATCAACGATGATTATAAAATGAACGTGTATAGTAAAACTGCCAAAATGGTTATGCCAGAAAGCTTTTACAAGGAACTGTATGATTCGTATGCGGTGCAGACTCCGAATGGCGTAAAGCGCAAGACTCTCGTGCAGATTTTTAAGGATGCAGGCTTTACAATGGCGTCTGGCGAAGAAATCCCTACGAAACCGTACAAAAAAGAAAAAACGGAGAATTTCTTTCTTACGGGCCTTCGCCCTTACACGCATTCTGTAAAAGAACCTTCGCTTTGTGCGCGGTGCTACCAGTTAGGAGTGTCCGTTGCCATTGCGAATACGGATGGCGATATTTTCGGGACCAAAGATCATGAATCTTTAGTCGCCGCGTATGAAGCTCGATATGTCTATACTCCATCGCATTATGGAAAAAAGACGCATGAGCATGACGCCTCTGACAGCTTTAGAATTTTTATGAATTTGAAGAAAGATTACTCGTCATACCGTAATTGGCTCTATCCTGTCAAGACCGACAAGTCCATAGAAATCAAGGAGGAGTAAAATGAAATTAAAAGGTTTTGGTATTATTGCTGCGGTAGCTTTCCTTGCCGCCTGCTCTAGCGATACGGTTGATGTTGCAACGACCCTGGATGAGTCTCTTAAAGATGCGACCGATATCGTGAGCTTTGAGGGCCGTTCATTTGTAGGGGAAGATATTTCGATTGATTTTGTGGGTGCAAAAACGGCCCTTGCAAAGATTGATTTTATTGACGAAGTGGTCGAAGACGAGGTCCTTTGCAGTTACCGTGCAACCAGGGATTCTCTCATCCTGCAGGTAAAAAAGGCACCCCTTGGTGATGACGGCCGGTTATATAGTGAAGAAGAATTCATCAGGATGTGGAATTCCGATTCATGGCGTATTCATAGCATTGGCTACGTAGACGGTGAATGGGTTGAAGACGACTTTGAAACAGAAACCGTAAAGACTTCTTCTGAAAAGACTTCCGAAAAGGAATCGTCTACGTCATCTATAGAATTTGAGTTTACATATGATGACGAGGATGGCGAGACTGTTACGGGCGCCAAGGCGACCGTTAAGGGCGTTGCTGTGGCGAATGGCGAAAAAACGACGACCGTCATTACGCGAACCTATACTGCAGAAGTTGCGAATCGTGCTTCGACCTTTTACACCCAGTTCTCAAAACTTTCTAACGATAACTGGAGCATGGTACACAGCATATTCTTGCCGTACCACTTCACCTACGAAACTCACAAGTCTATTGATGAAAGCTTAACTTTTGTCAATGTCGACATGCTTGACGAAACGTTCTTTATGTCGTACCTAGACATGACTTCGGGTGGAATAAAGGCTTTTGTAGATAACGGTGATACAACGGGATATGTCTACAACCTAGTCTCGATTGATTCCAAGGCAAAGACGATGGCCTTTGAACAATATAACATCGTAGGCGAAACGGATTTTGAAGAAGTGGATGACGATGATACAATCTATGCCGGATCAATTACGGCGAATTATACACTAGAAGAAAACGGCGACAACAGCAAGATCGTCTTGTCATTTGGAAAAGGAAAAAATGCTGATGGCAAGGAATCAAATCTGTACATCAGCGGGAAAACTTTAACGTTTGAATTTGGCAATACCACGTTTGGATTGAACGAAATTACTGAATAACAAAAGGAGTGCATATATGAAAAAGATGCTAACGCTTGCTCTAATTGCATGCTCTGCTGTTTTTGCTCAAGAGGCTGCTCCGGCACCTTCCGCTGAAACGGCTGCGGCTCCCGCTGGTGCCGCGCAGCCTGCTGCTGCTGAGGCTCCCGCAGAGGCGAAAACGCAAGAAGTTGCTACGCCTGCGGCTAGCAATGAAGCGGCTGCTCCTGTAGCTGCTGAAACCGCAGCGCCGGCTTCTGATTCTTCGGCGGCACCTGTTGCCGCTGAACCTGCGGTAGACACGGCAAAGGTCGCGGCCCCAGCCGAAGAACCTGCTGCAGATTCTTCTGCCGCAGTTGTCACGGCACAGCCTGTTCCTCAGGAAGTTGCTGCGGATACGGCCAAGGCTGTAGAACCGGCCGAAGAAGTCCCTGCTAATGTTGCTGCGGACTCCGAAAAAAGGTGGACGCATTTCTTGGGTGCGGGCTTCTCTGTGCCTGTATCGCAGTTTGACGTTGACCACAAAAAAATTGACGTGGTGAGCTATGCTGTTAACGTTAGCTATCTGGGTGTCAGCCAGTCGGGCTTTGCAACAAAGCTTTCTTTGGCGACCGGTTTTTCGTCGACGGACAACATTCGTTTCGAAAATTCTGATAATGACTGGCAAATCGGTTCGTATTTCGAAATCGAATTGGGTCTTGGCTACAGCTTTGTAAATACCCAGAGCTTTACGCTGGCCTTGCTTGCGGTTATCGGTACGGAAGTTGACTTATTCGAAAGCGAGAAAAAGGAATTCGCGCATGCAGAACTTGGAAAGGTGGACCGCCGCTTTAGCGAGGGCGTTGGTGCCCTTACCCTGGGTGGCGATATCATAGCAAGGTTCAATCTCTCTGAACGCATGAGCCTTTTTGCGAGCGTCGGTGGCCGCTGGTTGCCCGTATCTGTCGGAACGTCGTCTGTTGAATACACCAAGGACGATTTCACTCGTACCGAAACCTACACCGATTCTGGTTATGGCGTCTACAGCGTCGTGCCTACCTTGGGCCTGATGCGGAGCTTCTAATAGGGGCTTTTGCCTGTTGTGACTACGCTCACGGCTTGGCCTTGATGCTCCTATAGAAAATTATTATCTTACTTAACGGCAGTGTCTGGCTGCCGTTTTTGTGTTTGAGGTTCTGTATGTCTAGATGTTCGAGATGTGGGGCAGAAGTCAGTAGCGATAGCATGTATTGCAGTGAATGCGGCAATACGCTTCTCAAGTTGTGTTACCATTGCGGCTCTAAAATCCCCTTGAGTGCAAAGTTCTGCAGTAACTGCGGAACACGTTACGAAAAATTTGAACCTAGGTACGATTTTAAAATACCCCTCCCTGTCGAAGAAGGGAACGTGCTTACGGATATGCGTGACATGCAGCGCTACAATACCGTAAAAATTGGAAATCAGGTTTGGCTTGCCGAAAATTTTAGATTCAAGACGGCCGATTCGTTTATTTATAGTGCCAACGAAAACTTGCTGGAAATTTATGGCCGCTTGTACACCTGGGAATCTGCCAAAAAGTGTGCTCCCCCGGGTTGGCACCTTGCGACCCGTAAAGATTTTAATGAACTCGGACTTTATTGCAAAAGCCTTAATTTAAAGGGCCGCGTCGGAACCATGCTCAAGTCCACCAGCGATGTGTGGAAAACGGACGGTGTCTTTGGTCCCGGCGTGCCTGGGACCGATGACGTGGGATTTGCGGCCAAGCCGTTTGGTGGTCGGACCTCCGCGGGCGTGTTTAACTATCTTGGCTCGTTCGCCTATTTTTGGTGTGCCGAAGAGCAAAATGAGGAACGTGCTTATTATAGGCACTTGAGCTATTTTTCGGGAGCGTTCCAGGAACTCTCGAGTAAAAAAGACTGTGCCTTTAGTGTTCGTCTAGTCAAGGATCAGTAACCGTTAAATGGATGGAATATTTTATGCAGATTACGAGACATGATAATGGAAATTCTCTGACTCTTGTGGTTGAAGGTGTAATAGACTCTACGACCGCTCCGGTTTTTGAAGCTGAATTGGTTGAAGCTTGCCAGAAAAGCAAGAATGTAATCGTTGATTTCGAAAAGGTCGATTTTATTTCGTCTGCAGGGCTTCGTGCTCTTTTGATTTCGCAAAAGAAGATGATGACGACGTCAGGGAAAATGACTCTTGTTCATGTAAAAGATGATGTCCGCGAAGTGTTTGAATTGACGGGATTTATAAGTGTTCTGAATATAGCGTAACTAGGGGATGACGTTGGCTGAAAACAAAATTCTAGCTGAATTTAGGGTCCGTAAAGAAACGATTGTCCGGATAGAGACTTCTGTTCTTGAAAAAATCAATGAACTTGTCAAAAATTGCGGTATAATGGTGTATGCCATCAATCACCGTATTAAAGAAGAAGGGAGTCTGCGAAAAAAACTGGAACGTAAAGGCGACAAGTATGCTTCGCTTTCGGATATTACCGACATTCTGGGATTCCGCATCGTTTGCTTTTTTGCCGATGATGTCGATAAAATCGCCCAGCAGGTTGTAGATACGTTTAATGTCGATTGGTCTAATTCTATAGACAAAAGAAAAATTCTGGATTCGACTAGCTTTGGCTACCTGGCTTTGCACTATATCTGCTCTATTAAAGACGGTGAAGGGATCCCTGCAGATTTTAAGAATTTTAGATTCGAAATACAGATGTGTTCGCTTTTGCAGCATGCGTGGGCGGTGATGGAGCACGATCTTGGCTACAAGACCAAGTTTGGCGTGCCTAATGCTGTTTTGCGTGATTTTTCTAGGTTGGCTGGGCTTCTGGAAATAGCGGACGAACATTTTAGCCGTATTCGCGATACTGTCGCAAGCTATACCGAACAGGTGCACCAGAAAATTGTGGAAGATAATGCGGGCGATGTCCGTATAGACTCTGTCTCTTTGAACGAATACATGCGTTACAACAAGAGCATGCGTGCGTTCTTGCAGAGTATTGCTGATTATGGCAATCTCGACTTCTTTGATGCTTCGGCAGACGTGTTCCTAGAACAGCTTTCGTGGCTTAAAAAGAAAACAATTGGTGATTTGCAGCAGATGTTGTCTGATAATATAGACCTTGCAAGACGAATGGCTCAAAAGGAACTCTCTGAAAGCGGCTTTGACATATTTGCCTCGACCATCAGTTTACGTTACCTGTGCCAGGCGGAACTTTTAAGGCAGGAATACAGCGAAAAACAGGCTGCGGAATTCTTCTATCTGTCGTCTAAGAACAAAGAAAAAGCCGCTCGTTATGCCCAAACGTTGTTTGAAAAATGGGGTAAATAAAAAAATTGAAATATTTGTATTAATCCGGTGACACTTTGTGCCGGTTCGGGTGTTCTAATAATGTAATTTTGAGACCGAACCTTAAACGGAATAATATGAATAGATTAAAGTTGTTGCCGGTGGCATTGCTGATTTTGGTTGTCTCGAATCTGGCTTTTGCTGATCGGGATGCCGAAATTCGTGATCTTAAACTTGAAAAAGAAAAGCTGAATTCCGAAATTCAGAAGTTAAACCGCCAGATTGCCTCGACCGATTCGATGCTCAAGGCGGATGATTCCCGCTACAAGACGCTTTCGCAGCGGTATAAGGCAGATACGGAACGCCGCCGTGCTGAAATTGATAGCCTAAATGCAAAAATCAAGACGATTGCGGGTGAACTTCAGGACGAACGTAATAAACAGGCCAAGGCGAAGAACCGGAGCGACAATGTGACGGCCAAGCGCAAGGCGTTGCGTGCGGAACTTGCGGGCATCAGCAAAAAACTCGAAACTCAGGTGGCACAAACGCTCCCCTGGGAACGTGATACGCGACTAGATCGCGTCAAGTCCTTAACCCGAGATATCGAAAGTGGAAACGCGAGCGAAGAAGAAGGTTTTTCGCGTTTAAAATCTTTGATAGCCGAAGAGACTCGCTTTGGTGACGAAGTGGCTATTATCAATAGCCCGCTTACTCGCAAGAATGGTGAACTTATTAATGCCTCGATTCTTCGCGTTGGGAACCAGTGGATGGTTTATAGCGACGAAAATGCAACTGTTTTTGGGTGCCTGGTGCGCAAGAATCAAAACGGCAAGGTTACTTACGAATGGAACGAGGAATTGAACTTGGAGGAACGTGCTGCTGTAAAGCTTGCTATCGAAGTGAAGCAGGCTAAAAAGCCGCCTCAGATTGTGCAGTTGCCGGTTAGCCTTTCTGTCGTGGGGGGAGAAAGATGAAAAAATCTGTAATTTTGCTGTTTCTTGCAACTTCTGCTTTTGCATGGCCGTGGTCATCGAGCGAAAAGAAAGCCTCTGCCGAAGACCAGGCGCGTATTAAGGACTCGTTGCAAATGGAAGAAGTGCGCAATTTGCAACGTGAGGTCGAGGCTCTTACCCGCATCCGGTTGCAGAAGGCGGATTCCCTCGAAAAGCTCGAAGCGGAACATTGGCGCAAGCGCTATGCCGAATCTCAGTTGACCGAAGAACATCAGGCTGCTTCTCGTGAACTGGATGGCCGCTATTCCAAGCTTTCGACGGACTTGGGCCGCGTAAGCGAAGAAGTCATGGCGAGCAAAAACATGACCAGCGATGCCGAAGAAAAGGCGCAGTCCGAAGAATCGGCGTACGATGCGCTGAATACGCAGGTGAAGCTTTCGATTGATAAGTCTCTTGGCGATGTGATGGGCGACTATCCGGTCGGCATGAATGCTCGCTTGCTCCGTCTACGTCAGGCTGCAAGTGAGGCGGACAAGAAGGTTCCGAATACAATCGGAGCGGTGCAGGGCTTTATGGACGACCTGCTGTTGCGCCATGAACTGACCTACACGCAATCTTTTGGTCGTGAAGTATCGCAGGTGGGCTCTCGCCCCGATGTAAACGTGAATCGCTTGCGCCTGGGAACAGTTTTCCTTGGAGAAGTGGCTCTGGATAACGGTGACGTGCAGGCGCTGCTCCGTTCTGGGGCTTTGCAGGGAAAGGTGTTTGAATGGAATGCGACGCTTCCGCCTGATATGGTGAGCGGCATCAAACAGGCGGTGACTCAGGCGGAAGCTGCTTCGAATGCTGTGACGATTCCGCTGGATGTTTTGCAGAATAAGGCTGTCAAGAATTCTATCACCGACACTAAGGAACTGACCTGGGACGAAGAATTGAAGGCTTTCTTTAAGAAGGGTGGCATTGTAATGTACCCCTTGGCCTTGGTGGCAATCTTCGCCTTGCTCCTTTGCCTGGAACGCTTCTTGGTGTTGACTTTCCGCGGACATTTGGGCCGTCGCTTTCTGAAAAAGTTGAATGCGCTTGTGAAGGAGTCCCGTTACGAAGATGCTGCGAACCTTTGCCTGAAAAAGGAAACGAGTCTTTCGCTGGTGCTGTTTGCTGTGCTGAATCGTGCCCGCGACAAACGCGAAGATGCAGAACGCTCGCTGCAAGAAGCGATGCTTCGCGAACAGCCGAAATTGGAACGCCGCATGGGTCTGTTGGCTGCCATGGGAACGATTGCTCCGCTGCTTGGCTTGCTCGGTACGGTGACAGGTATCATTACGCTTTTCACTGTGATTACCGAAGTGGGAACAAACGACGCCCGCGTTTTGGCAGGCGGTATTTCTGAAGCCCTGGTGACGACGGAAACGGGCCTTGTGATTGCTATCCCGGTGATGATCTTGCACGGTCTTTTAAGTGAAAAGATTGAAAAGGTGACTAGCGAAATGTATGTGCAGAGCACCTCGCTGTTGAATCGGATTTTCGGGAAGGTAACTAACGTAAAATAAGAGATGCTTTGGTAAATAAGGTCCCTGAGCCTGCCGAAGGGCCGAAAAAATAAAAGAGGATAGAATGAGTAGCTATATGTACATATTAAAGTGTTCTGATGGTTCATTTTATACCGGCAGTACGCAGGGATTAGAAAAGAGAGTGCAGGAACATAATATGGGCGTGGGAGCGAATTATACGCGGAAACATTTGCCTGTAGAACTTGTTTATTATGAGGAGTTTCAGCGAATTGATGATGCTTTTGCACGTGAAAAACAAGTTCAGGGGTGGTCTCGAGCTAAGAAAAAAGCTTTAATTCAAGGGCAGTTCGGCAAGCTCACTGACCTTTCCAAAAGTACGGCGTCAAAACGTTTGGTAGCGGAAGATAAAAATTGAGCAATACGCATTACATATTCCTAGAATCCTTGCAGAATACTTACCAGGCCGGCGGTGTGGTGATGCTCCCGATTCTCTTGGCGGGCGTTATCGGATTCTACTACCTGTTTTCGAGCTGGTTCCGCATCGGGAGCGATTTCTTCCGCGCTGACATTCACAGGGTCATCAAGCGCATGCGTCTTGACTTGAATGGCGGTAACGAAGAATACGAAAAGAATGCTGAACCCCCGAGCGTCGAGAAAGCCTTGCGCAGACTCCGCAAGCGTGGCGGGCTTTTGGGGCGCGAACTGTGCTATGCGATTGATGTGGCGAAGGACAATCCCGAAGGATTCCGTGACTATATGCAAGTGCGCATGATGAAAACGGTGCGCTATATGGAACAAGGAAATCACATTGTGTCGGTGATGGCTTCTGCGGCGCCACTGCTGGGCCTATTGGGAACGGTGACGGGCATGGTTTCGACATTCGAAGTGATTACGCTTTACGGAAACCAGAACCCGGTGCTGATGGCCGACGGAATTTCGGAAGCCTTGATCTCGACACAGAGCGGACTTTTGGTTGCTTTCCCGTTGACTCTCTTGAAACAGCGCCTGGATGAACGTGTTGAAATTTTGCGCCAGAAGATGGAACTTGGTGCAACTGTAATAGAGAATTATTTTGTAGAAAAGGCTGAAGGCTAATACGTCATTGCGAGCGTAGCGAAGCAATCTAAAGAGAAGGTTTATATGGAATTTAATTTGCCGAGAAGAAAACAGAAGGATATGGGCATCGAAATGGGCCCGCTGATGGATATCGTGTTCATCTTGCTCATCTTTTTTGTGGTGACGTCTTCGTTTACGCGCGAGACGGGCGTGGATGTGACCAAACCGCAGGCCCAGACGGCAAGCCAGCTTGAAAAAGAAAACTTGCTGATTGCGATAACGCGTGAAGGAACGATTCACATGAACGAACGCCAGGTGGACTTGGCAAGCTTGCAGGATATCTTGAAACAGTCCCTAGCAAAGACTCCTGACCGAGAGGCGGTTGTGATTGCGGATAAGGGCGCCGAAACGGGTGTGCTTGTGCAGGTGATTGATATGTGTAACTTGGCCGGAGTAAAAAAGGTTTCTATCGCGGCTCAGGCAGAGTGATCGGTAAATACTAGGAATCGAGAATACGTCATTGCGAGCGTAGCGAAGCAATCCATGCAAGGTTGATTTGATGATTTGGAAGTGGTTTAAAAAGCTTTTTAAGCGTTTTAGCATTTTGCTTGCAGCGATCCTGGCAAGCATGCTACTCGTATTCTCCGTGACGATGGCTAACCTTTTCTTGAGTGGAAAGGTGTTTCACGAAAAGAAATACAATAAGGCCGAGATTGCCATCAAGAAAGTCGACGAAGTTGAAAAAAAAGTCGAAAAGAAAAAGCCGTCCCGCAAGCCGAACCGTCAAAAGTCTAATTCACGTTCTCCGAAGGCTGGACCACGTTTTGCGATGAATTTGGGTGCGGCTTCGGGCTCGACGGGTGCCGCTATTAGTGAGGAACTTGTAGCCGATTTTCGTGGCGGAGCTCTCTCTACCGAAAAGGGCGATGTCGACAAGAAACCTGAAAGCCGCTCGATGGCGAATTTTCAGGTGCCCCCTCAAATCCGTGACCGTGAAATCGATGCCATGCTTCGCTTGAGCTTTTGTGTTGATGCGGGTGGCCATGTTTACGATATCAAGGTCTTGGAAGAGTCTCCTGCGGGCTCTGGCCTTGCCCAGGCTGGTAAAGATGCTTTGTCGCGTATGACTTTTACTCCGGCAGAAAAGGCGGGAAAGGCGGTGCCTTTCTGTGGTATGGAACAGCCGTTTGAAGTGAAGTTTAGGGATTAAGTCATGATTTGCCGCTCATTCTTCATTGTGCTTGTCTTTGCTGCGATCTCCTTTGCGGCACAGTCTGCCTACGACCTGATGGAACGCGCGAATGCGCTCTACCGCGATGGAAAATTCAAACAGGCAATTACGCTTTACCGTAAGGCGGAATCTCGCGGTGCCGACCCCATCGCGACCAGTTTCAACATTGCCAATAGTTATTACCAGCAGAACGATTTGCCGAATGCCGCCGCCACCTACCGCAAGGCGATAGACTTTTCGAACGGAGCCTTTTCGCCGGCGCTCTTTAACTTGGCCAGCGTTTACTTTAGACTCAGACAGTATCCCGAATGTGTGGCGGCGTACCACCGTGCGTTGAAACTGGAACCGGAAAACGTTTCTGGTTGGCTTTACTTAGGCGAAGCCTACAGTAAAACCGGCGATGGGGTCGGCGCGCTGCGTGCCATCGAAAAGGCCTATCAGCTTGATAAAGAAGACATCAGTATCGTCTATCAGCTCTCAGAAGCGAATATCGCCCTTAACGATTTTGAACGTGCCGTCGCCGTGATTCGCGAGGGTTACGCCTTGCATCCCGAAGAACTCGATTTCCTCGTCTATCTAGGTGATGTTTATCGCTTAAACAAACAGTACGAGGAAAGCGCGGGGGCCTATCGCGAAGCGCTTGGTGTTCGTCCTGACGATCCTGCAACCATGTACAAGCTGGCCGATGTTCTTGCCGAAGATGATAAACCGTTCGTGGCGATGGATGTGCTTAATAATTTGACACAAATCAAGCCTGATTTTAGTGATGCGGCAATCTTCTTAGGGAACCTTGCCTATGATGCCAAGTTTTTTGATCGCGCCGAATCTGCCTATGAGCTTGCCGCTAAGCAGGGTAATGCCGAATCTGTTTTCGGCTTCAAGAACATGGCCTACGATGCTCATGCCCAAAAACGTGATGACGAGGCTTTGCGTCTGCTCCGGATTGCACAAAAGTATTTTCCTGATGATGTGACCTTGCAGGCGGATATTATGGAATTCGAAAAGAATCGGTAGACCTTACCAAACGGTATAAAAAAAGTTAATTTTTAAGCATGTTTAAGGTAATCAAGGCTTTTTGCCGTCTGCTTTCTAACTACGCTTCCCCCTTTGTTATCGCAAGCGCAATAGTCGCATTCTTCGTGCCCATCGCTTTTGGTTGGGTTCACGGGAATGTATCATCCATCATTCTCGGCGTCATCATGCTGAGTATGGGTCTCACCATTTCGACGGATGATGTTCGTAATCTGATGAAGCAGCCGCTCCACATTTTGCTTGGTGCGGTCGCGCAATACACGATCATGCCGTTCGTCGCGTTCGGCCTCACGAAGGTCTTTGGACTTGACCCCTACCTTGCTGTGGGCATCATTCTTGTGGGATGCTGCCCGGGTGGCGTTTCGAGCAATGTGATGAGTTTCTTGGCTCGTGGTGATGTCACGTACTCCGTAAGCATGACGATGGTTTCGACTCTGTTGGCTCCGATTATGACTCCGCTGCTTGTGTTGTGGTTGGCCGATACAAGTATTGATGTGAATGCGAAGGGAATGTTCCTGAACATCCTTTATGTGACAATTGCTCCGATTACGATTGGTTTCCTTTGCAACTATTTCTTGGGCAAGCGCACCGTATTTAAAGAAATTCAGTCGAATATGCCCGCCGTAAGCGTGATTGGTTTGATGATGATTGTGGGCGGTGTCGTGGTGACGGTGCGTCCGCAGTTGTTTGCGAACGGTCTTGGTCTGATTTTGCTGGTGCTTGCGGTGGTGTTCTGCCACAATGCGCTGGGTTATGTGCTTGGTTATAGCGTGGGTAGACTCTTCAAGTTTAATACTGCAAAAAAGCGTACTATCGCTATCGAAGTCGGCGTGCAGAATGCTGGCATGGCGACCGTGCTTGCCATGGCCTTCTTTGCCAATCCCGAAAACGTGGCGAAGAATCCCGAAGCCGTACTTTGCATGGTGCCTTGCGCCTTGAGCTGCGCCTACCATTCCATCAGCGGAACAGTTCTCGCGAATTTCTTCGCCTGGCGCGACAAGAAAAAGAACCGATAGTTTTTTTGATTTAAACAAGAAAGCCTTCCTTATGATCATAAGGAAGGCTTTTAAATTGTAGCAGTTTCCCTTTACGACTTATTAGTCGGGGCCTGACGTGCGACCGGCGCCAACTGGCCGTGCTTCCTAAATAAGTGCTTCACGAGTGTCCCGAATCCACGCAGTACGCGGTAGCGTTCACGCGGGTTCTTGAGAGCCATGATGCCCTGGCGCAGGATGTAACTTGGACGCAGGTAGAATTCACGGCGGGCCTTGTCGCAGAAGTCGACGAGAGCCTGGCTGGTGAGTTCGCCGCGCTGGATAGTGGTGCGGTGGAAACCGTCCTTGTCCAGCCACTGGTTGTAATCCTTTGTCTGCAATGCACCGCTTGCGAGAGCTTCTTTGTAAGCTTCGGTGCCGGGATATGCCATGATGGGGTAGAACTGAGCCGTATTCGGGTTCAACTTCTTGGCGTAGTCAAGCGTCATGCGGAGCGTTTCCGGCGTGTCGCCCGGGTTACCCACCATAAAGCAACCGTGTACCAGGAGCCCTGCCTTGCGGGCGTTCTTCGTGAACTCGATGGCCTTGTCGGTGTTCTTCACACCCTTGTGGATGTTTTCGAGAACCACCGGAGATGCACTTTCGAAGCCCACGCACATTTCACGGCCGCCGGCTTTCTTCATGAGCTTGAGCAAGTCGAGCGGCACATCGGCGCGAGCGTTGCAGCTCCAAGTAATCTTGAGTCCGCGTTCGAGGATCAGGTTACAGATTTCACGGACGTGTTCGTGGCTTGCAGTAAACGTGTCGTCTTCAAAGAAGACTTCGCCGAGGTCGTCGAAGTTGTCCTTGATGTACTGCAGTTCGTCCACCACATCCTTCGGAGAACGACGACGGAACTTGTGGCCGTTCAGCGTCTGCGGAATCACGCAGTAGCTGCAGCGGTTCGGGCAACCGCGGCCCGACAGAATCACGATTAGCGGGTTCAGGTTGGCGCCGTAGAAATACTTCTTGTAGCAGCTGTACAGGTACTTGCGGTAAACCTTGGAAACCCAGGGAATTTCGTCGAGGTTTTCAATCTTCGGGCCTTCGGGCTGGAAGTCGACCGTGCCATCTGCCTTACGGAAGGCGAGGCCTGCGATGCTCGAAATTTCCTTGATGTCGCCGCGCAGATAGCGGGCGAGGTTCCTCGCGGTGTAGTCTGCTTCGCCGATAATCACGAAGTCGAGGCTCGGTTCCATTTCCATAGATTCGAGCGGTTCGGCGGTAGCGTGCGTACCCATGATTGCAATCTTGGTTTTCGGGAGTGCTTCCTTAATGGCGTGCACCACCTTCAGGTCGTTCAGAATACTCGGAGTACTCGTGCTGCAAACCACGAGTTCGGGATCAAACTTCTTGATGCCATCCAAAGTCTGCGCAAGGTCGAGTTCCATGGCCGGACTGTCGATGAGCTGGATCTCATTACCGTCGGCTTCGACAGTGCCGGCGGCGTAGCTCAGGAACATGGGCCAATAAAGGGTAGAAGACTTGGTCACGCAGGGGCTGCGGGACTCGCGACTAAACATCGGATGAAACGGCGGATTTAAAAAAGTAATGCGCATAAGCAAACGCAAAATACATAATTATTGGCGATAAAGCTACATTTGTAAGCGTGAAAAAGGTTTTTTCGTTGTCAATGTTGAGTTTTGTGCTTCTGGGCGTTCTTTGCCTCGGGGTTGTCCCCTTGGCGGCGGCTCCGGAAGTAGCTCTCGACACGATCAAGGAAACCTATGCCGATGGTTTGGTTTCTCGCCTTTATACCGTCCAAAAGGGCTCTTCTGTTCGCGAAGGAATCTCCTTCAGTTATCATCCGAACGGTAAGTTGGCTGTTGAAGCACCCTATAAGAACGGTAAACTCGACGGTGTGTTTAAGAGCTACTTCGAAAATGGGGTGCTCTGGCAGGCGATTGGTTATAAGGAAGGAATCGAAGAAGGCGTCTCTATGACTTACTTTGAAAATGGCACTAAGAAAAGCAAGGAGTTCTACAGGAATGGAATCCTTGATGGTGTTGTCGAAGAATGGGACGATCAGGGGAAAATTCGTCGCAAGCTTCCTTACATGCGTGGTCAACTGCATGGGGTTGCAAAGGTATTTGACGACCTTGGTGCCCTCAAAGAAGAAATGACTTTTGATAAAGGTTTGCGCGAAGGTCCGTACCGTCGTTACAATCGCGGTGTAAAAGTCTTGGAATCGGAATTTCAGCAAAACCGTTGCGTCAAGAACTGCGAATTTTAAACCCTTGTAAAAATATGCCTACTAAAAAGCCCAAAGTTTTCGTTGTACATTTAGGATGTGCCAAGAACCAGGTCGATGCAGAAAATCTGGTTGGAGAAATGCTACATGCCGGCTTTACTACCTGCGATACGGCTGCTAAGGCTGACTACATCCTGGTGAACACTTGCGGATTCATCGAAGCCGCTAAGGAAGAGTCCATCAACGCGATTCTCGCACAAATTAACGGCAAGAAGCCTAAGCAGAAATTGATTGTTTCTGGTTGCCTTTCGGGTCGCTATGGCGATGAACTGGTGAAGGAACTCCCCGAAGTCGATTACTGGGTGGGCACCTACAAACCGGGCGAACTTTTGAAGAAGATGGGGATTGTAGCTCCGCAGACATGCGATGCCGAGAACTTGCCGCGCATGAACTTGGGCGGATTCAAACACCACGCCTATCTGAAGATTGCTGAAGGATGCAATCGCCGTTGCGCCTACTGTGCCATTCCGCTGATTCGTGGAAAACAGGTTTCTCGCAGCATCGAAGACATTGTTGCCGAGGCCAAGGAACTCGAAGCACAGGGTGTCCGGGAAATTACGCTTATCGCCCAGGACACAACTTACTTTGGCCGCGAAAAGGGCAAGAAGGGTGGAACGCTCGCGCAGCTTTTGAAAGCGATTCTTGATAACACGAACATCCCGTGGATCCGCACGCTTTACTGGTACCCGATGTTTGTGGACGATGAACTTTTGGACCTGATGGCAAACGAACCGCGACTGGTGAAGTATGTGGATATGCCTATCCAACATGCAAGCGACAACGTGCTCAAGAACATGAAGCGTAATTATCGCAAGAAAGAACTTGTGGATATTCTGCACAAGATTCGCGAACGCATTCCGGGTGTAACTCTCCGTACCACGGTGCTGGTCGGTTTCCCCGGCGAAACGCATGAAGACTTTGAAGAACTGATGGAACTCTTGGAAGACATTCAGTTCGATCATCTAGGTGGATTCGTCTTCAGCCCTGAAGAAGGCACTCCTGTGATGGAAATGGACTTGCCCGCTGTCGATGAAAGTGAAGCTCGTGCAAGGCTCGATGCCGTGAATGATTTGCAAGAAGAACTTGATGCCGAACATGCCGAGGCGATGATTGGAAAAACGGTCCGCGTTATCATTGACCAGGTCGCTGAAGAAAGCGAATACCATTTCTACGGACGCACCGAAGGCAACTCGATGGAAAACGATGACATCGTGAAAGTCTTGGAAGGCGATGCCGACGTGGGTGAATTCCGCGACGCGCTTGTGGTCGATGCTGAGCCTCATGAGCTTATTGTAAAACTGCTGTAATTTATTATCTTTGGTTTGCCCGCCCTTGTAGCTCAGTTGGATAGAGCGTCAGCCTCCGAAGTTGGGTATTTAAATCGAAGATTTAAATACAATCGCATCAAGGGGTTCGGCGGCAGCGGGAGTTGTTTTTAAGTAAAAATAATTCTATTTTTAGTCAACCTGCCCTTGTAGCTCAGTTGGATAGAGTGTCAGCCTCCGAAGTTGAAGGTCATGCGTTCGAATCGCATCAAGGGTATAAAAAAGTCCTCTTTGGAGGGCTTTTTTTGTATATTCTTGTTGAAAAAGAAATAGAGATTCGAAAATGCTAGATAAAGAAGTTTTAAAGACTGTCAGTCGTATTGAACTTTCTGTGCGTGGCACGCTAGATACCGTGATGACCGGAGCTTACCACAGTTCCTTCAAAGGCAACGGTATGGAATTTAGCGAAGTCCGCGAGTACATGCCGGGCGACGATGTGCGTACTATCGACTGGAACGTAACCGCGCGAACTGGTACCCCGTACGTAAAAAAGTTTATCGAAGAACGCGAAATGACCATGCTTCTCATGGTCGACGCGTCCAGCAGTTCGGAATTCGGTTCGGGCAAGCAGATGAAGGGTGAAGTTATGGCTACTCTCACCGCGCTCCTTGCGTTTGCGGCCATCAAGAATAATGACAAGGTTGGTTTACTGATTTACACCGACCAGGTTGAACTTTTTATCCCGCCGGAGAAGGGACGCAAGCACGTGCTGCGTCTTATCCGCGAAATTCTTTACTTTAAGCCGCAGCACCACGGCACGAACACTCAAGTGGCCCTTGAGTATGCCGGCAAGATTTTGAATCGTCGTGCCGTCGTCGTGGTGATGAGCGACTTTTTGGACGAAGGCTTCGAAAATGCTTTCAAGATACTCCGTAAGCGTCACGACGTGCTTGCGGTTTCCGTTGTGGACCCACGCGAAATGGAACTTCCGCCTGCAGGCCTTGTGGAACTCGAAGATCCTGAAACCGGAGAAACGCTCCTAATCGATACCGGCGATGCCTCTTTCCGCGAAGCATTTGCCCGCGAAGCAAAGCGTCAGGGCAAGGCGACCAAGGAACTGTTCCAGCGCATGTCCATCGACTTCGTGCGCATCGAGACCCACGATGACTTCAAGGATACCGTGGCGCCGCTCATTGAACATTTCCGTCGCCGTGCGAAAGCGGCGAGAATGTAGCGCAAAAACCGTGCGACTTTAAACCGTCGCCGGCCTATAACCGAGCAACTTCATGCTGTAAAGGGCCGTGCCCTTGCTAATGCTCCGTACACCCGTGGCGTAGCCGAAAATTTTGCGCAGTGGGATGTCTGCCTTCAAAAAGTGCGTCTTTCCGTCGCCACCGATTTCTTTCACCTTGCCGTCGCGAGACTGGATGTCGCCGGTAACAAGTCCTGCAAAGTTGACGGGGCATTCGAGTGAAAGTTCCATGATGGGCTCGTAAAGCTTAACATCGGCTGGCTTAATCAGTTTTACTACGGCGTCACCGCATGCCTTTTTGATCATGGGCGGGAGAGCCCCTTCGGTCCAGGTGAATTCATGGACTTCGAAACAGACGCCCACAAGTGCGCCCTTGCCTAGTACGCCGATTTCGGTCGATTCCAGGAGTGCCGAGCGAACACCCGCCAAAATTTCGCGGGGAGCGTTTTCCAAAAATTCGGCGGACAAACGGATGTCGTGGGCATCCCCTTCGAGCGGCGTCGCCGAAAGTTTAATTGAAATCTTGTGCGGACCCAGCTGGAATGTATTTTCGACCGGTCCTACTTCGCGGCAAAGGCGCTCCTGCCAACGGACTTCAGGTGAACCTGCCTTTACTTCGCAGCCGAACTCGCGTTTGAGGCGAGCGAGCAGCACGTCCAGCTGCACTTCGCCTACGGTGTGCAAGTACCAGAATCCGCCATCGTCCTTTTGTACGCGGAAAGAGGGATCCATGCGAGAAAGCGTATTGAGGCTTTTTTCGACATGAAAGAAATCTTCGGCGCCAATGCATTCTACGCGGGTCTGCAAAAGTGGCTGGTACCTGTCGCGGATAGAGGACTGCGATTCTTCTTCGCAAGTCGGAATGGTGCCGTCTAGAGAAATTACCTGCCCGAGTTCTGTCTCGAAAGGTGCTCTCATGGCGTAAATGTCGCCAGAACGGATTTCTTCAACAGGCTGCAATAGGTTCGCTTTGAGCCTAGAAAATTCAAACCCTGCTGGCCAAACTTTGCGTTCCATGTTTGCATGGCTGCGGAATAGCGAAATTTCGCCGATTCCCTTAAAATGCCTAAGGCGAATTACCTGACCCAATTCTTCGGAACCGAAGTCGGGAACATCTGGTAAAAAGAAGGTGAGTGCCGTAATTAGGCTACGTACGCCAAATCCGTCCATGGCAGAACCGGCATAGCAAAGGGCGTAATCGTTGCTTTGGGCAAGTTCCTTAAGTCCCCTTAATAAGACCTTGGGAGGTACCGGCTTGCCTTCCATGGCAAGCGTTAGAACTTCGTCATCAAAGTTGCTTGCGAATTCGACGGCCTCGGCGTAATGCTTCTTGAGCTTTTCAGTGGCGTCGCTCACTTCGCCTACTTGCGGCCACGAGTCATCTACAACTTCTTCGCCAGATTCCGAGTGAATAAGTCTGCTTTTGCTTAGCACATCAAGGGTGCTTTCGATTTTTCCACTTTTGTATTCGGGGAGAGCCATCAGTACCGGGCGCACGCCCAGCACTTCTTCGATGTTGATTAAGGTTTCGTCGAGTGAATAATCTGGATTGTCAAGCTTGTTGACAAATAGAATGGTGCGTACGCCCGCTTCGCGGAGCTTTTTATAGGCGGCGACCGTCTGCGTCTCGACACCGCTAGCGGCGCTTACTACAAGGACAGCCCCTTCTACCGCCGAAAGCGCCATGTCAACTTCGGCTCCAAAATCGACGTGCCCCGGCGTATCGATAAAGTTAAACCAGGTGTTTTTCCATTCAAAATGCGCAACGCCGCTTTCGATGGTAATGCCACGCTCTTTTTCTTCGGGCATGTAATCCATGGTGGCAAGGCCCTCTTCGACCTTGCCTGGTCTGCGTACTTCGCCTGCGGCAAAAAGAATGCGCTCGGAAAGGGTTGTCTTTCCGGCATCGACATGGGCAAGAATCGCTATGTTGCGAACAGACTGTGACACGGTATAGAACTATTTGAGACGGGCTTCGAGTGCTTCGACACGGGTGACTAGGTCAATGCAGATTTTTTCGAGCATTTCTAGGCGGGAATCGTGTTCGCGGTCTTTTTCGGATTGGCGGTGCAATTCCGTATCCTGTTCCTTGTTCTTGGTGTCAACAGAATTCAAGCGAAAATCGTGCTCCGCATCCTTGGCAACCTGGGCCTTTAACCTAAATTCCTGTTCGCGTTCTTTGCTGTACAAGGCATCGATACGGATGTCGTGCTCGTTGTCTTTTTCTTTTTGCATATCCAGGCGCGCATCATGTTCTTGATCTTTGCGTTGGAGTTCGCGAATTCGTTCTTCATCTAGGTTCATAGCGACCTCTTATAAAAAGGGAACCATAAATTAATGTAGAAAAAATAGCCTTATGCGCCTGACAGTATTGCCTTTGCGTTTGCAATTCTTTCGGGAGAGGGTGACTTGGTGTCTTTAAGGGCGTATTCGATTCCCATTTGTTTGTACTTGGCTACGGCTAGCGAATGGTAGGGGAGTACTTCGACCTTTTTTACATTGTGGAGTGTGTCGATAAAGGCCTTGGCTCGTTTTAGATAGTCGTCGTTATCGCTGATTCCCGGTACAAGCACATGGCGAATCCAGATAGGCTTTTGAATTTCGTCTAGAAAGCGGAACATGTCTAGGTTGTGCTCGATGCCGTGACCGGTCAATTTCTTGTGTTCTTCGGGATCTATAACCTTGAGGTCGACCAGTAGCAGGTCTGTCGATTCCATCAGTCGCTTGAATTTGCTAAAATAGGGCTCATTACGTACAAAGTTTACACCCGAAGTGTCGATGCACGTGTGGACTCCCACCGCCTTGGCGAGTTCAAAAAATTCAATGAGAAAATCCATTTGCATCAGGGGCTCTCCGCCACTGACGGTAATGCCACCTTCCTTGCCCCAATAGCTTTTGTAGCGGAGCGCTTTTTTCAGTAGGTCTTCGGCGGTAATGTCGAATGCTCCTTCACTTTCGCCTTTAAAGTCCCATGTTTCGGGATTGTGGCAAAAAAGGCAGCGCATAGGGCAACCCTGAGTGAATACGACAAAGCGTACGCCAGGTCCGTCGACCGAGCCGAAAGTTTCCAGTTTGTTAATGCGGCCAAGTGTCAAGATTTCCTCGTTGCTGTCTAAGTGAACTCGCTAAATATAGTCAAATAAAAGCTATCTTTGCGGCCGATGATTCCGTGCTTGAACAAAAGTGCTCCTAACGCCGTCCTGTGGCATTTGCTTGCCATAGCGACTATTTCTTTTTGGGGTACGAGTTTTGTCAGTACCAAGGTGCTGTTGTATCACGGATTTTCTGCCGTGCAAATTTTCACACTGCGTTTTATTGTGACGTACTTGATATTGCTTGCGGCTAGTCACCGCAAAATGCGCTGTGATCATTGGAAACACGAACTTATTTTGTTTGTGTGCGGCATTACAGGTTGTACACTGTATTTCTGGACCGAAAATACAGCCTTGACTTTATCGCCATCAAGTAATGTATCGCTTATTGTCGGAACGAACCCTTTGCTCATCATGATTTTTGGGGGACTTTTATATAAGGGCGAACGCCTTTGCAAACGGCAGATTGTGGGTAGCCTTATAACATTTGTCGGTATGGTCCTTGTGGTATTGAATGGAAAGTTTATTTTGAAACTTTCTCCGGTAGGCGATTTCCTTGCCTTTTCTTCGGGTGTGATGTGGGCTATTTATTCGTTGGTGATTCGTCAGCTGAATGGTAAATATTCTACGCTGTTCATTACGCGTAAGGTGTATTTTTACGGCATGCTCACGTCTATCCCCATTATGCTGGTGGAATCGTCCCGTCAAAATGTTGCTGCAGATAGTTTTTTGGGGATTCCTTGGGATCATTTTGCAGAACCCGTGGTCGCTCTTAACTTTTTGTGTCTTGCGGTATTCTCGTCGATTTTCGGCTTCCTTATTTGGAACAAGGTCCTTAAGCAGCTTGGTACTGTATTGGCGAGCAACTACATTTATGCCGGCCCGCTTGTAACAATTATTACGGCGGTCATTGCCATTGGGGAGCACATTACCATGGTCGCTATTGCGGGCGGCGTGGCGATTGTTGCTGGAATGGTTCTGGCTGAATTCAAAAAGAAATAGGTATTTCTGTAAAGCGGTCCACAACAGAGCCGTCGGCAAGGGTGACCTTGCTTTCAAAATCTTCGCGGTTGCGCACCCATAAAGTGCCTCTAGGGTGGTCTGGAGTGTCATATTCACTTCGGTAAACGACCAGCGGCTTTGCCGATTCACAATCAAGGGCGTCGGCAGCGATAACTGTATAAGTCATCGTTTCTTTTTTGTAATGGCGGTATAAGTGGCCGGCTATCGCTTTCGACATTAGGTGTTCTCCATGAGCCACAGAAAATCTTTAGGATGCTCTACGAATTTTTCGGGGTGCAGTTTGTGTTTTGCAAAAAATTCTTCGCGGGTCATCCAGATAAAGCCATCGACTTCGCCTGGCTGAGGTACTAGGGAGTTCTTTTCCTCTTCAGAAAGAGTGGTCCTGTACACGTCATAGAATTCGTTGTCTAGGTACTGGCCGCCGTTAAGCACGCTTTCGTGCTTAGCCTCGAATAAATATTCGAGGTCGCGCGGACTCTTTGTAACGCCCAGTTCTTCGCGAAGTTCGCGCACGGCGGCGTTGATGCTCTTGTCTCCGGCCGAAATATGCCCGGCGCAACTTGTATCTAAAAGTCCAGGGTTGTTTTCCTTGATGCGGGCTCGTAACTGAAATAGAATCCGGTTTTCTTTGTCAAAAGCCCAGATATGTACCGTGCGGTGCCACAGTCCTTCGGAGTGCACTTTGGTGCGTCCGCAAGAGTATCCGGCTGAAGTTCCGTCCGCATTCAAAACATCAATCTGTTCTTCCATATCAAATTAGTTCCTTAAGGACCTTTATAAAGTTTCTGTATTCGCGAATGAGTTCGCTGTGGTGCATTCTCACAAAATCGTAGTTGCCAGTGTTGCAGGCGTATTCAACGGACTTTGCTAAGCTGGCAATGTCAATACCGCCAATTTCCAGAGACCGTTTCTTTAAGGTGCGTACTTGTAAACGGTACCTTTCAAAGTCCTCTTCCTTTAGGGACTTTTCTAGCAAAGCATCCATATTCGATGAGGAATAATCTTGTAAGTTTTTGCGGTACTGGTTCTCGTCTTTTTCGGCGCAGTTGATTCCAAGTTTGACATCGACAAAGCCCGATGCGGCCAAGTTTTCTAGATCTTCTGGTAGTAGGCGCTCGATTTCTTTTATTTTCTGGTATGACTCAAGTCCGTCGTTTTGCTGCGATGGTTCATTCTTGTCAGCAACGAGCGGGACTCCCATATGAGATTGAGTGTAATAAGATTCGTCTAGGTTTTGATCAATTTCGCTCTTTTCTGGCTCGTCATAGCTAATCAGTTCGGCAGGCAGGTACTGGAGCAGTATCGCGAATAAATTTTCTTCGCGGAGGGGTTTTGTTAAAAAATCCGTAAAATTAGCCTTCTGGCACGCTTCACGGGCTTCGCTCATGGTGTTTATCGAAAGTAAAATTATCGGAGTTTCTTTGTTGGGATGGTCGGCCAAACTCTTTATGATTGAACGGGTCTCGATTCCGTCCATGATGGGCATGACCTGATCTATAAAGATGATATCATAATGTTTGCGTTTGATTTTTTCTATGGCTTCCATGCCGTTGCCGGCGATGTCGACTTGTACGGCTGTTTCTTTAAGCAATCCTGTCATGACGCGCAAATTCATGGGTACGTCATCAACGGCCAAGATAGATGCGTTCTGAGCCCTAAAATGGCTGCGGGGAATTTCGCTTGCGGTTACGTACTCACGATAGCGCTTGTTGAAGTCGCCGATGACTTCGTTCTTGATTACTTTTTGTGGGATGACTACCTTAAAGTTGGATCCTTTTCCGTATTCGCTGTCGACGACAATGCTACCGTTCATCAAGTCGACAAGGCGTTTGACCAAGGTTAATCCCAAACCGGTTCCTTCCGCCTCTTGTTCGCTACGGTTTTCAATCCGTCTAAACGCCATAAAAAGTTTGCTCATTTCTTCATCACGAATCCCGATACCCGTATCCTGTACCGAGATGGTCAGCATGATGGTGTCGAGGTTATCGCTGTGCGCTTTTTCTTGTCGCTCATAGCCAATTTTGAAAGCGATGCTTCCATTGGTGGTATATTTGATAGCGTTTTGTAATAGGTTGTTTATGATTTGACGGATGCGGACTTCGTCTCCCAACAGGTCCGAAGGAATGGTTTGGTCTACTTCAATCTCAAAATGCAGTGCCTTTTCGTTTATCCTGATGACGGCCATTTTATAGCAGTCGCATAGAATATTGAATAGGTTGTATTCTACAGGGTACAGTTCCATGTTGCCCACTTCCATTTTGGAAAGGTCCATGATGCTGTTGGCGAGCGAAAGAAGCGACTGTCCGGCACTTTGAATATTTTGTGCATATTCCTTAAGGAAAGGATCCTTGCTTTCTTTGATAATGATGGTGTCCATTCCCAGGATTTCTCCGATGGGCGAAAGAATTTCGTGGCCGACACTTTCTAGGACGACACTTTTGATGTGTCCGATTTCTTCTGGAGAATTCAGTAAGTTGCGACGATGCCTTTTGTCTCTATGACGACGGTCCACAAAGAACATTACACCAAAACCTGCAAATAGCAGCAGGGCGAGGGCGCCTACGCCACCCAGTACAAGTGAGGCAACCTGATTTACACCGTGATTAAGGCTGAGCTCTGGAATCATCCCTACAAGTGAAAGTCCAGGTAGTTGCAGGTCTGCCATAAAGAAATAATAAACGGAACCGTTTATTCGCTTGCGGTAAGCCGATGATGAATAAAGTTCCATCTGCTTTTTGAGGTCGTTTTCGACTAATGAAAGATCGATGGGACTGTCAAAACCGACGATTGTATTGCCGTCCTGGTCGCGGATAGACGAATAGCAGTCATCTTCCATACAGCCTGCGTCAAAATAATTCCGAGCATGAATGTTGTCGTAAAGCTTGTAAAGAACGTTCCGCACTTTACCGTTTCGGTATATGGGAACACTCAGTAAAATTCCTCGTTCACTATTGTAACTTGCGATATGCTTGCCACGAAAAGACTGTACGATTCCAGAGAATTCGTTAGGCTTTACGCTTACGCTAGAGTCTCCGCATACGAGTGTGCCGTCTAGCGAAACGATGCCATAGTTTACTTGGCCTTCATCAAAGTTGGCTGCGCTCAAGATATCGCACATTCTGGTTGTATCGTTTTCGGCCAAGTGGGCGATGCTGCTTAATGCATCTAGCTGTACGTTTATTCGTGCATTTACGGACTGGGCTAATACAAAAGCTCGCTGGGCCACCTGCCCCGAGATATTGTTATAGAGCAGAGAGTCTAGCTTTAAACGTAATACAACGCAGAATAGGCAGACCGTTGCCACAATTGCAGCGAGTGCTACAACAGTCTTGACATTGTACTTAGTATCCTTGGGAATCGATTCCATCTATTACTCCCTTGACATACCAGTCAAAATGATTTATCATCTCGGCATCGGTCATGCTTTCGCCTGATTCAATGCGTACCATCCCGTGATTGTCTATAATGGGGCCGAAAAATACATCGAAAATTCCTTGCTCTATGCGCTTGCGTTCTTGCTCGACAAGGACTCTGATAGAGTCGTCTACGTGCTTGGAAAGGGGGGCTAGGTCAATAGCTCCACTCTCGACTCCAAGCCAATAATCACGGCTAATAAATTTGTGGTGGATGATTTCTTGAATTTTTGTCTCGTAAAATTTTTCCCACCGCCAAATGGGTGCCGTCAAGAAACGCTTAGGGTAAAGTTTGCTGTTGTCGTTATTGTAGCCTATAATCCATACGTTTTTCTTTTCTGCAATCTCGTAGGGTGCAAGGGCGTCGACATGTACGGTTAGCAGGTCTACACCGACGGTGTCAATCAAGTAGCTTGCGGCATCGTCTGCCATTAATTCGTCAATCCAGGAACCGCTCCAACTGACATAGACTTTTGCTTCGGGGTTGACCTTCTGTACGCCAAGGGCGAATGCATTTATGTTGCGGTTGACTTCGGAAATATTGAGTCCGGCCAAAAAACCGATTCGGTTGTTCTTGGTCATTAGACCTGCGACAATTCCGGATAGATAGCGCATTTGATAAATGCGCCCAAAAAAAGTGGATAGGTTGGGGGCGGTACGTATGCCTGTAGCGTGGAGAAACTTGATGTTTGGATGGCGTGTCGCAATTTTTAAAATCTTATCGCCAAAGTCAAACGAGGTCGCTATTATAACTTGGGCTCCATGGCTAATCGCAAGCTCCATTACGTTTTCTGCAGTCGAGTCGTTAGGCACGTTGTCGTAATACTCTACTTCAAGATTCAGCTTGTGGGCCACCTTTTTCATGGCTTTGTAATGGGATTCGTTCCAACTGTGGTCGTCGCGGGCGCCCGTCATGACCATTGCAATGTGCATTCTTTTGCCAAAAGAGTCTCGTTCATCTTTGTGGGTGCAGAACGTTATGATGGCTGCAACCAGCAATATCATGCCCAATGCAAAAAAGCACCATTTCATATTGTGGCCAACCCCGTTTGAATTTTTTGGACAATATTTGCGTATAACTCCATTACACGTTCATGGTTTTCAAGAATGTAGTTGTGTCGGCGATTTATGCAAGCTTTTTTGAGGGACTGGAATTCCTGCGACAAGGCTTCGGCACCCACTGCTGCAGACGATTCTATCATGCGGCTCACATAGAACCTGTAGTTATCCCAATCGCTCATTTCAAAGGCGGACTTGATATTTTGGATGACATCCGAAGTGGTGAATTCTTGCAATAGTTCCTGGTAAATCTTTTCGTCGTTCCCGCAGAATTCCAAGGCGGTATCTAGGTTCAAGAATTCTCCGAATAAGGAGAGCTTTTCTCGCGGTGAAGGTTCGGTCACGTTGACAAATTCGATTTCTTCGAATGGATCCGATGCCGGTTCCGGAGTTGCGGGGGGGATGCTTGCGTTTTCATCTTCGTCAAAATCGGACTGGCTTAAGTCTTCGGCAGTCAAGATGAGTTGCTTGGGCAGATACCACTTTAGCATACGCAACAGGTCTTGTTCGTGAATGGGCTTTCCAAGATAATCCGTAAAGCCTGCGTTCAGGTACGACCCGCGCGCCTCAGAGATTGCTTCGGTCACTAGCACAATCACATGAGTATTGCGGTTCAGGTCAATTAACTTAAGCTTGCGGAATGTCTCGATGCCGGACATGACTGGCATCATGAAGTCCAAGAAGATAATATCGTAGCGTTTGGATTGCGCAAGTTTGAGCGCCTGTACGCCGTTGACGGCGGTGTCGACCTGTATTCTAGTGTTCTTGAGAATTCCGCGGAATACTTTCAGGTTGATTTCGACGTCGTCTACAATCAGAATGCGTGCGTCGGGGGCGTAGAACATTTCTAGAGGCTCGTTCTTTTTGTGGGCAGCCTTCTTGTACCGTGCGGTAAAGTCGCCGATGGGTTCCACGTTCAGCACAAGTTGTGGGATAGAGACCATAAAGGTCGATCCTTCGCCATAGCGGCTCTTGACGCTAATCTGTCCGCCATTTCGTTCTACAAGTTCCTTGGTTAGGCTGAGGCCGAGGCCTGTGCCTTCTTGGTTTTGTCCCGAATGTTGGTCGATGTTTTCGAAGGCGTTAAAGATGTTGTCTAGGTTATCTTCCCGGATTCCGATGCCGGTATCGCGGACCACTATTTTGAGCATGACGTAGTCATCGACCATTTCTCCGGTTTTTGGTGAGATGGAGTCGTAACCGACCGACAAGTGCACTTCGCCCACTTCGGTGTATTTGATAGAATTAGACAGAAGGTTGCTGATAATCTGTCGAATATGCCTTTCGTCTCCCCATAGGCTACAGGGAAGGTCGGGGTCGCATTCCAGGAACAGGTGTAGGTTCTTTGCAGAGGCTCTAGGTGATAATGCGTCGAAACTTTCCGAGAGTACCGTGAACACGTCGTATTCAGAAGGTTCGATGTTCATGCGTCCCGTTTCAATCTTTGAAACGTCCATGATGCCGTTTACTAGCGAAAGCAGCCCTTGTCCTGCCATCTGGATGTTTTTGGCGTAGTCCTTGATAGACCCATAAGCTTCTTTCATAATAATGGCGTTCAGCCCGAGAATGCCGTTGACTGCCGTGTTGATTTCGGTACTAGTACTGGCAAGGAATGCTGACTTGGCTCGACTTACGCTTGCTGTCTTAATCAGTTTCTTGGTTACAAAGGCTCCGATGATAGCGATAAACAAGTACAGCATGAGTGCTATAAATATGGAACGCGCTGTGTCCCATTTCCACTGATCCAAAAGGGCGTTCTCGTCGATAATTCTTACTACATACCATTTTCCTTGCACGATGCTCGAATAGATCTTGTAGACTTTTCCCTTGTATTCAAAATCAGAGGATTTTCCGTTTAACATCACCTCGCGGGCAAGCCGCTCATCATCGTTGTCAAGATTTTCTTCGTTGTCTGTGGCCCATGGTCTCGAAGACAATAAGTTATGTCCCTGTTTGGTGACATCGGAATGGGCTATGACGAGTCCGTTTTTGTCAATAATCATCCAAGAACTTATGGCATCTGCTGAACGCATGCAATTTCGCAGGTACTTGGAATAGATGTCTAGGGCGAGAACGCTCTTTTTGTCGGACAAACGTTTGCTTACCGAAATAACGGATTCGTTACTTCGGGAGTTGATGTGCGGAACTGAAATGGCAATGTTGCCGCGCGCCTTGATAGCTTCCTGAAACCAGGGGCGGCGAAGCGGCGCGTATCCTGCTACCGGAGCCCATTTGCGTCCGTTAAAGTATTCTCCGCGGATAACGCCAAAAAAGTTGCTAAAGCCCCATTCCTTCTTTTGAAGTTGGTAGTTTGTTTCTGTGACAAAGAGGGAGTCGATTTCGCTCGACGAGGCTTCGTTTAAAAGCATGTCGTCGACCATACGGGCTGTCACCTCGAAAAGGGATTGGGCGTGTGTTAGAAGTCCGTTGACAGCTCCGGCGTCGTTTTGATTGTCGTACATACCCATTTGCCTATATAGGCTCCTGAGGGCCGTTGATTTAGAATTGGCCATATAGGCGGTCAAAACGACAAATCCGATGAACACCACTGCCATGACAGCGGCATACCACCACCAGATTTTCTTTTTTTCACCTTTGGATGTCAACAACATATACCTAAAATATAAGATTTATTGCAAAAAGGATTTATATTTCGGTCTATGATGTTCAAAAAAGACGTATTGACAGACTTATTGCGGCAAGCTCAGGCTGCAGGGATTTTTGACAAGGCTGTCGCCGGATTTGTATTACCCGACGGAACCCATGAAATATTGACGCTAAATACGCCTGAAAATACGGTTTTTGACATCGCGAGCCTCACCAAGGTTTGTCCCACCTCTACGCTTGCCTTGAGTTATATTCTAGAGGGGAAACTTTCGGTCGACACCAAGGTTATCGACTACATTCCGGAATTGCAGACAAATTACCGTGATGACATACGGGTGTTTCACTTACTTACGCACAGCCTCGATTATCGTGTGCCCATGAAAACTCTGCGTACGCTTCCAGCAGAAGGAATTCTGAACGCACTTTATACGTACCAGTTCGATAAGGCTCCTGGAGCGGATTTCAACTATGGCAACCCCGCCAGTGTCTTGTTGGGTATAATCTTGCAGCGTCTTGTCGGTAAGGACTTGCAGCAACAGGGGCGTGAACGATTCTTTATTCCGCTGGGTATGACTCGCTCTGGTTGGGATCCTCTGACTCGTGATTGGAATCCAATTCCCAAAGATGAAATTTCCCCGACCGAAATTTGCAGCTTTAGGGGGCGTGAAATCCAAGGCGAAATTCATGACGAAAGTGCTTGGGTGTTGCGGAAGCTTTTCCCTGTGGGGAGCGCCGGGATGTTCAGCTGCGTGCCCGACTTACTCCGCTTTGTTCAGATGATTATGAATGATGGTGCGGCGTCAAACGGCAAGCAGGTTGCCCCGAAGGGACTTCTTAAAATGGTTTGCGAGAATGCGTTTGAAGGTAATGCTGCTCGCAAGTACTCGACTGCAACGGGAGCCTGCACTGCACTGGGCTGGGAACTCAACAGCGAAAAGTTTATGGGAATGCGTGTGTCTCCACATACTTTCGGCAAAACGGGCTTCACCGGGGCCAGTATCGTTGCTGATTCCGAAAAGGGTGCCGCTGTCGTGCTTCTTAGCAATTTTACCTATCCGCATCGCGAGGCCAATGCCGACCGCATTCATGCTTTCCGTGCGGCGCTCTCCGACGCGTTCTTTGGTTAATCCTATCTGCTGCAATCGTGCTGATACAGGTCGACGCAGACTTGTTTTTCTAAATTTGCTATTGCAATGGATTTGGATTTTGCACATATCGCTCTTTACGTAGCCTATTTCGTATTAGGTGCCGTTGTTAGCCTCATCAATAGTGTTGCAGGTGGCGGCTCTACGCTGAGTCTTCCCATTATGATTTTTCTGGGACTTCCGGCTACGGTTGCAAACGGGACAAACCGCATCGGATTAATCATCGGTAACTTTAGTAGCGCTTTTAATCTTGCGCGCCACGGCTACCTGAACATGAAGTTGTTTCTCCAATTGCTTACCCCTACGGCTATTGGGGCCGTTGTTGGAGCCTGCTTTTTGGTCCGCATCGGCGACAAGCTTTTTCAGGCAATTCTTGCTGTGGTCATTTGCCTAGTGGTTGTCATGAGTAACCTCAATAAAAATGTTCTAGGCAAACCTCCTGCAGCACCTCCCGAAAAATTGACCCTCAAGGGTGCCCTTGGATTCTTTTTCATTGCCGTTTACGGCTGCATTGTGCAAGTCGGGGTAGGATTTGTCCAGATTTTCGGACTTACGCGCTATACGGGACTTTCTCCTATACAAATTAACGCCCTTAAAAATGCACTGACAAATGTGTTTCTCGTCGTAAGTACGATTGCTCTTGGTATCAACGGAAAAATTGATTGGATTATAGCTGCGTTGCTGGCGGGGGGCGCCTGGGTGGGAGGCTATTTTGGAAGTTCCTTGCAGCGCAAAAAAGGCAACAAGTTCATTCAGCGGTTCATTAGTGTCTGTAGTGTCGGAATGGCGATTGCGCTTGTTGTCGACTTGGTTTTGAAATAGGACGTTATTCCAGCATTATGGTGAACGGGCCGTCGTTGGTGAGACTCACCTGCATGTCGGCGCCGAATTTCCCTGTCTGCACGATGGGGATTTCTTTTTTGCATTCGGCGATAATGTACTCGTAGAGTTCGTTAGCGAGCGTAGGATTGCCTGCTCCGTTGAAGGTCGGACGGTTGCCCTTGTTACAGTTGGCGTACAGTGTGAACTGCGAGACGAGCAGGAGCTCTCCGCCCACGTCATTGATGGAAAGATTCGTCTTGCCGTTTTCGTCGGCAAAGATGCGGAGCGCAAGCATTTTGCGGATGAACTTGTCGGCGATTTCGCGGGTGTCGCCTTCGCCGACTCCGATGAGAATTAGGTAACCCTTGCCGATTTTACCGACGGTCTGCCCTTCGATATCCACTTGGGCGTTCAAGACGCGTTGAATCAGAAATTTCATATTACTTTGCGCTTGCTAAAGCTTTTTGATAAATGTCGTTCATCACGAGGCCCGCAATCGTGAATCCGAAAATGGCGGTGGAGTGCGCCATGGTACCGTTGATTTGCGCCTTGCTGCTGCACCATTCGTGATTGACGAGGTCGGCGTTCTTGAGTTCCGCTTCACTGCGTTCCTGACGGACCTTGGGGCACATGCAGGCGGCGGTTCCGCAGGAAGAATTCTTGCCTCGGTTTTTCAGGAGCTCGTCGCTGTAGACGCACAGGACTTTTTTCTTGAGGTTCTTCTTCTTGCGCTTGAACTTGTCGCGCAGGGCCCTTGCGAGCGGGCAACCGGCGACTTTCCAGAATTCAGCGACCTTGATGCGTGTGGGGTCCATCTTGAGGGCGGCACCCATCGAAGAAAAAACGGTGGCCTTGGTGCGCGTGGCGTGCCACAGCAACTGCATCTTGTTTTCGAGGCTGTCAATGGCGTCGATGATGTAGTCGAATGTATCGAGCTGGAATTTTTCGGTGTTCGCTTCTTCGTAGATGTCCTGCAACGCGACGATGTTGGCGTGCGGGTTGATTTCTAACAAGCGGTTCTTGAGAACTTCGACCTTGACCTGGCCCACGGTCTTGGTGGTGGCCATCAGTTGACGGTTCACGTTGGTGACGCACACGCGGTCCGAATCCACCAGGACAAGTTCCTTGATGCCGGAGCGGACGAGGCTTTCGGCGCACCAGCTGCCGACTCCGCCGAGTCCGAAGATGATAACGCGCTTTTGGTAGATGCTGTCCATGACATCGTCACCGAGAAGGAGCGATGTGCGGTTGAAAATGCCTTTTTCGATACCCATGATGCAGAACTATGCGAACAACCTTACGACGCGCTTGATGCCTGCGATAAAGCGGTCGATGTCGCGCTTTAGGGTGTAGGTGCCAAAGCTCAGTCGAAGCGTGGCGTCGACGCCGAAGCGGTCCATGACGGGTTGGGCGCAGTGGTGTCCGCTGCGGACTGCCACGTTTTCTTCGTCTAGAATCATGGCGGCGTCACTGACGGCGATGCCGTCGAGCGTAATGCTGATTAGCGCGCCTCGTTCCTTGGGGTTGCCGAGCACTTTTACTTGCGGAATAGTGGTGAGCTGTTCCAGTGCGTATTGCGTAATTTCTTCTTCGTGCTTGCGGATGTTCTCGATGCCAACCGCGTTTATCCATTCGATGGCCTTGCCGAGGCCAATGACTTCTGCAATCATGGGCGTGCCTGCTTCAAAGCGGGCGGGGACATCGGCATAGGTTGTCTTTTCGAAGGTCACGTTCTTGATCATCTCGCCGCCGCCGTGCCAGGGGGGCATGCTGTCAAGAACTTCGTACTTGCCGTAGAGTACGCCCACGCCGGTGGGACCGTACATCTTGTGTCCGCTGAAGGCGAGAAAATCGCAGTCCAACTTTTGCACGTCAATCTTGATGTGGCTCGAACTCTGGGCGGCGTCAATCAAAATCTTTGCCTGCGGGGCGAGTTTGCGGACGGTTGCGATAATTTCTGCAATTGGGTTCACGGTGCCGACGGAATTGCTCACGTGGGTGACTGCGACCATCTTGGTGCGCGCATTCAAAAGTTCGGGGAGCTTGCTCAGGTCCAAATCGCCGCTATCGAGAACTGGAATGACCTTGATCTTGGCTCCTTTCATTTCAGCGACAATTTGCCAGCTTACGATGTTGGCGTGGTGCTCAAGTCCGCTGATCAGGATTTCGTCACCGGCTTCGAAGAACTTG
Source organism: Fibrobacter succinogenes (assembly GCA_902761355.1). Lineage (GTDB taxonomy): Bacteria > Fibrobacterota > Fibrobacteria > Fibrobacterales > Fibrobacteraceae > Fibrobacter > Fibrobacter succinogenes_M. The sequence goes on along the minus strand of CACWJY010000016.1, from coordinate 56,887 downwards.
CGCCCGTAACTCCACGCCACCAGATTGATGCTTTCGGTGGTGCCGCGGGTGAATACGATTTCGTCTTCGGTTTTGGCGTTGATGAATTTGGCCACGTTCTTGCGGGTGGCTTCGAATGCTTCGGTGGTGCGAGCGCTCAGGCGGTACACGCCGCGCTTTACGGAACTGTAGTGCTCGCGATAAAAGTCGTTCATAGCATCGATCACGCAGTCGGGCTTTTGCGTGGTGGCCGTACTGTCTAAAAAGGCGAGGGGCTTTGCGTCCTTGTCGCCTGCGACAAGCATCGGGAATTCGTTGCGGATTTTTTCAGCATCAATCATACTCCCAAATATAGAAAATGCAAAAAGAAATTTGCTGTCCTGAGCTATACGTTTATCTTATGACTAGTTACAGGAATTGCTTATCTGTTCTAGCGGCTGATTGCCGATAGATGTTTGTTTGAATGTCTTTCGTCTTTCGTCCGTAGGGACGTGGGTCCGTTCTTTCGTCTTTTTCTATATTTGTCACGGATTTTTTTATGAGGGTTAAAATGAAAAATCTTAGAGGTGTATTGTGTGTAGGAGTTCTTGCCTTGAGCATGACTGCTTTTGCTCAGCCAGAACTTCATGAAGCGATTGATGCGGGTGATATCGCTACCGCTCAGAAAATTGTGAAAAAGGGCGCTGCCGAAGAAATCTATTGCGGCAAACTTTCCGCCGAAGATGCCGTCAAGGTTTACGAAAAAATCTTCAAGTCCATGCCTTACGAATCTTTTTCGAATTGCCAATCGCAATTTTCGTATGGTTACGGCGAAAAGGTTTGTGCCAACGCCAAGGCGATGGATGCCTGTACCGAGGTAATCTCTTATTTGCTGTTTGAAGGCGAAAATGGAAATGTCAAGGCTACAGAGACTTTAGAAAAAGTGGCTAAGGCCGCCCTGAAAACCAAGGCTTATGCCAAGGCGGTCAAGGTTCCGGTCGATACAAGCATGTGGTTTGCCTGCCCCAAGAAAAAGGGCCCTGCTCGTGAAGCTTGCGTAGACGAATGTTATGCCCAGGCGAACAAGATGAATGATTCTCTTCGTACGGAATCTTGTGGGACTAATCCGGAACATTTTGTCGACACCACAATCAAGGTGACCAGGCCGTCGCCGCTTTACGAAAAGCTCCGTACTGGCCTTCTCGAAGGCTACTGGAAAACGCCGAAGTCCAATGCGGAACGTTTTGCTAAAATCATGCAGGCTAGCGCAAAGACACTTTCGATTCCTGATACGTCTGTGATTAACCTGGCCTATGTCGATCGTTGGGCGGCTAAGCACAAAGCCGATTCTACGGCACTTCCCGGCGGTGAACTGTTCCGTTTCTGTACGGCATGGCAGCCGGCAGTTGATTCCATTTTGACGGCGAAGGAATTTGAAACTCGTTGCCCGGTGTTTGAATCGTTTGTGGACAACCGTGATAATCAGACCTATAAGGTCAAAGAAATTAACGGTACTCGTTGGTTTGTGGAAAACCTCAATTATGCAATTGAAGACAAGTCGATGTGCTATGACCGCGAAGACGAAAATTGCAAAATTTACGGTCGCCTTTACACTCAGGAATCCGCCTTGATGGCTTGCCCCGAAGGAACTCACCTTGCCACGGATGACGACTGGAAAATGCTGGAAATCTATGCGGGTGGTGCAAATACGGCTGCAGAGCGTCTCCGCAGCAATGGCTCCGATGACTATGCCTTTACCGCAGCCTTTGCTGGCTATGCCAACAAGAACGGCATCTCGGTCATTCAGGGCGAAGGTGCTTATTTCTGGACAAGTAAAGACGTTGGCGATGGTCGCGGTATTGCTCGCTCTATGTTTGCAACCGATAAAGAAGTCTCCTCGATTCCTGTCGATAAGAAATTCTGGCTCTCCGTCCGCTGCGTTGTGGATGCGGCTCCCGCAGAAAAAGCCGCTCCCGCTACCGCCGAGTAATTAAGAATGTCCTTCAGTCCTACCTGTAACCGCGAGTCTTGGGTAAAACGTCAAGCCTTGATGAACAAGGTGCGCCGGTTCTTTGAATCTCGCGGAGTTCTTGAAGTAGAAACTCCTACACTTTCGAATGCAGGAGGCACGGACCCTCAGCTGGACTACTTTGAGGTCGAAGGTAAACGCTTTATGATGACGAGCCCCGAGTTCCACATGAAGCGTTTGCTGGCGGCAGGTTTTGGCGACATTTTTCAGATTACAAAGTCTTTCCGCAAAGATGAATTCGGTGCACATCACAACAACGAATTCAGCATGGTGGAGTGGTACCGTGTGGGCATGCCACAAGAAAAATTGATGGATGAAGTCGAGGCTCTCGTTTCTGAAATCATCGGCAAGCCGATTAACGCCCGTCGTACACGCTGGATTGATGCCTTCCGGAGCTATGCGGGAATCGATCCGATTGCCGCTAACTTGCCCGAGTTTGCAGAAGTCTGTAAGGCCCGTGAAATACCTCTGCCGATCGATGAGTCGGCGATGTCTCGCGAAGATTGGTGGGATTACCTGATGGTCTTTGCTGTAGAACCCGCGCTCGCTCAAAATGGTCCTGAGTTTATTCTGGATTATCCGCAGTCGCAGGCGGCGCTTGCGCAGACCTACGTGGGTGAAGACGGTTATACTTGGGCCCGTCGCTTTGAACTCTTTGTAGACCAGGTGGAACTCTGCAACGGTTATACGGAATTGACCGATGCGGCGGAACAGCGCAGACGCTTTGCTGCCGACCTGGAAATTCGCCGCGGTATGAATAAGCCCCTGCCGCCGATAGATGAAAATTTTCTTGAAGCGCTTGAATCAGGAATGCCGGCTTGCTCAGGTGTGGCGCTCGGTCTCGATCGTCTGTTTATGCTCGCGATGGGGAAAGAAGAAATCAAGGATGTGATTCTTTTCCCGAGTCCTATTGCTTGAGTAGTCGCTCGATTGTGAGCTTCATCTCGTTTTCGTCGAATTCTCCGACATTAATTTTAATGATGCTGTCTTGGGCGTTCACAAGGTAGGTGACGGGAATAACGCCCGGATTTCCAAGGGCGTTCATCAAGTCGTAGTTCCAGTGGAAGGTTGTCCACTTGATGCCTGCGGCTTTGTTGTATTTTGCACCGATCTTGGGCGAGTCATCTTCGTTGATCATTAAAATTCTAAAGCCGTGTTCATTGAATTCTTCGTCTAGCTTTTTGAGGTGGGGGAGCTCGGCGCGGCAGCCGGGGCACCACGATGCGGTTAGCGCGATTAAAGTGACTGAGCCTTTTTCCGCTTGGTAGGTCGAAATATTTCCGTCAAGCAACTTGCCCTTGAAATCCGAGATTTTGGTGGGCGCTTTTTGGAAATGGTCCTGTCCGCATGCTGAAAATACAAATGCAAGCGCCAAAAGCAGCGTGCAAATTACAGAAAAAACGCCTCGTGATGAGGTTGTTTTACGCCCAAGTTCCATTCTATGCTATTAAAATAGTGTTTTTTTTGAAAAAATGTGCGTTTTTAATGAAAAAATCGACTCATTTTAAGTTATATTCTTAAGCATGGCATATAATATTCAAGATCTTCTTTCTGAAATGGTGCAGCGTGGGGCTTCTGACTTGCATATTACGGCAGGTGCGCCTCCTCTTATTCGTCTTTCCGGTAAACTGACGCCTATTGGTGAAGACAAGCTGAAACCGGACGAAACGATGCGCATGACCTACAGCTTGATGAACGAAGGTCAAAAGAAGACTTTCGAACAGCAGAAAGAATGCGACTTTTCTTTCGGTATCGCAAACCTTGCCCGTTTCCGTGCGAATGCTTACCTGCAGCGCGGTTGTGTGGCTTTGGCTTTGCGTATTATCCCACTCGAAATCAAGACCTTTAAGGATTTGGGCCTTCCCAAAATTATGGCCGAATTTACGACCCGCCCCTCTGGCCTCGTGCTGGTGACGGGAGCTACGGGTTCGGGTAAGTCGACGACCTTGGCCGCCATGATCGACAAGATTAACAAGGAACGCCACGACCACATTCTGACGGTCGAAGATCCGATTGAATTCTTGCACAAGCACCAGGGCTGCATGATTAACCAGCGTGAAGTCGGTAGCGATACCACGAGCTTTGCCCAGGCGCTTAAGATGGCGCTCCGTCAGGACCCCGACGTGGTGCTTATCGGCGAAATGCGTGACTTGGAAACAATCCGTTCTGCGCTTACCATTGCAGAAACGGGTCACTTGACTTTTGCAACGCTCCATACCAACTCCTGCGTACAGACCATCAACCGTGTGGTGGATGCCTTCCCCAAGGGGGAACAGCAGACGGTGCGTACTCAGCTTTCGTTCGTGTTGCAGGGCGTGATATGCCAGACGTTGATGCCTCGTATTGGCGGTGGCCGCGTGATGGCATACGAAGTCATGAACGTGACGCCGGGTATCCGTGCGTTGATCCGTGATGATAAGGTTCACCAGATTGAATCGATGATTGAAATTGGTCAGAAGTTTGGCATGAACACCATGAACATGTGCCTTTGTGAATTGGTAAAGAACCACAAGGTGGACCGTTTCGATGCGCTGGCCCGTTCTCCGAGTCCGGACCAGCTGGAACAGTTGTTTGTGAAAGAAGGCGTGTAGTTTATGGCAGAGTTTTTGTACAAGGCGCAGAATGCGCAGGGGAACAACTTCGAAGGTTCTATCGAAGCTAAGGATAAAGCCGAAGCTGAAGCGCTGTTGATGCGTCGCCGCTTGGTGATTCAGACCTTAAAGAAAAAGCCGACCGAAATCAAGATTAAGATTGGCTCGGGTATCAAGCCTGCCGAAATTGCTCGCTTTACTCGTATGTTCTCTTCGATGAGTTCTGCCGGTCTTCCGATGCTTCAGTGCTTGAACATCTTGGAAAACCAGTGCGAAAACCCTGAACTCAAGAACGTGGTTCACAAGATTACGCAGTCCATTAACGGAGGTTCTTCGTTGGCCGATGCGTTGGCTCAGCACCCGAAAGTGTTCAGCAACCTTTATACCAACATGGTGGCCGCTGGTGAAGCGGGCGGTATCTTGGACGGCATTTTGGCCCGTCTTGCAGAAACCCTAGAAAACAACGAACGCCTAAAACGTAAGGTGAAAAAGGCCCTGACCTACCCGGTGATGCTTGTTATCGTGGGTATCTTGGTGGTGATTGCCCTTATGACATTCGTGGTGCCGACCTTCGCCGAACAGTTCGCCGCCCTTGATGCAGAACTCCCTGCTCCGACGCAGGCGGTGATGGGCATTTCTGACTTTATTCGTGATAATGGTGCGTTCTTGTTTATTGGGACGATTGTCTTAGGCGTGGGCTTTAAGCTGACAATGCGTATTCCTGCGGCAAAATTTGCCTTTGATGGATTTATGCTGAAGGTCCCTAAATTAGGCGACCTTCAGATCAAGTCGACGACGGCAAGTTTTTCGAGAACGCTTGGAACCTTGTTGAACGCCGGTGTGTCTATTATGGATTCCTTGAAGGTGGTGGCCTCGACCGTTACAAACAAGGTGGTTGAAAAAGGTATTAATAAGATTGCCATCGGTATTGCCGGTGGTAAGAGCATTGCGGACCCGATGGCGGAAACGGGCTTGTTCCCGCCTATGGTGATTCAGATGACCGGCGTGGGTGAAAAGACTGGTAACTTGGGTGGTATGCTTTTGAAGCTGGCTGACTTCTACGATGAAGAAGTGGATGCCGCTGTGGATGCCGTGGTGGGCATGATGGAACCGATTATTATCGTGTTCCTTGGCGGCGCTGTCGGTGGCTTGCTGATTGCAATGTATATGCCTATGTTCTCCATGGGCGACGCCATCAAAGGATAAAATTTCGCTGAAAACACTTCGCGATACTAAAGAAATACCCATAAGATGGAAAAATCCTCTTATGGGTAATTTTTGTAGTCGGATTGGTACTGTTGATACAGTTATAATTAAATTGTGTTTCGGTGCCTACCGTCCACTCGAAAAAGGGGGTATATTTAAAATCAAAGAAACGAGGTTCACTATGAAAACGAAATTCATTCTCCCGATTATTGCGCTTGGTCTTCTTGCCGCGTGTAACGAAGAATCTTCTCCGGCCGCTCCTGTAACTACACAGCAGGTTCCGGATCCGAATCAGTCTGTTGTTGTTGATCCGAACAATCCGGGGACAGACACTCTTGCAAATCAGGACCCGATTGTAAACCCGGATCCCATTGAGACACCGCAGTTTGTTGGCTGCAAATCGATTGCCCGTACGAATGTGGTGAATCCGCTAGAGCCTTCTGAAGTGAGCCCGACAGGCGAATATGTTTATTATGGTGCAGAACTTGCTGGTAAGGATCAGTTTAAGTATGGCCGTTTTGAAGCCTGCATGAAGATGGTCTCGATTCCGGGTTCCGTGAGTTCCATGTTCCTTTACTACGATGATTCGTACAGGAATGGTGTGTATCCTTGGAACGAAATTGATATCGAAGTCCTTGGCAAGGGCGGCACGATGTGGCAGTCCAACATCATTACTCGTGAAGGTGATGAGTCCATTAAGAAGAATACTTCTTCTGAAAGCAAACCGCTCCATGAATTTGGTTTCGATGCAACTGAAGGCTTCCACCTGTTCGCCATGGTGTGGACTCCGGATTATGTTGCTTGGGAAATCGACAGTGTCGAAATCCGTCGCGATTCGATTGGGCTTTCTCGCGGTACGCATGCCGATGCTGACCAGGTGGCGTTCCTCACCGAAGAACAGTCCTTGCGCTTTAACCTGTGGGCCTCCAAGAGTGCAGCATGGGTAGACAAGTTTACGGGTGAAGAACTCGCTAATGGTCCGCAGGTTCAGTGGATTGACTATGTTCGCGTGTACTCTTATGACGAAGCAACAAAGGGCTTTACCCAGCTGTGGCAAGATGACTTCGATGGTGATGATTACGACAGAGATCATTGGGGCGCTGGCGACTGGGAAATGGAAAAAGTGGAACTTTCCCGCTCCAATGTGGTTGTCGAAGATGGCTACTGCAAGCTTCTCATGACCCGCGAACCGGAATAATTTTTAAGCTCTTTTAGACATACACTCCTTTTGTTCTCCTCCATAAATAAAGCTCCTTGGGATTTTCCCAAGGAACTTTTTGGTTCACTTAAAATTCGGATTTTATTTGATGATTCCGACGTCGCCTTGTTTTACGAATCCGCGAACCTTTTCGCCTAGGCGGATTTCGACAAAGTTTCCTTGCTCCGAAATGACTTCGAAAGAGGTTCCTTCAGAGAGGGTGTTGAGCGTTTGTGACTTGTCGTTAGGAGCGCTTGTCACGTCGGCATCTTTTGCGGTAACGACTCCCGTGATTTCGGTCTCGGCGACAAAAATCTTGTAGCCTGCGCTCATTGCGATAATGCAGAAAATGCTGGAGAGCGCGAACATGGTTCCAATAAGAATGTTCTTTGTCTTGCCGCTGCGGCTGATGCGTCTTGCAATGGCGGCAAGGGCGATGGCCCAGAAAAGTCCTAGCAGTGTCCACATCTGCGATTTCAAAGAAAGCGCGTGGTGTGCCTTGAAAAGTCCGGCGAGGAGCGGATTCTCTTCACTATCTTCTTCAACCTTGTCGCGCGTCATGGCCTGCGCGTACTTGAGATTATGCAGGATGTCGTCGTTGCTAGGGTCGAGCCGTAACGCGGATTTGTAGTAGTAGATGGCGAAGCCTAGATTCCCGTTTCTAAAGTAGGCGTTGCCCAGGTTGTAGTAGAGGTTGGCGTTTTCGGTGCCGTTGTCGACACAGGTACGCCATTCGTCAATGGCCCGTTCGAAGTCGCCCTCATTGTAATATGTGGCGCCGGATTCTATCCCGTTGCAATGTTCTGCGGCGAAACCTGTTGCTGCTAAAGCGACCATCATGGCGAAAAAGATGAATACTTTCAGTTTCATATTATACCTTCAGTCCTTCGCACAATTTTTCGATATCCTTCAACATTTGTTCCTGTTCGTCCTTGGTCGGATTCACCGGAGCATACCGCGCGAACGCACACTTTTCGAGCCAGCTGTCAATCGCGGCGATGGATTCTGCCTTCACGCCGAGTTTGGCGAGTTCTTCCTTCATTTGCGGGCGAGTCATGCCCTTGAATTCCAAGTTGGTCTTGTCGCTCAGGTAGTTGATGAGGCCGTTTTCGAGAGCGGCGTAGAGAGCCTTGGCATCGCCCTTCTGAAGTGCTGTGCGGGCATCCGCAAAACGGGCCTTGAGCATTCTGTCGGCTTTGCCTTTGCGTACGAGGGCTGCATCGCTATTATGTTTTCGACGGCTACGCACGGCTGCAGTAATGATGATGTAGAAAGGAACCGCTGCGGCAAACAGAATCCAATAAAGGATGCTTTTGTAGGGGGCGGTTGTGTTTTTTGAGTCGATGACCTTGTGTATAAAGCGAATGTCGTTTCCGAGAGATTCTATTTCTTGTTTCTGCACGGCGGTGGGGCCTTGTGCGACCGGAGCCTGGAAAATGGCTTCGGGAGCGGCTTCGCCTTTTTCGACGGTCACGTTCCAGGGGCCGGCCTTGGCTGTTTCGTATTTCTTTTTACCAGGGTTAAACCAGGAGTAGGTGATTTCGGGAATCGTGAACTCGCCCTTCTTTTTGGGGTAAAGGAAAACGCGGATGTTCTTGGTGGTAACCACCTTGTTGCCGACAATTTTCTTGTTGAGTTCGTTTTCAGGGGGGACGGAGCGGAATTCGCCAAAGTCGGGAAGCTTGGGGTCGGTTATGGAGCCCGGGAGACCGTCGCCCTTGATGCTGATGGAAAGTGTCATCGCTTCGCCGACCTTGAGCTCGGTGCGATCAAAATCGGCGCTAAAGTTGTAGTTTCCGACCATTCCGCTAAAGTTTGCGGGCTTGCCTTCGGTAGGCAGCGGCTTTACGGTGATGTTGATTGCGGGAGTCTGCGTTTCGACTTCCACGGGTTCTTGCGAATAGCTGCGGGTTGAAACGGTCATGCCGCCCATTTGTTTGTTCTTTTCAACAATCTTGGGCTCGCCGCGTTTGGTATACTTGAATTTGAACGGAGGAATTTGGAGGTTCCCGCTTTTGGTGGGGCTGAGCCAGGCAAACTTGGCGCTTGCTTGAAATTCTCGTTGGGTTCTGTCAATGGGCTCGAATTTTATGGTTGAAAGGTCACTGCGGTGCACGATAAAGTCGTCGCCGGTGTTCATGTCGGTGGCCTGCAAGCCTCCCTCATAGTGCTCGTAAGTGTGGAATCCGAGCGTTACGCTGAATTGCTCGCCTTCGTAGACGGTTTTCTTGCTCGGGGTGAGCGATACGGCGAGGGCGTCGTCGGTGTAGGCGCGTTGGACGTTGATTGGGATATCGTCCGTAATGTTGCGCTTTTGACCGTCAATGGTCAAGAAAATTTGTCCGATGCTGATACGTCCGGTCTTTTTGGGGGCTTTCAGGTTGAATGTATAGACGCGTGCCTTGTACCCGCCGCGGTTGCGTCCGCCGCCAAAGAATGAATTGAACATGTCCTCGATATCGGGGCGAATCACCTGGTCGGTACTGTCGATGCCGACAAGGGTAAAACCGTTTGCGGTCTCGATCTGTAAATCGCTGCGGCTTTCGGGAAGTTCATTTATTGGAAATACGAGCTGGAGTCCAAAAGTCTTGCCCGATTCGATGCGTTCCCGGTCCAATTGCAGGGACGGCCGTGCAGATACGCACAGGGCAACGGCTAGGCAAAATAGAATAATTCGTTTCATGCCCCAAAAATACCAAATTTCAGCGAAAAAGACAAAGATGCGTCGCCTTTGCGGGCTTAAGGTGATGCCATCTCAAAGCTGTTTTTATTAGAAAACCTTCTAGTCCTGCCTTTATGCGATGAAGGAACTCGGAGAATGTATAAGGATGAGCGCGACGGCGAAAAAAAGTTGCGGAATATATATTTTTTCCCCTTGACGCGTTAGTAAATTTTTGTTAAATTTGGCCCGCTGTTTCAAAAAGACGATAAAACGTCGAAAACAAAGGATAAAAGGTATATGTACTGCATTCTCGCTGCCCTGTTGATCAAGAGCTTCAAGAAGCATGCCAAGCGCGCCTAATCGCCGCATAAGCTGTTTTTTTTCTCTCTCTGGTAAGTGCCGGTTAAGCTGAATAAGCTGACCGGTGTTTTTTTTGAGGGGGTGGGGGACGGCGACACTCGCCTTAATCAAAGTGGCGCTCCTGCGGAGCGCACTTTGTGGCGGCTCGGTCATGCCCATTGACAAGCTTCGCTTGTCATGGTCACGACACTCGCCTTAGTCAAAGTTGAGACTACGGTGGTAGGGGGTAAAGCCGGCGTTCTTGATGAATTCTTCGGCTTGTTCGATGGTCGTGAGGCCGTGGTTCTGGAGCACGTTTTCTTCGATGACGATGCTGTTGATGTCATCGGCGCCGGAATGCAGTCCGAGTTCGCCTAAAGAAAGCCCCATGCCGAGCAGCGATACTTCGATGTGTGGAATGTTGTCGAAGTAGAGGCGGGTGAGTGCGAGCAACTTGAGGTACTCGTCACCTCGGACGTGGCGGATAGGGAATTTGTCGGTCTGCGGCTGGAAAGTCCACACGACAAAGCTCTTGAATCCGTGTGCGATGTCCTGCGTCTTGCGCACGTAATCCAGGTGTTCGATAATTTCTTCGGGGGTTTCGATACTGCCGAACACGATGTTCGCACTGCCGGGGAGGCCCTTCTTGTGACAGGCGGCTAGCGTGTCGCACCACTGCTGTGCTGGAAGTTTTTTGGGGCTCAGCATTTGGCGCATGCGGTCGGACAGGATTTCGGCTCCGGCGCCCGGCACGGAGCTGAGACCTGCAGCTTTAAAAATGTCTAGTAATTCGTCGAGTGTTATTCCGTTGAATTCGGCGATGCGAACCAACTCTACTGGCGAAAATCCGCGAACCTTCACGCCCATTTCTTGCGTGAGCATGTTCAGAACGTCGGTATAGTAACTTAGCGGAATGTCCTTGTTTACGCCGCCCTGCAAAAAAATCTGGTCGGCGCCTTTGGCTTTGGCTTCAATCGTTTTTTGGCGGATTTCGTCCAGACTAAGCACGTAGGCTTCGCTGCTGTGCGCTGGACGGCAAAAACTGCAAAAACTGCAAGTGATTTCGCAGACGTTCGTATAGTTCACAATGCGAAAAGCCGTGTAGCCCACCTTATTGCCAGGGTTAATCCTGTGTCGTACGGTGTTGGCCGCTTCTGCGACTTGGGTCCACGGCGCGTTTTTTAAGATGTCTAGCGCTTCGGTGGGAGTGAGTCGGTTACCTTCGACGGCTTTTTGCAGTACATTCATAGTTCATAAGATAACAATTTTCTAAAATTGAAAAAGTTGCCTTATGTCTACTGTAATCCTCTTCAATAAGCCTTTTGGTGTCTTGAGCCAGTTTACGCCGGAGTCAGGCCATGCAGCGCTTGATACCTTCGGCTTTCCGCCGGGAGTTTATGCGGCAGGACGCTTGGACCATGACAGCGAAGGGGCGCTTCTGCTGACGGACAACGGCAAGCTTATCAAGAAACTGTTGGACCCGAAGTTCGAACATCCGCGTACCTACTTGGCACAGGTTGATGGACAAATTACCGAAGAGGCTGTTCGAAAGCTTTCCAAAGGCGTAGACATCAAGGGTTACCATACCAAACCCTGCAAGGCAGAAATTGTCGAGGCTCCAGATTGGATTTGGGACCGTAATCCGCCAGTACGTTTTCGCGCGAACATTCCCACGAGCTGGGTGCGCCTCACACTTATCGAAGGCAAGAACCGTCAGGTTCGCCACATGACGGCGGCGGTGGGGTTCCCGACACTTCGCCTGATTCGCGTGCAAATAGGAAAAATTCCGCTAGGGGATTTAAAACCAGGCGAGTGGCGCGTTGTAACAGACAAAGTTATTTAGAACAACATTTTTATACAAGAACACCCCGCAAGCACAAACTTGCGGGGCATTTCTGTTGAAAGGGAATATCCGATTAGATCAAGCCTTCGAAGAAATTATTTCCCTTATCGTCGACCAAGATAAAGGCGGGGAAGTCCTTAATCGTGATCTTGCGAATGGCTTCCATGCCGAGTTCCGGGAAGGCCACGATGTCGTTGGACAGAATGTTTTGTTCGGCGAGGATGGCTGCCGGACCGCCAATAGAGCCGAGGAAGAATCCACCGTACTTCTTGCAGGCGTCGGTTACGTCCTGAGAGCGGTTGCCCTTAGCGACCATGATCATCGAAGCACCCTTGCTCTGGAAGCGCATCACGTACGGGTCCATGCGGTTTGCCGTCGTCGGGCCGAAGCTACCTGTCGGCATGCCTGCCGGAGTCTTTGCCGGACCAGCGTAGTAAATCGGGTGGTCAGAAACAACCTTGAGCACGGTCTTTTCTTCGTCCGTGAGTTCTTCACCGCGTTCCTGTTTGTCGAAAATTTCAGCAATCTTGGCGTGGGCCATGTCGCGGGCCACGATCATCGTGCCCTTGAGGCTAAGGCGCGTCTTCACCGGGTACTTGGTGAGGTCGGCGAGCACTTCCTTCATCGGACGATCGAGGTCAATTTCGATAGCCGGAGCGAGGTTCACAGCGTTGCCAGCCGGGATGTAGTTTTCCGGATGGTGTTCCATCTTTTCGAGCCAGAGGCCGTTCTCGTCAATCTTAGCCTTGATGTTGCGGTCAGCAGAGCAACTTACACCGATAGAAACCGGGCAGCTTGCAGCGTGACGCGGAGCGCGGATCACGCGCACATCGTGCACGAGGTACTTGCCACCGAACTGGGCGCCAATGCCCGTCTTCTGGCAAATGTGGAGAACTTTTTCTTCCATTTCGAGGTCGCGGAAAATACGGCCGCCTTCAGAACCGCTGGTCGGAATATCGTCGAGGTAGCCGCAGCTAGCGAGCTTCACCATGTGCGTGTTCATTTCGGCAGAGGTACCTCGGCGAGGAACTTTTCCAAGGACTTCGGGTTGAGGAGCGCCTTGGTCATGGGCCAGTAGTAAGTCTTGTTGGCAGAGCCACCGCCCTTAGCCACAAAGAGGAACTTCATTTCGGCACCTTCTTCGGCATGGATATCAATCTGAGCCGGGAGGTTGCAACCGGTGTTCTTTTCTTCGTACATCGTCAAGGGTGCAATCTGGCTGTAGCGAAGGTTCTTGGTGGTGTAAGCGTTGTAGACACCTTCAGAAATCGCTTCGGCGTCATCAAAGCCCGTCCAGACCTGCTGACCCTTGTGGGCAACGCAAATAGCCGTACCGGTATCCTGACAGAACGGGAGGATGCCCTTGGCGGCAACGCATGCGTTCTTGAGCATGGTGAGAGCGACAAACTTGTCGTTATCCGAAGCTTCCGGATCCTGGAGGATCTTTGCGACCTTAGCCGTGTGGGCCGGACGGAGGCAGAATTCAACTTCTTCGAAAGCAGCCTGAGCAATCTTTGTCAAAGCTTCCTTAGAAACCTTGAGGATCTTCTTGCCTTCGAATTCGGCGACGGAAACGCCATCTTTACCGAGACTTACGTATTCGGTAGTATCTTCACCGTGCTGGACGGTAGCTTCGTATTTGAATGCCATAATTGTGTCTCTATTTGAGGGTTGTTTTTTATCCACAAAATTAAAAATCTTTTAAATGCCGTTTCTGCTATATTATCTAAAAACTGTGTACTACTGTTGATAAAAGGTGCTTAATTTTGCGAAAAAGCGATGAAACAACTAAAAAAGCGGATAATTTGAAGTTTTTTTAAATTTTTTTGAACAAAAAGGTGTGATTTGTGCTATTTTTACATCGTAAAAATTTTAAAAACTAGAGAGGAATACTATGAAGATCAAGAATCTCATGCTGGCAACCGTGCTTGCCTCTGCTGTCGCTTTTGCAGCTGATGCTGCCAAGCCTGCCGCAGCCCCCGCTGCCGCTCCTGCTCCGGCTGCTGCTCCTGCCGCCGCTCCGGCCCCTGCTGCTGAAGCCGCTGCACCTGCTAAGACTGAAGCTGCTCCTGCTGCCGCTCCGGCCCCTGCCGCTGAAGCTGCCGCCCCCGCTGCTGAAGCTGCTCCCGCTGCAGCCCCTGCTGCCGAAGCCGCCGCTCCTGCTGAAGCTGCTCCCGCAGCTGCTGCCGCTACAGATTCTGCTGCCGCTCAGCCTGCCGCCGAAGCTGCTCCTGCCGAAGCCGCTGTAGCTGCTGAACCGGCCAAGGACACCGCCGCTGCCGAAGTTCTCGAAGCCAAGAAGGAAGAAGCTCCGGTTGACTCCGCTGCTCTCGCTAAGGCTGAAGAAGAAAAGAAGGCTGCCGAAGCTGAAGCTAAGGCCAAGGCCGAAGAACAGGCTGCTCTGGAAAACAGCTCCGCCGGTTCTGCTAAGTCCTCTATCATGGAAAACCCCTGGGAATTCCTCATCGTCTCTGCCGCTTTCGTGGCATCTGTGCTCGTGATTATCTTCACCGGCAAGGACTAATCTAAAGCTTTTATTCAAAATCCTTTGGAATAGAAGGTCGATGCTTTTAGGCATCGGCCTTTTTTGTATGCTTTTTTAGTGCGCTCGGTGCCTGTTGGCGTCGGCTTTTTAGCATGTGACGTAGCGGTTCTTGCCTTTATCGGGTTGATAAATATCAAAAGCAAGCATGCGGGGATAGAACAAATGTATGGCTTTATAGACAGGGGGGACGATGTTAGCCAATAAGTCGAGATTGGTGGCTTGGTAATGAGTGCGTATATCGCATAAAAAAGGTCTGCCGTGGGGCAGACCTTTTTGTCTTAGAACTTGTGTTATTTGTTTACGACGCAGATTGCGGTAACGGATGTCGTGACAGAATATTTCTTTCCAGGAGCACATCCTGCCGGACTAAAGTAGGCAAAGCCTGTAAGTTCTTCTCCTTCCCAGGTCACTTGCAGATTCATATAATCGGAACCGACTTTAGGTTTGCAGCCTATGGTACAGTTGGATGGTGCCCCGGTGGGAATTTGCACTGTCATAGGAGTCTGGGCCACAATAAAGACTGAATCAGGTAGGGTGGGGATGACTTCTTCACCGTAAGTTGCTTGGTCGTTGATGCTACCGAGTCCAAGCACCAAATCTACCGATTCTGGATCAAGAACGGTGACTGCTTCACAAGCATATGTCTGTGTTGTCTTATCGCTGTTGGTCACGGCAACTGTTGCTGCAACCTTTTGCTTGTGCATGTCGGCTGTGGCTGTCATGGTGGCCGTGGTGCTAGTGCCAGAAACGGTCCCCTTGTCAGAACTCCAGGCGTAGCCGGTAATTGGGGATTCGGATTCGGCGACAACAGTCCATGTAATGGTTTCGCCGGCCTTGGCGGTTTCCTTATCGGCTTTGCAAGAGGTGATGTTGATAGGAATGCCTTGGACTTGCAGCGGTTCGCAGGTAATCAGGTTGCCGTCGACATTCAGTGTGGCGGTATAGGTTCCTGATTGTTCGTAAGAGACGTTGACGGAATTCATTCCGTTCCCCTGCAGGGTCTTGTTGAGTTCGGGGAAGTTCCATACAAACGGAGCCATGATGGCGTCAAATACGTCGCCTGCATCACGGTAGAATGCCCAGGTGGCCATGCCGCCCTTTTCAATAATGGGTGTTTTCGGGCCGCAGGTGCCGCTAACATTTTGCTGAGGTTCGTTCAGGACTTCTTCGGAAGACTGTGTTGCTGCTTTTGAAGAAGACGAAACAACGGGCTGCGGCGGCAGCTGCTGCTTAGAAGACGAACTGGCAATAGGCTGCTGGCTGTCAGAAGAAGTTGTAATAACTCCTTGTGATAGCGGTTGCTGCGCTTCGGAAGAATAGGTGGGTGTCGGGGGCGGAACAACGCTGGTCGCATTATTATCGGGGCCTGTGGATTCGTCACCGCAAGCGGACAGGCCAAACAGCGCTGTAGACACCGTCAATGCAAAAATAGATTTGTAAAAAAATCTTTTCGTTGAAATAGGATTTCTCATAACAAGAAATATATAAAAAAAAGCCTTAAAGAGTTGTTCTTTTTTTGATACGGAATTTTTCGAACGAATAAAAAAAACTATTTTCTAGCTGGGATGGTTGTGTGCACATTTTTAAGGGAGGCTCTATGCCGTTTTTTGTAGTGCCAGTGTTGTTGCTGGCTTCGGTACTATTTGCTGTGGAGCAGGAACAGCCCACGCCTTATGACTTGATTCGTCCCATCTGGCCTATGAAATGGGATACTGCGGCTACCGATATGGGGGGTACCGTAGAAAGCTTTAGCCAATACACTCCTAATAAGAAAAAGCATAATACGGTTCCCAAGGTGGGGTCGATGCCTAAGGACTTTGTTCCGAACGGAATCATTCCTGATACTTTGAACCAGGCTTTCCGTGACGCGCAGAACCTGCGTATCGGTCGTATCCGTATTAACCAGGCTGGTTACTTGCCCGAAGATACCGAAATGCAGTTCTACTATGTGTCTGATGGAACTTGCGCCGAAACGTATTCTGTAGTCGATTTGGATGGAAATCCCGTGTTCGAGGGAGGAACGTTTACTCCCTCCGGTTTGTCGACTGGATCCAGCTGGACGATCAAGGCTGGTACTGATGCTGCAACCGCAGATCAGGGACGTTATTCTACAAAGGCCGAAGGCCCGTCGGGTGCAGTCTGTATTGGTAATTTGGCACATGCGACGGGGCTTCAGATGAATACCCGCTACCGTGTTAAGGTACTCAACCAGTATTCTTCGACCTTTATTATTAGTGACAAGGTTTATTCCATGGTTCGTGATGCCACCCTTAAATTCTATGGCATCAACCGTTCGGGTAATTCGGAATCCTGGTTCCATAAGCCGAGCCATACCAAGGATGGTGCCGGTAAGTTTGTGAATGGAAAAGATGATGTTTCTGGCTTTACTCCTAAGGAAGGTGCCCTGCAAGGCGGTTGGTATGACTGCGGTGACCATCTTAAGGAATCTCAGACCCAGGCTTACGCTTTTATGGTGCTTGCGGTGATGGCTGCCTCTAGCCCGGAACGTGACGAAGACCACTATAACTACAATATGGGCGAAACCCAGAATACCGACGGTGTCCCCGATATTTTGCGCGAAGCCAAGCATGGTGCAGACTTCTTTATGCGAGCCTACAACTTTGCAAATGGTGTGATTGATAACATGGCTGTTTCGGTGGGTAACTTTGGTGCCGACCACGGTTGGTGGGGTAGACCCGAAAACCAGGATGCTCTGCCTGCTACATTGACTGGCCGTGGAGGTCCGCATGAACGTGATATCCGCTTGGGTGAACTGGGCTCGAATATTTCGGGTCAGATTGCTGCCGGTCTTGCCATCTTGAGTAAGGATTATGCTGAATACGATCAGGATTTTGCCGACAGCTGCTTGATTGTTGCCGAGAAAATGTACGACTTTGCCAAGAACCTGAAACTCAAGGAAAAAAGCCTTGGACCGGGAACCTATGATGGGGGCAAGCCGTATAAGTACAATACGGTTGCCGATGGTTGGAGCAGTGCTGCTTACAACGGTAACAATGAATCTCACGATGACCTGGCCATTGCTGCTATTGCTCTCCATTATGCCACTTATGAAAAAACTCACAAGATGGATTACCTGAATGATGCGGTTGAAGATACGGAGATTGGCGTTCCGCAAGAAGCTTCTATTGGATTCTTCCATGGTGGCTGGATGGCTTGGAGCCGAGACGGCATGCGTAAGTCTAGCAAGAATACGAGCTGGGCAAACGCTTATACCTACACCCTGTATGGCTTTTACAAGATGCTGTTGAAGGACAAGGAAACGGGCGAAATGTACGGTATCGATGACAAGACCCGTTTGACTTATGCCGAAAACGTGGCCTTGATTCTTGGCACGAACATTAGCTACTTGAGCGGAAATGGATCCAAAAACATTACGATTCCGACCTTGAATGGTCCGACTCCGGTGTCCTTTGGTGATCTCTGGTACACCATGCAGACGGATCAGACTTGGATTTACAACCGCTATCAGGCGGGCAACATCTTTGAAGTTCTTGCTTATGCTGATGTGACCAAGGATTTGGAAAATCTTGCTCTTCCGCAAAAGGGTATGCAGAATTGGAATTCTGCAGCAATGAAAAAACTCGGTATCAACCAGTTGAACTACATGCTCGGTGTGAACCCTTGGGATGTGTCTTTCTTGCTGGGCGTGGGTGACAAGAACGATGCTCACCCGCACCACCGTGCCTCTAACCCCGAAGGCAAGAACATGCCGGGTGCAGGCTACAAGTACAATCCGCCTACGGGTGCGTTGTTCGGTGGTGTTACCCCCGATGTCGATGGTGTTAATGCTTGGGCTCCCTCGACCTTGAGCTGGGAAGATTACCATCTGTCTGAAACTTGTATTGATGCTACAGCCATGTTTGTGGCTTCTTGCGCCGTGGCAGTTCGCGAAGAAGACCGCAACCGTGCTCCGTCTCAAATTAATGTGGAAATCCGTTATGTGGGTTATGACTCCGCCATCGTGAAGATTGCTCAAGATGTGCGTGGCCAGGCCATGATTCTTTACAGCACCAACGAAACCGGGCCGTTCAATGTTCCTGTAAAGGATACGGTCAAGGGTGTCGCTCACGAAATTCACTTGACTGGTTTGCAGAATGGTACGACGTACTACTTTAAGGTGATTGCCATTAACTCTCGTAGCGAAGCCTACACGACCAAGTGGCTTGTCGATAGCACTAACACTCCGTTCTCGTTCACTACGCTTGTGAGCCCTCCGGCACCGGCTGATATCCAGAATGTGAAGGTTTGTAACCTGAGCTCCGACAGTGCCGAAATTATGTGGTACACGCCCAACGGTCAGTATGAATCCAAGATTTACTGGGATACGACCCTGACCAGCTACGACAAGATGACCTGGAATTCGGGTGACATCAATGCGGACGTTTCTGGAATCCCGACCAGTTTCCACTATGTGAAGATTGGTGGACTCAAGGAAAAGACAACCTATTATTACTGCGTCGAAAGCAATGGTGTGCAGCGCTGTGCCGACGATAACGGAATGCCTTACAAGTTTACGACTCCGGTGACACATTACGACTTTGACGTAAGTGTGTACCAGTACGAATTTGGCGGCATGGACTTCTTGAACCTGAACCTGACCAACAACGAAGACCGTGCGTTTAGTGATCTTACTCTGCGCTTCTACGTGACGGCTAAACCCGAAGACATTGAAGCTAAGCCAGGTGAAAATAACATGCCGGGCGAATGCCCCCTGTTGGTGGACGAAGATATTTGCCAGGCCTACGACGAAGCCGGCTTTAACAAGCCCTGCGTAAACCAGAATGGTGAAAGCGTCGATGACTCGCTGCGTTACTATTTGCGCCATGCGGTGCCTGTGAAGCTTGAAGACACCTACAATCCGGCTACGGGAGAATATGACTGGTATATTCCGGTTCCGCTGGGTGGTACCACGATTAAGTCTTCGTCTCGTATGCGTATTGACCTCGGCTTCTCGAGCGGTATTTATCAGAACAATATGTGCGAAACTTTGCGTACTCCGGCCAAGAAACGCCTTGTGACTGGTGGAAATTCTCCTGACTGGTCTTGGGCTGCCCATAAGCGCGATGTTGATGGTGCCGACTACGATGGTGTCCCGGCATGGGATAAGGACCAGGGTGACTTTGAACAGGCTCCCATCAACCCCTACATCGTGGTTTACCGCAAGGATGAATTTATTTCTGGCTTCAGCCCCTCTTACAAGGAAATGACCACCAAGCGCGCCCATTACGACATGACGGTAGCCTTTGACGCTCCGTTCAACGTGTCGAATGGCTCGTACATCCAGATTGATTCTGCAAGGAGCACCATGCACCTTAAGGGTACGGCGCTGATTTCTGAAAGCGGTTACGTGACGGGTATCTGGGTGAATGGTGTGGCTCTCACCAAGGAACAGCTTGAAAAGGCTGCTGTGTACAATTATGATATGGGTAAATTCGACTTGGATATCCCGGTCAAGATGTCGATTGGTACCAACAAGATCGACGTGACTGTGTTTGCAGGCCCGAACCCCGAATGTAACGAATGTCAGGAAAATGGTGGCTGCGCCTTCGTCAACCGCACCTACTATGTGCAGTTTAGCAAGGGTGACCGCACTCAGGGTATGCTGACGCTTATTCAACAAGATGGCAACTCCGTGTCGAGCCCGGCAAAGACCGATGGTTCCTTGGTGTTCCAGGTCCGCCTGCGCGATAAGGATAATCGCGACAAGCCGACGATTCTCACGACCTTGTATAACACCCGTACTAACGAAACGATGAACGTGACCTTGAACCGCACCGATGAAACCTTGGGCTATTTCGAAAGCGGTTGGCTCACGGCTTCTATGAGCGAAGCTGGTTTCCCAAATGTGAACTTCCTCGGTGGCGATACCATTTGGGTCAAGTACCAGGATCCTAACGACGAAGATGGCGTTGATGCGGAACGTGATTCTGCTTGGTTCTATTCTCAGCCGACAAGGCCGGATCCCAAGAAGGCAATTCTTGCAAGCAATGTCTGTTCCATTACGGGTGATGCCGTTTCTGACATGTCGCTGAATATTGAATTTAGCGGTAGCCAGTTTGATGGTGTAAGCATTATTCTTGATAGTGTTTCTGTGACGCTTGATTCTACGTCGACCTTTGCGGGTAATGTGTTTACCGTGAAACCTCCTCTCCCGATTACAGGACAATTGGCGAACTTTATTGTTCCTGATTCTCTAGTGAGCGTTGCAAACCCGAAGGGTACGGTGACCATTTACATGCACGAAAATGGAAAGGAACAGACGGCGACTGTTGCTATTACAGATGCGGTTAAGCCGAAGCTTGTAAGCGTCTCGATTCTTGAGAACGAAAATCATGCCCCGCGTGATACGCTGAAGGTGGCTTTCTCTGAACCTGTAAATCTTGCCAATACGAATTCTTGGCCGTTTAATATTTACGACGGACTTTCTCCTGTTCCCCAGACCGATATCAAGGTGGTGTCGGCTACAACCACGGACGAAGGCAAGAGCTGGATGTATGTGATTGAGGGTAATGCTCAGGGGTTGATTGTAAAGCCGGAATATCGTGCAGAAATTGCCGAAGGCTTTATGGTGAGTGACATGGCGTCGAATGAACTTGCGACATGTGCTCCGGTAACGATTACCGAATCGACCCGCCCTGTGCCGGTGCAATATGCCAAGATTTCTGACTTTACTGGTGACGGTCAGCCCGATGAAATCTATGTCGAGTTTATCCGTGAGCTTCGCGAAAAGGATATTCCTGATACGGTAGATGTCTATTGGGGAAATCCGGCTGTTTATACGCCGTTTGCAAAACCGGCTGCTGGCTGGACTTTGGAAACGGCATTGGGTGATATGACTTTCAAGCCTAAAGTGGTTGTTGTCGATAGCACTCCGCAGGTTAGAGAAAAGTATGAGTCTCAGTGTAAGGACGTTCTTGTGGTTGACAAGCGTGACACCACGTACGTTCTGGATTCCATTACGGGGCTCCCGACAGATGTAATCGACCATATTGATTCGACAACGCACACAAAGAGCGAATGTAAGAAGGTGGTTGTAGGTGTTGATACCGCATGGATTCCTAAGGTGGATACGGTGGGCTGGGATTCTGTACAGTCTAAGCATAGTGTCATCAAGATTGCTATCCCCGAAGGCGTGTACAAGAATGCGACTTATGGCGCCAATGGCGGTAGCGGTGAAGTGCTGCCCCGTAGGGGCTCTGTCGAAAGCCTGCTTGATGCGACCCGCTCAAGGCTGAATGACGATTGCCCGCCGGTTATTATAAGCGCAACGTGGCAAGGTATTGATGCCGGTGGTATTCAGACGGACTTCTTGAAGGTTACGATGTCCGAACCTCTTGATTCTGCTGAAGGTCACCCCTACTTGGTGGAACGCCGCCGTGAAGGTGTTGCTGGCGTATACTATCAGCATCCGTCTGTAAATCCGGATAATCGCGTTACCCACAGTAATTTGGCATCGCCTCTGTTCGAATACCGTTATGACCACGAAGCACTTAATGCGATTTGGTTCGGTGATTCTGTCAGACTTGTAACTGATCCGGCATTCAGCTTCTACAAGGATGCTGCAGGCTTGTTCCCGGGTGTAGACAACCCGTGGGTGCCTGTTTCCGGTAACATCAAGGGCGTCAAGGTTGAAGTTAAGGTGGTGAACAACGTTACCACCTCTGGCCTGGTGGATACTTGCTACGGTGGCTATAGGCCGCTGCCGGGCGAAAACTTCCGCCTGTCCTTGAACGACAAGGATGATGCGGCCAAGGTTATTGCTGCTGGCGATAACAACATGCATGCAGTGACCTCGATGCCGGTACCCAATTACCGCCATGCGGGCCCTGTCTTTAAGATAGAAGTCACCTTGCCTGAAGTCGACCTCAAGACATCTATGGACGAGTATAAACGCGACTATACGATTGCCTTTGAATTGGCCTTGTTCAATAATATTGGTTCGTTTGTCAACCGTACCAAGTACAAGTTCAATACGAGCACTGTCCGTGAATACATTACGGCAAGCAACACGTTGACACTTTACTTGGAATGGACTGCGCCCGAAGATTACCCGGCAAGTTCCGATGGAAAGAAAATTGGAACTGGCCCCTATATTGCCAAGTTCAATACCGAAGTTAATGGCGTCTATGTCGCCAAGACTCCGGATAAGGGCGACAATAAGGTCGAAATCAAGGACAAGGATACGTTCACAAGGACGTTCGGCTTTAGAAGGCTTAAAAAGTAAAGATACATAGAGAATGTACCAGGGGGTGGTGCATTCTCTTTTTTTTATGGATAAACTTTGGGAGGTAAAATATGAAAATATTGTTAAAAATTGTATTGCTGTTGCTTTTGACCATGGACATTGCCATGGCGGGCGATTTCCCAAACATTGACCGTACAGATAAGGTCCATAGCCGACCCTATTTGGATTCCATCAATGTTTTCCATCGTCGTCCAATTCGCGTAAATCAGGTGGGATTTAGACCGCAGGATATGCATAAGTATGCCTATGCGGCAGATTATCCCGAAGGAACCACCTTTAAGGTGATTGATGCTAGTAGTGGCCAACCTGTTTACGAGGGCTTGCTGAAGCTGCTTGGACCGGCGCCGAAGCCGGGTATGTTCGTGAGGGTTGCGTTTAATTCGATTTCTGACGAAGATACTTTGCGGGTCGGAACGATTGATACGATTGTCAAGCCTAAGAATAAAAATAAACCGGAAGAGGGAATGGATACGGTTTATGAGACTTCCGAAAAAGAAATCCTATACAAGGCTGATTTTTCGACATTGTCTATGCCGGGTGATTATTTTATAGTGGTGGGCTCAGATACTTCTGCGACCTTTACGATTAGTGATGAAATCTTTAATGCCATCTTTGAAAATGCTTTAAAATTTTATGGTGTTCAACGATGCGGTAATACCAAGTCGCAATTGCATGGCGCGTGCCATTTGAAGGATGGTTCTGCCGTAGGGTTTGATTTGACGGGTGGTTGGCATGATTGCGGAGACCATTTTAAGGTCTCTAAAACAATCGGATATGCCGGTTATGTGTTGTCGATGGTCTATTTGGTATATAGGGATAAGGCTGAAGACCGTTATGGAAACTCGTATGATGATACCGTGTTTACCGATGATATTCCCGATGTTTTGTATGAAGCTAAAATAGGAGCTGATTTTATATATAAGCTTTATAAGGCGTCCAAAGCAAAAGGCATGATTGATCAAGATCATGATATGTATCATTCTGTTGGCGTTGATGGTGCTGACCATCAGTTTTGGGATGTTCCTGAAAAACAAGATCAGCAGGTTCCAGAAAAAGGTGGCCCTGATCGAGTTGTCCATAAAGGAATAGGAACGAATGATGCCGGTTTGTACATTGCAACCTTGGCGAATGTCGCTGCAGGTTGGAGAATGTATGATACAAATCATTATGCGGACTCGTTGTTGGATGCCGCTATAGATATTTATAAGAATGTTCTGAAACCTAATTATTCTAAGGGAACGACGGGACTATCTTCTTTTTATGCCGATGGAAACAGCAATTACTTTGATGAAGCTGCGGCAGCTGCGGTGGCTCTTTGGTATGCCACAGAAGGAAAGGATACCACGTACGCCTATGATTTGTATCGTAACATGGCGATAAATGACAACTCGGATCAGTACCAGTGGGATGATCATGCGTTTTTTAAGGCTGGGTACTTGGGACATAAATCGGGTTTTTATCCCGGTGGATGGATGACGGACTACGAGAACGTCTTTGCGTATGTGCTGTTCTCGATGGCGAAACTCATTTTGCCAGACGCGGCAACGGCTTCTAAGTTTGGTGTAAGGGTGGATCCTACATACAATGAAAGGGATACCCTTTTCAATCGAGTCGTAGAAACTTTCATACGATTGACCGATGATGGTACGCAGGGTGATTCTATTGTAAGTCAAAACTCTCATGGTAACTTTAAGGTTGTTCCTCCTTATAACTTGACTTGGACCTCTAGTGACTGGGGCTTTAACCGTTATAATCTTGGGGCTGCAAATGCAGTGTTCATGCTGTATGATATTACGAAAGACGAACAGTATTTAAAAGTTGCCCTCGATAATATTTACTATAACCTAGGGGCAAACCCGTGGGATATTTCTTTTTTGATGGGTGCTGGTGAAAAAAATTTGAATCACCCGCATAATCGAGCTGCGAATCCGGATGGTTATAATGCCGGCGGTTTGCCTTACGAATATAGATGTCCTCGAGGTGCTTTGATGGGAGGGGCTGCGCCTCAAAAAATTTTGTTAGATGACTGGAAAGATTATACGGCGACAGAAACATGTATTGATTTCTCGGCTCAGTTTTTGATTCCGTCTCAGAGTTTGGCTAAGGATTTGCCTCCCGATAATGAGGGTCCTTTGTTCAGTAACATTGCCGGAACTCCTATTACCGAAACATCTGCGGTTGTAAGTTGGGATGCTAACGAAATTGCTTTGGTTACAGTCTACTATAATACGGCTCCCGATATGGCTGGCGTAAAGACAGTGCAACAGGCTAAGGCTGGTAAGGGTGGCTCTGTAACGCTTGAAGGCCTTGAAATGGGAACGACTTACTATTTCTTCTTAATGGGCAAAGATGTAAAGGGTAATGAGTCTACAGAGGACAATCATGGGCAATGGTATCGTTTTACGATGGCTCCCATCTCGGCTAATATAAGTGGTGTTACAATATGTCAAGTTGATAATCGTAGTGCGAAAATCTATTGGTGGACTGATGCTCGCCTGAACGGTGTCGTGAATTATGGCACCTCGATGAGCGCTTTGACGGAGACACAAGTGTCAAATGGTGGAGCAGTTCTTTTCCATGAAGCAGAACTGACCGATTTGTTGCCGGGAACGACTTATTATTTTACAGTTTCTTCGGGGATGAGTGCTGATAGCAATGGTGGAGTGGGTTATTCGTTTACGACCGAAAGCGAGGCTGCTTTTGCAAATATTTCTATTTCTGTAAAGCCGACTCCTAAAAACACAAATTGTTCTGATTGGAAAGATTGTAACTCGTTCTTTGTTCTTGTGATGAACAATGATACGACTGTTTATACGGATTTGGAATTACGCTTGTATATGAACACCTCGGCAAGCTGTGTGAGTTACATGAGCAATGTTCTAGATGGAAAGGGGTATCCGCTAGGTTCAGGAAGTGTTACTTGCGGAACGGCTGTTGCTGAAAATAATATGTATTACATTCCAGTTACGCTAAACGGGGACTTTTATGTTTCGGGCAGCTATCAATTTGAATTGATGTTTACGAAGACTTATGGAGATTTTGATGGCTCATGGTCATTGGCTCCCCATGTGAAAGATGATGATCCAGAATATTTTGAAGGAATTGACTTGACTCGTGGACCGCTGTATTCGCAATTGGAATCACAATATGTTGAATTTATAAATGGAAGTAAAAAGGGAGAACGTGGATATCGCCGTGACCCCTACATTACAGCCTATTATCATGGCAAGCATATTTATGGCTATGGTCCAGATTATACTCCAGAAAATGGTCCTCAGATGCTCCGTAAGGTGACGCTTGATTTTGAGGAACCGTTTAAGAGTCCGTATTATTCTGTTGAAAAGGTTGAGTATGCGACAACCTATAAGGGTAAAAGTTCTGTAAGCCCGACGGGTTTCTTGGATGATTTCCAAATGAACGGAAAAACGGTCTTGAATAAGGACGGAACGCCGGTCATGAATTATGTGCCTGCAAATCGTAAGGATTCTTATGAGTTTACGTTGGATACGAATCTTGCCTATGGCAATAACTACATGGAGTGGGTAAGCTGGCATAATCATGGAGCCAATAGTAAGACCGAAAATAAATATGACTGCGCTTGCGCTGTGGTGCGTTCTAACGTAGAAATCGATACGATTACGATTCCACCCGAAATGCGTTACCTTGTATTTGATAAGAATTCTTACAAGGTGTACAAGTCTAAGCGTGTAAAGGTAGAGGTAGCTCTCTATGATAGCCTCTTTAATTCTATGGACTCCATAGATATAGCACTCTATTTAAGCACGACAACAGGGAACGTTGTTTTCTGGGCTTCAGAAACGGCGACAATCCCTGTTACGAGTATTTCCTTAGTGGGAGGCAAGGCGACCTTCTATGTGAGCTCCGATGAAGCTGTGACGACGACCTTACTTGCAACGGCAGGCAATTCCGCCCAGGTGAACTATGTGAACGCAAAGGCGGAGCTTGTTGTCGAAGAACCTCCTCCTTGGCCGATTATTGATGTGGCCAAGATGATTGATACTGATTGCGACAACCGACCCGATGCTATTCAGATTACGTTGTCTAATGAATATCAAGAAAACCAGAAGTTCCATTCAGTGTCTTTTGTCTATGGTAACGATACGATCACGACATTTGAATATCTTAGCCTGAATGGTAAAGAACTGGTGGTGCCTGCGGCTATTGCCGATACCTCTATCAATACGAATCCGAGTGGAAGTATCACCTTGTCAAGTACCGTTGCTGGAGCCCTTCATGAACATACTGATTTTTATGGAGATGGTATTGCGCCTACGCTTTTGTCGGTCTCGGTATTGGAACGCCTTAGTACGGCCAAGAGCGACCGCGTATATATGCAGTTTAGCGAACCCATTTCTAGCCCGGGTGCAAATTGGCCTGTGCAGCTGTATGCTCAAGATGGAATTACGCCGGTCAGCGCTCCCGTCGTTAACTTCACGCAGATCTATAATGAATCTATGAATGTGTGGGAGTTTGAAATTGCCTTTAACGCAGACGGAACATCGGCGGTTACCGAAGGAATGTTTGCTCAACTCCTGGCGAATGGTGCTGTTAAGGACAAAAGCGGTAACGAGGTTTCTCTCACTTGCGGATCCAAAGTCAAGTTGCCGATTACCTTGAAGTTGTTGCCGGTGCCTATGACGTATGCATCGATTTCGGATTTAGATGAAGATGGTGTCGCAGAACAAATCTTTATCGAATATGAAAGACCCATTGATGCAAGGCATTATCCTGATGAGATCTCGGTCATATTTGGCTTGAATCAACCAGAAACGCTTTGGGTTGCAGGAACGGTTCCGGTATATGCTGCAGATGGCATGAGTGCTTCGTTGGTGCTGCCCAAGCCGTTTAGCTACGGTATTACAAGGGGAACCTTCGGTGGTCCTGTTAAGGGCGTGAATATTGAAGGGGCTGGTCTTGTGACGCAACACCTGGGGACTGGGGCCTCGTACGAATTTAATACGAGTGTGGCCGAAGATAAAGTTGGCCCGGTTATCACTTCTGCGGTCATCAATATGTCTAAGTCTGATGTGTTTGACGTGTTGAACGTAGATTTTAGCGAACCGGTGTTTATAAGGGATTCTTTGGGGGCTTATTACCGTCAGTTACATGACAATGTGGATACTGCTATCTACAAGCATAGCTTGCTATCGAGTACGGTGTCTTCTAAGGGCGTTGTCGCTATGTATAAAAAGGATAGCCCGCTTGCGGTAACGGACGGTGATTTTGTAAGAATGCAACCTAAAGAACTCAGTGCCCTGGTTGATAATGATGGTAACATGCCTTCACTCAACGCTCCTTGGGTTCCAATTTCGGGAGCCGGTGACCCGCAAATTAAGTTTACAATGCAGCTTGTAAATCAGGTTGCTGTTGCAAGCCGCGAAAATCCGTCGCTGGTGCCGTCGACCAAGAATATCCGTTTGTATGTGGTTGACCCCAAGACCGGAAAATTGGACCTTGTCGAAGATGGCCAAGTGGTGGCTCGTGGTATCGACTACTCATATATCCAGGGTGCAATTTGGAAAATTGATATGGTGGTGCCTTTGGGTTCTGCTGCGGGCCACGTGGCCGGCTGGGATACCTTGCGTGTTAAGTACAATATTCCCATCTTTACCAACCTGGGTGGGTATGTCAACCGTCTTTCTGGAACATTCGGTATTTCTTCGGAGAACTATCTGGCTTCGTCGGGTAGAGTCACCCTTTATGTGGAGTGGGCCAATACCGATGTCGGCATTCAGTCCGAAAGTGGACGCACGGTTTCGACGGGTGCTTATATCTACAAGGCCCAATTGGATTGCCAATTTGTGCCGAATAAAGATGCCGATGCCGAAACAATTGCTAAGTTCTCGATTAAGAGTGATTTTGACAAGACTGGAACCATGGGTATAAAGCGGAAAAAGTAGTATGCCGGAAAGCTTATATTCCAATTCGCCTTATGTGCTCTTTTTATCGGTGATCGCACTGGTATTGTCTTTTGTGTTGCCGATAATTCTTGGAAATAAGCTTACCATGCAGAGACTCCCGTCGTCGCTGCGTAGCTTGGTGGCCGTCAATGTCGTCTGGAACTTGGGCAGTATTCTGGGGGTGCTGTTTTTTAATGGGCCTATGGCCCCCGGGTCGACTGCTTATATTGGACGTCAGCTTATTTTTGGCTGTCAGGCGCTTGCTTGGATCCGTCTAGGCTTGATTACCTATCAGATTGGTGAAATGGTTAATTTTACCAAGCATAAAAAGGCACGAATGGCAATATTGTCGTCGGGATCCTTTGTGGTGGTGCTGTTGACGGTTCTGCTTATTGTTGCTCCAGATGCGCTAGTCAATATCACGATTTGGGGCTGGAGCCCCTTTGCTCGTCGCCCCATATTCGTATCCTTCTTGCTGGTGTACTTGTTCTTTCTGTTGCCGACTTTATGTGCGACGATTTACCAGCTTCTGCGTGGTGTTTTACGGTCTTTTGACGTGACGGTGGGTAAGACCGGGGCCCATGTGGTTGTTATGTACACGTCGTTTGTTGTAGTTGGGATTGCTTTTGACTTTGTAGTTCCGCTGGCAACTCATTTTACAACTTGGCTGGGCTCTTTCCACTTTTTGGTTTGGCACCAGTTCATGAACCTTTTCTTGGCGGTACTTTGTGGCTTTTATTACACGTCGAGCCTGTTCAAGGACAAAAGCTCTTTTTGGCTATTGCAAAAGTTGATTAGCAAAATGGAAGACGGCGTTATCTATTACGATAATGACGGAAAGATTGAATACGTAAACCATGGTGCGGTTTCGCTTTTGGGACAGACGATGAGTAGTTTGTATGGAAAGTCGATTAAGAGCGTTTTCCCGCCAAACTTGGATTACTTTAGGGAGAACGTTTATAACGACATCCGCATGGTGTTGAATGGTGAAACACATTCTTTTAAAATACACCTTTTTAGAAGCCGCCAGACTCTTACGACCATCGTAAATATCGCCTTTTTTACGGACCAGACTAAGACGCTTCTTTTGCAACAGAATATTAAAACGCTTAACGAACAGTATGTGGAATATACGCATGACCTAGTACGTTATCAGAACCGTCTAGATAAAGAGGCTCGCAACAAGCTCGAAAAAGAAAACGTGCTGAATACGCTTATTAATGCACTTCCCTTTAGAGTGTGGTATAAGAACGAACTGGGTGTTTATCAAAAGCAGAACCAGAAAGATACCGAAATCCGCGGAGCCCGAGACGGATTGAGTGATAGTCCTGATGAAATCTCTGTTTACGAAAAAGAAGCGAGAGAGACTGGAGAAGTCAAGGTCTACACATCGTACGAAGACAGTCTCGGTCACGAAATATCGCAGGACGAATCAAACCGTATGGCCAAGAATGGCGAAGCCATACAGACTTTCGACAACATGTACATTCCGATTTTGCAAGGCAAACCGCCGTACAAGACTCTTTGCTTGAAGGTCGATATTACTGAGCAGCGTAGGCTTGAACAAGAACGTAATATGCTGCGCGAACAAAAGTTTATTCATTCGCGTCTCGAAGAATTGGGAACCATGTGCGGCGCCTTTGCGCACGACTACAATAATATTCTGGGCTCGCAGATTGGCTTTTGTCAGCTGGCGCAAGAAATGCTCCCGGCCGACCACCAGGCGTATATGTTTGTTAGCGAAGCGCTTAAGGCGGCCGAACGTGGCAAGGCCTCGCTTGGTGAATTGCTGAATGCTATTCGTGGCAATGCTAGCGCGGCAACCCCTGCCATGGTGTTCTCGCCTTACATGATTATCGAAGATGTGGTCAAGAAGATTTCGCTTACACTGCCGCCGAATATTGTGCTGCATAGCGAGAACCTAGATAAGACCTTAAAGATTAAGGGCGTGGTGGCCTCGCTTGACCGTATTATCAGCAACCTTGCGAATAATGCCCTCTTTGCCATGAAACAGACCGGTGGTTCGCTGACCTTTGTGCTTTCGCAGGAGGTCCTCGATAGCCAGCTGGTAACGGCATATGCACCCCCGGTACCTGCCGGTAGGTACGCCAAGATGCAAATATCTGATACGGGAACGGGCATGGATTCGGGTACGCTGGAACGCATTTTTGCCCCGTTCTTTACGACTAAGGCTCCTGGTGAGGGCCTTGGACTGGGGCTTTCTTCGGCTTTAAGGCTTTTAAAAGAGGGTAATGCCTACTTTACGGTGCAGACAACTTTAGGCGAAGGAACTACATTTTATCTATATTGGCCTTTGGAAACTGAAACTAAGGAGGAATAGTGGCTACTATCCTTATTATCGACGACGACGAACAGTTCAATTTGATGCTGAAGTCGGCCCTTGAAATTAAAGGGTACAATGTAGAAACGGCTCGCAATGGTAGAGAAGCTAAGACTCTTTACCAGAACAAGTCCTACGATGTAATCGTGACCGACATTATTATGCCGGATGTCGATGGCTACGAGGTGATTTTGGACCTGCGTCGCCTGGGCATGAGCGACCGTACCATTGCCGTGAGCGGCGGTGGTCGTACCTCTGCCGAAGACTACCTGATGACGGCTCAGCATTTTGATGCTGCTGCGACCTTCAACAAGCCTGTGGATCTGCAAGCCCTTCGCGCGAAGGTCGAAGAAATTATAAAGAGCCATTCCTAGTCGGTTTGCGATGAATATCCTGATCGCAGATTTAGATCAGAAGTTTGTCGACGATACCAAGCGCTCGTGGTCGGTCCCCGGGACCGATATTTTGGCATGTAGTCAAGAAAGCGAGCTTATGCCTATCGTCAAGAAAAACCCGATAGACCTTGCGTTTATCGAGGTCCCTTTCTTGATGCAAGACAATATGGATATGGTGAGCTTTTTAAAGGAGCGTCACCCTGGTATCGAAATCTTTATACTGTGCGATGACCGCAACTGGCAGGGGGCGGCTTCGGCCATTACCCGTGGTGCAAACAGTTTTTTGAAAAAGCCGGTCACGTTGTCTTTGCTTGAGTCGACGGCTCAAAAGATTCAGGCCCAGCTACAGAACAAGTCCAACAACCAGCTTATGGAATCGCAGGTGTTGGATAGCCTCTTGGGCAACACTCCCGAGATGCGCAAGATTCTAAAAACGGTTTATAAGGTGGCCCCTACCAATAGTACGGTGCTCATTACAGGTGAGTCGGGCTCGGGCAAGGAATTCTTGGCCAACGTGATTCACCGCTATAGTAAGCGAGCCGCCGAACCGTTTGTGGCGGTAAACTGCGGCGCCATTCCAGAGAACCTGGTTGAAAGTGAACTTTTCGGAAGCAAGAAGGGTTCTTATACGGGTTCTACGGCCGACAAGAAGGGCCTTTTTGAGGCGGCCAATGGCGGAACGCTTTTCTTGGATGAAGTGGGTGAACTCTCGGCCTCGACGCAGGTTAAGCTATTGCGATTTTTGCAGAGCCATGAAATTAGGCGCGTGGGTGAGACTGAACCGCGCTATCTGGACGTGCGCGTGCTTGCGGCAACCAACCGAGACTTGCAGGAATCCATGCTGAATGGCCGCTTCCGCGAAGACCTTTATTACCGCCTCAATACGTTTCATTTGCTTTTGCCCCCGCTTCGCGAACGCAAACCCGCGCTCCCGAACCTGATCAAGTATTTTATTTTAAAGAACAAAGAGACGCAGGGCAAGGAAATTGTTGACCTTGAACCGGCGGCTCTCTATGCGCTTACCAAGTACCCGTATCCGGGCAACATCCGTGAACTCGAGAACATTATCGAACATGCGATTGTGCTTGCCGAGGGTGGTGTCATTAGGCTGGAGGACCTGCCCGAAGAGGTTCAAGAGGGCGCTCGCGAGCAGACGATGGCGATTCCGCATATCAAGGACGCCGCAAAAGATGCCGAAATTTGCGAACCCGAAACCCTGCCAGGGATTTCTTTTGAAAGTTCGTCCAAGTCGGCACAGGCTCAAGCGTCCGAGAATTCCGACGAACTCCTGTCGCTCGAAGAAATGGAACGCCGCCATATATTGCATGCGCTCAGCGTGTGCGGCGGTAACAAGACCGAGGTCTGCAAGCGCTTAGGAATAAGTCGTGCGACCTTGTGGCGAAAACTCAAAGAACTTAAAATTGTGATGGATGGCGAAGATGCCTGATTTCGATAACCAGCAGAGTACATACGAAGGTAGACAGGTCCCCATGGACCTTGACGCGGAACGCTGCCTACTTGGCAGTATTTTGCGTGATCCCGACGTAATGGGCGAAGCGATTATGGTCATCAAGGACGAAAGCTTTTTTTACCTAGAAAAGCACCAGCTGATATGGACCGCCCTTTGTTCGCTTAACCGTAATGTGACGCCGATAGACCTGGTGACTCTTGCGGCTGAACTCGAGACCATGAATAAGCTCTCGCTGGTAGGCGGACGTGAGTATCTTTTTGAACTCATGGAATCTGTGGCGTCTTCGGCGAATGTGCAGTTCCATATCGAACTGCTGCGCAAGAAGGCAACTCTTCGTAAGTTGATCAAGTCGTCTTCGAATGTCATTAAGAACGCAATGGATCCGGCAGCTCTCCCTGATGAAGTTTTGCAGGATGCCGAACGAGATATTTTTGCGATTGCCGATGACCAGATTCGCGATTCGTTAAAGCCTATTCAGGACTTTGTGTCGCCGCTCTTGGACCGCCTTAACAACCGTAAGGATGGCATTACGGGCATCCGCACCGGCATTACCGAACTGGATGAGCTTACGAACGGTCTGCAAAAGTCCGACCTTATTATTTTGGCGGCGCGCCCCGGTGTAGGTAAGACCTCTTTTGCTTTGACGATTGCTGCCAATGCCGCAATCAACTTCCAGCAGAATGTGGCTTTCTTTAGCCTCGAAATGGATGGTGTTCAGCTGGCTCAACGTTTACTTTGTTCGCAAGCCCAGATTGACCAGAGCAAGCTTCGTAACGGTTACCTCAACAGCGACGAAAAGAAAAAGCTGATTGCCGCTGTGACGCCCATTCAAAAGGCCCCGCTCTATGTAGATGATAACGCTGACCTGGGCATCATGGAACTCATGAGCAAAGCGCGTCAGCTCAAGCGCAAGGGTAAACTCGACCTGCTGATTATCGACTACTTGCAGCTGATGAAGACGGGTAAAGAAGAAAACCGCGCCGTGGCTATTGGTGCTATTTCCCGTGGTCTTAAGATTCTCGCCAAGGAAATGCAAATTCCGGTGATTGCGCTTGCCCAGCTTTCTCGTAAGGTCGAAGAAAAGGGCCGTGAACGCCCGCAGCTCTCTGACCTTCGTGAATCGGGTTCTATCGAACAGGATGCCGATATGGTGTGGTTTGTGGAACGTAAGTTTGTGCAGACCCACCGTGAAGAAGACAAGTTTACGGCAGAACTGATTGTGGCCAAGCACCGTAACGGTTCGGTCAAGGATATCCCCATGACGTTTATCCCGGAATACACCACCTTCTACGATGCCGCTCCCGAAAGCGAAGGCGGCGATGGCGGTGCTTATTCTTACGACGAGGGAGGGGCGGACTTTGCCGATTTTACTTAAACCTGTCGCATGGTTAGGTATGGTGATTGTAACCGGTATTGCAAATATCGGTGAGGTAGTCTGCATTTTTTTGAACACTCTCAAGCAGCTGCGTTACGTCCATAAGAATCCGGTACTGATTGTAAAGCAGATGATTTCGATTGGTGTGACCTCGCTGCCGCTTTTGTTTGTGACCTCGATCTTTACGGGGATGGTGGCGACGGTGCAGGCCAAGTTTGAATTCCATAATTTGGTGGCTGACAAGTTTGTAGGAACGGCCGCGTGCAAAATGATATTAATAGAACTGGGCCCCTTGCTTACGGCCATTGTGCTTTCGGGCCGAGTGGGTAGTGCTATTGCTGCAGAACTAGGTTCTATGAAAGAGAAAGAGGAACTGGCTGCCTATACGGTGCTTGGTCTGGATCCGTACCGTTACTTGGCGCTTCCTAGGTTTGTGGCCTTTTTTACCATGATCCCTTGCCTTACAATTATTTCGAATGCTCTTGCGGTGATTGGCGGCTGGATTGTGTGCGTGCTTGGTCTGGATATTACGACTTATACTTATGTGACCGGCATGCAGTATCTGTTTGACCCCATGGATTTGTGGTCGGGAGTGCTTAAGTCGTTTGTCTTTGGAACGCTTATTTTCTTGTTGGGGTACTACCACGGGATAAACGCAAAGCCTGGTGCACGCGGGGTGGGACTTGCGACAATGAGTGTCGTGGTTTCGAGCTGTCTTATGATTTTGATTGCTGACTTTATCTTGGACGCCATCTTGTTCTTCTAGGGTATCATTATGCCTAATGTAAAAATTGACCCGAATGATATTGCCATCCGCCTCAAGGGCCTCAAAAAATCCTTTGGCCCGCAGGATGTGCTCTGCGACGTGAACCTCGACATTCGCCGTGGCGAGACGATGGTGATTATCGGAAAATCCGGCGGCGGTAAGTCGGTGATTCTAAAGCACATGATTGGCCTGTTGCAGCCGGACGGTGGCGAAGTGGTGGTCGATGGCGTGACGATCAGTACCCCAAAGTACTTTGACACTCATACTATCCGTCGCAAGATGGGCATGCTTTTTCAGATGGGCGCCCTCTTTGACTCGATGGATACCGGCGAGAATATTGCGTTCGCCCTCCGCGAACATCATCCGGAACTTTCTGAAAAGCAGATTCAGGATGTGGTGACCGAGAAGTTGCAGATGATCAACCTGGTGCCGGAATTTCGCACCAAGATGCCTTCGGAACTTTCGGGTGGTATGCGTAAGCGTGTAGCCTTGGCGCGAGCCATTGCCCTTAACCCAGAAATTCTGTTGTACGATGAACCGACGACAGGTTTGGACCCCATTACGAGTGACGTGATTAACGATCTGATTCTGGATATGCAGAGTAAACTCGGGGTGACCTCGGTGGTGGTGACGCACGACATGGTGAGTGCCTTTAAGGTGGCCGACCGTATTGCGATGCTCTATAATGGGCGCATTATTGAGGTGGGGACGGTTGACGAAATTAAAAATACTAGCAACCCCTACGTTCACCAGTTTATTACCGGCCAACGCAAGATTTCTGTAGAAGAAGAATAGGCTCGCGTTGTGCGCTGATTCTTATTTTTTAGGCAATTATGTCTTAGCCTAAATACAATGATCTTTTCGTGAAGACTTGTTGATTAGTAAACTGAATTTTACATTGACTGGAAATTTAGTGCAAAGTATGTAAAAAATATGTGCTTTTTCGCACGAAATTCTTCTGCAAATGAACGCTTTTCATTGAAATAATGTATTTTTCACGCAAAGAGGTTTATTATGAACACGAAACTTTTAGCTGGAATTTCATTAGCTGCTATGGCAGGTTCTTTCTGGGCCTGCGGTGAAGGTCAGATTAACGGCAAGGAATTTTCGGATACGATTGTCGAAAGCATGTACGATACTCCTGAAGCGCTGGAATCCTTAAAGGAACAGGCTAAAACGGACTGCTGGCAGAATGACCCGGCTTGTGCCGCGATGTACGGCAGCTATGTTGATCCGAATGCCTCTAATCCGGTTGTGTCTTCGGCTGCTGTTATCATGAGTAGCTCTAGTATTTATCAGCCGCCTCTGGGTGAAAGTTCTTCTTCCGAATCAATTGGCAATGCCAATAAGCGTTCTTCGTCTTCTGGCTTTGTTTATGCTTCTTCCGGACTAGAAGAATCCTCTTCGAGTGTTGCAAGTAAGCCTGTAACTGGTTTGGGTAGCTGTGCTCCTGAAGTGGCTACTATTGATAAGGGTGGTTCTGTTACTTGGAAGTTTAAGGCAAATCCGAGTTCCGGTTATCGAACCGAATTCCAGGGTGCTACATACACATGGAACTTTGGTGATGGAGCTACACCTGCTACTGATGAACAGATTGGAAAGACTCAATCTACTACAGTAACCTATGCTGTTCCGGGACAAATCACTGCTACTGTAACGGTTACTTTGCCGGGTGGTGCTGCTGAAGAAACCATTACATGTGATCCCACATTGTTTGTGGAAGGATCCAAGGTTACTGGTTGCACATGTAAGTCGACAACGGCTGATGTTCCTGTAGATATTCATGGTGGTACTGCTAGCTGGGCAGTCTCTGGCTGTGTGTCTGGTAATACTGAATTTACTTATGAGTGGGATGGTGTCGCCGGAACAGCAACTTATAGTGTCTCTCCGACCGTTCTAGGTGAAGGTGATCCGCTTGCTCCAAGTGTGAAGATTACTAATTCGGAATTTGGAACGATGACCGTCACATGCGAAGAAGTGTCTATATGGGATTCTGAAAATCCGAACTTCCAGTTGACTGTTCCGTATAATCAGCAGGGGACAGACCCAATTCTTAAAGAAGGAACTTATACGATTGATATGATGCATGAGGTTTGGAAGAATAATCAGCAGCAAAAATCTCCATATACGACATTAGCTTTGCAGTCGGCTGATAATACATCTTGTTCTGTGAAAATTAATGGTAAGCAGGTTGCTTTAAATGGTTACATTGCTCAGCCGAATACTGATGAAACGATTTTGCTTGAGGTTCCTGCAAATTGTGTTAAATCAGTGAATGCCTATGGTGATTAATTTTAAATGAAAGACCCTCCTTCGGGGGGCTTTTCTTTTATAGAGTTAATGAAAGACCTCCCGTTAGGGAGGCTTTTTTGAATAATGCTGTTTATACGTGGAACCCATCTATAGAGCAGGCTTGACCGTGAGCTTTTAGTGAATCGCAAAATTCCAGTATTTTTTGGGGAAAAAGAATAAATCATGTAAAAAAATATTATTTTTATCGGGTAGGTCTACTATGAAAGCAAAAATCTTTTCAAGTGTTTTATCGTTAGCTGTTGCAGGGGCTTTTTGGGCCTGCAATGACGATTCCGTAATTACGATTGCTTCGGCTAATCAGGGTGCCGTTGTCGAAAGCAGTTCGTCTAAAACAAAGGACGACAGCTCTGCAAAATCTTCGTCTGATAGTGACTTGATTATTGTCAAAATGAGCTCGTCATCTTCTGCGGGGAAAACATCTAGCTCTAGTTCTAGTTTTACTTCTAGTTCCAGTTCTCAGCTAAAAATTTCGTCATCCGCAGGAATCATTATCCATCAAGAGCCGTCCTCATCTTCGACAGCGATTGTTGATAATCCCAAGGTGTC
Organism: Fibrobacter succinogenes; assembly: GCA_902761355.1. Classification (GTDB taxonomy): domain Bacteria; phylum Fibrobacterota; class Fibrobacteria; order Fibrobacterales; family Fibrobacteraceae; genus Fibrobacter; species Fibrobacter succinogenes_M. The sequence continues at coordinate 19,122 of CACWJY010000016.1, read as the reverse complement.
TTCGTCGAGCATTATTGTTGTGCCTGTGACAGGTCTTGGTTCTTGCGCTCCGACAAAGAATCCCATTAACAAGGGTGATAGCACGACTTGGAAGTTCTCGGCGAATATTAGTTCGGGACAGTCTCCCATGAACTTTGTTAAGGCCTCTTTAGTGTGGAATTTTTCTGACAATGCAGTCCCAGCGTCTGGTGCAACAGGACTTACTTCTGCTCCTGTAACTTATGCAGCTTCGGGAGCAGCAAATGCCTCGGTGAATGTGACTATGCCTGATGGTTCTTACGAAACGATACAGTGCTCTCCGCTGCAGGTAAACGGCGATCCGATTACAGGGTGCGAATGCACGACAGATGCGACTACAATTGACTACACTGCACAACCCACTGCTTTTTGGACTGTGATGGGTTGTTCTACACTTTCGCCTCCATTGACTTATGTTTGGGATGAAGGTGTTATTTCAGATGATGCTGTTGCAGCCTATGTATTTTCGACCGCAGCTACAGTGACCCCTGCCGTAACCGTTCATAACAGTGATAACACTTCAATAAAGGTTGAGTGCCCGGCAGTGCGTGCAACGGAAGGGCCGGAGTATTTGGTAACGGATAATAAATATTTTGAATTACCGGCCGGAGAGTCTAATGTCGTTTTTGATTTACCTTCTGGATGGCGTGGTTTAAGTGATGTGGGTTCTTGCACGCTGTTTTGTACAGGACTGAATGAACCAATTGTCATTACTGTAGGAATGGAACAATCGACTGAAAGCTATGCGACCTATGTGTCAATCCCGTTGTCACAGACTATTAACAAATCTAAAGTCGTGATTGGCTTGACGGCTGCTGCCAAATGTTATGTCTATTAAAAAGTAATTGTTCTTGCATGCTCCCTTCGGGGAGCTTTTTTTATGCATTTTTTTTTGCCAGAACAAGCCAAAATCCCTGCGATAATTGTATTTTTCTGTGCGGTACCGAATGATACCTTTAAAAATGCACAAATTGCACAAAAAGGTGAATACTATGCAAGTTGATTTGAATACTGTCGATTGGAAGACGCTCCCCTTCGGTTATTATGACACCGATTACAATGTACGCTGCTACTACCGCAATGGTCAGTGGGGCAAGATCGAGCTGTCTTCTTCCAAGGACATCAGCATCCACATGGCCGCTACTTGCTTGCATTACGGCCAGGAAGGTTTTGAAGGCCTCAAGGCTTACACGGGCAAGGACGGCAAGGTCCGTATTTTCCGCGTCGACGAAAACGCCAGGCGCATGCAGAACACTGCTAACCGCGTACTCATGGCTGTTCCGCCTGTTGAATTGTTCCGCGAAATGGTCCACACTGTGGTGAAGGCCAACAAGCGCTTTGTTCCGCCGTATGGCTACGGTGCAACGCTCTACATCCGTCCGCTCCTCATCGGTATGAGCCCAGAAGTCGGTGTGAAGCCCGCTGATGAATACCTGCTCATGATGTTCGTGACTCCGGTGGGTCCGTACTTCAAGGACGGGTTCAAGCCGGTGGACATGATGATTAGCCGCAACTACGACCGCGCCGCTCCGCAGGGCACGGGTACGGTGAAGGTCGGCGGTAACTACGCCGCTAGCCTCCAGTCCCTTGCAGAAGCTAAGAAGCTCGGCTACTCCAGCACCATTTATCTGGACGCAAAGGAAAAGAAGTACATCGACGAATGCGGTCCGGCAAACTTCTTCGGCATCAAGGGCAAGACCTACGTGACCCCGAAGTCCGAATCCATTCTGCCGTCGATTACGAACAAGAGCTTGCAGCAGCTGGCTGAACACCTCGGTTACACCGTGGAACGCCGCCAGGTTCCGTTCGAAGAACTCGCTGAATTCTCTGAAACTGCCGAATGCGGTACCGCCGCCGTGATTACCCCGATCAAGAAGATTGTGGATCCGGTCGCCGGCAAGGAATTCACCTACGGTGACGGCAAGAATCCGGGCCCGGTCTGCACGGAACTCTTTACCAAGTATACTGCAATTCAGTTCGGTGAAGCGGAAGACCCGTTCGGCTGGACTGAAGTGGTTGATTTGTAATAGGCGCGTCCTTACAACCATTGAAATTCCCGCGGAGAAATCTGCGGGATTTTTTTATTCCGAATTCTGAACTCCGAATTCTGAATTAATTTAGTCGTTCCTTGAGGCGAGTGTAGCGGCGGGTGCTGCGGTTGTTGCGGACTGCCTGGTGGAAGGCGCCGGGGGCAGAAAGAATCCACACGTGGCCTTTCGCGCGCGTGATGGCGGTGTAGATTAAGTTGCGCTGCAGCATCACGTAGTGGCTAGAATCGAGAATGACGATGACAGCGGGGTATTCGCTGCCTTGGCTTTTGTGGATAGTACAGGCGTAGGCGAGTTGCAGCTCGTTGAGTTCGTCGTCTTGGTAGGTGATGAGTTTGTCGTCGAAGAAAACGGCAATTTTGCGTTTTTCCTTGTAGATGCTGTAGACGATTCCGACGTCGCCGTTGAACACGTTCTTGTCGTAGTTGTTCTTGATTTGCATGACGCGGTCGCCCACGCTCCAGCCGATGCCGACCATCTTATGGCGCGGAACGCCCGGATTCAGCAGGTCTTGCAGGAATGGGTTCAGTTCGATAATGCCGAGCGGCCCCTTGCGCATGGGGACGAGAATCTGCAAGTCGGTCTTGAGGTCGATATCGATTTTGCTACGGACGCCCGTCGCGATCAGTTGCTGTAAGTGGAGCTTGGCTTCTTCGGGGGTCTCGAACGGAATGAAGTGAAAATTCGGGCCTTCGATCGGGGCGGGCGTGATGCCCTGATTGATTTTCGCGGCCTTGTCGGCGATGTCGTTGCCGCCGCTTTGCCTAAAGATGTGCTGTAGGCGTACGCTCGGAATGCGCGGACATTGGAGCAAGTCGTTGAGTACGTTGCCGGGGCCTACGCTTGGCAGCTGATCGGCATCGCCGACGAATACGATTCTCGCTGAATCAGGAACGGCTTCCAAAAGCGAAGAGGCGAGCCATGTGTCCACCATACTGAATTCGTCGACAATCAGCAAGTTACAATCGAGCTTGTTGAAATCGTTCTTGTTGAATTTCTTGGTGACGGGATCAACTTCCAAGAGGCGGTGGATGGTGTACGCCTTTTCGCCGCAACAGTCGCCCATGCGCTTGGCCGCGCGGCCCGTAGGGGCGGCGAGCAGGATGTTTTCGCCCATTTTGCGTGCAAGGTGAAGAATTCCCTTAAGAATCGTGGTCTTGCCGGTGCCGGGGCCACCAGTAATGATGCAAATCTTGTGCGCGGTGGCGAGGCGGATCGCTTCGCGTTGCGTGGGGTCGAAGCTAAACTTGTGTTCGCGTTCCCAGTCGACAAGCTCGCGCTCGAAGCCGTAGGTGGGCAATTCGTTTTCGCTGAGACGCGCCTTGATGATTTCGGCGATTTTCTGTTCGGCGTTGTCGAGCGGCGGGAAAAAGCAGTCGTCGCCGTGGCGCTTGATGCGGCCTGCTTCGCAGATGCGCTTGAATTGCTCGAATAGATTCTGTATGGCGTCATCATCAGTGACGTCGATTCGCAGATTCTTGAGGGTGCGCCCGATGAGGTCGTTGCTGGGCAAGTAACAGTGACCGTCCGAAAGCGATGCCTCTTGCAGTGAGTAAAGAAGTGCTTCTTGCAGGCGCATGGGGCTGTCTTTCGGAATGCCGACCTTCATGGCAATTTCGTCGGCTTTCAAGAATCCGATTCCCCAGATTTCTTCACAGAGAATGTAGGGATTCTCGCGAATTTTGCTGATGGTGTCCTGTCCGAATTTCATCCACAGCTTTTTCGCGACGCTGCCCGTGATGTCGTGATTGTACAGGAACAATAAGGTTTCGCGGCTGTGGCGGTTTTCTTGCCAGCTGGCGAGGAACTGTTCTACTTTCGCGGCCGAAAGCCCCTTGATTTTCTTGGAGCGGAAACGGTCGGGCTCGTAGTCCAGAATATCGCGCAGTTCTTCGCCGAAAGCTTCGACGATTGCTTTTGCAGTCTTAGGGCCTATTCCTGGGAAAAGGCCGCTGCCGAGGTAGGCTTCCAGATTGTTGTTTTGCGTTTCGACGATTTCGAAATGCTTTGCCTGGAACTGTTCGCCAAATTTGGGGTGTCGCCCCCAGTCGCCTTCGAAGCGCAGGTTTTCGCCTACGGAAAGTTCAGGGAGGGCGCCCGTAACGACCACCACCTTCTTGGTGCTGCTATCAATAAGCCGCAGCACGGTGAAGCCGTTCTGCGGACTATGAAAGGTGATGGACTTGACGGAGCCTTCGAGAATCACGAATTAGGACGAGTTGTGCTTAGCGGATGCGGTTCCAGGTTTTCTTTGCCCATGTCGCGCTTTTCGTCCCAGTGGTCGGGATCGTAGCCTTCCATCTTGGTGAGGACTTTACCGCGTGTGCAGAGGAAAAATCCGAGCAAGCCTGCGTTTTCGAGAGCGAGCACCAGGGCGGTCTTGTAGTCGAGACCAAAGCCGAGCGGAGCGCCCTTCAGGTTTTCTGGGCTTACCCACAGGATGTAATCAAAGGTAATGAATGCCATGAACATGCAGGGGAGAAGCGCTATCCAGAAGTTCTTCTTCTTGCTGCGCAGGTAAACGACAGTAACGCACAGGCTACATACGGCCATCAGCTGGTTTGCCCAGCTAAAGTAGTTCCACAAGATGTTGAAACCGTCCTTGTTCATGTTGCTCCACAGAATGATAAGGGCGCAAATGGCGAACATGGGAATGGTGAGAATCAAGCGGTTGCGTACGGAGGTCTGTTCGAGTCCCGTGAGTTCTGCAATGGTGAGGCGGAGACTCCTAAGGCTCGTGTCACCGCTGGTGATTGCAAGAATAATGACGCCCACCACCACAAGAATCGAAACGGGGGCAAACGGAATCACCGTGTGAACGAGTTCGCTCAAGACCTTGACGCCCGAAGCCCCGGTAATGAGTTCCGGCATTTGGTGGTAAATGAACATGCCGCCGGCGGCCCAGATCATGCCAATCAGGCCTTCGATAATCATCATACCGTAAAATGTCTGACGACCGGTCTTTTCGGTGACTTCGGTGCGGGCGACAATCGGGCTCTGGGTGCTGTGGAATCCGCTAATGATACCGCAGGCAATCGTTACGAATAGCATCGGGATAATAGGCTGGTGTGCCGGATGCTTGTTGAAGTTCGAGGCGATGTCGTTAAGGCAGAATTCGTCGAGAACGTTCAGCTGCGGGGCGATGCCGATCAAGATGCCGATAGAGGCAAGAATCAGGAGCCCGCCAAAAATCGGGTAGATTCGACCGATGATTTTGTCGATAGGGAAGAAGGTGCTTATAAAATAGTAGGCGAAAATGCAGGCGACTGCGACCCAGAACAGCGTGGGCGACACATGGCTGCCGACAAGAATCGGGGTGTTGATGAGGGCTGCAGGCGTGTTGGTGAAAACGGCACCTACAAGAATCAGGGCGATGGCAATCAAGCTCATGACCACCTTAGAAGGGCCCTTGCCTAGGAACTTGCGCGAAAGCGCCGGGACGTTCATGCCGTTGTTGCGGATGCTGACCATACCGCTAAAGTAGTCGTGGACAGCGCCGCCAAGCACGTTACCGATAGGCAGCAGGATGAAGACGATGGCGCCGAACTTGATGCCGAGAATCACGCCAATCACGGGACCGATGCCTGCAATGTTCAAAAGCTGAATGAGCATGTTTTTCCAGTGGGGAAGTACCACGCGGTCAACGCCATCCGGGTTTTCGAGGGCGGGAGTCTTGCGGTCATCGGGGCCGAAGACACGTTCAACGAATTTTCCGTAAGTAAAGTATCCGCCGATAAGAATCGCGATACCGATCAGGAATGTAATCATGTGATGCCTTCTTGTTGGTTGTGTTTAAAATTATTTTGCGGTGTCAGGTGCCTTGTCTTCACCAAACTGCTGTTTGAAGTAGAGCACGTTTGTTGTAAAGCTGGACTTGCCTGCGTAATCGTAGCCTATAACCGGGTGGAAAGACTTGCCGAACTGGAATGCTGCGGCAAGGCTAAAGCGAAATCCGTTGTTTCCCTTGACGGTAATGTCGGGCCTGATTTCGTTGGTAGGGATGTCGATACCGTTTATATTGACATTTTCGTAGAGGTATCCGGAAGATTTCATTTCGGCGCTCTGGTAACCGAGTGACATCATGACTTCGAAGAAGCTGACCGGCTTGTAGCCGATAACGAGAGAAATGTTGGTCGTAGAAACATCTAGGTCCAGTTCGCCACTGAATTTGTCGGGACGGTAGCCGATGCCACTGGTGTTGTAGCCGAAAACAAGGCTCACGTCAAGCGGCTGGGCGGCTGGAGGCAACTGGTGCCGAAAGAAATGTCCAAAGCTGTACTGCAAACCAAAACCGAATAAGTTGAATTTGCGGAGTTCGCTGATGGAGGGGAGGAACATTCCGCGGAAAACGATGCGGGCGTGGTAGAAACTTGCTCCAGCCTGTAAGTAGGGGTAGGTGAAGACTCCAAGTCCGTTCAGGGTCTCGTTTCCGTAGATGGTTTCGTCTCCGGTGAGGGTGTCGGCGGGGTTGCCGTGTGTGCCGAAAATTGTTGGTGTCCTGTAGGGACCGAGGAACGGGTCGTTTTCGGTATAGGTATGGTCATCATCGCCAATAGGGATAATGGAGAACGGTAGGCCTACTTCGAAAGCAAAGCTTTGCGGAACGGATGCGCTTACGTACCAGTTGCTGTTGAGTACGTTGCCCAGGTTGTCGATAATGGGCTTTACATAGCCAGGCCGATTTCCGAATTCAGGAATCTTGCTGTCGAAAGCGGACATGGATTCGTACGTGCTTGCCCAGCCTTTTTCGTCCATGCCAAAAATGGCGCTTGTCCCCAAAATAAATGTTGCGATAATGGCGAGTTTTTTCATACGCCGCCAAAGATAGAAAAAAGAAAGCTATTTGACTCCGTTGCCCAGAGTTAGAATTGGTATTGGAGAGATACCGTTGCAAGGACGAATGTCTGCCACAAATAGGGGTCAAGATCGTTGTTGTCTATGCGCGAACAGTGAACGTTCTTAAACCAGTTTTCGTAAATCTTGATGGCGGGAACCATGGCGATATTGTCGGTAATATAATAGTGGATGTTTGCGATAAAGGCAACAGCGGAGCCCATGAATTCGACATTGTAAATGTCTGTGTTGTTAAAGACCGCGGAATTTTCAGCTTTGACACTGCTGTAGGAATAGCCTGCTCCAAGACCGATCTGGAAAAAGTCGGGCCAGAATAGGTTGTATGTAAATTCAATGCCGGCGCGCCAAATGCGTGTGTCTTGCTTGTAGGATTCGTCCGGGAAACCAGCAATAACTTGTTCGGAATTCCAATACTGAAAACCAAGACCGAGTGTGAAGGCGCCTAGGTTGACACCTACCATAAAGTCAGGTGTTGCGATGAATTCGAGTGCAGGGGGGTGAAGGTCGCCCTTGATGCCTGCAGAGTCTTTACCGCTGATGGCGCGTTCGTTAAAGTCTCCCTTGGAAACCTGTGCGCCAAAACCGGCGCTGATAAAGTAACTGCGCGGCCAGTAATATTCTTCGGCGAAGGTAAAACCTGCCAAAAGACAAATGAGCAAAGCGATGACTTTTATTTTTTTCATTTTCTCCAAACCTTTTTAGCCAATCGTTGCTACTTGGCAGCGTAGTAGAACATCGCGTCGATGCACTTCTTGGCGGCAACGCGAACGCTCTCGTCAAGTTCTACGTGCTGGGCCTTTTCCGGATGACGCAAAGTCTCCAAAATATTTTCGAGCGAGTTCGATTTCATGTACTTGCACATGCTGCAGCTGCCGATAAAGGTCTTTTTCGGGAATTCGTACTGCATGCGTGCGTTCAGACCGCATTCGGTAAGCAGCAGGAACGGGGTGCCTTCGGGTTGTTCCTTGATGTAGCTCACCATCTGGCCGGTACTGCCCACGTAGTCGCTCAAAAGGGCGACGCCCGGGTGGCATTCGGGGTGACTTACGACCTTGAGACCCGGGTTCTGGCTGCGGAAGAAATTGATGAGTTCGGAATCGTAGGTCTCGTGCACGTAGCAGCAACCGCTGTGGAGCACGATTTCTTTCTTGATGCCGCGTTTCTGCATTTCGTCGATGAGGTTCTGACCCATAAGGCCATCCGGGACGAATACAATCTTGTCGTTTTCGAGGCTAGAAACAATCTTCATCACGTTGCTGCTCGTGACGCACACGTCGCAGTTTGCCTTTACATCGGCGGTGGTGTTGATGTAGCACACGAAGGTGTGGTCGGGGTATTTTTCGCGGAGAGCCTTGACTTCGGCGCCGGTAATGGAGTCGGCGAGGCTGCAACCCGTAAGCGGACCCGGAATCAGCACGTCCTTAGTGGGGTTCAAAATTTTGGCGGTTTCGCCCATAAAACGCACGGCAGAGAACACGATTGTCTTTGCGCTCACCTTGGTGGCGTCTTGGCTCAGCTTGAAGCTGTCGCCATCGTAGTCGGCAACGCCCAGGATGATTTCGGGGGCCACATAGCTGTGGGCGAGAATCACGGCGTCGCGTTCCTTTTTCAGTTCGTTGATTTCGTTGATGAGGGGGAGCATCTGCTCGCACTTTTCCATGGAGTAGGTGCAAAGCACGGCGCCCGGCTGAATAGAGCTAAGACGTTTGTAGAGTTCTTCTGCTGTCATACCCCCAAATATAGCAAATTGTAAAAATATTTCTATATTTGAATGTGAAAAGTTTCCTGTGCCCTGAAAAGCCCATGCGGGTGCCCATTGGTGGCCCGCAAGGAGAGAATCCTGTGAAAACCGGGAGCGGTCGCGCCGCTGTAAGGGAGGACGAAACCGGCATAAACCAATGCCTGCAAAGGTGTGAAGGAGCCGGAAGTAGAATGAGCCCCGAGCCAGAAGAACTGTGGGAAACAGATTGTTGAGGAACGATGCGAACGACGTCATTCTGCAAAGCCGCAAGAACTGCGGCTCTTTGGTGCTATGCGATCCTTGGCATAGGGTATGCCGTGGCGCAACCTTCGGATATGGATCCGACGGTCGTTTCTGCATCTAAATCTGTCGCTGTTGACGATGCGACTCCGACGCAAAATTTGGGAATGACCGAGGTCGTGACCGATGGCGAAACCATCCTGATAAAGAATGCCGGTTATACTGAAATTACCGCTGCGGCATGGGAAGGTAAGGCCCTTTCGGCTGCAGATTTGCTTTCAACACTTCCAGGAATTCAAGCGTACAGGCAAGGTGGATTGGGAAGCTTTCAAACGGTATCTGTGCGAGGTGTTGCTGCGAGAAATATATTGATTTGTGTCGATGGAGTTCCTCTGAACGATGCGAGCGGTGGTGCGGTAAATCTTGGCTCCATTGACTTGAATCAGATGGAAAAAATCGAGGTCTACAAGAACAATGTCCCTGCAAAATTCGGTGTTTCGGGGCTTGGCGGCGCAATTAACTTCGTAACGAAAAATGCGGTGAAAAAAGGGGGGCGAGTTATGGCTGCTTATGGTAGCCATAATTTGTGGGAAGGCTCTTTCCAGGTGAGTACGCCTGTGACCGATAGCCTTATGTTTGCCTCGTCTTTTGCGACTCGGCATAGCGATAATGATTATGAGTATTTGAACCGCAACGGCACCCAATACAACAGTAAAGATGACTATACGGCAAAACGGGAAAATGCCCAATATACCGATGTCTCGGGTAATGTGCAGTTTCGAATGCTACATGGAAACGGGTATTTCTCGACGCTTGCTGTGACGGCTACTCGGTACGAGGGCGGAAATCCTGGTAAAGAACAAAACCAGACCAAAGTCGCTGAGTTTGTTGGTGAATCGGCTTTGATTCGTTACGGGTTGGAATCGGTCGGTTACTTTGACGATAAGCTGTTCTTGTACGGCGGACTTTCGGCGCGTCTCGACAAAAATATGTCGAGTTCGTATTACCCCTTGGATCATATCGGTTTTGGCAACAATGTCTTTATGGAATATGGTTCCGCTACATACAAAGTTGTTCCTGAATTTTGGGCGGAGTTTAGGCCGGTGGAACGCTTGACAGGAATGATCCGCTTTGCATATGAATGGGAACGCGCCGAAGCTCGGGGCAATTCGAAGGATTGGGCACTTGATCGGAAAAATTTCATTGGTTCTGGGGATTTGTATTACCAGGTCTTTAAATATGTCGGTTTGGGCGGTGAGGGCTCGGCGCAGGTGCTGAAAGACCATCTGGATGAAGGAACTTTTGTACTGCCGACGGGTGGGCGGACTTTGGAAGATGCCAAGGAACGTGATGCTTCGTTTGCGGGACGTTTCTATTCTAGGTTTGGTGCTGAGTCGTCTCCGTTGACAGGCGAAGTGTCTATTGGTCGTTTTTATCAGCAACCGGCATTGATGGAACTTTATGGAACATTTCCTGGTGCGATATCGAATCCTGATCTGGAACGCGAAAAGGCGACTCGTTTTGAAGCTTCAGCAAATTATAAATTCCCTGGTAGCCACACTTCGTTTCAGACAACGTATTTTGAATCCCACATTGAAAATGGAATCTGCTGGGTTCTTTCGACGGAATTATTGCGCCCCATCAATGTTGCGCGAGCCCTTATTCGTGGCGTAGAAATGGAATTGAATAGCAGCCCTTCAAAGTTTTTAGATGTTGTGCTGCGGGCAACGATTCAGAAGACGGAGGATCGTTCACATTCGAATACGTTTAATGGAAATAAGCTTCCTGGAGAACCAGATCGGAATTATTTTGCTGAGGCAACGCTTCATCTGCCGTTCCACTTTGACTTTAGTTGGGCTTCTGATTGGCGCAGTATTATGTATAGCGATCGTGCGAACAGGACTGAACAGCCTGCTGTTGCGACTCATCGTGCATCGCTTTCGTATAATCCGTTTGAAAAGACCCGCTTGATGTTTGCTGTGAATAACATAACAAACGAAAAGTATCGAAATTTCTATACGCCCTTTCCTGTACCAGGGCGTGAATATAAGTTCACAATCATCCAGGGGTTCTAGCCCCCGCGCTTAAAAGCGTAAAGCCAGAAAAGGAAAAAACATGAATAAAATCAAAAAACAATCTCTCGCGGCCCTTGCTGCTGCCGGCCTTGCTTTTGGTCTCGTGGCTTGCGGTAATGACTCTAGTTCTTCTACGAATGTTCCGGAAGAAGAAACCTCGGCTTATGCCGGTGTTGTATTCGATGGTGGTGATTATCAGGTTCCGGAAGGTGAACTTCGCTGGATCGATAAGGATGGAAAGATTTCTGAAAAGAGCCTTTCGTTCTATCAGGATTCAAAAGTAGTCACCAATGGTAATGATGTGTATGTTTTGGAAGGTCTAGGAACAGATAATATTTCCAAGGTCAATCCGGAGCTTATCAACGATGGCGCAGAAAAGGCTGTGGTTTGGCAGGAAAAATTTGCAAATGCAAACCCGGTTGATATGGTTTTCGATGGCGAAAAGGCATGGGTCGCTCTCCAAAATGCAGATTCACTCGTGCAGATTTCCACCAAGGACGGCAAGGTCCTGAAATCAATCAAGACTGGTGAATTCGCTTCTGAAGGAGAGACTTCTCCTTATGTTGCTGATATCGAGCTTGCCAAAGGCGTACTCTACGCTTTGTTTGTGCGTTATAGTGCTGATGCTGAATACAATTTCACCTATCCGAGAGGCCTCGTGGCAATCTACGATGCTGAAACCGGCAAACTTCAGGATACAGTTCAGCTTGTGACGAATAATCCGACTGCAATGTCTTTGTATAAAGGCGACCTTTATGTAGCCTCTTTGGGTGAATATGATGGTAAGGCTGACGATAATCGTGGTGTTGAAAAGGTGGATCTTAAGGCCAAGAAGTCCGAACTGATTATCTCTGGTGAAAAACTTGGCGCCGGTATCTATGGCTTTGTTGCTGAAGAAGAAACTGCCTATGCCGCCATTTATAACGGCTGGGGAAGTACTCCGGTAGTAAAGATAGACCTTGAGAAAAAGACCTTTGAAAAGGTTGAGGGTATCGCTGATGCCCAGAAGACGATGGCTGTTAAGAATGGCGTTCTCTATGTGGGCGACCATACTTATGGCGAAGAAAAGGTATATGTCTATAAGGATGGTAAGCTTAAGGCTCTTGAACAGCCCAAGGGTGCTCAGGCTCCGTATAGCATCGCCTTGTTCTAATTAAGGCTCTGTAACCAAATCCATGGCCCTGCGGATCATTTCCGCGGGGTTATTTGTTTTAGGAGCGTTTTCGCCAAGGTTTTGGCGGAACTTGCGGGCGCCGGGCTTTCCGTTGAAAAGTCCGTAGATGTGGCGCACCAGAATCGTGGCGGGCGTTCCGCGTGCCGATTCCATCTCTACATAGGGGAGGTACGCTTCGAGCAATGCCTTGCGGCTTTCGGGCTTTGCTGCGGAGGTGTCGTCAAAAATGCGTTCGTCGGCATCGCGCAGAAACCACGGATTTTCGTAGGCTTCGCGACCGACCATTACGCCATCCAAGTCCTGGAGCAGTTCAAGCGTCTGGTCGAGCGTCTTGATGCCGCCATTGATTGAAATGTTCAGCTGCGGCATTTCTGCCTTGAGTCGGTGTACGGTATCGTAGTTCAGTGGAGGAACTTCTCGATTTTCTTTGGGGCTTAAGCCCTTGAGCCATGCCTTGCGAGCATGGATGATAAATACGCGGCAGCCCGCATTGGCAATGGTGCCAATAAAGTCGCGGAAAAATTCCCACGAGTCGAATTCGTCGACACCGATGCGGCACTTGATGGATACCGGAATGCTCACGGCGTCTTGCATGGCCTTAAAGCAGTCAGCGACTAGGTTCTTGTCTTTCATAAGGCAAGCGCCAAAGTTCCCATTTTGCACGCGGTCCGAAGGACAACCGCAATTCAGGTTGACTTCTTGGAAACCTGATTCTTCGACCATCTTGCTGCATTTGGCTAAATCGGCGGGATTTGAGCCTCCCAGCTGCAACACGGCGGGGTATTCGAATTCCTGATGGCGCAGGAACTGGTCCGGGTCGGTATGCAGCAGCGCGTTGGTCGTGACCATTTCGCTGTACAACAGGATGTGCTTCGACAATAACCGCAAAAAATACCGTTCATGACGGTCGGTGCAGTCAAGCATCGGGGCAATTGAAAGTCTGCGGTTAAAGTCGAGATTCATTAGATAAACATCATCGTGTTGAGTTTGGCGCGGTATTTCCAGGTGAGTTCATGCTTCGGGCCAAGTACTCCGAACAAAGTAAGCATGGCCTTCTTCGCGGCTCCGTCATTCCATTCGGGGGCTTCCACGTACAAGTTTAGGAATGCTTGCAAGGCGCTTTCAAAATCTTCGGAACATGCCAATTTGCATGCTTCGTGATAAACGATGGCTTCTTTGCCCTGAACGTCTTTCTTGGCGGCTTCGGCGTGGAAGTCCAAAAGCTCCAGTAGCGATTTTGCTTCGCGGTACTGGTCGTCGGCTTCGGTAAACTTAGCGAGTACGGACTTCGCCTTTTCGGTGTCGCCCATGCCGAGACTAGCCTTTGCCCACAGGAGCTGCAACTTCTTGTCGTCGGGGGTTTTCGCAAGCGCTTCGTCGAGCATGGGGAGTGCCTGGTCAAAATTCTTTTGAGCGATGGCGTCTTCGAGAGCCATCTGGAAACGGGCTTCGTCGCTGACGAAGAATTTTTCGAGGCGCTTCTTGAGGTCTGCTTCGGGCAACACGCCCTGGATGACGTCTGCGATCTGGCCCTTCTCGACAATGTGAACTTCGGGTACCGAGCGCACGCGGAACGCCTGAATCAGCTGCATGTTTTCTCGTTCGTCGCAGCTCACGACGCCCAGTGTAAAGTCCATGCTGGTCGAAAGAGACCCGAGCAGTTGGGAATAGGGAGCGCAGTCGGGGTATTCTGCAGAAGAGAAAAGCACCGCTACGGCGCGGTTTTCGGAGGCCTGGGCGACCTCGGTCTCAAAATTTTCAGCGGTAATCTGTACTACTTTAGCCATACTCTAAATATAGAAATAACTATATTCAATTATATGAGTACATGCCCTTATTGCAAAACGGAGGTGGCAGAGATTAAGTTCCAGCACCTGGACTTACGTATTTGCCCCAAGTGCTATTCTACGTTTTTCCCGTGCGACCAGACTATGGCTTTCCGTAGTGACCTTACGGACAAGTCCCGAGAACTCTGGCTCAAAGCGCTCCTTGCAAAGAATGTGCAAGACCCTGTTTGCGAAAATCCGGGCTGCATCGACCACGGCGAGCCTTTGGTGCAGGGTAAACTCCCTGATTATGGCTACGATGGCAAGGTGACGACTTGTTGCAAGATGTTCCATATGCCGCCATCTATGACGATAACGCTTTTGAAGCGTACTCTGGAACACCCGTTCCAGCAGCCGGCGAAAGAGGGTAAGCATCATTTCTTCTTTATCCGCCTGCTCGATGCTGTGGTGAACAAAATCTTTGGTGAAAAAGAGCCCGACGAAGATCCCCTGGATTTGGTACAGTATAGCCTTCACTTAAAACCGATTTTGGAACCTGACGAACCCAATGGCTAAGACTTATATCATACTTGTAGCGATTGCCGCGGTTGTCCTTGGCGTGTATTTTATGCTGCCGAGCCGCCATTTCGAAGATTCCGTTTTTCCTTTGCTTGGGGATGCCTCTGTTGAATCGTACGATGATTCTTTTGACGGGGGATTGTCAAAAACCCAGTTTGCTCGGACGGATTCCTCGCTTTCGTTTAGTTGTACGCTTGGTGGCGAAGAAAGTCAGGGCGCATGGTGTGGCCTTGTCTTTGATATTCGTGAACAGGGTGATAAACGCTATCGCGATTGGAATTTTGTGGATTCGGTCATTTTTGATATTGAATCGAAGGGGACCGATGAAATCCTTGTGAAAATCTGGGCGTATGATCCCGACGTGACCGATACCTTGAAAGCGAGAACTTTCAGATTGTTGTTGAAGGAGCTCCCGCTTGTTGGTGGCCGCCAGAGAATCTCGATTCCAATGGAACAGTTCTATACACCGGATTTTTGGTTTGATGATGAACATGTCGATAAGTCGCTGACGGATAGACATCAAGAAACGATAGCCCGTGTGGAGCTTGCCCCGGGTTGGAACCATCCGCGCCATAAGGAATTTTCTCTTGTAATTTACGGCATTACGGCGAAGGGACTCAGCAATTTTTCGTTTGGTGTCGTAATCTTCATTATGCTTGGACTCATGATTGTGGCTATTGGCCGCTCGCACTCTAACGGAGATCATGAAGAAAAATCAGCGGAGCGTAAGGCATGAAAAAGATTGCTGTTGCAACGGCTGTGCTTGTAGCTTTATTTGTTGCCTGGATTGTGCTGTTTGCAAAGTTTGCTACTTCTGAGCAGATTCTTTTTCCTGGGGGAGCGTATCAAGTTTATGCGGTGTCCGATGCGAATATAGGCGGCTTTTCTACTGTCGAACTTTCGAATGAGGATTCTGTTGTGTCGGCTCGTGTGAATATTCGCTCGGGCATGGCTTACCCGTATGCGGGGGTCGGAATAAACTTGCTCTCGGTTAATAACCGCCCGGCATCGGGATTCTTTGATTTTTCGGATTTTGATTCACTTGTAATTGATGTCGAAACGGGACGCATGCAACGCGTTGGTGTCAAGATATTGAATGACGACCCGGTGTACAGTAAAAAGAACGAGTATCAGAGTTATCGCCCGATGGTGGCCCAGGCTCCGGTGAAGGTTCTGAATAAAAAAAGCGGTGTTGTCATTTCGATGCTCGACTTTAAGGTGCCTGAGTGGTGGCTTGCCATGCAGGGGCTCGACAAGGACGATGGACTGCGGTATATGAATCGTGGCATGTTCTTTGAAATTACAAATGGCGAAGGAACGATGCTTGGAATTCCGGATGAAATCGTGGTGCGCTCCATAAGGTTATGTGGTGAAAATCGAACGTTCAAGGCTTTGATGTGCGTACTGCTGGTGGTGATAGTCCTTGTTTATGCGGGCTATGTTTCGCTTGCGGTCCGTAATTCCGAAAGTCGTGTTGCCAGGCGCTTGAAAAAGCGTGAGGAGCTGAAAAAGCGAATGGAAAAAGCCGCAAAACTTTTGAAAGAATCGGATCGGTCTATTGCCGAAATCGCAATTGCCGTTGGTGCAAAAAATTCTGGTGTATTTGAAAAAGAATTTGTCTGCGTTTACGGTATAAAGCCATTAGAATACAGGAATAAAAAATGAGGCGAATTTGGACGGTTGATCGCGTTATGCGGTTGGTGATTTTGGCTGCTGGCTTAGGTGTCTTGCTATGGGTCTTGCATTATCTGAGCGGCGTCTTGGCTCCTTTCTTTGCGGCATTCTTGGTGGCTTATATTTTTGATCCGCTTGTCTGTAAAATTCAGGGCAAGGTAAAGTATCGTATTGTTGCCGTGATTGCTGTGATTTCTTTGATGATTGTGGTAGTTGGTGGCGCCTTGTGGATTTTTGTGCCGATGGTTGTCGGAGAAATCCGGCACTTGGGCGAATTGATTCCTAAGTTGTTTAGTGATTCTACCTGGGCAGATCGTCTTTCGATGTTTGTCCCTAAAAACTTGTGGCAAGAAATAAAGACACTCATCTCGTGGAATAAAGTCGCTGTGGCCATGCAGAGCTTGGACTTTTGGAATGCCGCTCAGTCGGTGGCAGGAAAAGTCTTGCCGAGTGCTTGGAGCGTTTTGACTAAAACATCTAATTTGTTAGTAGGGCTTTCGGGAGCATTCCTTATTTTTATGTACTTGGTGTTCATTATGCTTGATATGCCTAAGCTCAGGGGCGGTATCAAGAAACTGTTCCCGACAAGGTATAAAGAAGGTGCGTCTGATTTTGCAAAGAAGATGGATATGTTCATGGGTAGTTATTTCCGCGCACAGTCGCTGGTTGCCTTGACGGTTGGTATTTTGTATGCAATCGGTTTCGGTATTATCGGACTGCCTATGGGGGTTGCCTTTGGATTATTCTCTGGTGCGTTGAACATGGTACCGTATCTGCAACTTGCGACCATCCCCGTGGCCCTACTGCTAGCGGTAGTCTATGCTCTAGACAAAGGAATGCCCTTTTGGGAAGTGGCCGTGATTGTCTGCATCGTTTATTTGATTGTGCAGATTATTGAGGACATGTTCTTGGTCCCAAAGATTGTCGGTTCGTCAATGGATTTGCCGCCTGTAGGCATTCTCTTGTCGCTCTCGATATGGGGAAAGTTGCTTGGATTCTTGGGCTTGATTGTTGCGATTCCCTTTACTTGCCTGTGTCTCGTTTATCTGGATAAAATTCAGAAGAAAGCTGACACGATTGTAGAGTCTGATGCCGAACCGCCGCCCGAGGCTTGATTTTATAAGGTTTTTTCAAAAAATTTTCAAAAAAAGTGTGCCGCAACGCAAAAAAAAAAGTATAATATCACTATAAAATTCTTAACCTACTCAAGGAGTTAATAAAATGAATAAGCAAGATCTCATCGACGCCATCCTCGCCAACAAGGAAGCTGGCATTGAATCCAAGGCTGCCGCTGGCCGCGCTGTTGACGCCGTTCTCGACGGTATCACCGCTGGTATCAAGAAGGACGGTCTCGTTCAGCTGATCGGTTTCGGTACCTTCACCGTTAAGGAACGTGCTGCACGTACCGGCCGCAACCCGCAGACTGGTGCTACGATCAAGATCAAGGCTTCCAAGACTGTTTCCTTCAAGGTCGGCGCTGGCCTCAAGGAAACCGCTAAGAAGACCAAGGTTGCTAAGAAGTAATTTTGCTCCTAAAGCGATTTGCTTTTGCACTCGGGACTCCCGGGTGCTTTTTTATTTAGGATTAGTATTTAGAATCTGGGACTTAGTGGCTAGAGAGGGGTGTAATTGCCCCCTCATTAACCTCTAACCTCAGGTTTCTAAGCTTTAAGTTTTGCCAACTTTCCACCATTTACTATATTGAACTGTAAAGTGTTGAATGTCAACTAATTAGCGAGGGATTATGATTCGTAAATTTCTAGGGATAATGTGTGTCTTGGCTTTTATTGCGGGTTTAGTAGGTTGCGGTAGCTCTAGTAGCGGAACATCTAGTGACGAATGTTCCGAAAACCCGAGTTCTCCGAATTGCGTTGACCCGAATGCAGATCCGGCCACCACACCGGAGTAATTCTACATTTTTTGAAAAACTCCATTGAAGGATTTACAATTTTTGTCTATATTTGCGCAAGTTTAAACCTTGAGCAATTTAGACAGGAAGATGAACCGTAATCTTGCAATGTCGAAGCCCCAGAGCTGTGAAACCTGCGCAATCCACTGCGTAAATGTATCGGGTTTGGCAACGGGCATTTCCAAGGTTGATAATTTTTCTGATTTTATTTTTGCTGGACTTTTTAGTTCAGCTTTTTTTATGTCATCCCGAGCGTGCGAGGGATCTCTAGAAGCATTTATAGATTACCAGGCTTGCAAGGCCCTGCGCGAACAGGGTTACAAGATTGTGCTCGTGAACTCCAACCCGGCTACCATCATGACCGACCCGGTCATGGCCGATGCCACCTACATCGAACCGCTGAACGTCGCCCGCCTCACCCAGATTATCGAAAAAGAACGCCCGCAGGCTCTCCTCCCGAACTTGGGCGGTCAGACCGGCTTGAACCTCGCCTCTGCCCTGAGCAAGGCCGGTGTGCTGGACAAGTACGGCGTGAAGGTCATCGGTGTGAACCTCGACGCTATCGAACGCGGCGAAGACCGTGAAATCTTCAAGGAAACCATGCAGAAGCTCGGCATCGATACTCCGCGCTCCGGCATTTGCCACTCTGTGGAAGAAGCCGAAAAGATCGTGGCCGAAATCGGCTACCCGGTCGTGGTTCGCCCGGCATACACCATGGGCGGTGCAGGCGGCGGTTTCTGCTACAACGTGGAAGAACTCCGCACCATTTGCTCTAACGGTCTTGAACTCTCCATGACGCACCAGTGCCTCATCGAAGAATCCATCCTCGGTTGGGAAGAACTCGAAGTCGAAGTCGTGCGCGATTCCAAGAACCAGATGATCGCCATCTGCTTCATCGAAAACATCGACCCGGTGGGCGTGCATACCGGCGACTCCTTCTGCGCTGCCCCGTTCCTCACCATCGACAAGAAGCTCGAAGAAGAACTGAAGGAAAAGGCCTTCAAGATTGTGGAATCCATCGGCGTGATTGGCGGTACCAACGTT
>CACWJY010000015.1 GCA_902761355.1 Fibrobacter succinogenes | reverse complement strand
GCTGTTCGGCCAGACTTTCCGCGACATGGCGAAGAACGGCAAGAGCGGTATGCCGACTATCAACTACTTCCTTGCGAGCAACTGCTTTGGCGATTACTATACCCGCAAGGGGCTCGACCTGAATACCCGCGAACTTTTGACGATGGCAATTCTCGTGAACCTAGGAACGGAGCCGCAACTCAAGGCACATATCGGCGCGAACCTGAAAATTCGCACGGCCGAATACGTGGAACAGGCGATTTACAACTGCTTGCCGTATTGCGGTTACCCGCGCACGCTGAACGCCCTGCGACTGCTCAAGGAAGCGGTAGCGGAGGCTGCGGATGCGGCTAGTGCGACGGTCGCAAAAACCATGCCAGGCAAGGACTGGAGTGTGTTTCCGGTGGGCAAGCCGAACGACGCTTACGCCAAGTATTTTGTGGGCAAGAGCTATCTCGACATGATCAGCAAGGAACAGGTGGGTGTCGGGAAAGTGACTTTTGAGCCAGCTTGCCGCAACAACTGGCATATCCATCATGCAAAGAAGGGCGGTGGCCAGATTCTCATCGCGACGGCGGGTCGCGGCTACTATCAGGAATGGGGCAAGCCGGCGGTGGAATTGAAACCCGGCGACGTGGTGAACATTCCGGCTGGCGTCAAGCATTGGCACGGGGCGGCTCCGGATTCCTGGTTCCAGCATTTGGCAATCGAAGTTCCCGGCGAAGGTGGTCGCAACGAATGGCTTGAGCCCGTGAGCGACGAAGACTACGGGAAGTTGAAATAATGTTTGCTAAACTTTTATCTTGTGCAATTTTGTGGTTCTCGGCGGTGTCGCTTGCGGCGGCACCTGCGCCCGATGGCTTCGTGCTTATCAAGGGCGGGACTTTCAACATGGGAAGTCCCGCAAACGAGGACTGGCGCGTCAACGACGAGACGCTGCATAAGGTGAAAGTCTCCGATTTTTACCTAGGCAAATACGAGGTGACGCAAAAGCTTTACCGCGAGGTAATGGGCGAGAAACCTTCCAGTTTCAAGGGGGACGATTTGCCCGTCGAAAACATCACGTGGCTCGAAGCGGCTCGTTTTTGCAACAAGTTAAGCGAACGCGACGGACGTACTCCCGTTTACGCTATCGAAAGCGATGCGGTCAGCTGGAATCGCGAGGCGAACGGCTACAGGCTCCCCACCGAAGCGGAATGGGAATACGCGGCCCGAGGCGGCACGACCACGCCGTTCTACACAAAGAAGGCTCCCGGTGCCGACGACGTGAATTTTTACGGGCATTATCCGTATCAAATCGAGCAGAACTATTTCAACGACGAGGTTCTGGAAACACGCCCCGGCGTTTACCGCGGGAACACGCTCCCCGTGGGTAAGTTCAAGCCCAATCCCTTCGAGCTTTACGACATTTACGGGAACGTGGGCGAATGGTGCTTTGACTTTTACGGCGATTACGGTGTTTCTGCGGGCTCGACAAGCGTGGCGGTCGATCCGGCGGGCAAACCTTCGGGCACAAGACGCGTGCATCGCGGTGGCGGCTGGAACGATTTCGGCAAGAACCTCCGCAGCGCCTATCGCGGGGCCATGCAGCAATCCAGCAAGAGTTACAATGTGGGGCTCAGGCTCGCTATGAATGCGGGGGCAGGCGTCAAGGGAACTTTTGTGACTCAGGAAACGGCGGGCTTTAAGGGCGAAAAGGCGCAAGCGGCGGCGAACTCGAAAGGGACTTCCCGTGCGCTGATCGTTTTCTATTCCTGGAGCGGGAATACCCGCGGTGTCGCCCGCGAAATCAAGAAGCAGACCGGTTTCGACATGGTGGAACTTGAACTCGTGACGCCCTATTCCGAAGACTACAACACCGTCTTGAAGCAGGCGCAGAACGACCAGCACAAACAGGCGCGCCCTGCCCTCAAGAAAAAACCAGACGCAAAGAAGTGGGCCGACTACGAAACGATTATCATCGGTTACCCCAACTGGTGGGCGAGTATCCCGATGCCTATCGCGACTTTGCTCGAAGGTTACGACTTTACGGGCAAGCGGATTCTGCCGTTCTGCTCCCACGGCGGTGGGCGTTTTGGCCAGAGCATCACCGCGATTGCGAAACTTGCGCCCAACGCAAAAATCGGCGAAGGCCTTTCGGTGCATTACTCCGGCGGTTCGAGCCTCTCGAAAGATGTGGCCAAGTGGCTCGAGAAAAACGGTGTGAATACGAAATAATGTATATTCCCTGATATGCCTATTTCCGCCAAAATCCGTATGCCGCTTGATATCGCGATGACGGTCGCGACGCTTGTGCTGATGGGCGGCAATTACTTCTTTGAATCGACTGCCGTTCACGAGATTCTGGGCGTGATTCTGCTTGTTCTGTGGGCGGTGCACATCACGCTGAACCGGCGATTCTTCCTTTCGCTGTTCAAGGGCCGCTACAACGCAATTCGCATTTTGCAGGCGGTCGTGAATTGCGGGATTCTTTTGTGCGCAATTTTCTTGATGGTGAGCGGAATCATGCTTTCGAACCACGTGTTCGCCTGGCTCGGAATTGAATCGGGCGCAAACTTCGCCCGCACGGCGCACCTGCTCGCAAGCCACTGGTATTACGTGTTCATGTCGCTCCATATCGGGCTGCATGTGAGCCTGATTGCAAACCGCTTGGAACTTGCGGGTGCATTCAAGTCAAAGACAGCCCTAACCGCAACTCGCGTGATTGCCGCTCTCGTGGCATGCTATGGAATTTACGCCTTCGTTATTCGCGGGCTTTGGAAATACATGTTCCTGCAGCAGCCCTTCTTCTTCTTTGATGCGGAACGCGGCTACGCCCTCTTTTTCGCGGACTATATCGCCATCGTCGTGCTGTTCGCCGTCGCGGTGCATTATGTGGCGAAACTAATGAAGGCGTAGATTTGTACATTATTAGTACAATGAAGCGTATTAAACAAAATATTCTGTCGATGATTGCAGTCGCGTTATTCGCGATTCTTTCTGCTATTGTCGAGGGTTCTTTTGTTTACGATTACGGCGCTGAACTTGGTCAGGTTGCAGAAAGTGAGAAAGTTTTCACTGCTCACGATTTTGCCGATAATCCGTTATACCTGTCTCGAGAATCAACAGCTGATGCAACACTGCTTACGCGCAGGTCGGGCCGGCAGGTTTCATTGCGGACATCGCGAAGCGGTAGCCTTCAAGGCTATGGCGGGCGCAGTTCGGCAACGTCCAAACAGGCTACACCGTTTGCGACTAAAATCGCGCGGTCAACTATTTGCATCCATTGCGGCTTCCCTTTACCGCTAGTTTATCAAAAATCTAAAGAGTATTACGTTTACACGCTAGAGCGAATGCTCTGTTAGCAAGTTCTTTCTCCGAACACTCAATCACAAATAAATTGCCGCGGCCCTTACCGGGTGCGCGACATCATTCATTTTAAAAAAGAGAAAGAACATGGAAAACATTTCCAAGATGGAGATGGCTAACGCCCTCTTCAATAAGCCCTATATCAAGACCGAAAAGAAGTTTTTCGGATTCAAAACCAATGTCACCTACACTAAGACGAATTCACCCGTTGTGGGAATATGCCTGGAGTTTAGCCCCACGGAAGGGCAAAAAATCCAGGCGATTGTCGGGGCGCCTTCAAATGATTTGGAGGCGACAATTCAAAGAATTGGCCACCCTAAAACAAGCGACAACGGAAACTTTCGCCTAAACATCTGTTACTCCAAAGACTGTGAATTTGCGGCACTGCAATTGCAGCAGTTTTCGGGATTCGAGTACCATAACGTAGGTGGAATCCGTTTTGCCGAAGGCGACGAGGCGCATAAACTTCTCGCCGTTTTCGTGAAATAGACGGACGTAAAACTGCAAAAACAATGCTCTCTCGGGTAATCCGGGAGAGCGTTATCTTTGGGAGAATGGATTTTTTTTATTTTGACTTAGAGCTAACTTTAGGTATGGTAACGGACCAGACGTGAAAAAACTAACGAAGAAAATGAAAATTATGATTATCGCACTTTCGACCCTTTTTATTCTTGGAGCCGCTGGCGTGCTATTCCTGAACCAGGCAAAATTTGGGCGTATTCCTCAAGGCGATCGTCTTGAACGCATCAAACAGTCACCGCATTACGATGGTCAAAAGTTCGTGAATGACGAAAAGACCGTCATGATGACGGGCGATAAGAACTTGTTTGAAACGACGCTTGAATTCTTGTTCGGCAAAAGATCGCAAACCGTTCCCGATACAGCGCTAACAGTCGTCAAGACAGATTTGAAAATGCTCCCTGCCGATAAGGATTGGATTGTCTGGTTCGGACACTCTTCGTACCTGCTGAATTTATCCGGAAAGAAGGTGCTGGTGGATCCGGTTTTCTATCAGGGTTCGCCGGTGAGTTTCGTGAACAAGATGTTCAAGGGAACCGACGTTTACAAGCCTGTTGACATGCCGGATATCGATTGCCTGGTTATTTCGCACGATCATTGGGATTATCTGGATTATCAGGCCGTGAAGGAACTCGAACCGCGCGTAAAGCGTGTGGTGACGGGGCTTGGTGTGGGTGAACATTTTGAATACTGGGGATACCCCGTTGAGAAACTCGTAGAACTTGATTGGTGGGATTCTTTCGACTTGGGCGAAGGCTTTAACGTGACCTCGACTCCGGCAAGGCATTTTTCGGGTCGTGGGATAAGGTCGAATAAAACGTTGTGGTCTTCGTTTGTATTCAAGACGCCAAAGCGTTCCGTTTGGATTGGCGGAGATAGCGGCTATGGTAAACATTTTAAGAAGATTGGTGAAAAATTTGCGGATATCGATCTGGCTATTTTGGAAAACGGGCAGTACAATGAAGATTGGAATCAAATTCATGCCTTGCCCGAACAGCTCAGCAAAGAAATGCTGGACCTGAATGCAAACCGCTACATGACGGTTCATCATTCTAAGTTCTGCTTAGCTTACCATACTTACTTCGAACCGCTAGAAAACGCGAAACGTGCCGCCCAGGAATCGGGCAAGCCCGTGCTCATGCCGCAAATGGGCGAAGTCGTTTACCTGGAATAAACCTACGGCTTCGCAAGGATAGCTTGTGAATTGAAACAGTCTGGTTGGCGTTACGATGCGTCGATGTCTGCTGCAATATGTACGTCGTAGTCGGGGTAGGCTTCGCTGATTTCCCTGTGGAGTATGTCCAGACCTTCTTGAGGCTTGATTTCGAAGTTCATGACCACGTCAAAACGCATAGCCTTTTCTTCAAGGTTCACATAAAAGCCGTGGAGTTGCAATGCCCAGGGGTGTTCCTTTACCAATTTCAAGACGTTGCTGCGAATTTTGGCAGCTTCGTCATTCTTGGTGTTGTACGAATAGACTCCTACGCCAGTCAGGATCACGCCAGTTTCCTTGAGTATGCGCGCCTGTACCCTGCGGGTCAGCACATCGACTTCTTCGACAGTCATGGTATCGGGGAGTTCTAGGTGTACAGAACCGAGAAACTTGTCCGGGCCGTAATTGTTGAGGATGACGTCGTATGCGCCGCGGACTTGCGGTTCTTCGGTGAGCAGCATCTTGATTTTCTTGACCAGGTCGCCGTCGGCGCGCTTGCCCAGAATGTCGTCCAACGTTTCGATGAGCATGCCGATGCCTGACTTGATGATGAATCCTGAAATCACGAGACCCACGTAGGCTTCAAGCGAAATTCCCGTGAGAACGAAGACGATGGCCGAGGCCAGCACAGAAAGGGAGAGTATGGCGTCAAACAGCGCGTCTGCACCCGATGCCACGAGCGCGCCCGAGTTCACGCGTTCGCCCTGGCGTTTCACGAATTTACCGAGCACGAGTTTTACCACCACAGCCGATGCGATAATCACTAGTGAAATCGTGGAATAGTCTGCTGATTCGGGGTGGATGATTTTCTTGACAGATTCCACCGCCGAGGTGCCGCCGGCGTAAAGCACGATTGCCGCAACTACCATTGCGCTCAGGTATTCGATTCGACCGTAACCGAGCGGGTGTTTTTTGTCGGGCAACTTGTTCGAAAGTTTTGCGCCCACAATCGTAATGACCGAGGACAAAGCGTCAGAAAGGTTGTTCACTGCGTCCAGCGTCACGGCGATGGAGTTTGTGGCAAAGCCGACGAACGCCTTGAATGCCGACAGCACGATATTTGCCGCGATGCCAATGATGCTTGTTCGGACAATGACCTTTTGGCGGTTTTCTGCGTCGTTCATGTGAAAACTCTTAGCGGATGAAGTTCGTATAAATTTTCTTTTCGGCAACAGGCTGCGCAATGCCCGCCTGCTTGCCCGCTTCGATGCTCTTGAGGAGCCATGCCATGTTGCGGCCGAGTTCGCGCATAATCTGTACGCCTTCTTCGTCCTTGAGTACGTCTTCGGGGCTGGATCCGTGGACCATATTCCAGTAGCGCGAGGTCACCAAGGGCTGCTGCGCGTAGGTGGGGTACTTGTTCAGTGCGTCGAGGGTGGCGCTGGTGCCTGCGCGGCGAGCCGAAGCAAGCGTGGCGGCGGGCTTGAAAAGCAGTTCCGCTTCGGCGAGGCCGTAGAGCCTGTCGAGGAACATCAGCATTTCTCCGCTGGGGGAGGCGTAGTAGACCGGCGAACCGTAGACTACCGCGTCGGCGGACTTCAAGATTTCCTTGGCTTCGTGGACGACCGCGTCCGTTTCGCTCTTGAGCACGCGGCCCCCGACAAAGAAGACTTCGGTTTCGATGCCCGCAGCGTTGAGTTCGCCTGCGACAATGTTCAGGGCGGTGTAGGTGCAGCCCTTTTCGCGACGGCTGCCGTTAAACAAGACGACTTTCATGATAAACTCCGGTGTGCTAGATATTCCCTTTGAAAGATACAATATTCGCAAAAATCTTGTTCATTTTTTTTGAGGGGGAGATCGTATTTTTGCGGAATAGATATGAACTCATTGAGGTCTTGGTTGTTTTACTATCTTTTACAATAAATGAGGAACTTTATGAAAATTATCCGAATTTTAACAGGCGTCCTTGCCTTTGCTGTTGCATCCGCTTTTGCCGATGCCGCTACGGCGACCCCAAAAAAGGTTGGTCCGGTATCTTACTACGGGGCTCTTCATACGAGCGGCAACAAAATTATTGGCGAAAAAAACAACCAGCAGGCAATGCTTCGCGGCGTAAGCCTTTACTGGTCCGACGCGACAGGTTCGTCTTACTACAACCCGGCCGTCATTTCATGGGCGGTGGATAATCTTAAGATAGATGTTTTTCGATATGCCATGGGTGTCGAGTATTATGACAACAATGGCGGTACCAAGAACAAGATTGACGACCAGTTTTCCTATGCAAGGTTTCCGGAACTCCAACTTTCCATGATCGATAAGATGGTGGAAGCCGCTATTGAAAACGATGTTTATATTATTATCGACTGGCATAGCCACAGGGCTCACTTCGAAACAAACCTTGCCAAGGACTTCTTTGTCAAGATTTCCCAAAAGTACAAAGATGTTCCGAACATCATCTATGAGATTTACAATGAACCGGTAGAAGGTAGCGGTGGCAATTGGGATGCTATCAAGTATTATGCAAACTCTGTCGTACCGGCCATCCGCAACAACACGCAGAACCTAGTTATTGTCGGTACGCCGAACTGGTCACAGCACCCAGAACAGGGCGCAAGAGACCCAATCCACTCCACGAACATTGCTTACGTTTTGCACTTCTACGCCTCCAGTCACTCCAAGGGTAGCTACGGCGGAGCCGTAACAAGCGCTCTTAGCGCCGGCTATCCGGTATTCATCTCTGAATGGGCTACAACGAATGCAGCCGGTGACGACGATCCAAACTCCGACGCCACGAACGAATGGATTCAGTTCATGGACCAGAACAACATCCCAAACTGCAACTGGAGTTTGCGTCAGCAGACGAGTGATGTCGACCAGAAGAGCGAAAAGTCCGCCATCTTCGCGGGTGACAAGTCCCTCGTCACGGCCGCAGCTCTTGATGCTGCAACGTACACCACTTCGGGCAACATTATTAGGAGCTACCTCATCAAGAATGCACGTTCTTGGGTGGACTCTCTAGTCCAGGGGAAGAGTGGTGCTTGCAGTTTCAAGCCTCAGACGGCAAAGCAGACCGATGGTATAATTTCTGGTGTGCTCAAGTCTGGTTGTACTTATAGTTCCAGCGATGAAGATGTGGTTTCTGTATCTGGCAGCGATATCGTCATCAATGATTATGGTTTTGCCATTCTTACTGGCAATGATGGCTCTCAATCTGTTGTAACAATCAGCAAGGTTGCTGGTCAGACCATCACGAACCTCGAAAATGTTACTTGTACTTATGCAAAGATCTGCAAGAGTGGTACAAAGACGGGTAGAACTGATGATTTTGATGGGGATAGATACAATGATTACCTTCTCACCATGGAAGACAAGACCAACGAAGGTTCCAAATTTACATTGACTGCATTAGATCCGGAAATAGTTTCTGTAAGCAAAAGTACTTGCACAAGTATGCACTGCTCTAATTCCCAGAAAGGCAACCAAGTGTGGATGTTGCACTTCCACAAGTACGGCACAGCCAAGGTCGTCGCATCGGCACCTGCAATTACAGGTTTCCGCGCCATGCAGGATACTTTTGAAATTATTTACGAGAAAGGGGATGCTCGTATTACAAATAAATTTAGGGACCAGACTGTTAGTTTAAACGCCGCTTCAGCAACCGGTCTCCCGAGTATGACACTCGACGAACCCAGCCCCATCACTTATACCTACAATGGAAAGCCTTCTTCAATTTACCTGGCTAAGGATGGCGAGGGATTTGTAACAGGGGACCAAAATGCCATTGTTGCTGTCACTGCCACGGCTCCAGAAACTGAGAATTACAAGGCGCTCTCTAAGACGATTAAAATCATTATTGGTGACGAAAACGCTGCGGTAAATCTGCAGGAGTATATTGACTATACGAATCCGCCAGTAGAATCGTCTAGTTCTAGTGCTGTCTCATCATCCGATACGCCCTTGTCGTCCTCTTCGGCAGAAGTATCATCATCTTCGATTGAAACTATATCTTCTTCAGCGGCAGAATCATCATCTTCTGTTGAAGTGGCGTCTTCCGCTTCGGCGATTTCATCATCTTCGAATAAGGAAGAATCTTCTTCAAGCTCGGTGGACCCGGCTTCATCGGCAACGGGATTTATAAGTCATAATATTGCAAGCGGAATCCGTGCGAACATGTATGGCTCTACACTCCAGATTACGCTGCCGAGTGCAGGCCGTGTCAAGGTGAATGTCTATGATGCCATCGGTGCCCGCGTTGTGGAATTCGGCCGCGATTATGGTGCAGGTAGCCATGCAATTCGCTTAAACGGAGTCTCAAATGGATTGTACATGGTGGTTGTCCAGCATGGTAGCCAAAAACAGATTATCCAATGGATAAATAGATAACTGAGTGCAAAGAGAAATCAGAACCTTAGATAAATCTGTACATTTGTTCACTAAAAATTAGACGGCTTTGCCGTCTTTTTCTATATTGGGGGCATGACCAAATCTATCGAAATCCGCGATGCGCACGAGCATAACCTCCGCCATGTGAACCTTTCCATTCCCCGCGATTCCATCGTAGTGGTGACCGGAGTGTCGGGTTCGGGCAAGTCGAGCCTCGCGTTCGATACGGTGTTCCAGGAAGGCCAGCGCCGTTTTGTGGAATCGCTCTCGGCGTATGCGCGCCAGTTCATCGGCCGCATGAAACACCCCGAGGTGGAGAGCGTGCGCGGCATTTCGCCGACGATTTCGATTGACCAGAAGACGGTGAACCGTAACCCGCGTTCAACGGTGGGGACGGTGGTCGAAATTTTGGACCATTACCGCTTGCTTTTTGCACGCCTCGGTGTGCCGCATTGCCCCGATTGTGGGCGCGTGATTCAGGCCCAGACGGTGGATCAGATTGTCGATAACTTATATGTGAGCGACGAAGGCAAGCAGATTACGGTGATGGCGCCGATTGTGCAGGAGCGCAAGGGCGAATACCGCAAGGAACTTGCCGAACTCAAGGAAAACGGATTTGTGCGTGCCCGCGTGGACGGGGCGATTTATCGCTTGGAAGATGTTCCCGCGCTTGTGCGTTACGAGAAGCACACGATTGAAGCGGTGATTGACCGCTTGACGCTTGAACGCAAGAATATGAGCCGTTTGCGCGAGGCGCTGGAAGGTGCGTTGAAGCTGACTGACGGAAAGCTGGTGAGCTTTTTGTTGTCGGCGGGCGAGGGTAAGGAGGAATACCGCTTGCAGGGTACGTTGCTTGCTTGCCCCAAGTGCGGCATCTCCATACCGGAATTGGAACCGCGATTCTTCAGCTTTAATGATCCGAAGGGCCGCTGCCCCGCCTGTAAGGGTATGGGCGAAAGCTACAAGTTCGATTTGGACTTGATTATTCCGGACAAGACGAAGTCCATCAAGGACGGCTGCATCGCGACCATCAAGAAGGACGACGGCACGCTGATTTTCAGCGATTTTGGACGCCGCAACTTGCGTAATATCGCAAACGAGATGCATTTTTCGCTCGATACGCCGTGGAGCAAACTCAAGAAGGCGCAACAGGATGCTGTGCTGTACGGAACGCCGAGCGAATCAGAGCGTGGCATTATCCCGATTATGCAGGAACTGTGGGACATGTGGCACATTTTCCACTTTCGCAAGTACATGCAGATTGGCGTTTGCCCCGAATGTCATGGCACGCGTATCAACCGCACGGCAAATGCGGTCACGTTCCATGGCGTGAATCTGACCGAGATGACGGAATGGTCCGTCGAAAAGTCGGTGGATTTTTTCAATAAAATTGACTTGTCCGAAAAGGAAAAGCGAATCGGCAAGGAAATTCTGAAGGAAATTCGCGGGCGACTTTCGTTCTTGAATGCGGTGGGGCTCGGTTATTTGACGATTAACCGCAAGGCGTCTACCTTGAGTGGCGGCGAGGCCCAACGCATACGCTTGGCAAGCGCTGTGGGCGCCGGCCTGCAGGGGGTGCTTTATGTGCTTGATGAGCCGAGCATCGGGCTCCACCCCCGCGATAACGATAAACTGCTCGGAATGCTGGAACATTTGAGGGCGCAGGGCAATAGCCTGATTATCGTGGAACACGACGAAGACACCATGCGCCATGCGGACTGCGTGATTGATGTGGGACCGGGTGCCGGCGTGGAAGGCGGTCGCGTGATTGCAGCAGGGACCGTCGAGGAACTCGAGAAGAATAAGGCTTCGCTGACGGGCGCTTATTTGAGCGGTCGTAAGGCAATTGAAATTCCTGCAACCCGCAAGAGAATCTACAAGAATACGCCGAAACTCAAGATTTGTGGTGCTGCCGAAAATAACCTCAAGAATATCGATGTGGAGATTCCGCTGGATGGTGCGCTGACCGTGGTGACGGGTGTTTCGGGTTCCGGCAAGAGTACACTCATCAACCAGATTCTGCGTCGCGAATTGGCGCGCATATTCTATAACGCAGAAGAACCAGTTGGAAAGTTTGATCACCTGGAAGGTCTCGAGAATATTGACAAGGTGATTGAAATTGACCAGACGCCGATTGGCCGCACGCCGCGAAGCAATCCGGCGACTTACACCAAGATTTGGGACGATGTGCGCGACCTTTTCGCGAGCATGGAAGAAAGCAAGATTCGCGGTTACAGCAAGAGCCGTTTCAGTTTCAACGTGAAGGGCGGCCGCTGCGATGCCTGCGAAGGCGCGGGCGTGAAAATCGTCGACATGCATATTTTGCCGAGTGTACAGGTGACTTGTGATGTGTGCGGAGGCAAGCGCTTTAACGATGCCACTCGCGAAGTCTATTATAAGGGCAAGAACGTTTCTGAAATTCTTGACTTGAGCATTGCCGATGCGGCAGAATTCTTCAAGGACATTCCGAAGATTGCGCAACCGTTGAACTTGCTCGTGGAAGTGGGGCTCGGCTACTTGACTTTGGGCCAACCTTCGACGACATTGAGTGGGGGAGAGGCGCAGCGTATCAAGATCGCTTCTGAATTGCGTCGCCCAGGGACAGGAAAGACGCTTTACCTGCTCGACGAACCGACGACGGGCTTGCACTTCGAAGATATCCGCAAGCTCATGGACTGCCTGAATCGCCTGCGTAGTCTCGGTAACAGCGTCGTGATTATTGAACACAATTTGGACGTAATCAAGTGCGCCGACTGGATTATCGACTTGGGCCCGGATGCGGGCATTCACGGCGGTAAAATTATTGCGACGGGTACGCCGGAGCAGATTGCCAAATGCAAAAAGTCCGAGACGGGTCGCTACCTTGCGCCGGTGCTTGCGAAAAAGCATGGCGAGAACCATCACTTTGACCGCACGCTCAAGGGCGGCGAAGATTTGTCGCTCGATATTGAGGTGCATGGTGCCCGCAAGCATAACCTCAAGAACATTGATGTGACGATTCCGCGCCACAAGCTCACGGTCGTTACGGGCGTTTCAGGCTCCGGTAAGTCGAGCCTCGCTTTCCATACGCTCTTTAGCGAAGGCCAGCGCCGCTTTGTAGAGACGTTGAGCACATATGCCCGCCGATTCCTCGGTCGCCCTGACCACGGGAGCATCGATTCGATTTCGGGCCTCGCGCCGGCAATTGCCATCGACCAGAAGAGTGCCAGCAAGAGCCCGCGCAGTACGGTCGCGACCCTCACCGAAATTTATGACTACTTCCGCATTTTCTGGGCGCGGGTCGGGACCCCGCATTGCTTGAAATGCGGGAAGCCCGTGAGCGCTTATGCTGTCGGCGACCTGATGCAATACGCCTTCGACCGCGACTTGAATAAAAAGATCACGGTGTTGGCTCCGTTCGAAATCAAGGATGTTCTGAAGCTTTCCAAGATTCTCACGGAAAAGGGTTACCGCAAGGTTTACCTCGGCAATAAGCTGGTGGAACTCCCGCTGCCCAAAATCCCGACCCGCGAAAAGCAGTTGCTCGCTGTCGTCGATACGGTGGTGGTCAAGGAAGAAAACCGTGCCCGCCTGGTAGAAGCTTTTGAACGTGGCTACCGCGACGGTAATGGAATCCTTTATGTGGAAGACGAAAAGGGCGGTCGCTTGGCCTGTTCCGAAAAGCCGGGCTGCCCCGATTGCGGCTGGTACATGGATTCGGCGCTGAACCCGAAACACTTCAGTTTCAACACGCACTGGGGCGCTTGCGAAACCTGCCTTGGTCTCGGCCACTTTAAGGACGGCGAAGTTTGCCCCGATTGCCACGGCGAACGTTTGAAGCCGGAATATCTGGCGGTTCGCATCGGCGACAAGAATATTATGGATGTGAACCACATGAGCATCGCCCAGGCGCTCGAATGGTTCAGCAATGAAAACTTCAAACGCGATAACTTCGGGAAAGACAAGAATCCCGACGGCAAGATGACGGTCGCCGAACCTTTGCTCCGCGAAATTGTCGGGCGTCTCAACTTCCTCAAGGGTGTAGGCCTCGGTTACATCGGTCTCGATCGTGCGGGCGACACGCTTTCAGGCGGTGAATCCCAGCGTATTCGCCTGGCGAGCCAGATCGGTAGCGGTCTCGAAGGAGTGCTCTATGTGCTTGACGAACCTACGGTGGGCTTGCACGAAAGCGATACCGCCATGCTCCTCAATACGCTTTACCGCCTGCGCGATTTGGGTAACACGCTCGTGGTGGTGGAACACGACATGAAGATGATGCAGGCGGCGGACCATATTATCGATATGGGCCCGGCGGCAGGCGAGTTCGGTGGCGAGGTCGTTGCCGAGGGTTCTCCAGAACAGCTTTCTAAGCCTTATGCCTTGCAGCAGTTCCCGCGCAGCGAAACGGTCAAGTATTTGACGCACTCCATCCCGATGGCGAACGAAATTGCGGCAAAGCCCATTACCGATTCCACGGAATTCTACGAATTCGAAAAATTGAATCACAACAACCTAAAGAATTTGTCTGTAAAGTTCCCGAAGGGCGCCATCAGCGTGGTTTGCGGTGTGTCGGGCTCGGGCAAGAGTTCCATGGTCATGGACGAAATCTACCCGCGCCTTAAGAAGAAATTCCAGGCCCGCGGTCGCAAGAAGCAGAACGGCGAAGTTCTTTTGGTTGACCAAAGCCCGATTTCAGGAACTCCTCGCAGCACGCCCGCGAGTTTCACGGGCGTGTTTGACGACATCCGCAAGCTATTCGCCAAACTGCCGCAAGCCAAGTTGAAAGGCTTCGACTACGGGCGTTTTAGTTACAACTTGGCCCGCGGCCGCTGCGAGGCCTGCGAAGGTCGCGGCGCCATCTCGGTAGAAATGCACTTCCTTTCCGATGTGTGGGAAGTCTGCGATGTCTGCGGCGGCAAGCGCTACAATCAGGAAACCCTCACCGTCACCTTCAAGGGAAAGAACATCGCCGATGTGCTAGACATGCGCGTGGCTGAAGCCTGCGAATTCTTCAAGGATCAGCCGAAAATTTTGCCGAAGCTGGAATGTCTGCGCGATGTGGGCCTCCCGTACGTGAAACTCGGCCAGTCTGTCACGACCCTCAGCGGCGGCGAATCCCAGCGCCTCAAGCTTGCTGCGGAACTTGCACGCAAACCCGCTCAAGAAATGGTCTACCTGCTCGATGAACCGACGACGGGCCTCCACCTTAAGGATATTCAGATTCTTTGGAACATGTTGCGCAAACTTTCTGCCCGCGGTGACACCGTTATCGTTATCGAACACCACCCTGATATCATTCGTCTTTCGGATTGGAAGGTGGAATTAGGCCCTGTTGGAGGCTCCGAAGGCGGCTATTTGCTCAAAATGGGGCCTAATGCCTAGGTGCTTTTAGCAAAAATGTTATCTTTATGTGAGAAAATCGAAACATTTAGGTGTTTTGAAAGATCTGAAGATAGGAGATAATATGTCCTTTGCACGTTTGCTTCCGCTCTTGCTGTTGCTACCGGCCCTTTCTTTGGCCGACAGCGATAAAAATTTCCGAGTATCGCCGAAAATGTTTAAGGTGGGCGAGATGATGAAGCCCATGGCCGATATGGCTATCGTCAAGGATGAAGCCATGGTGCTCTCCGAAAACCCGTGCTTGCCTCTTAAGTCCAACACGCTTTTCTTGCGTCACAAGAAGTCCGCCAAGGAATACTTGTGGTTTTCAGGCAAGGTCAATCCGGACAATTACGTAAAGCTGCATGCGTTTAATCTTCGTGAGAATTACCTGAAACCGACAGAAGTTGTTGCCCTTCGTTTTTATGCGACGCAGAACAACAGAGCTTTCCAGGATGAAGCCGACATCTATTTTGACATGGAATACCTCTACTCTCCGCGTGTGCCAAAACTCTATTTCAAGAAAAATGGCCAGTGGCAGGTGTTGCAGGAGTCCGAAGCTCCGGGAATCTTGGTAGTCGATTCTGCCGCAGCTGGTACAGAAATTACTCCCCTTTCTACACGTGCAAAGTTGAATTCAAATATGCTTTATCCGGTGAAGCCGGGTATGTACACTTTTAGCATTGAGGCTCCGGGCTATTTACCGTATGTCGATGCAATCGCTATGGAAGGTGGTGTTGCTCATTTTAAGCCGAAAAAGGCCGTCCTCGATACGACGTCTGGAGTAAAGGCCCATACTTCCGTAACTCTAGAAGCGGTTCGCAATGCAAAGGACCTTGAGGCTTGCGAAGTTTTGTACGATACCCTGACTTCTAATATCAAAGAAACTGTTTCTTTGATCGATACGTCGGCCTTCAACAATGTTTACCCCAAAAAGCATAGGGCTTTAGCCCTTGGTGTTTCTGCGGATGACAGTGTGTATATCAACTATATCAAGTCTTATCATATTAAACGTGCCATGGCTCGAGATGAATGGCGCCGTAGTAAGATGGGCACTGTAAGCATCGTCAATAAGGAACTTCGTAAAAAGATCGATAGCCTCCAGGCTCTTCCGATGCGTTTGTCCTTCGTTCCGACGCTTGTGGAACCTGTGTATGTCGAAGATACGGTCTTCCAGGAACCTGTTGCTCAGGAACTTCCTGTTGTAGATTCGGCTAAGGCTCCTGCTGCTGATTCTGTTCAGGTTGCGGCTGTCGATTCTGCAAAGACTGATTCTGCTACTTCTGCTCCGGCGGATTCGAGTGCCGCTAATGTTGCTGCGGTTGATTCGACCGCTAAGGATTCTGTGGTGCCTGCTGGACCTAAGATGGTGGTTACACGTCGTATGGTCGCTGTCCGCGTAGTGCTTGGTTCAGACAAGAATCGTTATGACGCCTCTTGGTCTGGTAATGCGGATGGTTATACCGCCGATTCTCTGTACAAGGTGCTGACATCTGATCCGACGGCAAGAGTTCTCGTTTCTTTCGAAAATAACAAGCCTGTCTGGATTTATAACGAAGATGTTGTGGTTGGCCGTCACCATTACCGTTATGTCAAGATGGATGTGCTTATCTCTAATAAAGAAGTCGCTGCTCAGGGTAGCTTTGAACTCCCGGGTTACATCTATGACCAGCAGGAAGTCCAGGATTGGCTGAACCGCCCGGCACAGGTTACTCCCGAGCCGATTAAGGAATATGTTGAACCCAAGGTCAGGCAGAACGAAAACAACGAGTTGGGTATTATCGCCATCAATGTTCCCAAGGTTGTCCGTGATAGAGAAAAGGGCAATGTGGCCTTGATTGATTCGGGTTCGTTCCGCTACAAAGGCAAGGTTGTCAATATGTCTGGATTTGGAATCCACACGACCGAAGTGACCCAGCAGTTCTTTAAAGAAACGATGGCTCGTGTCGACTCCACCAAGCGTATCAAGGATCGTTCTACGTATACTGGACCGCGTATCCCTGTTCATAATATTACTTGGGATGATGCTCGTGCCTTCTGTCAGGCGATTGGCGGAGACCTCCCGACCGAAGCTCAGTGGGAATTTGCTGGCCGTGCTGATAACAACGAAGGTGCCCTGTGGAACCTGAATGCAGATCCGGATCCGGGTGTATATGCTGTTTATAGAACAAACTCCTATAGCTTAGGTAAGAAAACGCCTGGTTATGGTCCGCAGCCGGTTAGCAGCAAGAAATCCAATGAATGGGGTATCTTTGATATGTCCGGTAACGTGGCTGAATGGACTCGGGACAAGTATTTCATGTTCTCGTTCTTCGTTGAGGATTCTAACCCGACCGGAGCTTCTTTTGGATCTTCTAGGGTGTATAAGGGTGGTTCTTGGAAAGACAAAGAAAAGTACCTGAACTTGACCGAGCGCGATGATGAGGATCCTCGCTATTGGTCTGACTGGATTGGATTCCGTTGCGCATTCCCGCGTGACGTATTTGAAGGAAAGAATAAGTAATGCCCGAAACGGCTGAAGTAGAAAAGAAAACGATAAAGGGCGCAAAAGAAATGCGCCTCTTTAAAAAGTTGACTGCAATTCCTTACTTGTTGGTCATCTTTGCCCTGATGATGCCTTTTGCAAATGTGTCGTGCAGTGAAGATGTAGTTGTTGCTGAACCGACTCTGTATCAGGTGGCTGCAGGCCTAGACCTAGAACAGGAACTAAAAGAGCCTGCTCTGGGCATTATGAAAAAGATGGAATCCGGGAATCCGACTGCCATGCAAAAGTTCCGGCAGACTATGCCCAATTTTCCCAAGATGGAACCGTTGCCATTTCTTTATGCGATTGTTGCCGGAGCCGTACTTGCGGGGCTGTTTGCCTGGATCTCTCCGTTGGGCTCAATTGCAATGGGAATGTTGACTTTCGTTTCGATGTGGTTCTTCCTTTCTAAGCTAGGGCAGGTTAATTCGGCGATGGGAATTCCCTTGTTGCATGTAGATCCCGGTCCCGGAATTCATGCGGCGTCGTTCATGATTCTGATTGGGACTGCAATGAACCTTGCTAGCATTATCCGCCCGATTGTAGACGAAATCAAGGCTAGACGCGCTGCAAAGAAAAAGTAGAGCCGTTGCTAGATAATAAAAAAGGTCTCGAGAAACATCTCGAGACCTTTTTTATTTGAACTTCTGTAGTGACTTACACATTGAACAGGAAGTACATGATGTCGCCATCCTGTACCACGTAGTCCTTGCCTTCGGTGCGGACGAGGCCTGCTTCCTTGGCGGCGTTCCAGCTGCCGTGCTTCAGGAAGTCGGCGTAGCTAAGCGTTTCTGCGCGAATGAATCCGCGTTCGAAGTCGGTGTGAATCACGCCGGCGCATTGCGGAGCCTTGTAGCCAGCATGGAACGTCCAGGCGCGGCATTCCTTTTCGCCGGCAGTGAAGAACGTACGGAGGCCGAGAATCTCGTAACCCTTGCGCACCACGGCGTCGAGGCCCGATTCCTTCATGCCGAGTTCCTTCAAGAATTCTGCCTTCTCGTCGGGTTCCATGGCGGAAAGTTCTTCTTCGATCTTGCCGCTGATCATGATGACTTCGTGGCCGTTTGCTGCGGCGTATTCCTTCAGCTTTTCCACGTAGGCGTTACCGGTCAGGATGTCGTCTTCCTTCACGTTGGCGCAGTAGAAAAGCGGCTTTGCGGTCAGCAGGGCCAAGTCCTTCACGATGAGTTCCATTTCTTCGCTGTCGTGCATCACGGTGCGAGCAGCCTTGCCTTCCTGGAAGGCGTCGCGGAGCTTTTCGCAAGCGGCGAGGCGTGCCTTGGCTTCGGCACCACCCATACGGGCGGCCTTGGCTTCGGTAGCGAGGCGCTTTTCGACGGAGTCGAGGTCCTTCAAAATCAGTTCGGTTTCGATGATTTCAACATCGCGGACCGGATCCACGGAACCGTGGACGTGCACGATGTTTTCGTCGTCGAAGCAACGGATGACTTCCATGATGGCTTCGCATTCACGGATGTGGGTCAGGAACTGGTTGCCGAGGCCTTCGCCCTGGGCAGCGCCCTTTACAAGACCTGCAATGTCCACAAATTCTGTAACGGCGGGAACGATGGATTTCGGATTGTAGACCTTGACCAGTTCATCGAGGCGGCTGTCCGGCACGCTCACCATGCCCACGTTCGGTTCGATGGTGCAGAACGGATAGTTGGCAGCTTCTGCGCCGGCGTTGGTAATAGCATTAAAGATGGTGGACTTGCCTACGTTCGGGAGGCCTACGATTCCGCATTTGAAACCCATGATAATCTCCAGTTTTGGCGGCGACATAATGGCCGCTTGTTTTTTGCGATGTAAAGGTAGAAAAATGCCCTTGTAGGTAGTCCCATGAAAATCTAAATTTACGCCCGTTTTTAAGGTAAGGTATGGCAGGGCACTCGTCTAAGACGAATATGGATATGCTGAATGGACCCCTCGGGAGAAAAATTCTGAGGTTTGCCATCCCTATTGCCTTGAGCAGCATTTTTCAGCAGATGTTCAATTTGGCAGATGTTGCCGTGGTGGGACAGTTCGCAGGTGACAAGGCCTTGGCGGCTGTGGGTGCAAATACCTTCGTCATCAATTTGCTGATTAACCTGTTCGTGGGTATTTCTGTCGGGGCGAATGTGGTGGTGGCCAATTCGATTGGCGAACGCAGCTACCGTTCGATTACCCGCAGCGTTCACACGTCCGTTATGGTTTCATTTTTTAGCGGAATATTGCTCTCGTTTGTGGGAGTCTTTTTTGCTAGGCCAATCCTCTCCGCCATATCGACTCCGTCCGATATTTTAGACATGGCCGTACTTTACCTACAGATTTATTTTGTGGGCATGCCATTCGTGATGGTGTATAACTTTATTGCGGCAGTCTTGCGCAGTAAGGGTGACACAAAGCGCTCGCTGTATGTGCTGATGGTGGCTGGAGCCGTGAATGTCGTTTTGAACTTGATCCTTGTGGCGGGCTTTGGCATGGGTGTGTCGGGAGTAGCTATTGCGACGGTTATTGCAAATGTTATCAGCGGTGCCACGTTGTTCTACCTTTTGTTGCATGAGGTGGGACCTTTCAAGCTTGAATTCTGGAAGCTGCGTGTGACGCCCTTTTTCTTGAGCCGAATTCTACGCGTAGGGATTCCGACAGGGCTTCGCGGCGTTGTGTTTTCGTTTAGCAATGTGTGCCTGCAGTCGGCGATTAATAGCCTCGGCTCTTTGACGGTGGCCGCTTCGTCTGTGGCGCTCAACTATGAATTTGTAGTGTATTACTGGCTCAGTTCTTTTTCGCAGGCTTGCGTGACTTTTGTAGGCCAAAATTATGGTGCTAAGAATATGGAACGTTGCCGCCGCACGGTTCGATGGACGCTTTTGCTGGGTTGCTCTTCAACGGTTGTTTTGAGTGCGCTCTGTTGTATTTTTGCAAAGCCCCTGTTGAGCGTGTTTACGTCTAATGCCGAAATCATTGAAATCGGTTCTATCCGCATGTATGTGGTGGTCGGTCTCTTGGCGATAAACGTGTTCCTGGATGTATTTTCGGGAGCGCTTTCGGGAATGGGTAAATCCCTGGCTCCGGCGCTTACCTGCATGGCTGGGGTCTGTGGAATTCGTATTCTTTGGGTGATTTTCGTGTTCCCTAGGTACAAATCGTTTACTTCGCTGATGGTTGTATACCCCATAAGCTGGATTCTTACGATTTCTGTGATCATGGGAATCTATTTCTACCACGTGAGGCGTACCAAGTTTTAGTATATTTCGGACAATGCGTTATTTAAAATTCGCCACGTTGTCTTTGTTGTTTACTCTTTCGGCCTGTCTTTACGAGCCGGAACAGTTTGTGGAACCCGAAACTGAAAATCCTGGTGAAACATTCTCTATTAGAAAAGAGAACGTTCCTTGGGGGGGAAGGCTTTTTGCAATAAATCAGGGAAAGCAGATTTGCAACCCCTCGGTATCGCAAGATACCGTCAATTATCCGGCCTCGATGCTGTGGCTGAACTTTGGTGGCAAATTGTATGTAAACCCTCCTGATTCGGTCTACACAACCTCGAAAGTGATACAGCATGATCGCCTCTCGGTTTCTGATACGACGGGTGCTGTACTTTGGTATTTGATGCGTGATACAAAGGCCGGGGATTGCCAGTTCCAGGATCCTGAGTGGAGTACGCATCCGAATTATATCGTTGCGCTTCGAGCTTTCGATGTTGACGGTAAGGCGAATTGTGAAAATTTGAACTATGGTCTTTTTGCAGTTCGCATGTCCGACAAGAAAAAGTTCTTTTTCTATGATAAGGATATGAGTGAATTTGCGACTCCGCACCTTTGGGTGGAGCCGGGTGCAGAATCTTCTGCCAAGGATTCGACTGTAGAAGGCTTTTTTGGTACAAAGCAGGTCCGTCTGGTTTATGTGAGTGCGGATAATAAGATTCTCTTTGTAGACTATGCGAATGGTGGAGTGCCCAAAACACTTAAGAAAGCCTCGGATATAAAGGACTGGATGCTGGATAGTCCTTTGATTTCTCCTGACGGAAAGTTTGTAACGTACAACGCACTTAATTCTTCGATGACGGGGTGGAAATCCTATGTGCAGGCCCTTTCTGATAATTCGACTCCCGTAGAAATAGAAAAGGTGGACAAGATGATTTCGGAACCGGTGCAGCCGCATTGGTTTAGTTCTCGCGGAAAACTCTATATTGTGTGGACCGAATTCCCCCAGGGTAGTCAATTCGTCAACAAGAGTGATTTGTTCTCTTCGTCGGTTCATGATGGAAGCGCTGGTCGCACGGCCATGCGCGAAGTCTCGATAGAAGGAAATTCTGTTTCGTTGAAGGGGTCTGTTACGGAGCTTGCTCCTATACCTTTGATTGGCGGACGTTCTCCTGATGGTCGCTTTGTTGCAAGCGGCACAAACAATGGCTATTTGCTCCAAATCCCGTGAGGTAGACTGTGAAAAAGAATTTGTTTAACGGGATTATGTCTAGTGTGGCGGTGATGGCTGCCGCATTGGGTGCGTTTTATATGGGCTTTAATTCGCCTGTTGAACCGGCGACTCCGTGGGAGTCTATTGGCGGTTGCGGTGCAGGCGGTTCGGGCGGTGGCTCGGGTGACGGAATCAAATGGATTGGCCAGGGCGTTTCGGGCGGTTATCTTGAAGCCGAAGTGTTTACCAAGTACAGCGTTGGTCAGAATTTTTCTGGCGTGACAATGACTCCGCACTTGTCTTTCAAACCGACATGGTCTACCAAGGTGGGTGTATCTATCCCGTGGATGAGCCATAGCGGTGAGGTGCAGTATCGTAGCAACCAGATTCCAACGGACCGTACGACAGGCGGTTTGGGTGATATCTCGTTTGATTTTAGCAAGACTATCGGTAGTGGGGGCGCAGCCTCACTTTCGGCAAGTCTTACCATTCCGACGGGCCAGTACGATATCAAGCGCGGTACCGATGCTTCTGAAGAAATCTTGCCGTCTAGTTTCCAGAAAGGTTCTGGTCTTTATTCGCTCACACTCGGCTGGGATTATAGCCGTGATACCGATAAGGGCATCTGGCTTTACGGATTGTCTTATACGCACCCGTTTGCCATGCACCTGATTTCGGGTGAGAATGAATTTAACGATTCGTATTGGAAAGGCAAAAACTATAAAGGGGACCGTTTCGAATACCGCTTTAAGCCTTATGGCGAAAATGACCTTGGCGCCTATACGCCGCCTTCAGTCGGAGGCTCTATTGCCTATGGTTATCGTGGTCGTCCGGGAATCGTTCAGAGCTTTGGTGTAAACTTCTCGGTGCCGCTCGGTGTCGCCTGGATTAATTCCGAAAAGGCGGGGACTTATGACCCGCGTCCGGATCCCGATCATCAGGCATGGTCCGTTGCGTTTGCTTATGGCATCGAATTTTCGAATGCGGATTTCCCAGTGTTCCTAGCCGTTTCTTTGCCGTTGCATGACAAGGCCAATGCGGCAGATCCCAAAGATGAATACGACGAATCTCCCATGCGCAAGTGGGATGCTCCTGATTGGAGCGACTTTGGCCAGCAGTGGACCATCGCCGTCGGCCTCAAGGGGAGTTTCTTCTAGGCTCGCGGGTGCGTTTTCTTGAAAGCGGCACGCAAGCGTTCTGCATTTACATGAGTGTAAACCTGAGTGGTGGAAATGCTCGAATGTCCGAGCATTTCTTTAACGCTCATAATTTCGGCGCCGTTCTCGAGCAGGTGCGTGGCGAAACTGTGACGTAGCACGTGAGGGGAGGCTTTACCTTCCCAGCCGATTTCGCGGAGCAGGTGCTGAATGTCATTGCGTAAGGTGCGTAGCCCAAAGGGCTTGCCGTCGTTGCTCAAGAAAACATAGCCTGTTGTTGTGGGTGGGTGTCCTGCCTCAAGTTGCATTTGTTTGTAATCTGCGATGCGACCGACAAAGCTTTCGGTTAAAGGAACGATGCGTTCCTTGTTGCCCTTACCGAGAACACGGACTAAAAAATCTTTTTCGTTGATGCGGTCCCAGGTGAGGTTTTGGCATTCCGAGATACGTAGTCCCGAGCCGTAAATCAGTTCGAGCAGAAGACGGGCGCGCACTTGCTGAAGGGTTGGATTTTCGGGAAG
This sequence comes from Fibrobacter succinogenes, assembly GCA_902761355.1. Taxonomy (GTDB): domain Bacteria; phylum Fibrobacterota; class Fibrobacteria; order Fibrobacterales; family Fibrobacteraceae; genus Fibrobacter; species Fibrobacter succinogenes_M. The sequence continues at coordinate 25,304 of CACWJY010000015.1, read as the reverse complement.
TTCGGGGAATTTTTCTTCGGCCAAGTCCTTTTGGCTCAGTACACTCACCAGTCGTTTGGGGCGTTTGGGCATGGGGACGTTTTCGGCGGGATTGTTCTCAACTATTTTGCTCTTGACCAAGTACTTTCCAAAACTCTTTAAGGCTGCCAGGTGCTCGCAGATGCTGGTCGGGGCCAGTTTCTGTTTCATCTTTAAGTCCCATACGAAGGTCTTGACGCTGGATTCAGAAAAGGCGTTGAGCGGAAAGCTTGCAGAATCTTCGCCAAGGTGTTCTAGGAACTTTGTAAGAGACTTGCGGTAAGTGTCTATGGTACGCGGCGAAAAACGCCGCCGTTCGGCGATGTATTGTAAATACTGCTCGATGTGTTCCGAAAGGTTCATCTAAAACACTTTTTTACTGGTCTACGAATCAAAAATAATCTATCTTGAGGGTCAAGGTATGACATTTGCGAAAATTTTTAACGCCTTTGCCTATAGTCGCTGCCTTTGTGGTGTAGCGACCGTTTGTTCTGTGCTTGTTGCAAGTTCTTTTGCTGCAGACCGCGTGGTAGGAGCAAATGCGACTCTCGATATTGAACCGGGTGCGCGTTCGGCCGCCTTGGGTTCTGCAACGATGGCTGTAGATGGAGACTATTTGGGACTCATGTCTAATCCGTACCAGCTTTCGAACGTGAATTACGCATGGGCGTCTTTTTCGCATACAGAATACTACGAAGATACCAAGTATGATTTTGCATCTGCCGTAATCCCGCTTGGTGCGGGGCAAGGCCTGGGACTTTCGTTCTCCCGGTTTGGTGCCGATGACATTCCCTACATTAAAGAGGGTGAACCGCTCCCCGAAGGCTCTAACTATAACACCCTTTCGATTGCAGACTGGGTTTTCTCGGTGACCTTTGGACGCAAGTTGACGGAACGCCTAGAATTGGGTATTGGCTTTCATGGCTTGTATCGTGAAATAGACCAGACGGGTTGGGGCTTTCGTGGTGATGCAGGCTTGCGTTACCGTCTAGTCGATGAACTTTATGTGTCAACCTTGCTCAAGGGGTGGACTTCGTCTGCGGCGACCTGGGAATCGGGTGAATTCGAATACTCGGCACCGGAACTTTACCTTGCTGCAAGCTATGGTGTAGAAGTCCCTTACCTGTACGGTAAGTTGAACCTTTACTGGCAGGGTGCCGAACTGATGCACCGCGAAGCTCGCGACATGAATTACGAAACGGATGAAGACCGCGGAAAGCGTATTTGGGAAGATCCGCTAGACTGGCTTTCGGGTGGCCGTGGCGGTTTGGAATTCACCTTTGACTTTGGGCTTAGCCTGCGTGCAGGTTTGTCTAGTTTTACCACGTTCCAGAGCGTGACTGCGGGCGCGGGTCTGACAATTGCGAAATTTGCGAAAATTGACTACGCCTTTGAATCGCATCCGGTGCTTTCTCCGGTGCACCGCGTAAGCATCAGCATCAGTCCGTATCTGTTTGCTCATGCACCTAGACCAGGGACCCCTGAAGCGGCTCCTCGCCGTAGCTCTATTTTGACCGAAGAAGCCGAAGAGGATTCCTCTTACGAAGAAATGGAACGTGAGCCTTACGAGGATTCCTCCAAGCTCCAAGAACCTGCTCCGGCTGCGGAATCCAAAACGGTTGAGGCTCCGGTAGAAACTCCTAAGGAAACTCCGGTAGAGGTTCCTCCGGCAAGAAACGCAATCGTTGAAACTGATGATGAAGTCCTTGAATAATGGGCTTGCGCCTGTGATTTTTCGCTTTTTTTTGTGATAAACCGCACACATTGACAAATATTAGGCTATATTTCTAGTATGCCCGAATTAAAGAACTATCGCGAAGTTGGAATTTTTGATTTGATGTCAGCCCCGTTGAATCCGATTGGGGCTTTTGATGCTGAACAATTTAAGAAAGACGTTCGCGCTCTCCTTGCAGAAAAGAAAGACGAAAAGTTTTTGGCGGTCGATTTGACCGGACTTGATTTTGTCTACAGCGATGCCTACAATGCCTTTATCCAGTTCCAACAAGAAATGGATGACCGTCATGGTTTGTTTGCGGTATTGACCAATAACCAGACGATTGTTGACGGCTTGAAAAAGGCTGGTCTCGATAAGAACATCAGAGTATTTGCTTTTGAAGCCGACATGATGTCGTTCTCGCTGCAGGCCAGTTCTCCCGAAGGTAACGGTGCCGCCGTTGAATCTGCAGAAGAATCTGTTACGCCGGTTGCCTCGCAGAATATTCAGGGCGAAACTGCTCCGGTCCAGCATCTGGATCGTCGCACGGGCCAGCATCGTCGTTTTACCAAGAGCTTTAACGCTATCGCTAAAGAGGATTCGGGTTCCAAGAAAAAGGGCCTCGATGTCCCGTTCGATGACGAACCTTCGTCTGCTCGTACGGTGATTATCGTTGTCTTGCTGCTGCTTGCCGCGGTGGGTGGAACCCTCGCATTCTTCTATTTCTAGTCTGATGCCTGTTGAGTTTCAGGAATACAGAGGAAAGCGTAAGCCAATTAACCCTCGACATAAGTATCCGCTGATAAGGTTACTGCTGGTGGCGGTAGCCGCCTTTTTGGCGTATTGTTCGGGGTTGTTTTCTGTAATTGCCAATGCGCTGCCCCTGCCCGGTAACGAAGAAGAACAGCCTTTGGATACTTGGGATTTTCGCTGCAAGTCTTATGGCGGAAAGCCGTTTATGTCTAAGCAGAACTTGGCTCAATGTTCCTGGATTCTAGATGATTCGACTAGGATTGACCGTCTGCCTAACGCTTTTTTGCGCTATGTGGCTTCGTTGCGGCATGATTCTAAATCCAAACTCCATTGGATGGCGCCCGTCGAAGACTTTGAGAATGCTTCGCTTGTTGTGTTCGAAGACAGTCTGCAGCAGGTTTATTTGCATTATCCCAAAAAGGATTCTAGTCGCGTGTGGGTCTTGAAATCGACCGGGTGCAAGTTCCCCGGTGTGTGCCCCAACCTCCCTTTGGAATGGTCGGCTCTCCCGATTGACGAAAACTTTGACTTTGAGGGGCAAGAAGCCCTACTTGCGATGGATGTGTTTAGGGGAATTGGCGAAGCTCCTGTGCATCCGGTCCTTTCTGGCAAAGTCTTGGAACTGGGTCACGATTCTACTGGTTACTTTGTTGAAATTGACCATGGCTACAATGTCACTAGCAAGACATCGGGTATGGGACGCTTGAACGAGGGCGTGGCCGTGGGGGATACCGTCAATACCGAAACGATCCTTGGACGTCTTGCACCACATGACAGTACCGTATTTTTCTTGTCGGTCCGGTTGAACGGACAGTTTGTTCGCTGGAATGATTTTTACGCTTCTACGCATCCTGTGGCCATGGATTCGCTGGTCTCTTTTGAAAAAGGGCTCGGTTTTTAATACCTTTGGACTTATGAAGTGGTTGTGGTTTACATTGGTCTTGCTTTTGCTGGTCGGCTGTGAAAAGGCTAGTGATGGACCGTTGTCTGTGTCTCAGGAACAATTTGATTACAGGGGCGAAGGGTACTTTACGGTTGCTTCGCTTGACTCTGGCAAGACTATTCACCTGTCTAAAGATACCCTGTTCTTGATGATGGGACGCATGTGGACTTTTTCGAACTGTGCGCTTCAATCGATTGACTTGAACTGGAATAAAGAAGATTCTGTTTTATGGATCGCTCCGAAGTTAAGAATTAGGGCGACCGAAGAAGATTGTCCTGCTCCGTATTACCGCCCCGATACCTTGTTGGCGATAATCTTGAAAGAGGAACAGATTGAAGGCATCGCGATGATTAAGGTGAAAAACGATGCGGACTCCTTATTGGATTCTATTCTGATTCGTCGCGGTAATATCCAAAAGGATACGTTCTTTGTTTATATGGATTCTTCGTTTGCAGATTACCATGCTTATCCGCTGCGAACCAAGGATACTAAAAACGGAAAAAACATCCCGACGATTTTCCGTGTGCTAGATTCTCTTACGCCACGTAAATTCTACTGGCGCACCATGCGCTCTACGTGTACTTATCGGATTAGCATGTGTACAGAAACTGTTCCTGATACAATTTATCCGACTAGCTGGAAAATTAACGATACGAATCTTGTGCCGATTCATTATGCCTGCGCCGATTCGACTTTGTCGTATTGCATTAATTCCAAGTGGGAGAACGATTCGACTTCGTTGGGTGAACTGCAAGAACGCCCTGATACGATTTGGCACTATAGCACGTATTATGCCGAAAAGATTCCGGAGTGTGGAACCTACAATTCGTTTGCAGTGAGCAATTATAGCGTAGGCTCGCGGGTACGTTTTATTCGTGAACTGTTTTCGCCGGAATCCAAGGAAACCTTCTGTGGACCGGCTTCTCAGAAAAAATGGATGGTCTATAACTTGTCGGGCAACAACATGGTTGTAGATTCGGACAGTATTTCCGTTCTTGATACTTTGTATAAAATATGGGAGGACGCTGCTGTCGCTCCCGATACATTGAAAGAAAAATGATTGAATATTCTTATGCTACAGAAATTGCCGAGGCGGACCGCTCGGTTATTCTTGAATCCCGCATTTATAAGGAATGGCTTAAAAAGACGCAAGGAAAGTTTGTAGTGACCAAGGTCCATTTTGCGTCTGTCGACTTTTTAGCGAAAGGCCGCCAGCCGCTATTCATAAAACTTGCGGCTACGGCTACACTCCCAGATGGTCGCCCTGTGCATGGGATTACCCTTGTTCGCGGAAACGCGGTAGGTGTTTTGGTGGTGCTCCGTTGCGAAGGGAAAAAGTACCTTTTGCTGGTCCGCCAGCCACGCTTTGCTATTAGTGAACAGGCTTCCCTCGAAATTCCGGCGGGTATTTTGGATTGGACGGGCGATTACCGCAAGGTGGCTCTCTCGGAACTCGAAGAAGAAGCTCAGATCAAGGCCGATGATTCTGAACTGATTGACCTGATGGATTTTTGGTATAAGGGTAAGAGCGACGGGTTTGCTGCAAGTTGTGGACTTTTGGACGAACGAATCCGCCTGTATGCGATTGAACGTGATGTAACCCGCGAACAGCTTGCCGCTATGGATGGCAAGGATCAACAGTACACCGAAGAAATCGAATGGATCAAGACGGTGGTTTTGCCATACGAAGAAGCTGCCCGCGAATTTATTGACGGAAAGAATTTTATTGCGCTGTTCTTGTACGAGCGCTGGCTTGCCGCTCAAAAGAAAGACTCCTAATCAGGGAAAAATTTTATTTTGTTCAAAAATTAGGTTGTACTGCCACTTGCGGTTTAAGCTATAAAGCAAAAAAGGTTTCCTTGTAGGAAACCTTTTTTCGTGGGACCTCCGGGACTTGAACCCGGAACCCGCGGGTTATGAGTCCGCTGCTCTAACCAATTGAGCTAAAGTCCCAGTTCGCCGAAAATTAGCAAATATTTTGAAATGGTTCTACACCATTCGTAATGAAAACCGCTGTATGCGTTCACTACGCATTTGTCCCAGTCTGCAACTTCTGTCTTGTAAACGTTTACCGCATCTTTGGCACAACGTAGCATCTGGTGCGGCGCGTTGGCGTCATCGACCAAGAATGCGTTGGCTTCGCCGGCTGTTTCGAGTGCGTAGCTGGTGAGCATCGTCGATACACCTACGGTACGGCCGGTAAGAGGGAGTGTCCCTGCGGCCATTGCCTTAAGGATAATCGACGAAGAAGGTTCGCGGAGGTTGGCGGCGAAAAGGGCGTCGGATCCGGCCAAGGTGTCGCGGAGTTGCAAGGTTGGGTTTCCACCATCACATTCGAGGTCCTGCAGACACATGACATCGGGGTATTGCTGAGCAAAATCCTTATAGTAGTGCCATTCGTTATTGTTCGAAGAAATGCCGACAATAATAAAGATGTCTAGTCGAGCAATGTCCGAAAGAATCGTGGCGAGGGTCTCGGATGTGTTGCCGGCTTCTTCGTCCAGGTGTACGTACAGCACCATCTTGCCGTCAAAATCAACTTCCAGTTTTTGTTGCAACTGTTGCCTTGCCCTGGCCTTAGCTTCTTTGATGGGCAGGTTCTCTTTGTTGAAGTCCCAGACTTGGTAACTTACGCCAAATTGTACGCCAATGAGTTTTTCGGCGTTGCGGTTCAAGAAGCCGCTGATGCCGCCAGGCAGATTGGTGTTGAGCATGGCGTCTCGGTATCCCGGCGACGGGAAAAGAACCTTGGTCGCGTAAAGGATGCCGACTTTTAAGAGGCTGACCTTGCCCCAGAATTCGTAGCCGTCCATGTTGTAGTCTTTGGCCGGCAGCCCAATCTTGGGGATTTCGCTTGCAGAAATGTGAAAGTCGTAGGTGATGTTGTGGACGTTAAAGAAAAAGGGAACCTTTCCGGCGTAGTCCTGGTAGGTCGTGCGAGCGAGAGCGCCTGCAAGTGCTCCGCCCCATTCGTGGGCGACGATTGCCTGGCAGTCGAAACCGCTAGCTTCGGCATAGGCGATTGTAGCCGATGCCAAAAAGGCGAACCGGATGTGGTTGTCTGCATAGGGAGCGCTATGTGGCGGACCGTATACATAGGGACGTCCAAAATATTCTTCGTTAAAGATGTAGGTATGCAGGGGGTCTTTTTCGGAGACCCAAATCTCGTAAGGCTTGCCCAGGAGCTTTTCGACGCCGGAGTATACGCAGTGGTAGCTGTCGATGTCGACCATGAGGTTCTTGAAGAGCGGAGAACAGGTCAAAACCTTGCTTCCTGCGCATGCGTAAGCGTCGGTCATACGATTGACCGCAGTGGCCAGAGGGCTGGTTTGTACCCAGTTTCCGGCTTCGGGGCTTACGACCAGAATATTCATGCCTATGTACTCTCCAAATAAAATTTTACCTACTAATAAGTAGTACTATAAATTTATTTAATTATTTTTATAAAGTAAAACCCGAAATTTAATTTTGGGGTAAAAAGGTATATTTTACAAAAAAAACAACCAGTTGAAGGATAATCAAATGAAAAAACTCTTTATAGCCTCTTTGGCTGCCGCTGTCGCATTCACGATGGTCGGCTGTAAGGGAACCAACGAAAAGCGCGGTGACGAACACCTTCAGGAAGGTCGTTATCGCAATGCTATCAATTCTTACCTTGAAGCTAAGAAGAAGGGTAGCATGTCTGACGAGTTCTATGACAACTTTACGCTGGCCTTGGTGCGTGCAGCCGAAGTTGAAGCCAAGAAGGACTTGAATAGCGACCTGATCAACGGTTACTTTGACAAGGCTTCTGTGAACATGGCCGAAGTCAAGAACGCCGAAGTGGTCGAAGAGTATGTGACCAAGCTCGCTACGATTGGTAAGCAGCAGGCCGCACAAGAAGGCATGGATTACGGTACGATCGTGAATGCCTTTGCAAAGATTGATTCTGCCCTTGCAACGGCTAAGGCTAAGGGTGCCGGTGAGGCCGCAGTTAAGTCTATCCGTACCGAAGCCGAAAATGCTTACGTTGCCAAGAACCTTTCCGATGCCGTGGGTGAATCTGACCCGGTGGTGAGCGAATACCAGATTATGAAGATTGCCGAAATGGCTCCGGAAAATGCCGATGTCAAGGCCGCCCTCAACAAGAGCCGTAAGGGCACTCGCGGTTACTTCCTCATCTTCGGTGAACAGATTGGTGAACCGGTGAGCCGCCGCGTCGACAAGTGGGGCTACGTCATGGCTATGCCGACCCTCAAGATTGCTCCGGGTTCTCTCTCTGCAGAACTCCAGTTCTGGGCTTCTACGGGTAACAACACCGAACTCGACCCGAGCAAGATCAAGCTCGTCTCTACCGACGGCAAGGAAGTCTTTGCCAAGGGTAATTCCGGCTGGTGCGAAGCTGAAGTCCTCGTAGGCAAGAAGGGTCAGGAAAAGATCGAAAAGAAGAAGCAGAACTTCAAGGGCAAGGGCAAGCTGATGAACGAATTCCAGTGCTCTGTGAACGTGAGCTTCTCTTATGCCAAGGACTTCGTACCGGATTACATCGAATATAAGGATGAATTCGGTATCGGCCGTAAGTACCTCGGTCAGTAATCAGACCGGAATGGCTAGAAATAAGTAGTTTCTTATTCTACAGCCATTCCTCTCGCCAACGCGATACGCTTATGCAGTATCGCTTATGGCTCACATGACAAGGCTTTAAGAATAAAATCTTAAATGTTTAATTGGAAAGGCGAGAGAAATCTCGCCTTTCTTTTATATAGCTGGGCGTTACGTCGGACAGCACTTTGCAATTTATTGCTTTGTGCGCATGGCCACCAGGGTGGGGCTGGCGCCTGAAGCTCGTAGAGGCCGAAATCAGGGGGAGACTTCCCTCTACAAAAAAACACCGGGCGGAACCCGGTGAAATACTTTTACGATTGGGCGCGAGCGGTTTTCTGTGAGCAAAAAGCCCTCGGGTGTTAACCGAGGGCGATTGCGAGAGCGAGGCGATATCACATTTTTTATTATGCGATAGAGCCGAGCGGTCTTGTTAGAAACTAGCCTTGCCGCTCAAACCGAGGGAGAAGCGAGCCTTGCCGAACGGGGTGTCGTTGTTTCTGGCGAAGTTGTAGCCGTACCATGCGACGATTTCGGTCTTCATGGTGGGGTAGATGTAATGGTTCATGCCCAGGAACTTGAAGTCGTCACGATGGACTTCGCGGTCGGGGTCATGGTATTCGTAGCTAACACCCAAGGTGTACTTCTTGTGGATGTTGAAGCTGGGCTCAATAGCAAAGAGCATCTGGTCATCAGTCATGAGCTGCGGTGCTGCGGCGTATTCCTTGTCCGTGATGGCGTAGAAGAAAGTTGCGCCCAAGTTAAAGATGGCGTAGTTCATGCTGGGTTCGAGCAAGAAGGAATGGACTCCCTTGCCCTTGTAGGGGTGCAGGCCCCATACGGCATAAACACCGTAGTTGAACTTTTCGAAGCTCTTGGAGTAGTCCACTTCGGTACCCAGAACGTAGGTGTGTGTGCGTTCGATTTCAGAACCGAATACCCAGTCGAGGCTCGGGGTCACAATCAAGTGCTCATCAGTGTGGTTCAAAAGCGGGAATGCGTAGGTGAGGAACATCGAAACCGTGTGGTCCGTTTCGTCAGATGCGCCCAAGTAGAAAGAACCCTTGCCGTACTTTTCGTTACCGACGTCTACGCCGACACCGCGCAGCTTTTGCTCACGGACGATAACGGCATAGCGAGAAACATCGCGCCAGAAGTAGTAGTTGAATGCACCGGCGCTGTAGGTCATGTCGCCGAATACCAGGGTTACCTGGTTGCTGACATCCCAGCGGAACTGCACGCCGTCAAATTCGAAGGAATTGTTGCGGCCATCCGAACCCATGGCGGTGGAACGGGCTAAACCGTGGCGGATTTCGGATTTCTGGAGGTCGCCGTTTGCGTTTGTAAAGGTGCTGTAGGTCGTTCCCTTAACGATAACGGCAATGTTTTCGTCCAGGTGAGCGTGGAGGGCAAGATTGATGTCCTGGTTCCCTGCGTTCGTGGGGTCGAAATCGCTGTCAAAATAGCTGGCGTAGTCCATGTTGACGTCGCCGTGGACTTCGATATCGGCTGCTACGGCAAATGTCGCCGCGGAGAGAGCCAAAGGCAAAAAGAGTTTGCGCATACAGTAATTCCAATGATTATTTAAATTTTTCTTGTGCAAAGATAGAAATATCCGCGGCAGAAAGCCAATTAAGGTGGGTATTAATTTTGTAAATTTGCCATATTCCCTATTCTGGAGTGTCTAGATGCGTAGACTTTTTTATTTGTATGCGATTCTGTTTGTATTTGCAGTGTCTTCTGCTTTTGCGGTGACCGCCTCTGAGGCTATGGACAAGTCTAAGGCCTGGTTTAAGTCGGGGAAGGCATGGAGCCTTGATTTTAAGGTTCAGGTGTTTTATTCGGAATCTCCCGATATTGCCAGCCAGAATGGTAAGTTATTGGTCGCTGATGGAGACCGCTTTGTGTTGGATATGGCGGGGATTAAGTTTTATAGCGATGGCGAGAGCCTCTGGCAGCACAACGTAGAACAAAAGCAGGTGCTTATTAAGTCTGTTGAAGACTTGTCTAGTTCGTTGCACCCTTCTGAACTTTTGTTCAAGTATCTAAACTGCAAGGCCAATGAGATTTCTGAAGGGGTCTTTGGCGGACAAAAACTCTGGGTGCTCAAGCTTGACCCTTCTAAGTATGAAGGACAGTTTACGCAGATGGAAGTCTGGCTTTCTCAAAAGGATTTTTCGCCGGTAAGGCTTTATACGGTAGACCCGTCGGGTAACGGTTCCTGGTATAACATTGTGAACCTCAAGGTCGTAAAGAGTGTGTCGGCTGCAGACTTTAAGTACAAGCCGGTTAAGGGTGTCGACGAAATTGACATGCGGTAGTTTATGAAAAAAGTAGTGCCTATTAAAAGTTTGTTCATTGGCTTGTTGACGGCCGCCTGCTCTGTTGCCATGGCTGCAGAAACATTGTTCAGCAACAAGGCCTTGAATGTAAACGAGACCGGCAAGACCGGTAGCTTGTGGGTGTTTTCGCGTGGCGATAACTATAGCGGTGTTACACTCCTTACGCTAGATACGGGCGCTACGGGTGTGCGGGTGGTTGATTCTAAGCAAGGCCAAATGTCTGATTCTAAGACGGCGACCCAAGATGGTATTTTTAGTGACGTGTTGGCGGAACACCGCCGTACGCCCTCGGTATATGCCGGAAAGCAGATTGGCTATGTGATGCCCATGTTTGGACTCGACGATAATGGGAATTTTTTGCAACCTGCTGGAATCTATAAGATTACGGATGTCGATAATCCAATCGAAACTCCGCTAGAAGTCTTTGACGAAATGGAAAAGCTCGATTCTGCCATGTATTATGCCGTGAGCGGGTTTGCCTATGATTCTTCGGCAAAGACGCTTTGGATGGCGCGCGGTGCGGCCGGGTTAGGCTCTTACGATGTTTCGAATGGTATCAAAAAAAGCCTTTATGTGCTAAATCTGAAAACAGGTAATCTGGATAGCGCAAAGTCTAATTACAAGTGGAATAGTGATGCTAATCCGAGTGTTTTCGACGTCAAACAGCATCCTGAGACGGGAGACCTGTGGCTGGCTACTTCTAAGGGCCTGTGGATTCGCAGCAAGGATGGTAAGCTTTCTAAGGCTTCGACGGCGCTTGATACATCGGCTCGAGTGACAGGCCTTTGGATGGGTGGAAATCCGTTAAAGATTGTGGCTGAGACTTCTTACATGGGCAAAGAAGCTACTGTAAAGGGCGCCTTGTGGCAGCGCTCTGCAGATGCAAAGGATTTTGCGAAAGTTGATTTCTTGGATACTGCAGGAAAGAAACAAAAGAAAGATGTCTATGACGATGGCAATTTTACGGTGAGTGGCGTTGCCTTTTTAGGAAATGTCGCTTATGTGGCTGTTATCGCTTCGGGTGGTTCTGTCAGTGGTTACTTTAAGTTGGAGCCAAAGGGTATTCGAGCATGGGAAACCGATGACGATGGCCGTAGCCAGTGGCTTTATGGATATGCGACCGGAGTGACGGACCGCGATGCCATCATTACGTCAATCTGTTCGTTCCCCTTAAAAGAAAATGTGGCGGGACTTGCAGTTGCCACTTATGGAAACGGAATTTCGGTTTCGGCAGATTCGGGTGCATCCTGGTCTACCATTCTGAATCGTGCCAGGTTGGGTAACAACTTAAGCTCTATCCGTATGGTACCTTCGGTAATTACGGCGGGAGATCAGGCTCTTGTTTCGTACAAGGTTGGTAGGGAATCCAAGATTACGATTGATGTCTTTAGCTACGACATGCGTAAGGTAAGGACGATTGTAAAGGATGTGCCTCGTAGTGCAGATGCCTCGCGTAGCACAAACCCCAAAGAAGATTTCTGGGACGGTTACGATAGCTATGGTCGGCCCTGTACAATGGGCGTCTACTACGTGCGTGTTAAGGATAACCATGGCCATGTTGGTTGGGGCAAGGTCATGACCGTGGGAGGGCACAAGTAATGGCTATTCGGAATTTGAAATTCGGAATTATTGGTTTAAGTGTCTTGCTGCTTGTTTCATCGGCGATTGCTCATAAAAAGGCAACCCTCGGAAGCTTTGATGGATTTGTAGAACGTATGGGTGCGGGAACCCGCGAACTGGGCCGTGGTAACACGGGCTCTGCCGATACGGCGTCTATGCCGGCGGCTTATTGGAACCCCGCTATTTTGGGCTTCCGCGAAAACTTTGCCTATACTATGAACGCCGAAAAACGCGACCTGGACCGTGTTGGTGGATCACTGGGTATTGAATCCAAGGTGGGTAAGCGTATGGGTGTCGGTTTTGCGATGCTCTACCGCGGAGACATCAACTTTGACGTGATTAACGAAGATGACGAAACCATGGGGACCGCCACTCCGTACTTTACCATGATGTACCTGGGCTTTGCTTACCGTGCTACACGCCGCGATGCCTTTGGCCTATCGCTTTCGATGAGTTACGATAATCTGGACATTTCGGAATACTATGACGGTATTGAATTGGTTGACGATTACCGTAGCCCTGTGACGGTCAACTTGAGCTGGCTTAGGCAGTGGAACGATAAGTGGTCGACTTCTGTCGTGATTCGCAACTTGAGCTTCGGTGAAAATCTGTCTGCAAGGTGGAGCAAGAATACAAGTACCGACAACTCTGTTGCAAGCACCGAAGGTGTGCGTCCCAAGGTTTTGCAGATTGGCGTTGGCTATCGTTCTAAGATTATGGATAAGAATGTTTACGCCTGGATGGAAGCCTTGGATTATCAGGTGGCCGATACATTGCTTGCCTTTGATCCTGATTTGCATGTGTGGACGGGGCGTGTCGGTTTTGAATGTGAAATCATTCCTGACGGTACACTTCGTTTAGGTATGGATGATTTGGACTGGACGGTTGGTGCCGGCTATAAGTTCCATATCCGTATCGGTAAAAAGCGCATTCCGTTTGACGTGAACTATGCCTTGATTTACGAAACCGAAGCGGGAATTTGGACTCCGCTTAGCTTTGGCCTGCGGGGCAATATTCCGTGATTTCGAAAATCTTTATCGATGGTGTCCGCAGCCTGTCTGAATCGGAATACGAATTTGGACAAGGGATAAACGTTATCCATGGATTAAATGGTTGCGGCAAGACCTCGATTCTTGAATCGGTTCACCTTTTATCTCAGGGCTTTTCGTTTAGGGCCCGCGATCTAAAAGAAATGATTGCCTGGAAAGGCAATGAGTTCGTGTTGCGTGGTTCGTTTGAAACGGCTCAAGGTATGGTGACGCGCGCGGTACGCGTGGGTCGCCGGAGTTGCGATGTCCGTGAGAATGGGGAAACTTTAAAATCACCGACGGCTTTTTTTGGCAATTGTCCGGCTGTGATTATGCAGCCCTCCGACATAGAACTTTTGCGTGGTGGGCCGGAAATTCGCCGTCGGTGGCTCGACGAGATTCTGTGTTTTAGGTCTAAAGCGAATGCTTTAGTCCTAAAACGCTATCGCCGCGTGTTGCAACAGCGTAATCAGTGGCTAAGGCAGTTTAAGCGCGAGGGTGCCGCAGTAGGTGGCGAAGACTTGTTCCGCGTATTGACGGAACAGCTTATTGAACTGGGCGGTGCCTTGTGGGCTGCAAGGCTTGCACTTTCCAAAGAAATTTCGCCGATTATTACGGGCAATTATCGCAAGCTTTCTTCGGGTGTAGACGAAATTACCTGTGCCTACAAGAGTTCTATTTTAAAGGAACTCGATGCCCTTGATGGTGCCGAATTTTTAGATGATGACGATTTGGACCGTTCTGTCGTTGCCGATGTAGAAATGCCTTATGATGTGTCTGGCGAACAGAAAGACGGTTCTATTGATGAAGCCGCTCTTTGTGAGGCCTACCGCCGCAAGTTAGAGGGTGTCGACTATGCTGAAAGATTGCAAGGCATAACGCTGGTGGGTCCACATAAAGATGACCTGGCCGTGTGTATCGGAGGTTGTGAAATGCGCTCGGCAGGTTCTCAGGGACAATGCCGCTGTGCAGCGGTGGCCATGCGTTTTGCCGCGGTCGATGTCGCAAGCCGATATCTAGACAAGCCTATTCTTTTGCTGGACGATATCTTTGCGGAACTCGATATAAACCGTCGCAATGCTGTAGCATCGCTTATACGTGAAAAGAGCTGCCAAGTGATTATTGCCACTCCGCAGCTCGAAGAAATTCCGTTTAAACCCGATGCCGAAATCCGGCTGGGTTAAATCTTATTTGATTGCAATTTTCTTTGCTCCCAAACCGTCTACTTTGACCATGTAGATTCCGCTTTGTGCTTGTTCAAGGTGGATTGCGGCATGGCCTGCGTTTAAGGTAGCTGTTGCAATTACGCTTCCGTCAAGGCTCATGACTTTTACCTTGGCGTTGCTCTTTGCGTTTACTAGGAGCATGCGACCTTGCATTTGTACGCTAAAGTGTGCCTTGGCAATAGCTTTAGGTTGAATGCTTGCTGTGCCGACATTGATAGGTTTTTCGTCGTAGCGGGCGGCGAGCGCCATCAGGTACCAGGTGCTGTGGGGGAGCCACTGCTCAATCCAACGCCAGTTGTTCCAAGGTTCATCGGAGGGAAAACCTACATAGGCGACTCCGTCGTCGTCCCAGGCGATTCCTGAACCGTCGTCACTTCTTCCAGTAATGCCGTTTGCAATACCTCCCTTAAGGGTTGCATCGTAATCCGATTGACCATCATACATTCGGGGGTTCTTTTTCCCGACGCCAAACATCATGCAGGTCCCGTAAGGGTTCTTGCCCAAAATCCAGTCGAGCTGGTCCACGATGTACTTATTTGCGTCAGAATTTTTAATCGACATCTCGTTTGATGCAAGGGCGACCGCTGCAGATAGGCTTGCGAGGCGGGCGTCTTCGCCCTGCCACCAGTAATTGCTTTCATTGTCGTGCGGGATAAAGAAACCGTCTTTGATACTTCCGCCGGTCTTATAAGTCTGACGGGCGTAACCGAACGGGTTTTCAACCTTGTTTGTAATGGAAATGAGCCAGTTGGCGTGCTTGCTGACGGCGTTTTGTGCCACCGTGATGGCAATGTCGGATTGAGTGACTGCGCAGTCCATGCCGGCAGGGCATGGCTCGCGTTCAATCTGCGTTTCCGCTTCCAAGAAACGTAAGAGTGCAATCAGCGGAAGGCCTGCGTCACTGGCGTGCCAGAACGGACGCGTTTTTGCGTCATCGCTCCAGAAATAGCCGTCGTTGCTGATACGTTCTGCCAAGTTGGCTGCACGCGCTTCCATGTCGTTTCTGTAAGTGCTTTTTCCTGTGGCAAGGAAAAGCTCTGTTGCCGCGAGGAGGGCAGTGTAGTCATCAATGATGTTTTCTTTGCCGTCGTCGCAATAGGCGCAAGCTTTTCCGATACCTTGTTTTTCGGAGAGGTGGACGTATGCCTTTTCTGCTGCGTCGAGGTATTGTTCGCTGGTAAAGTCGCCCTTGACGCCGAGCTTAGAAACGCGCGCTAAGCCTGCAATTGCCATACCACCACCTTCGCGGAAGGCGGTCTGGTAGTCCTTGCTCTTGATTCCGTCGGAGCCGCTAAAGGCACACAGAACGCGGCTGCCCATGCCCCAGTTGTCAAAGACCGTCATGTAGAAGAATCCTTGCTCGTCGAGCATGCGCACCAGAAAATCTGCGCCGTAGGCTGCTTCGGCTGCTGCGGTTACCTTGGTTGTCGTCGAAGCGAGCAACGTCGGGATACGTTCGGCCGCAAAGGCGAGCGCCCAAACCGTAAGGGGAATCTGTTGCGGGTTCAAGTAATTTGCGTAAGAAAGGTGACTTAAATACTTGCTCACGTCGCCGCTGGCATCATACCAGCCGCCGCGTACGTCGCGTGTAACTCCTGTGCTTCCGTAAACAGAAACTTTGGAATCCCAGCTCATAATCTGCGAATTTTTGGCGCGGTCGTTGAAGAAGTAGTCCATCACCATGCCGAGTGTGGTTGTTGCCAAGGCCTTGTCGGTGACGGTAAAATAATTCGAGGTGGAGGGGCTACCGGTATTCAGGCTTACGTAGAACTTGCCGGAATAGGGGAGATTGTTCCCTAGGCTGATGGTGTAGTACTTGCCGCTTTTAGCCCAGTTGTCCGGGTCTTCGCCCTTGCCGAACGTGCCATTGGCGACGGAGGCTCCTGTCATGTCTTCGCTGGGGGCGTACCAAAGGGTCCATCCGGTTCCTTCCAGGTTGTCGGTGCTCTGCACCACGATAGAGATGGGTTTACCCTGGTCATAACCCGCCTCGTTGATAAAGAATGTGTTCGTTGCAGAAACAGTTGTTACAGCCGCAGAAACGGCTAAAGAAATCTTTGCAAATTTTTTGAAATTCATGCCCCTAATATAAACTAAAATCCCTGTTTTTTCAAATGTCATGTGACCGATGTCATAGGTTGCCCTATGCAAAAGTTTTATATTGGCCGTTGTAATTTGATTTAGGAGGATTTATGAAACTTCTCGCAAGTTTGCTTGTGGCTTGCATGCTCTCTATCTTGGTTGCCTGCGGAGGTGAATCGCCTAGCGGGTCTGTTTTTAATGCGGGCATGTTGGTTGACGGACGTGACGGGCAGTCTTATAGGACCGTAGTCATCGGTAAACAGGTCTGGATGGCGGAAAACCTGAATTATGAGACGGAGAGGAGTTTCTGCTATGATGATGATCCTGCTAATTGTGCTAAGTACGGCCGCCTTTATTTATGGGCTGACGCGATAGACATGCCTGAAGACGAATGTGGTTATGGGCGTGAGTGCGAACTTGGTGATGTTGTGCAGGGTGTTTGCCCTGTGGGTTGGCATCTTCCGACCGATGAAGAATTTGAAACCTTGGTCGCTACTGTCGGTGGCAAGGAAACGGCGGCAAGAATGCTCAAGTCCGATAGTGGCTGGGCCTACGATAAGGGTATGGATTCCTACGGCTTTTCTGGATTGCCCGCTGGCTGCAGGGAATATAATGAAACCTATCAATATAAGGGGGAACGTACGTGGTTTTGGACGTCTACGGCTCGTCAAGATACCTATGCGTATTTCATGGCCATGTGGTATATTGACGATGATGTGGGCATTGGCATATCTACAAAGGAAGCTGCTTTCTCTGTCCGTTGCGTCAAAAACTAAGTAACAAAGCCTGCGTAATCTAATGACGCAGGCTTCGTGTTAAATAGGCGTGTTTATTTTTTGAATTCGTTTTCTAGCATGACGACCTGCGAAATGCTTTCGTCGACAAAATCAAAAATCAACAATCCGGTAATGACTTTTGAGTTCTTTTCTACAAGATACTTGATGGTTCGTGGGTTCTCGTATTCTGCGTAATCCCTTGGTGACCAACCGAAGAATCCTGCCGTTTTTCCTGTTGCGCTGACATGGTTTATTTTCATTTTTTGAGTATTGTAGGGTAAGTCAATATAGTCTCTGATTTTTTGTTGCTTTTTATCTTGGTCAGGTCCACTGAAATCATCCTGGGTGTCGAACTTACCGTCTTCATTGAAAATATAGCCGTATCCCTTCTTTTTAATATAATTGCCGTCTAGACTGTCGAGGACCACGACTTTCCCTCTAACATCTTTTAAAAGCGGGAATCCGCTTGAAAGGTTGTTTTTCCATAGGATACCGCAGTAGTCGTTAAAAAGCCGCTTGATGTTATTTTGATAATCGGTGTTATTTTCTCCACCGTCGTATTTTATCCTCATGACGATGGTTTCGTCTTTATTTGTAGCAAGGAAGTCCTTTACCCAGGCCATGACTTCCCACAAGGTGTTCTTGCATCCGAATGAGCCGTGACAGCCTTGCAGGTTTTTGTCGATTCTTATATCAAGATATCTGAATCCGTAATTTAGTTGAGTAACAATATTGACTTCTTGTGTTTGTGTGAATCTCTTTAAAAGGCTCCCGATGGTGGATAAATCGTAGGTCAAGGAGTCGTGTGTGCCGGGAATACTTAGCTTGTTGATAGGAGTATCGTCGTCGATTTGCTTCATCCATTGCCTTGGATTAACCCCTTCATCTAGTATTTCTAAAATGATTTCGCCGTCATCAATCCAATTGATGCGTTTTGCGTCTGGATCAATTCCTGGAAAACCAATTTGTTTCAGGGTGAAGTTGTACTGTTTGGCGTTCCACATGGCGAATTCGATTCTTTGGCTTGAATGGCCTTCGAGCTCGTAATAAGCAGATCCTGCATCGTCGCTTTTGGTTTTAAAGATGTTTTCACACCATTCAACTTTGAATCTGGCCTTTTGCCCGGCTTCTACTCTTTCTGGGAATTCCCATGAATTCATCTGATACGAATGACATTGAAATCGCTTCATTGCGTATTTGGTTTTGTTGACGATGGTGAGGTGTGCGGTTGAACCCATAAGGGCCTCCTTTGATAGATTTTGAATAAATTATAAATTTTTAAGTTTTTTAAAAATTGAATATAAGATAATATTATGTTTTGAATTATTTTGTTTGTAAATTGTAAATAAATTAAAGTTTTGATAAAATGTTTTAATTTGTATTAAATGTGTGTGATGTTGAATGGATTGCTTACTACAAAACACATGTAAATTAAAGTTTAAGATGAATGCCGGGTTTTGATTTTCTGGCGAATGGTTCGATGCCGAGGGGGTCGGGGGGTGTAGATTGGTGTCTTTGGGGTTGTCTTGAACTTTGTTATAATCTACGCAGTATATGCGTTGAATGTGAAGGCGGGTGATGTTGCTTTACCTTGATTTTGAAAGAGACTGTGCAGGAAAAGAATTGCTTTTTGACTCAAAAGGGGGATGATTATGCTTTTTTAAATGGTCTTAACCTATTGAATTTAGCTGATTTACAAGTACTTTGAATTAAAATACGCAATAAATGCGTTAAAAATGATGTTTTTTTCTCGGATAGCTTGATCGCTCTTGACCGCAACATTTTCAGAACCTATCTTTGCCTGCGGAAATAAAACATTTCGAAAAGGTAAAACATGTACTACGAAAGCATCAAAGTTTTGGACTGCACCATCCGCGATGGTGGCTTGGTCAACAAGCACGACTTCTCCCTCGAATTTGTGCGTCGCCTTTACACCCTCCTGTCTGCCGCCGGTGTAGACTATATGGAAATGGGCTACAAGAATTCTCCGGATCTCTTTGACCCCAAGGAATATGGTCCGTGGAAGTTCTGCGATGACGATCTGCTCTGGAAGGTGAAAGACGGTATTGATTCCAAGATCAAGATGGCTGTGATGGCTGACGTGGGTCGTGTGAATATGGACGCCGTGAAGCCCGCCAGCGAAAGCCCGTACCAGATGTTCCGCGTGGCAAGCTACGTGAAGAACATCGATAAGGGTATCGAAATGGTGAATGCCTTCCATGACATGGGTTACGAAACCACGCTCAACATCATGGCTGTGAGCCGTGACCGTGGCCCGGAACTGGACGAAGCTTTGCACCAGGTGAACGAAGAATGCAAGGCTGACGTGCTTTACCTTGTGGACAGCTTCGGCGCCTTCTACCAGGAAGACATCGATAAGGAAATTACCCGCTACCGTGGTATCGTGAAGGGTAAGAAGTTCGGCTTCCATGGCCACAACAACCAGCAGTTGGCTTTCTCCAACACGATTCAGGCGATTATTGACCACGTGGATTACCTCGACGGTTCTGTGTCCGGTATGGGCCGTGGCGCCGGTAACTGCACCACCGAACTTTTGCTCGGCTTCCTCAAGAATCCGAAGTACGATCTGCGTCCGGTGCTCGATGCCTACCAGGAACTCTTCTTGCCGCTCAAGGAAAAGTACGAATGGGGTTACATCATCCCGCAGATGATTACGGGTATGCTGAACCGTCACCCGCAGGATGCTATTGCCATTCGCAAGACCGAAGACAAGGACAACTACACCAAGTTCTATAATCATATGATGAACGACTAGGAGCCGAGCGTCGCAGGAACAAGTCTACTTGTTCCTATGACCGAGGCGACGAGTCGCGCCCTTGATTTGAAAAATCAAGGGCCACGATTAGGATTCGCAACCACGCCCCGTTAATACGGGGCGTTTGTTGCTCATAGAGTAGCCGAAGAATCGCGGACTTGAAAGTCCCACGACTAATCATGAGTCGAATCCAGCACGAAAACGCTTGCGTTTTCGTATTGGTGAGGCGACGAGTCGCGGATTCACGCGGCGAGTCCCACATTCATATTTATATTCAACAAAAAACGCTCCTATTGGGGGCGTTTGTTGTTATATTATGGTTATGCTTGATTATGTATCTTTAAAATCGAATCCGCTTGTTTTTCAGAAACAACGTACCATTACCTCGGCCTACATCGATGTTTCTGGCAAGATGGGTCTTGCCCAGACGGTGCTTATGGTGCAGGACAATTTCACCGAAAATTTTGGCGCCATGAAGATGGACAACTTCTGCGTCAATGAAAAGGGTGGTTATTGGGCGATTACTAAAGCTAAATTCAAGTTTTTCCAGCGTCCGTATTGGCGCGACAAGGTGGTGACCACATCGTTCCCTGCTGACAATGCGCCCATTCGCACCTATGAAAATACGGCGATAACGACGGTCGATGGTAAGCCTATAATTCTTGCCGTGCAAGAAGCTTGCTGCCTCAGCTTAGAAACTCACCGCCCGATGAAGCTTACGGCCGTTGACTTCCCGATAGAGGGGGCTCCCGAGCCGTTCATGGATAACAAGTTTACCCGATTTGATGTTGCTCCCGAAGAATATAAGGAAATTTATCGGCAGAAGGTTTTGCCGCAGCACATTGACATGTCGCACCACATGAACAACATTGAATATGTGAAGCTTTCGCTGAACGTATTCTGTGCCGCAGACATTGAACTTTGCATTCCGTCGATGCTTGAAGTGCATTTCTTGGGTGAAACCCGCGAAGGGCAGGAGGTTACGGTTTTCCGTGCCGACAAGCGTGGTGCCACCTACATGAAAATCGAAGACGAGACGGGTCGTCAAGTTTTCGAGATGAAACTCAAGATGAAATAATCTTAAAATTCCCTGAAAAATTCGGGCCGGTGAAAATCCGGCTTTTCTGTATCGATTTCAAAGGCGCTCAGGTAATGGGGCGTCTTTGCTTTATCGGCGCATTTATACAGGTTGCCTTTGAGCGTTACGCTTTCGAACGATTTGAGGCCGAAAATTGATGCCGGAATCTGCACTGTCATTCCCCAACAGACTAAATTGCCTGCGATGCTTGCCAGCTGCTTGGTGCGTATGACGGATTTGATTTCGGTGTCGGAAAGAATGCTGCGGTTGTTGCGATCGGGGCCTTTGGCTGCAAGCAGGTGGCCGCGGCATGTTGTTTCGAAGTTAAAGTATTCCCCGGGGTTGACGGGATTCTGCAAAAAGATTTCGACGCATGAATCTTCCCAGCTGTGTCCATTGTCTTCTTTGACTTCGGCGCGAAAACAGTCTGAGGGTTCTTCGACGGTAAATGTGACCGTAAAAAAATCTGAGGATATTTCGGTCTCGGCGAGGACCGAGGGTAGGTCGATATTCTGGTTCGCGAGCCAGTTCATGTTGGGTCTTAAGAGCATACTTACAATGTAGCAAAGTGATTAATTGCTGATTAATCAGTGATTAATCAGTAAAGTTTATTTTGTGGATGAAAATAAAGTGGCGATTTTTGCTTAAAAAAGTGAATTTGATTTTGGCATGTTTTTTGCCACTATAGAGCGCCTTTGGCAACGATAGTTTCGCTTGCCGTTCACCCTAAAAGTAAGGAGTTATTATGAAAGAAAAGGCGCCTAAGAAAGAATGGAATGCTAATAATGCGTTCGACTGTCTCGCTGTGACAAGTGTTCAAGTTTTCCCATTCAAGGAGGGGGCGAGTATGGGCCATATCAAGGGCCTGGCCTCGGTTGTCCTTAATGATCAGTTCCTTATTCGCGGTCTGCGCGTGATGGATGGCGAAAACGGAATGTTTGTCGGATATCCGATTGATCCGTTCTTTAAAGGTGAGGAATTCCGTTCTGTCTGTTTCCCAATGGCAAGGAACCTTCGTGAACATATCGAAAACTGTGTTCTAGAAAAGTACCAAGCCGCAGTTGCATAAGGAGTTCTCCATGTTCCGTCGAATCCGTTCTTATTGCTTGTTCGGTATAAAGGCTGTCCCGGTGAGTGTCGAGGTCGATGCTTCGCAGGGGCTGCCGGGGTTCACCTTGGTCGGGTTACCGGATAATGCGGTAAGGGAGTCTCGTGAGCGAGTCATATCGGCGATTCGTTCCATAGACAAGGTGGTGACGGGTTTCCGTACGACGGTAAACCTGTCACCCGCGGATTTGCGGAAAGAGGGGAGCGCTTTGGATTTACCCCTGGCGATTGGCTTGTTGGTTGCAACGAATGAGATTGAAGTTCCTGATTTAGATAGCTTGGTGTTTGTTGGAGAACTCTCTTTGGATGGCCTTTTAAAACCGGTGCGTGGTGTCCTTTCGATGGCAATGAGTTTGTCTGAAAAATCAAGGAATGTCCTGGTTATTCCGCGGGCGAATGAACAAGAGGCTTCGCTGGTAGAAGGTCTTAGGTATATGTGTGCCGATTCCCTTGGGGAATGTGTAGGAATGCTGGAAAGCGGGGTGCTACGCTGCGTTAAAGTTGCGGAAGGACTTAAGTCTTGTCGGCAGTCTGCTTTGCGTGTAGCGGATGTTCCAGATTTTAAGAATGTGGTCGGTATGGAATGTGTAAAGCGTGCGTTAGAAGTGGCTGCAGCGGGAGCGCATAATTTTCTGTTGGTTGGCTCGCCTGGAGCGGGCAAGACGCTGTGCGCTAAATGCCTGCCGGGAATCCTCCCCGAAATGACGGATGTCGAGATTCTAGAAACGACGCGCATTCATTCGTGCGCAAGGACGGCAGGCGATTCTGACGCTTTTAAACCAGTTATGGTCCGCCCGTTCCGTACCCCTCACCATAGCGCCTCGATGGTTTCTCTGGTGGGGGGTGGCACCCGGCTAAAGCCGGGTGAGGCGAGCCTTGCACATAATGGTGTTCTTTTTTTAGATGAACTCCCTGAATTCAATCGTAGCGTCTTAGAAGCTTTGCGCGAGCCCATGGAAGAGGGGGCAATTTCGGTGAGCCGTGCTAGCGGTACGGTTACATGGCCCGCGCGCTTTATGATGGGGGCTGCGATGAATCCGTGCCCTTGCGGCTATGCTATGGATCCCAAGCGGGCGTGTACATGCCTCCCTGAAGCCCGTAAACGTTATCAAGAAAAAATCTCTGGTCCTCTTTTAGACCGCATCGATATTCAGGTGAGTGTCCCACCGGTAGATTCTTCTCAATTTGCGTCGCGGTCTTTAGCCGAATCATCGGCCGAAATCCGTAAGCGTGTCTGCATGGCTAGGGATATTCAGCGTAAGCGTTTTGCGGGCTCCCGCTTTAAGACGAATGCCGAAATGAGCTCCGACTTTACAAAAGAATGTTGCCGCCTTTCTCGAGAAACAGAAAAGTTTGCTGTTAATGCCGCTGACCGTATGGGCTTGAGTGCCCGCGGTTACTATAGACTACTAAAGGTCGGACGTACTATCGCCGACCTTCGAAAATCTGATTCTGTGGAGATTGCTGACCTTTCGGAAGCTTTACGCTATAGGGCGTTTAGAAGCTAAAATCTTGATTTTACCTGATTATCTTGATGCTTGATTCTGCACCGGCGCTTTGCGGAATTGCTAGCGGCTTGCGTACAGAAACCTCTGCGGCGATGGTCTTGGGGTAGTGGTTCAAGATGTATTTGCAGGTTTCGACGACCAAGGTTTCTTCTAGTTGAAAACTAGAACGGCAGACAAAGTCTTGGACGTCATCTGCCAGTTGCACGTAATCAATGGAATGTGCCAGGTCTTCGTTACGGGCGGCTAGGGTGAAATCCAGCCACACCGAGATATTCATGACAACTGGCTGTACATTTTCACGCTCGTAAGGAAGCGTTCCGATGATACAGTTAAACTCTAAATCACGTATTGTGATTTTTCCAGTTTCTGCTACCATACAAAGAGCACGACGGCGCCGGCGATAGAGGCGGCAGAAATGCCGAACCAGATATTACGAGCGGTGGCGTAGGAATCCTGCGTCTTCTTGTTTTCGTTCATGCGCTTTTGGAGGCTGGCAAGAGTCCAGTCGTCGTACTTTGCCATACGCGCCATGACCGCTTCGCAAGAACCTCTATCCGGTTCGTTGTCGCAGGCGTGGAGAATGCTGTTGTTCAGGTCGCTCAATTCGTCGTAAGCGTTGCCTGCCTTGTTGGCTTCCATGTGCTGCATGATGCCCACGACAGCAGCGGTTACAGCCAAGGCTGAAAGACCGACGGCGGTCCAGAAGCGGACTTCGTCTGCAATACCGAAACGGTCACCCACATCGCGTGCTGCATCGCTTGCAGCGTAGTCGCGGTCATCGGCAGTGTTGTCGATCGGAGCCGAAGTCTTGTAAGAAGAAATGTCATCATCGTCTTCTTCTTCGCAGTCAGGATCGTATTCGTCACATTCTTCAGCTTCGCTGCTCGGAACGGCCGGTGCTGCGGCAACGGTTTCTTCTTCGTCGTCAGAGGAACTTTCGCCCTTAAGGGTTACCGGAGTGCCGTCAATAAATACGACTGCAGTCGTAAGACCGGGAGCGTAAACAGCCTTGCCGTCAAAGTAAACCTTTTCGACATCCTTTTCGGCATCCATGCCGCGGCGTTCGTAAAGCTTTGCGTTGATAAGCTTGGAATAATCCACACCGTCGGCGGTGAGGGCGGTCATCGAAGAGAGGTCGCCCTTGCGGCCCTGATAAAGCTGGTAAGAGGTTTCGGAGTCGCCGAATGGGTCTTCGAACTTTTGACGGACGACCAAGCGACCTTCCTGGAGCGATTCAACTTCGTCTGCCGGAGCGACTTTGAGCTTTCCACCGAATTCGGCAATGATGTAGTCATCAGGTTTGCCCGCATCCTTGGCGGTAAATTCATCGATATCATATGCGCCTGCGAAAGCGGATACGACAGAGAGGCAAAGGACCATCAAAAGTGAACGTTTCATTTGTACTCCAAAAAAATCTAATTTTGTTGGAAATATATAAAAAAAAGCGTATAATAGCATCAAAAATAATTCTTTTATAATATGCAAACGTGCACATAATGTTCTCGCTCAGTTCTTTGTTTAACAATGTTTACAGAGCGGAGACGTGGCTTAGTTTGAAAGGGGCGCGTAAGGCTTTCCTCGGATAGGATTTTTTCTATATTTAGCGCGTAAAATTTTAACCTAAAAAAGAGGATTGCTACAATGGCAAAGCTTTCTATCGAAGATCTCGAACTCGCCGGCAAGCGCGTGTTCATCCGTGTTGACTTCAACGTTCCGCAGGACAAGGTGACTGGCGAAATCACCAACACCAAG
>CACWJY010000014.1 GCA_902761355.1 Fibrobacter succinogenes | reverse complement strand
AGCCCGCTACGACTTGAACCGCGCCGCCGAACTCAAGTACAACAAGATCGTGAACCTCGAAAAGGAAATCGCCGCGAAGACGGAAGAAATCAAGAAGTCTGTAGGCGACGGTGACCTGAGCGAAGAGGTGACCGAAGAGACGATTGCCCTCGTGGTGAGCCGTTGGACTGGAATTCCGGTAACCAAACTTTGCGAAGGTGAAAAGGCGAAGTTGTTGCACCTGGACGAGCGTCTGCATGCCCGCGTGATTGGCCAGGACGAGGCCGTGGAAGCGGTTTCGGAAGCCATCTTGCGTAACCGTAGCGGCTTAAGCCGCGAGAATGCGCCAATCGGTAGCTTCTTGTTCCTGGGCCCCACAGGTGTTGGCAAGACGGAACTTGCGAAGGCGCTTGCCGTGGAACTGTTCGACGACGAGAATGCGCTGGTGCGTATCGACATGAGTGAATACATGGAAAAGCACAGCGTCAGCCGCTTGATTGGTGCGCCTCCGGGATACGTGGGCTACGAAGAGGGCGGCCAGCTGACCGAAGCCGTGCGTACGCATCCGTACTGCGTGATTCTGCTCGACGAAATCGAGAAGGCACACCCCGATGTGTTCAACACGCTGTTGCAGGTACTTGACGACGGTCGTTTGACCGATGGCAAGGGCCGTACCGTGAACTTCAAGAATACCTTGATTCTCATGACGTCGAACTTGGGCGCCGCCCATTTCCAGAACCGCGCTGGCGATGCAAAGCCCGTGACGCTCAAGGAAATCGAGCCGGAACTCCGTGGCTTCTTCAGGCCGGAATTCCTGAACAGGCTGGACGAAGTGCTGGTATTCCAGAGCCTCACCAAGCCGCAGATTAGGGACATCGTAAAACTCAAATTCAAGGGACTCGCCGAACGTGCCGCCCGTCAGGATTTGCAGCTTACGCTGACCGACAAGGCGCTCGAAGCGATTGCCGATGGTGCCTATCAGCCGGAATTCGGTGCCCGTCCGATCCAGCGTTACCTGGAAAGGAATGTGGAACGCCCGCTGAGCCATGCAATCCTCGCTGGCGAAGTGAGTGCCGCAAAGCCGGTAACCATCGACTACGACGGAACCGTGTTCACGGTGAAGTAAATTTTTTCTCCAATCATCCCTCCCTAAAAAAATGACCCGCATCGTTTAGGATGCAGGTCATTTTTTGTTAAAATCGTTCGAATTTTTTAGGCTTAAGTTGGTCTATGACACTTTGCAGTTCCTTGGGGAGCGGGCAATCGAGCACGATTTTGTCGCCGTGCCATACAAACTCCAAGCGGCAACTGTGCAAGAAAAGGCGGTGGAGCCCGAGTTGCTTTTTGACTTCGCGGTTGAGCGCAAAATCGCCGTAGCGGGTGTCGCCGAGGAGCGGGTGTCCGATGCTTGCGAAGTGGGCACGAATCTGGTGCATGCGACCGGTTTCGAGCTTGATTTTTACGAGGTCGTAACCTTCGTAATGCTGCTTGACGCGGTAATGCGTGATTGCCTTCTGGGCGTCCTTGCCGGTTTCACCGACTTTCATTTTGCTACCCTTGGCGGCATCGGTGCGGGTAAGCGTCTCGTCGATGGTTCCCTTGTCTTTTTTGAGGTTGCCTTTGACGAGCGCGTAATAGAACTTATCGACTTCGTGTTCACGGATCATACGCGTAAAGTCGCGGAGTGTGTCGCCGTGGAGGGCGGCGATAATCATGCCCGATGTTTCCTGGTCGAGGCGGTGGGCGATGGTGGGCTTAAAGTCGAGCCCTTCGCGGCGGCCCCATTCCCACAAGTATTCCACGAGGCTTTCGCCGGGGCGAGTGCCGGAGCCCGGCTGGCTTGCAAGTCCCGAGGGCTTGTTCACGACCACATAGTCTTCGGTTTGAATGACAATGTCGAGTTCCTTTGCGCCCCAGCCGCTCTGTTTTTCGGCAGAAGAGGCGTTCTTGCCCCAGGTGGATTTTGCCTTTGCGAAACCGGCGTTTGGTTGTGCTCCTTCGCTTTGGCTAGCGGGGAATTGGATAACGTTGGTGGCGCCTTGGGAATCTGCATCGACGCTCTTGAAATTCTCGTAAATGTAGACGGTGTCGCCTTCTTGCAACATCTGATTCGCTTTGCCCACGACTCCATTCACGCGGACTTTCTTTTTGCGGATGATGGCGAAAAAGACCGACAGCGATTCGTCGGGGAATGCCTTGCGCAAAAAACGGTCGAGGCGCATGTTGGCAAAGTTGCGGTCAATGATTCGGGTAATCATAAGCTTTCCTTTTTCGCGTAGTGGGCGAGTCGCACGCCGTCGGCGGCGCTAGTGACGATTCCGCCGGAATATCCGGCGCCTTCGCCGAGCACAAATAGGCCCTTGGTATTCACGCTTTCAAGCGTTTCGTTGTTGCGACTCATGCGCAAGGGGCTGCTGGTGCGGGTTTCGGGGGCGACAATCAGGCCTTCTTCGATGAATTCGGGAATCTTTTTGTCGAAATTCTGGAATCCTTCGGCGAGGCTCTTGCAAATGGTTTTGTCCATCCAATCCCACAGATTGCTTTGCACAAGCCCACAGGGGTAGGTGGATTTCGGGAGCGATTTGTCTTCGCGGTGGGCGAGGAACGCCTTGATGGTTTGGGCCGGGGCGGCATAGCTTTTGCCGCCGACCGCATAGGCGTCGCTTTCGATTTTGCGCTGGAATTCGAGACCGCCAAAGAGTTTGTCGCTTGCAGCGATTGGCACGGCGATGGCGCCGTTGGCGAAGGGACCGTTGCGGCGGCTGTAACTCATGCCGTTAGTGGCAAGGGTCCCGGGCTCCGAGGCGCAGGGCACCAGAACGCCACCCGGGCACATGCAGAAACTGTAGGCGCTGCTCGTTTTGTTCAGTGTCGGGGTGGCGAGGAAGTATTCGGCGGAACCCGTGAGCTTGGTGTCTACATTCAGGCCCAGCTGGCGCATGTTGATGAGCTGTTGCGGGTGCTCAACGCGCACGCCCATGGCAAAAGCCTTACTTTCGAGCGCGACGCCACGGGCGTGGAGCATTTCGTAAATGCTCCGGGCTGAATGCCCGACGGCGAGCACCAAGGCTTCGCAGGGTTTCCAATACGCTTGAGAATTTGACGTTGAAACGTCTCGCAGCTGGATGGCCGCAATGCGGCCGTCCTTAATTTCAATATCTTCGAGGACTGTACTAAAATGAATCTTGCCGCCGAGTTTTGCAATTTCGGCGCGCAGTTCACGCAACAATAAAACGAGACGGTCCGTGCCGATATGCGGCTTGGCGAAGGTCACGACAGATTCGTCGACTCCAAAGTCGACCATGTCGTGTAGAACCTGTTCCACGAACAGGTTCCGGGTGCGGGTATTGAGCTTTCCATCGCTAAAGGCCCCCGCACCTCCTTCGCCAAAAAGTACGTTGCTGTAGGCGTTAAAATTTCGGTCGACAAAGAACCGGCGAATATCGCGGAATCGTTCTTCCACGCATTTACCCTGTTCGTACAGATCGACTGCAAAACCTTTTCGCAACAGATGCAATGCAGCCCAAAGTCCGCTTGGACCAGCGCCAATCACGTCGACATGTCCTGGCATTGCGACGCTGTTTTTTTGCGGGTCGGTCTCTAAACTTTCTTTGTCGCGTGTAGCCGCTACAAGCCCCTTGGCGTGATTCCCCGTGGCGCGGACTTCACGTTTTAGGTCAAAAATCACATTGTAAGACCACTTGGGGTCACCCTTCCTGCGGCTATCCAGCGAAAAACGCTCCACCTGCAAATTAAAGATTTCTTCGGGGTGCAGACGGAGTTCTTTGGCTAAAGCCTCACGGTACTTGCCTTTTTTGGCAAGCGCAACGGAAAGTTCTCTGTAGCGGTAGGTGAACATTGTCTCAAAAATAAAAAAATAAAGGCGAAGCGTTTCGCCTTTATTTCATCTGTTTCTAAAATCTGATTTTTAGAATACGTAATTTACGCGGACGCCTCCGTAAATATCCTTGTATTCATTGCTCAGGTTCTCGGGGCGGTAGTACATTGCTGTGCCTGCGTACCATTCGCTACTCAGACGGCTTGTATGGTTGACTCGCAGATTGGTGTTGAATAGTACATCTTTTTCTGTTTCGTCTTCGTCTTTGTTGTTTTCTGTCCAAGTGGTAGAAAGATAGCGGAATTCTCCGTTGAGTCCAAGAATAAGGAATCGGTTCATGAACGGAATTTCAAATTCGTCTTCGATGGAAATTTCAGATTCACTCATGTCATCACGTTCGTAATTCTTGAAACGAGGAACGATAGATAAACGGTTTTGGCAAATTTTGAATGTCGAATTGACAGACATCGGGTACGCATGTTCAAAGAAGTCCGCACCGCCGAAATAGTAACCCAACTTGGCGATGGTTTCTTTAGAGAGGTCCATTAAACTTATCAAACTGTCCTTGTAGAACTTGGAGTCGTCGGTACGCAGGGTCCAGCGACCACCCACCTTGAAAATGGAGTGAAACGCCTTGAGGCTAACTTCAGCTTGCCAAGTGTTTTTATAAATGCGTTCCTGGAACTTTGAGGCGAGGTAGTCTTCGGTTGCCATGTTTTTGTATTCTTTCCAACGAGCAGAGTCAACTATGGTGGTGTCTTTTCCGTTGATGATTGTCGATGTTTCGCTATTAGTACGTGCAGCGAACCATCGGTCTTTATAGATTTCATCATCTAAAACATAGTCGCCATGTAGTTGATAAGGGCGGTACTGGGTTCGGTATTCCAGGTTGTAGCCTACCTTTAAGTTGATTTTTTTACCGATGGCAAAATTGTTGTCTAGGGTCCAGTTCTGGATGTATTTTGTACGGTCGTTGTCAAGTTCGTGTTCTTCAAACCATTGCTTGCTTTCGCCACTGAATAATCCCCAACGAGCCCCTTCCTGTAAGCCGAACAAGTTTGTTTGTCCATATTTCGCGGCGTTTTCAATGTCTAATCTATAGCCAAAGTTTAATGTCCAGAACGTGGTGATGATTTGCTCTAGATTTCCGCTAAATTCACGACTGTCTGCGAGTTGGTCTGCCGCTCCTGCACTATAAAAGTCTTCGCCAACATAGCGGATTTTACCTGAAATAGTGGTCTTGTAAATATTCCAGTAAAGTGATGCCCCAATTGCAAAGTTTTGACTCCCCCAGTTAAGGCCTAGGACTCGGTCTTCGTCTCGGTCGTCCTCGTAGTCATTTTTCAGGTGTTTTGCTTCGCGGATAAGCGTGCGCAAAGAATCGCGCATTTTGCCGCGGTTTAGAGTGGTGTTTCCGCCAAATATTTCGTCAAGTTCATCAGGTGATAATGAGTTGATCTTGGACTCGTCTGCCATGAGTTGGCGAAGCTTACTCATAGAAGATGTGTTGAGGCCTGCTTGAGTAAACACTTTGTTGATTGCGCGTTCCCTGTAAACGTCTGCGGTATCGGCGCGGCCAACGGCAATTTGTCCATTAAGTTCGATATCGCCTGGATAGAATAGCCAATTCCCGTCTGCGTACATGGTAAAGGCTTGCTGCAATGGCTCGCTTGTTACAGAAGTCTTGCTGCCTCCGTCACGTAGTAGCGGATCATGAATTTCATCGTTGGCGTAGATGAATCCGAATGTTGCGTCAAAGCGACGGAGTGGAGCCCATTTAACGGAGCCGCCGTAGGCAATTCTTTGTGCTTGAGCTTCACCGTCTTCGATATAGTTCTTATAGATAGTTGGATGTCGATCTCCAATCAAGTAGGGCTTACGGGATTCTCCAAAGAATCCGTTGATTTCTACAAGGGGTTGGTTTGCGTTGTTCGTAAGCAAGAAACGGGTATAGCCAATACCAAAGATTGGCAACGAAGACATGTAAATGTCTCCAGCAAATAGGTTGAAGTCTCCGAAGACAAGTTTGTTCTGTGCGTCCGTATACCTAATCGTTACTGGATTTGGTGAAAAATGATTCCAAGAATCTGTTGTAAGGTCTGTGTTGAATTCTATTGATTTGCCGTCAGTAGATTGCATGAGTAGGTAAACGCTGGCTTCTGCTCCAAATCCAGGAACCTGGAATGTGTTTTCAAAGTGCTTTCCTGGTAAGATGCTGTCGCCAGAAACTTCGACGGGGAATTTCTTTTTGTTCTTGGCGGTAATGACATGATGGTAGTGTCCTCCTAGTAGCACATTACCGATAATGGACCATTTCTTTTGTGTTGTATCTTTTTCTTCTTTTTCGGCATTCTTTTGAGCGAGTAGGTCTTCTATTTTGTCATGAGTGCCTACGGTTCTGCTATTTACTCCAGGTATAACTGGATTTGCAGGAAGAGATTCTATAATAAATTTAAAGTTCTTGCTGAAATCAAGCTCGTTTTTCTGAACACTGGCGATAATGTTTTTACTTAAAACGTCTCCGGTGCTTGCTCCCACCTTGTTGTTGGTGACTTGAGTGTTGTCAAAGTTTAGAAGGCTATTTCCATAGTCTAAAACGCCATAGGCATTCTTTTGTATAGAAGACGATGTTATGTCAGTAATGGCTAGGGGTGCATTAAAGATGGCAACATTGTTTTCTTCTAATTTTACGTTGCTTATTTTTGCATCGCTGTAGCTGTCGATATGAATGGCTATGCCTGCGTTCTTAGTGAATTGGCTGCCGTTAACAATCAGTTCGGAATTTTTTGCATAAATTCCGCGCATAGAAGTGTTGTTAATTTTAGAAGATTGAATTTCAAGGGAGCCGTTTTCGATTGCGATGGCGTAGGCGGCGTCGCTTATGACTGCGTCCTTGATGACGATGTGGTCGGAACTTGCAATAAAGACTCCTTTCCAATCGCCGCTACGGGGGATGCTCATGGCCGATTTTAACGTTACAGTGTTATTGCGTGTACCTGCAATAACAAGGTGGCCGTTTGCATAAAGTCCTGTTCCTGGAGAAAACTGCAATACTACGCCGGGTTCGATGACTAAGACCGCGTTTTCGTCTATGGTGATGTCTTCTGTGACAAGATAGGGTGATTTGTCTGCCTTGAGAAAGCCTTGGAGGGATCCTTTAAGTGGTGTTCCTTCGGCTAGGACCGATTTCGGGGGCTCGATTTTTGTAATGTTGACGGGGGCTTCTGTTTGTTGGGGCTTTTCTGCCACTGCAGGAACAGAATCTCTTTGTACATTACTTTGAACATTTGCCGTATCATTGGGCTGTACAGCGGTTGCTGTATCTGCGGCTGCAGCAACGGTATCGGTTTTAGCTTCTGTTGCTGTTAAAGAATCAGTTGCTGTTGCCGATGCCTGCGTCGTTTCTGCGTTTTCTTCAGGCAAAGAGCTTTCAACTTGTTGAACTGGGGCTGGTTCCTGTTGTGGCTCGACTTGCGATTCAACTTGTTGTTCGATAGACTGTTTGATTGGTTGCTCAACAGGTTGTTCGACGGCTTTGGCGCTTTCTACGGGTGTCGCATTTGTTGTATCTGGCGAAGTCTGCTGTGCGTAGGCAAGGCCTGTTGTTAAGGCAAATGCAGAAATAAGGGTTGTTAATTTCATTAGCGCACCTCGTAAATCTTTTTCGCTTTAAGAACCTGGCCGTCTTTCAAGGTGACGGTTATGTATACGGTCGTTGTTGTTCCGTAAAAAACTTCAATGGACTGGTCAATACTAGTGGATTGAAGGTCCGATTCATGATAAGTGGTTTTTCCGGACTTGTTAGATTGAGTTATGGTTATTTCTTTGATGAAGACAAAGTCGTTAGAAGGAAGGCCCTTTACTGTAAAGTGAAGATTCCTATAGAGCGACTTCTTAATATTTCCTGGAGGAGGGGGTACTCGTAAGGTTTCTTTTGGTTCTCCCTTGACTTTGATGAAAGCTCTTTGTGTAGGGTAGCATCCTAATAGCTTATTGACAACCGTGGTATGGTTGGCTTGATCGGTTGCGGTAAATTTGTATTGATGGCGTCCTTTTTGAAGCCTTATGTTAAAATGGGCATCGTCTTCAAGCAGAATGTTCTTGCGGTCTATTCCATCAATAGAGGTTACGTAAATCGCCCTGTCTCCGCTTAGGTTGGTGACATTGACATCTAGTCTACAACTTGTAGAATCTGAGTAGTTTTCTATGGTGACTATAGGAGACTTAAGGTTTACATCCCGGCAAGTCTTGTCAACGTTGATTTGTACCTCTTCTGCATACGTTTTTGAATTTGAATTGAAAATGACTGTAGCCCTGCTTTCATTCCAGTTCCCGATTTTGTCACTGATGTTAATCGTGTGCGAAAAATGACCGTTTGCACTATTTTGAACCAGGTTTCCCGAGGTGTAGTTGCCCAAAGTCACAAAAAGGGTTGCTTTGGAGTCGGTTGTGTCGAAGGTTCCTTCGATGGTGGCCGATGCGGGGTGGCAAACTTGAATAGGAGAACTAGTAGTGATGGTTAGGGGGGATTTTGTAGAATCTGCGCTAGGTACAGAATCTAGCTTAGCTTCGGGCAACTTATAGTATGTAAAAAGATCTCCACAATAGAAAAACGTTTCTTGATAATAGCAGTCAATGGTGAATTTCTTTTCGCCGGGTAGGCTCGCTGCCCATTGTGGCTCTAGCGTGACTTCCTGGCCGTTTGAAACTTTACGGTCCCCATTTAATTCTATGGAGACGCCTTCGGGGCATTTGACCTTGACTTCATGTTTCGCACTGGTGGTTGTATCGGGCAGTTGGGTGAAAGTGCAATTTAATGAATCCTTGAGGGTCAAGGAACGTTGGTAAATGAGGCTGTCAATTTGATGAATCTTGTTAATGAGAGTGTCTATATTAATTGTGTTTGTGTCGGTGAGGAGTGAGTCAATTTTGTTGAAAAAATTAGGCGAGGCTGCCGAATTTAGGTTCAACACGATCAGGCTGTCTCCTTTGACGGGAATGATGGCCTGACCACCGTCAATGCTGACTTTTTGCCCAGAAACAGTTTCGACTTCTAGTCTTCCTTGGCTAAGGGCTGCCACAAATTTACCGTTGGAGGTTGTTCCTACAACACCTTCGGTCCCTCTAATGGCTGCCGTTGCGGTTCCTGTTTTGAACTTGAATTGACTGTCCTTATTGGCTTGTTTTTGTACGTCAAAGTTGACTTTTCCGTTTTTAATGTCGACTGTGGTGCGGTTGATTCCATCTTCGCTCATGAGTTCGGACATGGCGACGAACGTATTTTCGTTGATGGTGAGTGAACTTCCGTCGGGGAGTGATATGATGACTTGGGCTTCGAGAAGGGTGCGGATATTGTCGTTTTGCGCGACTTTGTTACCCATGCGTACGGGAGCCCAGTCTCCCTTCCCTTTTTTTTGGAGTGAAGCATCCCCTACGGTATAACGAACTTTTCCTGAATTGTTCTTTGCTGCAAAAGAAGTGCCTGTTAAAAAGGCTGTTGCTAAAAATAGGATGCCGAAAAGCCTTGAAAAGGACATAAAGCCTCGCTTTCTAGTTACATTCGCTTCTAAATATATCTATTTTTTGTTTACCTTAAAACAGCAATGTATGTTTTAGGTAACAAAACAAAGACTTTTTTCAAAGAATTTTGAAAGAAGGTTTTGTGTGTATAAATAACTATTATATAGGACTGCATATGGAAGTTGAAGAACTGACCGTTGCCTACAGCGACGAAGATACCGGCGAAGAAGTCATCAAGGAAATCGGTAAGGAAGTCCTCTCGAAGGGCGCATGGCCGACAGTGATGTTCTTTTACCAGGAACGGGACCCTAAGTCCGGTGAATTTACCGAACCCAAGGTGTCTCTGCGCCGCTACCGTAAAATGGCGGGTAATTTCAAGCCTCAGGGCAAGTTCAAGATTACCGGTAAGGCTCAGGCCGAAGCTATCATAGAAGTCCTTAAGAAGTGGTATAATATTTAATGCCAGACCCTGCTTGTAGAAAGAAAAAATATAATATCGAGTTCCTTTGCGAGGGGGACATCGAGGCTTTTCCGTATAAGGACAAGTTCGAAAAGATGGCTCGCAAGCTCCTTGCTGAAGAAGGCAAGGAAAAAGACGTGAACATCGTGCTCTGCACCGACGAGTTCGTGCGCACCATGAACCGTGACTACCGCGGGCTCGACAAGGTGACCGATGTTCTTTCGTTCGAATGGAAAAACGAACTTGGTGTCGAAATTCCTGAAGACGAGGCTATGCTCGGCGAAATCTACATTGCCCGTGAACAGGTGCGCCGCCAGGCTCCCGAATACGGCAATACGTTCTACGCCGAAATGAAGCGCGTGATTGTACACGGGCTTTTGCACCTGTCAGGCTATGATCACATCAAGGCTGCCGACCGCAAGGTGATGCGTAAGCGCGAATGTGAATTCTTGGGACTTGACCCGTACAAGGAAGGTGTCTAATGGAAAATCCCGAAAGTTGGGCCATTGCGTTCCTTGTTGTATTTGTATTTGTCTCGTTCTCGTTTTCGCTGATAAAGGCCGCCTTTAGCGGTATTTATGCCAAGCGCGACGCCCGTGACCGTGAAGGCCGCGAAGAGGTGGTCGCCTCTCTGGTGGAACTGCCAGGCTTTAATGAAACGATTTCGATTGGCCGCATCTTCTGTAACGTGGGTGCGGGCGTTCTGGGATTTTACCTGTTCCAGATGATTCCTTGGAACTGGGTGCAAGATTACTGGTTCTTGGCCTTTGCGGCTTACTTGGTGGTCGCATGCATCGGCATTTACACCATTACGGTGTTTTTGGCAAACCTGCTTGGAAACTTGAAACCGGACACCTTTGCCGTCGTGCTGATTCCGCTGTTCAAGCTTATCCGTCTCCCGTTTGCACTGCCGGCTAAGATTTGCCATCTCCTGTTTGTCAAGATCCTGAAGGGCTTGGGCTACGATTCCAAACTGAGCTTTTTGCCCGAGGAACGTCGTGATGCGGTGCAGGCTCAGGCGGACTTGAGCGACGAAGCCGATCCCGATGCCGAAGGTCTGGAACCGGAAGAACGCCAGATGATTCTGAACATCTTCGACTTTGTGGAAACTCCGGTGCGCGAAATTATGACGCCCCGCGTGGACATGTGTGCCGTCGAAATCGGCACCCCGCTTGAAGAATTGGTGAAGGTGCTGAATACGGAACGCCATTCCCGCTTGCCGGTGTATAAGGAAACCGTCGATAACATCGTGGGTATTCTTTCGAACCGCGACTTTTTGGAATGGTATACCGAACATCGCGACGAACCGTTTGATATCATGAAACTCGTGATGCCGCCGGTATTTGTGCCGTATCACAAGAAGATTGACGACATGCTCACTGAACTGCGCAAGACAGGTAACCAGCTCGCCATCGTGGTTGATGAATATGGCGGAACTGCAGGCCTTGTCACGCTCGAAGACATTCTCGAAGAAATCGTGGGCGAAATCAAGGACGAAGACGACGTGGACGAAGATGAAGACGTGCAGCGCCTTAAGGATGGCCGCTTCATTCTCGACCCGATTATGACGCTTTCTGATTTGGAATACAAGCTCGGCGTGGAACTTGAAGCTCCCGAAAATTCCCATGTGGAAACGCTTTCGGGCCTGATTCAGGCAACGCTCGGTATTATTCCGTCTCCCGGCGCCGAAGTCACCATCAAGGGGTACACTTTCCGCGTGCTTAAGATGGACGGCACCCGCATGGAAAAGGTGCTCATGATCCAGCCCGGCAAGGGCAAGACCAAGAACGTCAAGGCCGTGCCTCGCACACAGGCTTTTAAAGTTGTGTAACCCATTTTGTCATGCCGGACTTGATCCGGCATTTTTTATAGCCAAAAGGCGAACCTGTAAAGGTCCGCCATTCTTGTTGTTACACTGGTTGTCCCACTAGCGGGGAAGGCTGCGTTACAGTTCTTCCACGGCTTCGGCGCGGAGGTTCTGCACGATGTGGTCCTGACGCTGCGGCGTGTTGTTGCCCATGTAGTAGGCGAGCATCTTGCCGAACGAGGCATCGGGCGGAAGCACCACCGTTTCAAGGCGCATGTCTTCGCCGATGAACTGTCCGAATTCTTCCGGGGAAATTTCGCCGAGACCTTTGAATCGAGTAATCTCGAGACCGGTCTTGCCGATTTCCTTGGCAGCCTTGTCGCGTTCCACTTCGTCGTAGCAGTACTTGGTCACCTGCTTGTTGCGCACGCGGAAAAGCGGTGTCTGCAGAATGAACAGGTGCTTCTGTTCCACGAGTTCGGGGAAGAACTGCAAGAAGAAGGTCATCAGCAAAAGACGAATGTGCATACCGTCCACATCGGCATCGGTCGCGATAATCACCTTGTCGTAGCGGAGGTTCTCGAGACCGTTTTCGATATCGAGAGCGTGCTGCAACAGGTTGAATTCCTCGTTTTCGTACACGACCTTTTTGGTCATGCCGAAGCTGTTGAGCGGCTTACCGCGCAAGCTGAACACGGCCTGCGTCTGCACGTTACGGGCCTTGGTAATGGAACCCGAAGCAGAGTCACCTTCGGTAATGAAGATCATGGTTTCACGGTTGAGCGCGTTCTTCGCGTCGGTCAGGTGAATCTTGCAGTCGCGGAGTTTGCGGTTGTGCAGGTTCGCCTTTTTCGCGCGATCATTCGCAAGCTTCTTGATGCCCGCGATTTCCTTGCGTTCGCGCTCGTTTTGCGTAATGCGGTTTAAAAGGGCCTTTTCGGTTTCTGGATTCTTGTGCAGGTAGTTGTCGAGCTGCGAGGCGACGTAATCTACAATCCAGGTACGCAGTTGGGCGCCACCCGGAGCGACCGTCGTTGAGCCGAGCTTGGTCTTGGTCTGCGATTCGAAAACAGGTTCCTGGATGCGCACGGAAATGGCACCGATAATGCAGTTACGTACGTCGGCCGGATCCAAGTCCTTCTTGAAGTGGTCGCGGGCACCCTTCACAATACCTTCGCGGAAGGCCTGCTGGTGCGTACCACCCTGCGTGGTGTGCTGACCGTTCACAAAGCTGTAGTAGTGTTCGCCGTACTGGTTGCCGTGCGTAAAGGCAACTTCGATATCGTTTGCCTTAAAGTGGGCCACCGGGTAGCGGATAGAATCGTCCACGTGGTTCTGCAGCAGGTCCAGAAGGCCGTTCGGGCTGTTGTAGGTCTTGCCGTTCATCACCAGCGAAAGGCCGTTGTTCAGGTAGGCGTAGTTCCAGACCTTTTCTTCCATGTAGCCCGGCAAGAATCGGAAATTCTTGAAAATGCTGGCATCCGGTTCAAAGTAGATTTCGGTACCGTTCTTTTCGGTCGTATTCTTTTCGCGTTCTTCGCGGACAAGCTTGCCCTTGCTGAATTCGGCTTCTTTGACGCGGCCGTCACGGAAACTCTTCACGATAAACTTGGTCGAAAGGGCGTTCACCGCCTTGGTTCCCACACCGTTTAAGCCAACCGACTTCTGGAAGGCTTCGGAGTCGTACTTACCACCGGTGTTAATCTTCGATACGCAGTCGATGACCTTGCCGAGCGGAATGCCGCGGCCAAAGTCGCGCACGCGGGCGCTATGGTCTTCGATGTCAATAATAATCTGCTTGCCGGCTCCCATCACGAATTCGTCGATGGAATTGTCGATAATTTCCTTGACCAGCACGTAAATGCCGTCGTCGGGGCTGTTGCCGTCGCCGAGCTTGCCGATGTACATACCCGGACGTTCGCGGATATGTTCGTTCCATTCCAGTGTTCTAATGCTGTCTTCGGTATACTTTGCTGCTGCCATAGTAATTAGAAACTCTCGTTAAAATTTTAGTCGGTACAAAGATAAACATTTTTTTTGACAGCTGAGTGTCAAAATCGCTTCAGACACAATATAGTAAAAAAATGTAGAAAGTGTACTGATGTGCAGGTGTTTTGCCTAAAGTAGGTCTTTTTTCATGGCTCGAATGGCGTTGCCTCTGTGACTGATGCCTTTCTTCTCTGAAAGTTCCATTTGCGCAAAGGTGCGGTCGAATCCGTCGGGTACAAAAAGTGGGTCGTAACCAAATCCCATGTCTCCAACAGGAGCGTGATTGATTTGTCCGCGACATTCGCCCTCGTAAATCTTGGGCTTGCTTACGGTAAAGTTGCCATTGGCATCCTGCGTTACCGTTTGGTACGAAAGGGCGCAAAAGTAGCGGGCAGATCGGTCTGTTACGTTTTCGAGTTTCTGCATCAGCTTGTCGTTGTTGGCCTGGTCGTTGCCGTGGTAGCCGCAGTAACGGGCGCTATAGATTCCCGGCTCTCCATTCAGGGCAAAGACTTCTAGCCCAGAATCGTCGGCGAGAACGGTAGCTTCGATTCCTTTTTTGCAGAGCCACTGGGCTACGGTGTTCGACTTGATAATGGCGTTTTCTTCGAACGAATTGCCGTCTTCGATGATGTCGTCTGTGAAGCCGATGTCCTTAAGAGTCTTGAATTCTTTGTTTTCTGTTCCAAGAATATGCGCAAAATCTTTGATTTTCCCGGGATTACCTGTTGCTACTACAAATAAATGCTTCATGTTTTATTCCTAATTCTGAAATCCGAATTAATAGTGTTCCGGTTTCATGACGATAAGGATGGCGTCGACAATGATTCCGATGCCGCAGAGTCCGCCGGTACAGAGCCACAGGATTCCTGTCCAGATTTTACCTTCGTAAAAACGATGTATTCCCAGGTATCCAAGTAGGATACAAAGGGCAAGAGCAATCCATTTGTTGTGTTCACCTTTTGTGGGCATAGAAATTCCTTGGTTAATCGACCCAAATTTAGCAAATTGCAGGGTGTAGTTTTTTATATTGGGAATGTGAAAAAGTCTATTTATACATTTGCTCTGTTATTCGGGCTTTGCGCCTGTGCCTCTAATAATCCTCAGCCAGCAAACGGTGCGGCCGTATCTGAAACGGTTCCTGCTGCGCGTCCAACGGTAATACCTCCGCAACCGTCTACGCCCGTGACCGTTTTTGAAATGAGGGTCTTGAGTGCTGACAAACAGGTTCGCGTCGTCGACAAGCCGACGCTTGCGGCTTTGGACTTTGCGGCTTATTTCAACAATCCGATTCGCTTGGCGGGTAAAGATGAAAAGCCTGAAAACTATGCTGCCAAAATGGCTTCGGCAAAATTAGCGGAATATCCGTTCCCGATGCTGGATTCGCTTTCGGAGTATGAACCAGCTGCTGTCGCTGGTCGTGCGCCTTTGGCCTGGGAACCCTTATCTAAGGTTCTTTATGCACAAACAGGGAATGATTCGCTTGGCATTTTGCTGAATGAAGTTGAAGCCGTTAAGTGGAATGAGCCTGATGTATTCCGTGCTTTCCAGAATGTATCTCGACTGTGGGGGGTGCCCCTGAGCGATGGGTCCGTAGAATGGTGGGTTGAAGTGATGCCTGCCTTGTGGACTGAACGACCGGTCTTTTATGGAAAGTTGAAGCTTTCGTCTAAAGGTGAAACAGCAGAAATTTTGAATTATTACCTCACAGGTGAGATGAATATTGACGATGCCATGAATTGGGCGAGGACCTTGTCTTCTTATTGGTATCCGACTTTGAATACGGACTTAGAACCGCATACGGCCGGGGCTCCGTGGGAAGGGGATAAGAATAAGCCTTTTGCGGTCATGCGCGGAAACCCGATGGGAACTCCGATGTGGATCGCTTTTGAAGTCCCTGCGTTCCGCTTGAGCGACGAAGCTTTACGAGCCAAGAAAACCGCTGATTCGTTGGCTGAGGCGGGTGAGGTTGTCCCGGTGAACCGTATGCTTGATACTAGCTCTGCTTTCCGTTTGCAGACTCTTGCTTCGGTTGAGGGTTCTTGTCCGGCAAATGATGCTACCAAGAAATTCCGCGAAACACTTTCGAAGACCCTAAAAAAACTCCCTAAAGAGCAGAATGCCTGGGCGGCTGGGGATATGCTTTGGTTCCGTCGCAATGCTAATTACTTGATTGCTGATAAAATAACTTCGCAGGATTCTTTGCATAATCCTCTTCCGCGTCTGCTAGAACTTAAAAAGTATCTTGATTCTTTAGGCGTGCAACTCTTGGTAGTACCAGTTCCTGTTAAAGAAGAAATTTATGGTGAACGTTTGGTAGAAGGGACTGCCGCAGACCTTTGTGTAAATCCTGCTGGTCGCGAATTTACTCGTGAAATGCTTGCTGCCGGGCTTGATGTATTAGACCTTTACCCGGCACTTATGGCTGCAAAGTCGGGTGACGAGCCTCCGCATTATAGTTATCAGCGCTATGATACGCATTGGGCTTTGCCAGGAATGCTTGCTGCTATGGAATTACTTGCTTCGCGTGTGACTCAGTATTCCTGGTATGCAGAATCGGGCGCTCAGCCGGGCTCGCTTAATTTGCAAGAAACCAAGACGCTTCGCGAAGGGGACCTTGTGGCTCACTTGCCCGATGCCGAAAAATCCAAGTATCCGGCCGATACTCTACCTGTCATGAAAATCTTTAAGGGGACCGAGGCTTACAAGGGAGGCAAGAATTCGCCAATCCTTCTGATGGGCGATTCGTTTACGGGGGTCTTTGAATCTGTTGACCAAAAGAGCGGTGGTCCGGGGTCGTTACTTGCGTATGCGACTGGTCTTGATGTGCAAGTGCTTACCAGTTGGGGTGGCGGCCCCGGTGTGTATCACCGCATGATGAAAATGAAAAAAGATATGCAGAGCAAGCGCCTTGTCATTTACATGATGACGGCCCGTGATTTCTGGCAATCTCCGATGGAGTGGGACGGATTGTAGGTGAAATTCTTTTGGCCAGTGCTGTTGATTGCCTTGGCATCGTCTTTGGTGCTAATTCTTTGGAGTGGCCGCACCGAACGCATGGGGTATCGTGATGCGGCGTGCGTTTTTGAAAATTTGGCACCCAATTGCATTGATACTGTAGACGAATGGAACCGCGGACTCGCTTTTTATGATAGTGTTGTCGTTGCTACAGGCGATACCTTACAGAGCTTTAAGGTCTTGTTGTGGGAATATTGGAATATCGAATTTGCGGGGGCGGGTGATGCCGCTGTTACCGAAAAAGCGATATTGCCGTTGCAGGTCTTGCAAAATAAAAAATCAGGTTGCATGGGACTTTCGTGGCTGGCCATGATGGTGGCAGAGGCTCGCCAAATTCCTTTGTCGGTGGTGATGCTGCCGGGACATGTTTTTTTGCGCTATGGAAGAGATTCCCTGTCAAGGGTAAACTTGGAGCCTAATCGTCGAGGCTACTCGTATACCGATGAGGAATATCTCGAAAAGTACCGCGGGGGAAAATGGACTGGCTTAGAATTTAAACCGCTCTTGTCATCCCAGTTTGTGGGACTGGCCGCTTTTAATATGGGAAATTTGTATCTGGATCACGATTTACGCCGTGCTCTTACTTGGTACCGCCTGGCAGAAACATTTTTCCCGGAATATCCGGGAATCAAGGCAAATCAGGATGTCGCCAAAAGCCGGTTGCCGGACCATTTATAAGGGTATCTCGGAAAATCCTCCCCCCATTATTTTGTAAATTTACCCTTATGAGACGTTCTTTATTGAAATGGCTCCCATTGTTGGTAGCTTCTTTTGGACTATACGCTTGTGATCATAGCACGAGTCAAGTTACTGATGAACAGATTGAGTATGAAAATTCAATGAAAGACGCTGTTCCCGATGGTTATCTTTTTTATCGTGACGAAAATACGGGCCATTTAAAATATATTGCGTTTGACGGCGCAATCACCGATTCCGATTTTAACATTTTGGATTCTGAATCGGTTGATTTGGATTTGGGACTAGATTGTTACCATCCAGAGGTTTCTCCTGATGGAAAATGGGTTGCGTTTTCGACTTCTCACGAAAATTCGGGGGCTCAATCGGATTTGTATGTTAAGAGGATTGGTAGCCCTTACCCGCCCCAAAAATTGAATGCGATGTCGGCGGCGATTCCACGCTGGCGTGTGCTGCCCAATGGCGACACCGTTATTGTTTATGTGGACGATACTACCGTTCTTCCATCAAAGGGAATGGAATCAGATTCTGAAATTCAAATGCGACTGAAAGCCTGGAAGGAAACGGGAACTTGGATGGTTCCTTTTATGGGGGGCGTATTTGGGAAAAGCCAAAAGATTGCAGACGGCGCTTTTAATGGTGGCGTTACCGTTGACCTCGATTTTATGGTCACGAGTTCAGCATTGCTGATGGGTCGCCATGTTGTTTATAATCGTGATGGCTCTGTAGAAAGGACTTCGGATACTGTTTGGTATGATTATGAACAAACCTGCAATGCGTCTCTTTTGAATGATGGGTCTAAACGGACCTTGTTCTTGGACATGTCTGGCAAGCAGGGACTTGCTTTTGCTGGAGAAAGCTTTAGACCTCATCAGCGAATTTTAGTTGTTGATAGCTTGGGTTCGGTTGTTGCTGCGGTGCCATCTCCGGTGGGGACCGCCTACGATCATACAGAATGGGTGGGTTATCAAGACTATGCTGTTGCGTCGCTTCAAGATGCCAATTTGCTCCATACTAAGATTGTTCTGGTCAATATGAAAGATTCTAGTGTGACTGACTTGGTCAGCGGTGGCGAACTTTGGCATCCAAACCTGTGGATAAAAAAATAAAGATGAAATTTCGGGTTGGTTTGATTCTTTTTGTTGCCTTGTGCTGCTTTGGATTAGTGGCCTGTTCCAATAGTACGGCTCCTAAAAAAGAAGGGGAGTCTTGGACTGATAAAGTTGGACTTCCTGGAGACATGCTTCTTGTGTCTGGGAAAAAACGCGCCGTTCTTGGAACCAACGATACGACTGCGGTCAAGAGGGAATATCCCGAAATGACGGTGGAGCTTACGTATGATTATTTTATGGGTAAGCATGAGGTGACCTGTTCCGAATTTTACAGGTTGATGAAGAATGTTGAACCTGAATCGGACTCCTGTGGTGATGAGCCTGTTACGGGAATAACCTATTACGATGCGGTCTTGTATGCTAATGAACGTAGCAAGGCGGAATGGAGAGATTCCATTTATCTTTATACGAAAAAAATTCTGGATAGTAAGGGCCATTGTATAAAATTGGCAGGATTGATTTATAGACCTCTTGCTTATGGCTATCGTTTGCCGACTGAGGCTGAATGGTTGGTGGTTGCTAGCAAAC
This sequence comes from Fibrobacter succinogenes, assembly GCA_902761355.1. GTDB lineage: Bacteria > Fibrobacterota > Fibrobacteria > Fibrobacterales > Fibrobacteraceae > Fibrobacter > Fibrobacter succinogenes_M. The sequence continues at coordinate 30,870 of CACWJY010000014.1, read as the reverse complement.
ATTGGAATTTAAAAGATCAGTGGCTTGGCGGTAATTCTGGCGGAAAAAAACATGAAGTTTGCACATCGACCCCCGATGAAGATGGATTCTGTGATTTGGGCGGAAATGTTATGGAGTGGACTAATGATTGGTTGGCTTTTTTGAAGGATACTTCTTATGTGAATTTTGCTGGTGCCGCTGATGGAGGCTCTTTGGATGAACGTGTCATTAAGGGGGGGGGGTATCTTCATGATTCTAAAGCCGTTCACCTTTATAGCCGAGGGGATGTGTACACAGTTTCTTCGACAACGCGGTTAGATTATCTGGGATTTAGGTTGGCTTTTGGACCGATTCCTGATTTGTATTGTACCGGTAGCGATGGAAGCGTGAACGACTATACAATACATTCTTTAGAAAGTATTGAAACCATCGAAAAGAAGACGAGTGGTTTTCAGGCAAAAATTGTTTTTAGAAATGATGTGACTGGAAACCTGATTGTAAATGATTATGGTAATGGCCAGTATTCGCTAAGAGAGTACAAGGATTCTGTAGAGGTGTACCATCCAGAGATTTCTCCGGATGGTGGCAAGGTTGCTTTTTGTACTAAGCCGGAGGGAGTTCCTGGTAAAAGTGAAATATATGTTCGTGATTTGATTTATTCGGGAAAGGATCTTGTAAAACTTGAATTTGAAAATGCTGCGATTCCGCGCTGGAAAGTTCGTGCTCCAGGGGACACGGTTATTGTTTTTGTGACGGATGCCGACGAAAACACCGATTCTACAGCATGGAAAAAGAAAGAAACTTGGCAGGTCCCGTTTTCGTCCGAAGAATTTGGTGAACCGGAGAAACTTTTTGATGGAACGTTTAATGGGGGAACCTCTTTAGATAATTCGTTGGCTGTTTCTGGAGCCCGCTTGTTGAGAGCCAATGTGAATGGCCGCGATACAGTTTGGTACAATGGCGAACAGGCGTGTAATGCTTCACTTTCTAAGGATGGCAGTAATCGTACTGTATTTCTTGATTTTGCGAGTGCAACGGGTAAATCTTTTGCTAACCGAAAGTATGGAGTGCATCAGCAACTTCTTGTTGCCGATAGTACAGGTAGCTTAATTCATTCTGTACCAGCCCCTAAAGGGTACGCTTTTGACCATGTAGAATGGGTTATTGGCGATGAATACTATAAGGGATCCCGAAAAGGATTTGTTGTTGCCTCCATGACCAATGCAAATGGGGCTCATGAGAAAATTTCGTTGATAGATTTGTCTGATTCGTCTGTGGTTGATTTGATAGATGGTGATGAACTCTGGCATCCCTGTTTGTGGATAAAAACCTTGCCTGGCTCTTTTGTAGATTCTGTAAAGAAAGATCTGGATTTGGATAGTGCTGCGCGCTATTATGTTGATGCGACAAGTGGTGATTTGCCAAGAAAAATGAATGATTTCTGGGCTCAGTCGGATTCACTTGAAATTTTGGGATTAGGCTCATCTCGCTTAATTGGTGGCTTTTGGCCTAAGTTTATTACTGCAGGTAAATCCTTTAATTTGGGTGTTGCTCATGTAGATATGCATTCTATAAAATACCTTGCGGATAATTATGTTTTTGACCATTGCAAAAAATTGCGCTACCTTGTGATTGCTGTTGATGTGGACTTGTGGAATACTCCGGCAGATGTTCAACTAAAACAGATTTTTACTCCGGCGAGGGCTTTTGACTATGATGAACATCACCGTTATTGGAAAGAGGCGATGCCAACAGGCTTTATTGAACTGAATAGAATTTATGTAAATCAGATTGAAACTTTAAAGAATAATCGACGAAATAAAGGTTGGAGTCGTTACGAAATAAATTCTTGGACGAATGGAGGCCTGAATCCTAACGCCTTGGTGAGTGATTCGGCTTGGAGCGACTATGGCAGCGTGTATTTAACAAATAAGAACGCCATGAAAGCGTTGATTCTTTCGGCTCAAGAGAAAGGGGTGCGTGTTGTTGGAGTTGTTTTCCCGCAGAGCCCATATTATAAAACAACGGGTTCTTTTGGACGTCACGGAATGCGCCGTAGTACGGCGATATCGCTGTTGGAAGAAATCAAAAGTTGGGAAAAATCCTATAAGAACTTTAAGCTGATGGACGAAAATAAGATGGGTGATCACGATTATACGGATAAAATGGCTTATGACTATGATCATTTAAGTTATCGTGGCGCTCAAGAACTTAGTAAACGACTTGATTCGTTGATAAGGGCTTGGGATAAATGAGTCGATTACGGTTACAACTGAGCCTTCTTGTTTTATTGATGGGGATAATGGCTTGTTCTAATTCGGAAATGGCCGTTGCATCACAAGAAACGCCTAAGATAGAATATACCCTAGATACTCTTTCGGGAATGTTCCTCGTAAAAGCAAATGGTGCAGGAACTGTTTTAGGTACTAATGCGACAGAAGCTCGCTCTAATGAGCACCCGGCAATGAGTGTTGAATTTGATTATGATTTTTCGATGGGTCGTCATGAGGTGACTTGCGGAGAATTCAATAAATTGATGAATGCCGCTACAGGTCTTTCGTTGGATTGCGCAAATGACAGTCTCCCTGCCACAAATCTGACATATTATGATGCGATTCTTTTTGCAAATGAACGCAGTAAGTTAGAAGGTCTTGACACCGCTTATACATATACTTCTATTGTTTTTGATTCAGAAAAACATTGTAACGCTTTAGAGGGATTTGCGTATCGACCCCAAATAAAAGCCTATCGTTTGCCGACCGAAGCAGAATGGAGTTTGGTGGCAAGTCAAAATTGGAACCTTGAAAAGGCTTGGATTGCTGAAAATTCGGAATATAAAAAGCATCTTGTTTGCAAAAAAGCAGATGATGATGAGTTTTGTGACCTTATAGGCAATGTCATGGAATGGGTAAATGACTGGTTGGGGAATTTTAGCGATACACTTGTTTCGAATTATGTTGGTGCTCCTGATGGAGGTGCTTTAGGTCAGCGAGTTGTAAAAGGGGCTAGTTATCGTAATTCTGTTGAATCGATTCATCTCTATAGTCGTGGTGATGTTTATACGGTGACTTCGTCGACGCGGGCTGATTATGTGGGTTTCCGTCTTGCTTTTGGTGCAATTCCTGATGCTGCGTGGATAGGAAATAATGGCAAGGTTGCGTTGAATCGGATTGTTCCTTTGGTTAGTTCGACTACGTTGCGTTCTCTTACGGGGGCTTATAGGGCAAAACTTGCCTTTAGAAATGATAATACGGGTAATTTATCTTTTGTTGATTATTCTGGTGGTATTCTTTCTGTTGTTGAGATCGCAGATACGATTGATGTGTATCATCCTGAAATTTCACCAGATGGGAAGTATGTGGCTTTCTGCTCTGGGCTTGAGGGCGTGTCTGGCAAGTCTTCTCTTTACGTTCGCGACCTTAATGCAGAAGGCTCGAATCTTGTAAAGTTGAATGTCGAAAGTGCTGCGATTCCTCGTTGGCGAGTACTTCCAGATGGTGATACGGTAATTGTTTATGTGACAGATGCCGGCAATAATAAAAGTGAGCTTGATTTTAAGTCTGCCTCGACGTGGCAGGTGACTTTTGCAAACGGAAAATTTGGAATCCCGCAAAAACTTTTTGACGGTGCCTACCATGGTGGCATCAGCGAAGACAATACTTTGGCTGTGACGGGTGCGCGCCTCTTGCGTGCTCGAATCGCTAAAACGAATTCGACGGTTCAGCAAAATGCGCTTGATACCGTATGGTATAAAAATGACAATAAGGGTGAACAGGCTTGCAATGTATCTCTTGCTCGCGATAGTTCTAAACGTACGCTCTTTTTGGATTTTGGTGGCAAAACAGGTCGCGAGTTTGTCGGAAAAAATTATGGGACGCATGAGCGCTTGTTGGTGGCAGATGCGTCGGGAAAACTGAAACAGTCTGTGGCCTCGCCGTTGGGATGGACCTTTGATCATAGCGAATGGACTCTAGGCGGTGAAAACCTTGCTGTAGCAACACTCGTAAATGCAAACGGAACTCATACGAAGATTGTCCTTGTTAATCTGACTGACAGCTCCGTTGTGGAACTTGTTGAAGGTGTGGAACTATGGCATCCAAATCTTTGGATTGCTCAAAATTCATCTATGGGTGAAAATGGTTTGGTTGATTTGGATAGTGCCGGAAGATATTTTATAAATCAACCAGAAAATTTTTTGATGTCATCTTCGGTTGAATTGTCTATAAAGTTGAAAATGTTTTGGGAAAAATACCGTGATTTGGAGTGTATTGCATTAGGTAGCTCTATGATACTGGATGCTGTCATAGATGATTCTGTTAAGACATGTAAAATGCTTAATATGGGAGTCACTCTTGCTGACATGCATTTGATGAAGTACGTGCTGTTAAATTATGTCTTTAAATATGCGCCAAGGGTAAAAGCGGTTGTTGTAGAATTGTCTCCAGGCCTTCTTTATCGTGCTCAATCGAATTATTTGGATGTACTTCGTCAATATTCTCCAGGTCTTATTTATGACGAAAATCATTTGAATCAACAAAATGTAGATTTGATTGCAACCCTGAGTCAAGAATACTCTTATCCGAGGAATCTGTTTACTCAAAATTATATGGATGATTCTTTTTTGCTCGAATCGGTTTCATGGGGGGATACTTATGTTAGTGTTGATGTTTCTCAAATGCCTTTTGAATCGCTTGATTTGCAATCCAATATCCAAATGTTGAAAATGCTTAAAAAAGAATCGGAGAATAGAGGCGTGAAATTTATTTTAGCAATAACGCCGCGTAATCCCGATTATGCCGCAACAAATTCATTTGGCTTGTTTGGTCCTAGTCGTGATGTGGCTCATCAAATCATTGATGAACTTCGTAAATTAGGTTTTGAAATCTTTGATGAAAATAAGGATGGCAACCATGATTATACGGCCGAAATGGCCTATAATAATTCTCATTTGAGTTATATTGGTGCTCGTCAGTTTACTGCCCGATTAGATTCCCTCTTAAAAATATTAAGATAATGGAATGGTTTATGAAAAAAATTGCATGGATTCTTGGTCTGCTTTGCTTGTTTTTTTGCTCCTGTTCTAATTCTGAACAGGCTCCATCGCAGTCGAGTGCTGCTTTGATTGGTTTAGATAGAGATTCTCTTTCGGGAATGTTTCGGATAAAATCTTCTCTTTCGGAGGTTGTCCTCGGAACAGATCTTGCTGAAGCTCGTTTAGAAGAACGTCCTAGTATGAGGGTTATTCTAGATTATGATTTTTCGATGGGTAGCCATGAGGTGACTTGTGGAGAATTTAATGACCTGATGAAAGGGCCTGTGGGGCTTTCCTTAGAATGCAATGATGAGAAAAATTCTGCAACAAATGTAACGTATTACGATGCAATCCTTTTTGCAAATGCACGTGGCAAGGCCGAAGGTTTTGATACGGCTTATACCTACAGTAAGGTTGTTTTTGATTCTGATAAACATGCGATTAATGTTGAAGGACTGTCTTTCAATCCAGAAAAGAAAGCGTATCGTTTGCCGACAGAGGCGGAATGGGTACTTGTTGCGGGTTTGTATTGGAATCCAGCAGGTGGTTGGACTGCTGAAAATTCAGATTATAAGTTGCATAAGGTGTGTGAAAAGGCTGATTCTACCAAACAAGTTTGTGATTTGGCCGGTAATGCCATGGAATGGGTAAATGATTGGCTGGGGCATTTTGCTGATACGACGGTCACGAATTATATTGGAGCTCCTGATGGCGGAAGCTTGGGTCAACGTGTTGTTAAGGGGGGGAGTTATCGAAATTCATCGGAGTTGATTACCTTGTATGGCCGTGGAGATGTTTATACGGTAACGTCGTCGACTCGTGCAGATTATGTTGGTTTTCGCTTGGCATTTGGGGAAATCCCTAATGCCGTTTGGATGGGAAGTGATGGTAAGGCATCGTCTACACGGATTGTTCCGCTTGCGAGTTCTGCGACAATACGTGCTTTAACGGGGAAAAATAAGGTTAAGCTTGCATTTAGAAATGGTCAAACGGGAAATCTGGCTTACATGGATTATTCTAATTCTGTTTTGTCGGTTACAGAAATTGAGGACTCGATAGAAGTGTATCATCCTGAAATTTCACCTGATGGAAAACATGTGGCTTTTTGCACAGGTCTTGAGGGTGCTTCTGGGAAATCCGAACTTTATGTTCGTGACTTAAATGCGGCTGGTTCTAATCTGGTGAAATTGGATGTGGAAAGCGCCGCTATTCCTCGTTGGAGAGTCTTGGAGAATGGTGATACCGTCATTGTCTATGTAACAGATGCGGGAAATAATGAATCTGATTTTACAAAGGCTTCTACGTGGCAGGTTAAATTTGCTAATGGACATTTTGGTTCGCCTCAAAAGCTGTTTGATGGGGCTTATCATGATGGAATTAGTGATGATAACCAGTTGGCCGTTTCGGGGGCAAGACTTTTGCGAGCCCGTATTGCGGCAAATGGCTCTACGGTGATGGTAGATGCCCTTGATACCGTATGGTATAAGAAAGACGGTAAGGCGGAACAGGCTTGTAATGCTTCTTTGGCAAAAGATGGGTCCAAACGAACTCTATTCCTTGATTTTGGAGGCAAAACGGGTCGTGCGTTTGTGGGCGAAAAATATGGGACGCATGAACGTATTCTTGTTGTCGATAGCGTTGGCAAGCTGATTCAATCTGTTGGCGCTCCAGTTGGTTATTCCTTTGACCATAGCGAATGGGTGCTAGGAGGAAAAAATGCCGCTGTTGCAACACTTACAAATGCTAATGGGGCCCATTCAAAAATTGTATTTGTTGATTTGTCTGATAACAATGTTATCGAATTGGCCGAAAGCGAAGACCTTTGGCATCCAAACTTGTGGGTGATGACTTTTTCGCCAAATATGAATGTGAATTGGGACCTGGATAGTATCGGTGAATATAAGGGGAATACGAATCAAACCGGTTTGCCGCTTTATCAAAAAATGCAGATGTTATGGGAATTTAAGGATTCTGCAGAGGTTGTTGGACTCGGAAATTCGCACATGTGGGCTGATTTCGATCCGCGTTTCCTAAAAAAAGTGGGTGTGAATTTGGGTGTGGTCCCTTGCGATATGCATTGTGTTGAATTCCTGTTTGACCATTACATTATCAATCATTATACAAATTTAAAGTATGTGGTGGTGGGACTAGATTTAGACTTGTGGTATAATGAAGATGCAGGGAAAGATGTGAATGCTCATTTGGGGGATGCCCTGGGCTTTAAATACGATATGAATCATGACTTTTGGTCGCAGGGGGTTGATGAGTCCTTTGTTGAACTGGTTCAACAAAAAGCGGTTGCAGAATCGAAAGGACTGTTTGAGGATAGGGGCTGTTATGCGTCAGAAGGCAACGAAGGTTGGGTGAGCCCTGTAACGGGACTGGCCGATGTTCTGAACGATTCGACGTGGAGTGATAATCAGGGAACTTACGAGGGTAATTTAGCTTCTTTAGAAAAATTGATTGCATCTGCTGAAAATCATGATATCAAGGTTATCGGTGTCACGTTCCCGATTAGTCCGTACTATAAAAAAACGGGGGCGTACGGCAGACATGGAATGCGTCGTAGTCATGGCATAAAATTGATTGATTATATAAAGAAATTAGATCAAGGCCATTCTAATTTTATTTTGATGGATGAAAATAAATTGGGTGATCACGATTATACGAATGACATGGCTCTGGATTATGACCACTTGAATAAGTGGGGCGCCGAGCAGATCTCGCGTAGGATCGATTCTTTGCTCAATACGTTGGAATAATGTAGATGCCGTTGTTGCCGATTGCCGCCATTCTTTTTTCTATCTTTCCGTTGACCGATACGGATATATGGTGGCATTTGGCCTGCGCTCGTGAGTGGGTGATGACGTGGACTCCGGTGCGAGCGCCTGTCGTGAATGTGCATGAATTTTTTCAACTAGTGGTGGGCTTTGTCTACGGTCTCGGAGGTGCTCCGCTCCTCGTTGCGTTTAAGGCGGTCTTGTGGGGTGCGGTGTTTGCTCTGTTTGGATATGGGGCGCGTTATTACGAGGCTCGTAAGGTCGTGGCAACCTTTAGTCGCGTTCATGTAGGGTTGTCTTTTGTGGCGGTATTAGTTCTCTTTATATTCCGCTATCATTTTGAAATTCGTCCGGTGCTTTTCTCGCTCCTGTTCCTCGGAGTTTATTGGAATATCTTGCCTCGTATTTTTGAAAAATGCCAGGTTTCTGGAATTATTCTTGTTCTTGCCATTCAATGGTTCTGGTGTAAGTGTCAGGGACTTTATGTATTAGGCCCGCTTTTTGCATTGCTTGTGCTGACGGTAAAAGTTTGGAATTCTCGAAAAGATGGAGAAAAATTATCGCCAAAGACTGTTGTGTGGCGAATCGCTTTTGTGCTTGCTTTGTTTGCAATGCCGTTTCTCCATCGCGAAGGCCTGAACCTGTTTCTTTATCCATTTGGTTTGCTAGACCGATTGCTTGGCCTATCGCCTTCTGCGGCTGTATTCGCAAGTCAAATCGCAGAAAACCGTTCTCCGGTAACTCTTTTGATCGTAGGGGAGAATTCGCTTGAAAGTATGCTCATGGTTGTGCTGTGCGTGGCTGGAATGGTGTTTGCTGTGTGGCGACTGTATAAGGCTCGTAGACCCGATATCTCAAACGTGACTCTTTTGGTGACTGCAATCCTGGCCCTTTTTGCAGAACGCAACTTCGTGCTATTTTTGCCTGTGTTTTTGCCTGCCGTTTCTTTGTATGGCCATCTAAACTCTAAATTCTACCGACTAACTTCTATCGTTGTTCTAGCTTTTTTGCTTGGTTTATGGGCTCGATCGCTTTCGGCATACGATTATTCGATGGTTGCTTACCAGCGTGTTCCTGTTGATGCTGCCCGATGGATGCAAGAACATCCACACCCCGGCCGCCTTTTTAACGATGACCGTGCGGGAGGCTATCTAGCCTTTGTGAACCCTTCGGATTCCATTTATATTGATGGACGGTTTATCCTTAAAACAGCGGATTTTTTTGAGCGCTATCTAGCATACGCTGAAAAACCGGAGCTGTTTATCACTGATGCACAAGTAATGAATATTGATAGGGCTGTATTCCCGTTGCGCTATTATGCTCGCTGGGGAATTCTTTTGCAGGCCCTTGAAAAAGAAAAAAAATGGCACAGGTCGTACCAGGATGACTATTTTGTGATTTTTGACCGTGATTTTGCGCCATAAAGTAAAAATAAAAGTTTGATTTTCTGAAAAATTTCATTATTTTTACATGTATAGGATTCCGCCGACAGGCGAGAAAGGAGTGCGTATGAATTTCAAGATGGTTGGGGCGGCTGCCCTTATGGTTTTTGGCCTTGCGCAGGCGGTGGTGAATTTCCCCTTCCCGCAGATGTCTGATTATGGTGGAAACGCAACGCTTCTAAGCGACAAGGCTGCTGCTTCGGAACAGTTGAAGCAACAGTTTTTGTACTGGAAAAAAGCCATGTACAACGAATCGGGCGATATTGCGGGTATTCGTTCTGATCCCGGATCCGATGCGTATTTTTCGGAAGGTGTCGGCTACGGCATGCTTTTGATGGTGTATTTTAGCGACAATACGACGAGTTATCAGGCCGAATTCGATAAGATTTGGAATTTTTACAAGAAGTTTGAGAACGAAAATGGACTCATGATTTGGAAAATCGGTAATCTTTCGGAATCTTGGGATGCGGGTAACGGAGCCGCGCTTGATGGCGATATCGATGCCGCGGCTGCTTTAATTATGGCCTATTATCAGTTTGGTGACGAAAAGTATAAGGAAGATGCCAAAAAACTGATTCAGTCCATGAAAAAGTACGAGTTTGAAAGCAACGGTTTGCACTTGCCGGGCGACAAGTGGGGCGATGCTGCATTAAACCGTAAAAATCCGGGTTACTTTGATCCGGCCTACATGCCGCTGTTTGCTGCAGTTGATGTGGAAAATGCCGAATTCTGGAGCAAGACTGCTTACGAAGCCAACATGAACCTTTACGAAAAGAGCGCTTCGGATGCTCCGTCGACCGGTCTCATTGATGACTGGACCGACAAGAACGGTAATAGCGAAGATGACTATTACAGCTATGATGCTTCTCGTGCTCCGTGGCGCAATGCGAAGGCGGTCTGCTGGCATGGCGACCAGCGCGCACTTGCTCTCGACAAGAAAATGGCTGAATTTGTCTCTACGGTCAGTGCGGCAAGCATGAGTGGCCCCGTGATGAGAAGGTCCGGTAGCCTCGGCAACGATCACAACAGCACGTTCGTGACATCCCTCATGACGGCTCTTATTTCGGATTCCAAGTATCAGGCCAAACTTGATGAATACTGGAAAGAGGCTGTCGCTCTCGGTGACGAAAACTACTTCAACCAGTCCCTTAAGCTGTTGAACGGCTTGCTTGTGTCGGGCAATATGCCAAACCTTTCTGCTCCAACGTCTTCGACGTCGGTTGCCAAGAAAAAGGCTTTGGTGCAGTCTTCGCTTAAGTTGAATGGTCGTGTGCTCGAAATGAATTTGTCTGGTAAGACCCGTGTTGATTTGATGTCGGTTTCGGGGCAGATTGTCAAGAATCTTTGGAATGGCAATGCGGATGCTCCGGTGTCGGTTTCCTTAGAGAACTTGCCCAGCGGATTGTATGTTGCTCGGGTGCAGGGGGCATCGTCAACATCCATTCATAAAATTCATTTAAAATAGTTTAAGAGGGCCCGGCATTAGCCGGGCCCTCTTATCTCTCTCTTGGTTCTAATCTAAAGATACCTATATCTCACAAAAAACGGCCCTTTTTTTGCTCTTTTTTTGTTTACGCGTGTGTAATATGTGAGCATGGTCAATTTTTGGGGGCTTTATGTGCCGTTTTTTTGATGCTTTTGGAGCTGAAATTACTAGATTGCGGGGTATGAAGAATATGATGAAGTTTGCTGTTCCCGCCTTATTGGCTTTTTCGACCGTTTTTGCTCAGCAGGGCGCTCCGACGGGTGCCGCTGTTGATCCTACCGCCGATGAACAAAAGGCGCTTTCTGCCCTCAAGGGTAAACTGGAGGGGGCTATTGTTTGGGCGACGAGCCGTGCAAATTCTCATCATGATATTTGGATTATGAATGCCGACGGTACGAATGCCCGAGCTCTAACGCAGGGTGATAATGTGGACTGGTTTCCGCGTATTTCGCCGGATGGCTCGACAGTGCTCTTTAACCGCAGCAAGGGCGGCTGGGTGCCTGAAAATGATGCCAACTACCCGGAAAAGTGGGATTTGTGGATGGTTGATATCTCGGGCGAAAACGCACGTAAGGTTGTGGACAACGCTACCTGGGGCACTTGGCGGCCTGATGGTAAGTCTATCGTTTTTAGCCGCGCCGGCAAGGTGTTCTCGATGGATCTCGCCAGCAAGAAAGAAACTCTAGTGCTCGATGGCGAAAAGGCTTTCAACAAGTCCGGTGTGATTCTGCAAGAACCGAACATGAGCCCCGATGGCAAACATTTGGCGATTACGCTTCGCGGTTCCATGCGCGAAACGGGTGTGTGGGATTTAGAAAAGTCCGTATGGACCAAGTCTGGCGACGGTTGCCAGATTGACTGGAACTTTGACGGCAGCAAGCTTTACCGTGTGAACCCGACGGGTAACGGTGGCACGGCCGCTCCGAGTGAAATCCTATGGTTTAGCGCCAAGGATGGCAAGCAGATTGAGAAGGTGGGCTTCTTTGGCATTCCGAAGAATGTAAAATTGATGGACCTGCCGGGTCGTCGCAGTCACGAATATTTCCCGCGCCTTTCTCCGGATGGGAAGTGGCTCGTGTGGGGCGCCACTGACAAGGGGCATGACCACGACTTATTTGATTACGAACTTTATATCTGGAAGATTGGCGAACCGGTTGAATCGGCAACGCGTATTACGTATCACACGGGTAATGACCGCTGGCCGGACATTTGGCTTGGCAAGGTTCCGGTAAAGGAATCGGTGGCCGATAAAGTCGCTTCTCAAGTGAAGGATGCTGTTACCGGTGCTGCAAATGCAATTCAGTCCGGTATTAGCGAAGCCAAAATGGATGAACTCATCAAGGCGATTGATCGCTTGACGGATGCGGTGAAGTCTCTTGCGAAGTAGTCGGACCGCAATCAGACCTAATCTTAAAGCACATAATGGCGTAGGCCCCGGCGACGTTCATGCTCGCCTTGCGACCTGCCATCGGAATGGTTACTTTCATAGTCGCTTCGGCCATCAACTCTGGAGCGATTCCTAGTTCTTCGTTTCCGAGGATGATGAGACCTTTTTCGGGCCATGTTACGTTGTTTATGCTCGGAATGTCTTCGCCTGTTTCAAGGGCGATAATTTCGTAGCCGTTTTCTTTGTGCCACTTGACGCAGTCGAAGGGTGATTCCCAGCGCTTGATGGGAATCCATTCCTGGCATCCGCGGGCAGCGCTTTTGACTGTCACATGGTCAGGACCGCAACTGTACCCACTCAGGTGGACTCCTTCGAGCCCGAAGCAGTCCGTGCTGCGAATGATGGAACCTACGTTAAAGGCGCTGCGCAAATTGTGCACGAGTACGGCGAACGGGAGCGGAGCTTCGTTAGCGACTTCGCGGTCCCCCGGTTCCTGCTCCAGGTATACGTCTCGTTCGAACCCGAGTCCCGCCCTGGTGCGGAAAGTCTTGTAAAGGTCGATCATTTGCGCTTGGTTTTTACCGGTGAGGCGTTCGCTTTCGGGGAGCTTCATCCATTCGGCGTAGGTCTCGAATTCGCGCTTGGCGCGGGGAACATCATCACCCAATTGAAGGATGATAACGCGCAAAAGTTCGGCCATGCGCTTTGCCTTAGAGGTCTCTTTTGTCGCTAAAAATTTCTTCTCAGAAAACATGCTCAAAAGATAGCTAATAGAATGTTTTTTTACCCCTTTTTGGGGGGATGTTTTTAGGCGTTTTTTCTATCTTTTATCTTACATGCAAGACTACCCAAAGACACGTGTCCTCATCGCAAATGATGACGGAATCCAGAGTGGCTATATGCTCGCTTTGGCGTGTGCGCTTGTCCCTTATGCGGACGTGTGCATTTTTGCTCCCGAAGTGGAACAGAGCGGGGTAGGTCACGCCTTTACCGTTCGGCGTGGACTTTCGGTCAAAAAAGTGGAATTTTCGGAGAATGCGTCCATTGAGGCGTATTCTATGTCGGGGACACCTGCTGATTGCGTGAAGTTTGCCTTGGGGCATTTTGCCACTCATGGGCTTACCACCGAGGGGGGTGGTCCGGGGGCAGTTCAAAGACCTTTTGATGTATGCTTCTCAGGCGTGAATCTGGGCGAAAATTCCGGCGTGTCGTCGCTTTATTCGGGGACGGTCGCTGGAGCCCGTGAGGCTGCCCTTTGGGGGGTGCCGGGTATTGCTCTTTCTCTTAGGGGATCGACACCGAATATGCTCGAAACGGCAAAAGAGTTTGCCGTGAAGGTGGTCAAGGACCGCCTGTTCGAACGGATTCCCGTAGGTGTTTTCTGGAACGTGAATTTCCCAAAGACTACCGCCGAAACCTTCAAGGGTTTTAAGGCGACCAGGATGGCCCTTGGAATGTTTACGGACCATTATTCCTATGAAAATGGACTGTGGCAATTGGATGGTGACAAACTGTGGGACGAACAGCCCAAGGATAGTGATGACTATCTGCTGAATCAGGGCTATGCGACGATAACGCCCCACCGTATCGACCAGACCGACGATGAAAGTTTAAATGAAATAAACGAAATGCTGGTGGAAACACCGGTGGATAATTAGAGGAAAAAGAATGTCAGAAGAATTGGTACCAGGTTCGCAAATCAGGTCCTTAATCGAAAAGGACATGCAGGATTGCTACTTGCGCTATTCCATGAGTGTGATAGTTGCTCGTGCCTTGCCTGATGCTCGTGACGGTTTTAAGCCGGTGCACCGCCGCGTGATGTACAGTATGCACAAGTTGGGCGTGGTGCCCAACAAGCCGACGGTGAAGTCCGCCCGTATCGTGGGTGACGTGATTGGTAAGTACCACCCGCATGGCGACTCCGCCGTGTACGAAACCTTGGTGCGTATGGCGCAGGACTTCTCGCTGCGCTACCCGCTGGTGTTCGGCCAGGGTAACTTCGGTTCTATCGACGGTGACGGCGCCGCTGCAATGCGTTACACCGAAGCCAAGATGAACAACATGGGTGCCCTCATGCTCGAAGATCTTGAAAAAGATACCGTCGACATGGGCCCGAACTTTGACGAATCTTTGGAAGAACCGAAGGTGTTGCCTTCCGCTCTCCCGAACATGCTGGTGAACGGTACCACGGGTATTGCTGTTGGTATGGCAACCTCGATGGCTCCGCACAACCTTCGCGAAATTGCAAATGCCATTCATGCGGTGGCCGAAAATCCGGATATTTCTGGCGAAGACCTTTTGCAGTACGTGTCTGGTCCGGACTTCCCGACCGGCGGCGTGATTTGTGGCCGCGCGGGCATCCGTGATGCTTACTTGACGGGCCATGGTCGCGTGCGCGTGCGTGCTCGTACCGAAATTGATGTTGATAGCCGCGGTAAGCCGCGCATTGTTGTGAGCGAAATTCCTTACATGGTCAACAAGGCCGAACTCTGTAAGAAGATTGCAGAACTCGTGAAGGACAAGCGCGTCGACGGTATTACCGACATTCGCGATGAATCTAGCCGCGAAGGTATGCGCATTGTGATTGAAATGCGCAAGGATGTGGTCGCCGAAGTTGTTTTAAATAATTTGTTCAAAAACACGCAATTGCAGACGACGTTCAGCATTTACAACTTGGCTCTTGTCAACAACCTGCCGAAGCTCCTGACGCTTAAGGATCTCATCCAGGTTTATGTGGATCACCGCTTGGAAGTGATTACGCGTTCTACGCAGTTCGATTTGAACAAGGCCGAAGCACGACTCCACATTATTGAAGGCCTGCGTATTGCAACGCAGAACATCGACGAAGTGGTGCAAATCATCAAGTCTAGCCCCACGACCGAAGCCGCAAAGACTGCCTTGCAGAACCGCTTTAACCTCGACGAAATCCAGTCGCAGGCTATCGTGGACATGCGCCTCGCTCAGCTCACTGGCCTGAATATCGAAAAGTTGGAAGCCGAATACAACGAACTCGTTGCAACTGTTGCCGACTTGAAGGACATTCTGGAAAAGCGCGAACGCCGCGTGAAGATTATGCTCGACCGTCTCGATGCAATCGTCGACAAGTGTGGCGATGACCGCCGTACTTCTATCGAAGATGCTGTCGATGACTACGATTACGAAGACCTGATTGCCGAAGAAGAACAGGTGATTACGCTCAGCCGCGAAGGCTACATCAAACGCTTGCCGATTGATACCTTCAAGGCGCAGAACCGTGGCGGCAAGGGCATTATCGGCGCAACGCTCAAGGAAGAAGATAACGTCGAACAGATCTTTACCGCAAGCACTCACAGCTACTTGCTCGTATTTACGAACAAGGGTCGTGCTTACTGGACCAAGGTTTATCGCTTGCCCGAAGGAACCCGCAACGGCAAGGGTCGCCCGATTATCAACTTCATTGGTCTTACCGAAGGTGAAAAGGTTCAGGCAATTGTGCCGGTGCGTAAGTTCGGTGGCTACTTCTGCCTCGTATTTGCAACCAAGAAGGGTGTCATCAACAAGATGGACCTCACGCTGTTCAGCCGTCCGCGTAAGGCCGGCGTGAACGCCATCAGCCTTGACGAAGACGATGAATTGGTGAAGGTTCAGCTCGTGGGTATGTCTGCTGAAGACTTCAAGGCAAGCCAGGCCGCCGAAGGCGAAGACGCTGATGCCGAAGCCGAAACACAGGCTGCCGAGGCCGCCATCGCCGAGGAATCCGAAGACGCCGAAGATATCGAAGGTCGTCCGATTCCGAAGGACTTGCTGATGCTTGCGACCAAGAACGGTCAGGCCGTGACCTTCCCGATCAGCTGCTTCCGCGCCATGGGCCGCGGCACGCACGGCGTGAAGGGCATTACCTTGGCCGAAGGCGACGAAGTGATTTCTCTGTTGTGGCTCAAGGCTGGCAACAAGATCGTGACCATTACCGAAAAC
This sequence comes from Fibrobacter succinogenes, assembly GCA_902761355.1. Classification (GTDB taxonomy): domain Bacteria; phylum Fibrobacterota; class Fibrobacteria; order Fibrobacterales; family Fibrobacteraceae; genus Fibrobacter; species Fibrobacter succinogenes_M. The sequence goes on along the minus strand of CACWJY010000014.1, from coordinate 14,810 downwards.
GGTTACGGCAAGCGCAGCGAACCTTCGACTTACCGCATTACCCGTCGCGGAAGCAAGGGCGTGCGCAACCTGAATGTGACCGACAAGGTGGGCGCCGCCGTGTTCGTGGAAAGCGTCGCTGACGACTACGACTTGATCATTACCAGCCGCGAAGGCCAGGTGATTCGTATCAAGGCAGCCGATATCCGCCTCACGGGCCGTAATGCTCAGGGCGTCAAGGCCATCAGCCTGCGCGAAGGCGATGTGGTGCAAGATGCTACCGCACTCCCGAGCGTCGAGGATATCGAACAAGATAGCGCCGAGGCGAAGGAAACCTTTGACAAGGTGGAAGGCGTCGAAGTCGATGACGATTCTGTCGAAAAGATCGAAGACAAGCCGGAACAGCAGATCGGTGTGCCGGCTCCTGAAGACGAAGCCTAATTTACAGTATTAGTCTAAAAAGGCCCCGCAAGGGGCCTTTTTCAAAACAAACTAAGCTGGGTTTGAACTTAGAACAAGTCTTGCTGGAAAAGTTCTGCAAATCGGGGGTATATCTGGTACGTCGCGGCAAAGCAAACCGGATTGTTCGTGTTACGGCGTTTTAAACCGTTGCTTAGAATCGCTGTTTAAACCTTAAAGGTTCTGATAACTATTATAATAAAAGACCCGCTGTTAAGCGGGTCTTTTGCGATAAACTGGCAAGGATTCTCGTTGGAATTAACTGGTCTTAAAAGTTGAATCCCATAAAGATATTGTCGCTTAAGAACGGCAACACACCGAGTACAATTACTGCAACGGTCAGAAGAGCAATGACGGCTCGTTGACGCTTTGTCATGCGCAGCGGATTTAAATGTTCGTCGGTATCATCTATCCATGCGCTCTTAATGAGTTGCAGGTAGTAGAATAGCGCAAGCACATTGTTCAGCACGGCGAATGCCACAATGCCGTAGTGGCCAGTAGAGGCTCCACTGAAGAACAGGTGAAATTTACCAAAGAAACCAGCGAGTGGCGGAATGCCTGCAAGGCTGAACATGGCGACAGCAAGCGCAATGGCAAGCATCGGTTTCTGTTTAGAAAGTCCGCGTAGCGAGTTGAAGGTTTCTTCGCGGTGGTGGCCGATAATGCCGAAAATGAAGAAGGCGAGGTAGTTCGAAACCGCATACACGAACAAGTAGTAAATGATTGCCGTCTTTGCCGTAGCTGCCGGACCAAGGAGTGCCACCATAATGTAGCCTGCTTGTGCAATAGAGCTGTAAGCCATAAAGCGGCGGAGTCTGCTTTGCTTTAAGGCGCCCAGGTTACCCACAAAGAGTGTGGTCCCTGCAAGGAGTGCGATAAATGGAGCAACCTTTTCTTGAATCGGGGCGAGGGGGCCAAAGACCAAAACCACGAGGAATGCGATGGCCGTTGCCTTGGAGGTCACTGAGAGAATGGCGGTAACAGGCGTCGGGGCTCCTTCGTAAACGTCGGGGGCCCAGGTGTAGAAGGGGAACAAGGTCAGCTTGAATCCGATTCCTGCGAACAAGAACAGCACCGCGATCCACAGTAGGGGCGAGGTTCCGCTAGAAACGGCTTGTTGAATGGCTTCAAAGTGTATGGAGCCTGCAAAACCGTAGAGATAGCTGAAACCGAACAGCTCAAAGGCTGTGGCTACGGAGCCCATCAAAATGTACTTGGTGGCTGCTTCTGAACCGTATTGGTCGCGTTTGTTCCAGGCGGCAAGGGCGTACATCGGGATGGTCGCAATTTCGAGGCCGAGGAAGAAGGTGAGCAGGTCGCAGGCCGACACAACGGTGAATCCGCCGAAGGTGGCGAATGCCACGGTGCCGATAAATTCTGCAATCTGATGCATGGCCGGCTTTCCGTCGCCACCGTGTTCAAAGTAATCCTTTGCAAGCCAGATGCCAAGAATGGCCGAAACCATCAGGACTTCGCGCATGAGTACGCCAAAGTCATCGATGTGCCAGTTCGTGATAAAGAAACGGCCAGTGCCGCTGGCGAGCGGTATTAGGTTTAGCAGAACGAAAATCAGAATGAAACCGATGTTCGCGATGCGCCAAGGTACTTTCGAACGGTCGGTGCAAAAGAGCCTGCTCCCGATAACGATGAACGGGAATAGCAGAAGCAAAAGGTCTGGGATGATAAAGTTGGGTATATACATAGTAAAATCTATAATGCGGAGTTAATCTTTGCAAAAATAGGGGCAATGCTCTGGTCGAGCATGTCGGCAATCCATCCGGGGAACACACCAATCAATAGGAGGCAGAGAACGAGTACAATAACCACGATCTTTTCGCGGAAGCAGGCGTCCGTGAGCTTTTCATACTTGGCAGGCATATTGCCGTGCAGCATGCGGTTTGCTGTTTGAAGAATATAGACAGCGGTCGTTGTTATCGAAAGAATTGCAAGTACGGTGACGATTCGCGTGAGCGTGGAGCTTTGCTGGAAGGCTCCGATAAAGATGTTGCTTTCGGCGATGAATCCGCTAAAGCCTGGGAGCCCAAGGCCTGCAAAGCCTGCAATTACGAAGCCGACTCCAAGGAAGGGGAGCTTGCGCATGATGCCGCCCATTTCGGTAATGTCACGGGTATGCGTGCGTTCGTAAATCATGCCGATGGTCGCGAAGAAAAGCCCCGTCAAGAAACCGTGAGAAATCATCTGGAGGGATGCTCCGCGGAGTCCTACCGGCGTAAGGGCTGCAAGACCAAGGAAAATGAGACCCAAGTGGCTAATGGAACTGTAAGCGGTGATATATTTGAGGTCCTTGTGGCGAAGCGCAATAAAGGGACCAAGCACCACATTGAAAATCAGGAGTGCCACCACGTACGGGAGCCAAATCTTGGCTGCTTCTGGCATCAGGAACATGGCAACGCGAAGGCATCCGTAAGCGCCCATTTTCATCATCACGCCGGCGGCAAGCATCGATACGGCCGTCGGTGCGGCGGAGTGACCGTCTGGGCTCCAAAAATGGAACGGGAACAGGGAACTCGAAACGGCAAAGCCCATGAACATTAGCGGGAATGCCCACATCTGGAAATCCATCGGGAGCGTGATTTTAGAAAGTTCTACAAGGCTCCAACTGTTGATTCCGCTTTCAAAATAGAGCCCAAAGAGCGTGGCGAGTATCATCGATGAACCAAAGGCGAGTGTCAACGTCAGCTTTTTACCGCCGTAGTCCTTGCGGCCCGAGCCGTAGCCCGCAATCATCAGGTACATGCAGAGTGCTTCCATTTCGTAGAATACGAAGAACAGCACCAGGTCCATGCTCATGAATACGCCGTAGACGCTAGTGGCAAGCAACTGGATAAGTGCAAAGAAAACCTTCTGGTTACCCTTGATATTCCAGCTGACGAGGATGCCTCCCCATACAATCACCGCTGTAAGGAACAGCAGGAACATGTTGAGACCGTCTGCACCGACAGAGTAGTGGGCGTTGAACGTGTGGATCCAAGGAATGTCCATGTAATAGTGCAGCAACAGCGGGGCAGATTCTTTGGCGGCAGAATCAACTCCAAGCGTGTAGAGCCTGTAAGTGAGGTAGCCGACAAGCAAAAGGACGATTGTTCCCGATGCGGCATGGATTGACTTCAAAAGCGATTCCTTTTGCGACGGAATCGGAGCGCAAACCAGCACCGTGAAAAGCGGGATAATCCAGATTAAGTTAAAAAGTAAAGAATCCATATTCAAACCTTACCTTACAGCGGAAGCTGTCCCAAAAAACGCCACAGCAAAACGCCTACGATTAGGGTTCCCAGGTAGAAACTCAAGTTGCCACCCTGTGCATAACGTACGAGGTCACCCAATTTGTGGATGAACCAGACGCAGAATGCGAGGATGCCTTCGATAATGTAGTCCTGAATAAATCTTGCAACGCGAGCGATGCCGCCGATTACGAACTGGCGAACTACGGCATAGTACATTTCGTCGAAGTAGAACTTGTGATAAACAACCTTATAAAGAGCGCTGCGATTGGATTCGTCGAGGGCGCGTTCAATTTTGGCTTTCGGACTGGCGTAGAAGAACCAGGCTATCAAAAGCGCAACGGCAGCGACGGCTACGGCGACGTAAGGAATCCATTCGGCATGGGGGAGCAGTACAAATTGTGGAATGCGGAGTCTTCCCGGTACAAAGTAGTGTTCGAAGAGACCCTTGCCTAAGATGCCGCTCAGCAGAGCCGGTACGGCGAGAATCACAATCGGGAGCGTCATGAAGAAGTCTTCGTGTACATGGCCTTCGGCAACAGACTTGCAGCGGGGTGCCCCGTGGAAAGCCAAGAAGAACATGCGGAACATGTAGAAGGTGGTAAGTCCGCTTGTGAGGATTGCCAAACCGAATACGACGTAATGGTGTCCTTGGAATGCGGCAAGAATGATTTCGTCCTTGGAGAAGAATCCGGAGAACGGCGGAATGCCTGCAATAGCGAGTACGCAAATGAGACAGCTCCAGTAAGTGAGAGGCATCTTTTTGCGGAGTCCGCCCATGGCATCGAGGTCGTTCGTATGGACCTGATGTATTAGGCTACCTGCGATGAGGAACAAGGCGCATTTAAAGAAGGCGTGCGTAAAGATGTGGAATGTCGATGCTGTCCAACCGGTGGTGATGACGGCATCGCCAATTTTGCAGGCGCCGAGTGCAAACATCATGTAACCGAGCTGCGAAAGCGTCGAGTAGGCGAGAATGCGCTTGATGTCTTTTTGCGTGCAAGCAATGACTGCTGCAAAAACCATCGTGAAGGCGCCTACCCACATAATCAGCGTGAGTGAGTTGCCGCAGATAGCAAAGAATGGGAAAAGGCGTGCGACAAGGTAAACGCCTGCGACCACCATCGTAGCACTGTGGATGATGGAACTGACCGGTGTAGGACCTTCCATGGCGTTCGGGAGCCAAATATGCATCGGGAACATGGCGGATTTACCCCAGCCGCCAGTAAAGATGAGAATGGACCCGATAATCAGAGCGTCGGCCTTGCTGACGACCATGAGACCGAGATCAATCGTTTCTTTCTTGAATACGGTAAGAGAAAGTCCGTTCAGCGCAAAGAAGTCGAAACTTTGCACCACGTAGCTCACGATGACAATGCCGAGCAAGAAGAAACTGTCGGCAAAGCGCGTAAGGATGAACGCCTGCTTGGAGGCGCTTACGGCGGAGGGCTTATGGTACCAGAAACCGATGAGCAGGTAGCTCGAAACGCCCACGAGTTCCCAAAAAATAAACATCTGGAAAAGGTTGGTGGCAGCAACGAGACCGAGCATGCTGAAGCTGAACAGCGAAAGAATCGAGAAGAACCGGCCGGCACTGCGGTCGCCCTTCATGTAGCCGATACTGTAGATGTTCACGAGGAAAGAAATCACCGTGACCACAACGAGCATCATGACCGAAAGAGGGTCTATTAGGAGTCCGATTCTTGCGGCAAAGTTATCGGCGAATTGAATGAAGGGAAAGTTGAAAAGAATCGACTTTTGCGGTGCAAACGTAGAACTGAAATAGTGAACCGCGACAATCAGCGCGGCACACATGGCGATACCGTTACCAATAACGGCAAGCGCGGCTGCGGCCTTGTCAGATTTGCGACCGAGGTAAAGACCGTTGATCACAAAAACGAGAAGCGGCATTAAGAAGATTAAGTAGCTGATGGAAACGTCGTTAATCATGGAGGTCCCTCAACTGTTCTACGTCCAGACTCTTGTAGCGGCGGTACATCGATACGATGATTGCAAGGGCGATTGCCATTTCGCAGGCAGTCACTGCTATCACGAAGATACTGAACAATGCACCTGCGGTAGAGTCTTTGGCGCTAAAGTATGCAAAAGAAATAAAGTTGATGTTGGCGGCATTCAGCATGAGTTCAATCGAAATCAGCATGCCAATCAGGTGACGGCGGCGCATTAGGCCCCACACGCCAATGCCAAACAGCAAGAACGCAAGAATAAGGCAATTCATTAGAGTCATTCTTCGTCCTCCTTGCCTTTACGGGCGATGGTGATGGCGCAAATCAGCGTCATCAAGAGAAGGATACTGACCACTTCGAATGGAATCACGAATCCGTCTTCGCCGTAGCCAAGTAGTCTAAGGGCGAATGCCTTGAGTGAGGCGTACCCCTCAGGGGCAGCAACAACGCCGCTCGAAAGACCTTCGATAGGGAGTAGGCACTTGACCATCACCAGCACAAAGATAATCGAAAGCGCAAATGCTGCAAAGATTCTTGGAATCTTGACCGAGAAAGCGTCTTCGCCAAGGCGGCTGGTGAGCAAGATGGTAAATACCACGAAAATCACGACGCCGCCCACATAGACCATCACCTGGGCGAGTGCAGTAAATTCTGCGTGCAGGAGCAGGTAAAGAATGGCGGTGGCGACAAAGCTGAATATCAGGAACACGGCGCTCTGCAAAATATTCTTGACGGCGACTGTGCAGACCGCGGTTACAAGGATGATAAAGGCTACCAGATAGAATGCCAAATCCATTCCGCCCATGGGAAAGGCGACATTCTGTGGGATAAGCCCAGCCAACAGATTCTGGATCATTAGCCTTGTCCCTCCTTTTGGTTAAGAATCATTTCGAGCGTGTTCGGGTCGGTCGTGGCGACTTCGAATGCCTGGCTCATGCGGATGGCTCCGAACGGACAGGCTTCGACGCAGAGACCGCACTGGGTGCAGCTCGCAAAGTGGTAAACGTAGCGGCCAAGCACCTTCTTGCCTGCGATGTTCTTGGTCGAAAGCACGTTAATCGAGGCGTTCGGGCAGGCGCGTTCGCACATGCCGCAGGCGGTGCAGTGGTTGTTACCTTCGGCATCTTCAATCATTTCGAGGCGGCCGCGATAACGTTCGTGCATCTTGAGAGTTTTCCTGTTTTCAGGATACTGCTCGGTCACGATGCGTCTGGGGTCAAAGAAATACTTGAGCGAAACGGATAGGCCGCAAATCAGGCTCCACGGGCCCGTGATGCAGCGTTTCAGGTAACGCTTAATGTATCGGCGTGTTGAAAGTCTTTCTTGCATATTATCCTACAAAAATCATCCACACGGCGCCGGCGGCGAGGAGCACCAGGTTCACCGGCAAAAGGAATTTCCATTCAAAGTCCATGAGCTGGTCCACACGCGGGCGCACAAAGGTCCAGCGCACCATCATGTAGCACCAAATCATAAAGTAAATCTTCGCAAAGAGCCACACGACTCCGGGCACCATCTGCAGGTAAGTGTCGATTGCGGCAACGCCAATGCAGGGCGCATGGAATCCACCCAAGAAACAGGTGGCGGCAAGTGCCGAGTTCGTGACCAAGGCGATGTATTCGGCGAGGTAGAACATGGCAAACGGAGTGCCGTTGTATTCCGTGTGGTAGCCACCGGTCAGTTCCTGTTCCGCTTCGGCAATGTCGAAGGGGGCGCGGTTCATTTCGGCGGTACTCGAAATAAAGAAGAGAATAAAGGCGATAAAGCCGAGCACCGGAATCTTGAAAATAAACCAGTCAAGAACCGTGCCGTCCTGCGCCTGAGCGATGTCCATCAGGCTCGTAGAACCCGAAATCATCACGACGAACAAAAGAATCATCGCGAAAGAGATTTCGTAGCTGATCATCTGGGCGCCGCTGCGGAGAGCACCGAGCAAGGAATACTTGTTGTTACTGCTCCAGCCGCCGAGCAAAATGCCCAGCACGCCGAAACCGTTCACGGCGATAATCATCGGAATGCCCATGTCGATGTCGGCGACAATCAGGTTGTGGTCGAACGGAATCAGGGCTGCGATAATGAACGGGGCAATCAGCACAATCAGCGGTGCCACGTAGAACATCAGCTTGTCGGCGCCGCTCGGAGAATAGACTTCTTTGAAGAGCATCTTGATCACGTCGGCGATGGTCTGAAGCGTACCGTGCCAACCGAGGCGCATGGGGCCCAAGCGGCATTGCACGTGGGCGCAGACCTTACGTTCCATGTAAATCAAGATCGGGGCAGAACCGATATTCACGGCGCAGACTGCGATAACACAGAGGAGCGCGTTAATCAAGAAGGCGGCAATGCTGTCGAGGGTTGCGTTGTGCAAAGCGTCCGGCAAATAAGCGGTAAGCTTCGGAACCCAATCGCGAATAAAGTCGCCTACAGGATGTGTAATAGAAGGTACAAACATATATTACCTGTCAATTTCGGGAATCACCGGGTCAAGCGTTGCCATGATGGTCACAAGGTCCGAAATCTTGTGGCCCTGCGCCATCTTGTTAAGGGCGGCAATGTGCGGGAAGCTCGGCCCACGCGTGTGAATGCGGTAAGGCTTTTCGCCGGTTGTCGCGGCCACCACGTAAGTGGCATACAGGCCCTTCGCGGTTTCGATTTCGCTGTAGTAGCGACCGACCGGAAGACGCACCGGCTTTTCCTTGGCGCGCCATGGGCCTTCCTTCGGAAACTTCTCGATGCACTGGTACAGGATTCGCATGGACTCGTGGATTTCGGCAATACGCACCGTGTAACGGTCGTAGCAGTCGCCGGTGTAGGTCACGGGTACATCGAACTGCAGCTGGTCATAGATGCTGTAGGGGTTTGCCTTGCGGACGTCGAAGTCGACGCCGCTTGCGCGGAGCACCGGACCGGAGCATCCGTAAGCGATGGCGTCTTCGGCGGAAAGGATGCCGATGCCCTTGCTACGTTCGAGCACAATGATGTTCTTCGAAAGGAACCTTTCGTAGTCCTTCATGGCGCCCTCGAGGTGCTTGAGGAACGCCTTCACGCGGTCGATAAAGTTTTCGGGAACGTCAAAGCGGCTGCCACCCGGTCTAAAGAAGTTGGTGGTGAGGCGTGACCCGGTGACTTCTTCCAAGATGTCGTGGATCATTTCGCGTTCCTTGAAGCCGAACAGCAAGCAGGTCTGGCCGCCCAAATCGCCGCCGAAGCAGCCGAAGAACACCAGGTGGCTCGCGATACGTCCCAGCTCCGAAAGCATCACGCGGATGTATTCGGCCTTTTCGGTAACGCCAATGTTCATGCCTTTTTCAAGTGCAATCACGACCCCCAGGTTGTTCTGGATGGCTGTCAGGTAATCCTGGCGGTCGGACATCGCGATGTACTGCAGGTAGCTCATGGATTCCGCCTGCTTTTCCATGCCGCGGTGGATGTAGCCGAAATGCGGTACGATTTCTACAATCGTTTCACCGTCCATGCGCAGCGCAAGGCGGAGTGCTCCGTGGGTACTTGGGTGCTGCGGACCCATATTGATGAAAAATTCTTCGGTATTGGTATCGCGGGTAATCTTGAATCCCGGCGGGAGTCTTGTCATACTCATACGGGCCTCTTGATCATTTGCGGGTGGGTAAAGTCCTTGCGCAAGGGGTAACCTACAAAGTCCTTGTCCAGGAAAATGCGGCGCAGGTCGGGGTGCCCTTCAAAGTTGATGCCGAACATGTCGTAGACTTCGCGTTCCTTGACTTCGGCTCCCGGGTACAGGTGGCTGATGGTCGGAACGCTTCCGAGCAGCGCTGTGGGGCGTTCTTCTTCGGGAATGTCGAAGTTCTTCTTGATTTGCACGCAGAAGAAGACCTTGTGGCCTTTTTCGATACTGCGGAGCTGCGTCACCATGTCAAAGTGGTCGTCGTAGTCGATTGCCGTGACGTCGATCAGGTAATTCATCTTGAATTCGGGATCGTTCTTGACGTATTCCACGGCGGGCAAGTAGTCTTCGACGCTGATCATCACTTCGAGCGGACGGTCGGCGGGCATGGCGGCCACCACATCTTCGATGGGGTCTTCGCTGTGTGTATGCACGGTGATGTCCGGGAACTTCGCCTTGAGTTTCTTGTAAATGTCGAGCTGGCTTAAACCAAAGCGCTTGCAGGCGATACGCTCGACTTCGGGGAAGTCTTCCTTTTTCACGCGCACGGGCTTGAAGCTGCTCTTGTAATCCGGATTTTCTTCCTTGAACTTCGCGCGGGCTTCGGCCATTTCTTCGTCCTTGATGCGTTCAAGGGCGGCCCAGGTCTTCGCGGCTTCGCGGTAGCGGTCCATGGTCGAAACGTCCTTCGGTTCGCCTTCGTGCCAGGGGTCACGGCAGGTTTCTTTCAAAATCTTTTCGCGGAGCGTGAGTAGACCGTGGAACAGTGCTTCGGGGCGAGGCGGGCAGCCGGGAACGAATACGTCCACCGGAATCAGGTTCTGCGCCCCGCGCACCACAGCGTAGTTATCGTAAATGAAGGGGCCACCGCTGATGGTGCAGGCGCCCATCGCAAGAACGTACTTGGGACCCGGCATCTGTTCCCAGAGCATCTGGAGAGCGGGCGCCATACGGCGGGTAATGGTTCCTGCGATAATGAAAAGGTCCGCCTGGCGGGGCGAAGCGCGGAACACTTCGGAGCCAAAGCGGGCGATATCGTAGCGGGCCATGGAGCTACTCATCATTTCGATGGCGCAGCAGCTGGTGCCGTAGGTGAGAGGCCAAATGGAGTTGGCGCGAGCCCAGTTGACAACGTAGTCAATTGCGTTGACGACGTACTTTCCACCGGGTATAGGGTCTAATATCTTAGGAGCTAGGTTTATAATTCCCATAGGGTTATTCCCACTTAAGGATTCCTTTCTTCCAGGCGTAGGCAAGACCCGAAACGAGAATTGCCATGAAAATGACTAAGTCGATTACGACAATCGTGGGCGACAGTGGCGAGTTGCCAGCCATGATTTCTTTGAAGTTCGCCATGACGGGGAACAAGAAAAGGGCTTCGATGTCGAACACTAAGAATAAAAGCGCGAACAGGTAGTAACCCACCTTGAACTGGATTCGCGCGTTGCCGATGGTTTCCATGCCGCATTCGTACGGCGCCATCTTGTTCTTGGAATTCTTGGTGCGGTAGCCGAGCAAAAGCCCTGTAACGGTAGCTGCCGCCGCAATAAAAGCTCCCAGAAAAAGGAAGATTGAAAGTATGATGTACTCTGACATTTCTTGTGTCTCTTGTCTTTCGTCTCTCGTTTAGTAAAAGTTCTGTAGCTCTTGAACCGTTCCAAACAGTGTGTTTCCTATCTGGAATCGATCGAGCACGTGTTTAAGCAAATCCTTAAATTCGTCCATGGTCGCCGCATTCATTTCGTTCAATTTTTCTTGAATCGCATTCACGTAGCCCGAGGCGACTGGTTTGGTTTTTAGGTCTTGCATTTCGCCGGCCCAACGCTGAAGCATTTGGTCGGTATCAATACGTGCAATCACATAGTGCGTTGTCGAAAGCATTTCTTGCAAAAAGTGGACCAGGAAGATTTCTTCTTGCAGAATACCCCAGCGCTTGTCCTTGGAATACATCGCTTTGTTTTCGGCCTTGCCATAAAAAATGGCCGCTTGTGCGTATTCGAGGCAAGTCTTGATGAGCCTTTCGTAGCGTTTGATTTCTTTACTTAAGTTCTGGAACCAAATGGCGTCTGCGACCGGGTTGGGTTCGGTGCGTTCAGCGATTTCGTTCGGGAATATGGCCCTGAAGGCGTAATAGACTTCTTCGTAGTAGCGGTTGCGCATGCGGCAGTTAAAGGCGCGATTCTTTAACGTGTAGTCGCTGTGGTGGAGTTTGCTAATCATGATTTTACCACCTGTTTTACGCCGGGGATATTCTTGATGGCACTGATAATCGAATCGACCTGTTCCTTGCGGAATGCCTTAAATACCAGTCTGATGCGTCCCGAATAATGCTTGCTTGCCGAAGTGACTCGGTCAAGGAAAACGTTCGCACGCTTGAGTTCCTGCAAAACATCAAAGGTGATGTTTTTGCGGTTTTCGGTGTCGATGGTCAGGTGCGCCTCGAAGGAATGCTTTATATCGTCGCTCCAACCAACGGCAATGCGCTGCTCGACAGGCAGGTTCTTGAGCTGGGGGCAGTCTGTCGTATGGACCTCGATGCCGATTTTGGGGCGGAGAATGCCGATAATTGGGTCGCCGGGAATCGGTGCGCAGCATTTGGCAAATTGCACGACAAGACTGGTTTCTTGACCAATTTGCAGAGGCATCTCGTCGCGGCGGTCACTTTTAGCGTCCTTGTTGAACATGGGGAAGAATCTAAGCGAGTTAGATTCCTTCTGCGTTGTTTCGCCGTCGTTCAAGAATCGCTGGATGTCTGCGAGTGGCAGTTCGCCTTGTCCCAGGCGTTCGTAAAATTCTTCGATGTTCGGACAGCCAAAGTACTTGCAGATTCTTTCTTCGACAGGACGCTTGTCTTTTTCGATTTTCTGCAATCGGAGCTCGCGGTCCCAGATTTCCTTACCCAGAATCAGGGCCTGCTTCATGATACTGCTCTTCATCCAGCGTCGCAGTTCTTGCTTGGCCTTGACGGTCTTGACCATATCGAGCCATTCGGGGCTTGGTTCCTGGTTCGGGCTCTTGAGCACCTGGATGGTGGCGCCGTGTTCGACGACCGTATCAAGGTTTACCACCTCGTCATTGATCTTCGCGCCGATGCAGTGTAGGCCGAGTTCGGTATGGACGGCAAAGGCGAAGTCTAGGACAATGGAGCCCTGCGGGAGCTCGATAGAGGTCCCCTTGGGAGTAAAGACGGTCATGCCAGAGGGCTTCAGGTCCACCTTTAGGAAGTCGAGGTATTCCTTGGAGTCCGAAATTTCGGACTGCAGCTTGACCATGTGGTTGAGCCAGGCGAGTTCTTCGCCTTCATGCTGGGTTTCGAGTTTGTAGGCCCAGTGAGCGGCAAATCCTTTTTCGGCGGTCAGGTCCATGTCCTTGGTGCGAATCTGTATTTCGACCATTTTGTTTTCGGGACCGATGACCGTGGTGTGAATGCTCTGGTACAAGTTCGGCTTCGGGGTCGCAATGTAGTCCTTGAAACGGCTTTGCAGCGGGGTCCACAGGTTGTGAACGTAACCGAGTGCCAGGTAGCATTCCGGAATGGTTTCTACAATGATGCGGATGGCGAAGATGTCGAAAATGTCCTCGAACTGGCACCCTCGGCTAATCATCTTATTGTAGATGCTGTAAATATTCTTGGTGCGGCCCTGAATGGTACAGTCGAAATCTTCGAGGGCCATCTTGATCTGCAACGGGCCGATGACCGACTGGATATACTTTTCGCGGGATTCCTTGTTCTCGATGAGCAAGTCCACCAGCTTCTGGTATTCGTCCGGGTTCACGTACTTGAAACTGAGGTCTTCGAGCTCGTTTTTCAGCTTGTAAAGACCAAAACGGTGCGTGAGCGGAATGTAGATGTCGAGTGTCTCTTGAGCAATAATTTGCCGCTTTTCGGGCTTCATGTAGCGCATGGTGCGCATATTATGTATGCGGTCCGCGATCTTAATCATGATGACGCGCGGATCTTTTGCCATGGCGATAATGAGCTTGCGGTAGGTTTCCGCTTTTTGGGCGGTCTTGCTCGACTCTTGGGCAGCAGTAATTTTGGTGACGGCATCGACCATGAAGGCTGTGTCTTCGCCAAATTTTTCAGCAATTTCTTCGAGGGAGTGGTCCGTATCTTCTACGACGTCGTGGAGCAGTCCAGCCAAGACGGTGGACTGGTCTTGTTTTAGGTCGGCAAGAATTTTGGCGACTTCGTAGGGATGTTCGGTGTAGGGCATGCCGCTTTTGCGGTATTGTCCTTCGTGAGCCTCGGCAATAAAGGCAACAGCCTTCGACAGAATCTCGCGGTCCAGCTTGGGATTCTTCTTTAAAAGCACATCGATAATGTGCGTTTGATTTGATGTCAGGCTCGTTTGCTCCATCACTCTAAATAATATCTAAAAAAAGGATGGGTGGAATATAGAAATTCTCGAAATAAGCGAAAAATAAGGGAATTTTGAGCTTCCATATATATGGATGTCTTTCAAATGTCATAATCCGTTGTAATGGAGAACAACACTTTGTCTTCATGATGTCTTCTAACGGGAACCATAAAAAACTACTTTAGAGGTAGGTTGAAACACCTAAAGCTAGGGAGTGGTTTGGAATCTGACCACCTGGAGTTGTTTGGGGGTAAATAACAAGTCCTTGGTCAGGACCCTAGCTCCGACGGACTAAACTGTCGGGAAAAGCTGTGCCTAACTTGCGAGGCACTGCTTTTTTTATAAAGTCTATTTAAAATAGGTCTTTTTTCCCTCTTAAAATGCTATATTTGGGCGGTACAAAATCCCAAGGAGTAGCTAAATGCTCAAATCTACACTGCAACAGACCGATCCGGAAATCTATAACATCATTCAGGAAGAAGCCGAACGCCAGGAATATGGCATCGAACTCATCGCTTCTGAAAACTATACCTCCAAGGCCGTCATGGAAGCCATGGGCTCTGTGTTGACCAACAAGTACAGTGAAGGTTATGTGGGCAAGCGTTACTACGGTGGTAACGAAGTCATCGACAAGATGGAAGCTCTCGCCATCGACCGTTGCAAGAAGCTCTTTGGTTGCGACCACGTGAACATCCAGCCGCTGTCCGGTTCTCCGGCCAACGCTGCCGTGTACTTCGCCGTTCTCAAACCGGGCGACAAGGTCCTCGGCCTCAAGCTCGACCACGGTGGACACCTTTCTCACGGCCATCCGGTGAACTTCTCCGGTATGCTCTACAACTTCGTGCAGTACGAAGTCGATAAGGAAACTGGCCGCATCGACATGGACAAGGTCCGCGAAATCGCTCTTCGCGAAAAGCCGAAGATGATCCTCGCCGGTTTCTCTGCCTACAGCCGTAACCTCGACTGGAAGCGCTTCAAGGAAATCGCCGACGAAGTCGGCGCCCTCACCATGGCTGACATTTCTCACATTGCCGGTCTCATTGCCGGTAAGGCTATCGAATCTCCGGTGCCGTACTTCGACATCGTGACGACCACGACCCACAAGACTCTCCGTGGCCCGCGTTCCGCTATCATCATGTGCAAGGACCGCACCATCCAG
>CACWJY010000013.1 GCA_902761355.1 Fibrobacter succinogenes | reverse complement strand
CGCTACCGAGCCGGCGGGTTGCCCATCTCCTACCCATTTCTAAAAATAGACTAATGAAGGGGTGATTTTCGTCCTTTTTAAATATAGGACCGAGCCGCACTATCTGCGCTCTGAAAGAGCGCTAATGTAGAAAAAAAAGCTTTTATCGTGCAATTCGCACGGACTTTACAGTGCCGTTCTTGACGGAGCGAAGCATATAGATGCCTCGGATCTTGATGTCGCTCGTATTCTGGAGTATCGAAACGGCATCGTTCATGGTGTAGGCACGCAGGCGGCCAAGGCGGACGCCGTTTAGATCAAAGATGTCGTACGCTTGGAGTGTGTTTGCTTGCAGATGGAGGCTGCTGCCGATTGTCGTTGTACTATCTTCCTGAAAATTGAAATACTCCTTGAGCCAGGTCATTGCTGGGCGGTCTATGCCATCCTTGATAATGCCGGAACACCCTTGTTCCCTTGCGTTGCAAGATGCCCATGTCTTGCCGTAGATATAGCCCCAAAGGGTAATGCCAGCAATATGCTCCTCTTCCATAAAGAGTGGGATTTGTTCTGAATAGCATCTTTTCTGAATTTCATCGTCCAAAGTCGCAATATCGTATTCGGTAATGAACAATGGAATCTGCGTACTGTCTATAATTTCTTGTAGGTATTTTTTTAGGATATTGAAGTTGAGACAGTTTGTCGGGCTGGAGCCCGTAGCCATTAAATCATGTCCTTGCATTCCGTAGCCGTCGACTGGCGCACCGTTCTTTTTGATGGTATTGATAAGATTTATTCCGACATCTCTTTGCCATTGGAACGTATTGTAGTCGTTGTAAATGAGAATCGCCTTGGGCCAGCGCTCGCGAGCCATCTTGAAGGCCGTAGTGACGAAATTGTAGTCGCCATCGTTGTCACCGCCTAGGGCATCGATAAAGAGATTGCCTCTACCGAATCCAGAGTGGTACTGGTTTGTCGCTGATCGGCCAGCCTCGGTTACCACATCGATCATTTCTAGGTCGGGGTAATGTTCCGCGACGGCATCAAACCAGGCGGTAATGGCATCCTTGGTTTCTTCAACATTAAGTTGACTGACCCAACCTGGGTAGCGTGAGCCCCATACGAGTGTGTTGAACTTGAATAGGACTCCGTTCTGTTTTGCCCAGTTGTAAATGGCATCGCACTTGGAAAAATCGTATTCGCCACGATTTTTTTCAATTTGGACCCACAGGCATTCGTATTCAGGGGTAATCTGGTTCCAGTATTTCGCGAAATCAGACGGAACTTCGCCATCAACCGGAATGTTGCCGACGAACTTTGCGGCACCGTCGGCAAGGCCGAGGGCAGAAACGCTACTCACTGCCACGCCCCAAAGGGCTAAAAACGCAATTTTTAAGGTTCTAGAACACATAATTTACCAATATAAACATATTGTTTTTTGAAAGTTGATATTCCAAAAATTTTTTGTTTATTGTGGATAAAATATCCACAACAGAAAAAGGAACCTTGCGGCTCCTTTTTTGCTTAAAAATTGGGCTTGTTTTTAAAACAGGCTTGTCTGTACGGCTTCGGTTGTGCCTGATGGCGCAATGGGAGCCGTTTGCTTTTCGTTGTCTGTATTTTTTTCGGCGTTTTCTGCGTCATTATAAGCGATTTGAGCGAGTAGCCAAGCTTCATCATGTACGGGAATGCCAAGCTCGTTCGCTTTGGTGAGCTTGCTTCCGGCTGCCTCGCCGGCTAAAACCCAGCTGGTTTTCTTGCTGACGGAGCCGCTAACTTTGCCACCGTTTTCTTCGATGAGTTTGCGGGCTTCTTCGCGTTCCATGCTCGGGAGCGTGCCGGTAATGACGGCGGTTTGGCCTTGGAACAAGGTCTTTACAACACCCTTGAATTCGGTGGGGCAGCCGAGGGCAATGAGTTCGTCAATTTCCTGCGTGTAGCGCTCGGTATGGAAGAAGTCGTAGACGGACTTTCCGATGCGTTCGCCGACGTCGTTTACGTTCTGCAAGTCTTCGACGGTGGCGGTACGGATCGCTTCGAGCGTGCGGAAGTGCTTCGCGAGGTTTCGTGCACTGGTGCGGCCCACGAATCTAATGCCGAGACCGTGCAGCAGGTTTTCGAGGCTCTTTTCCTTGGAAGCGGCGATGGCATCGTAGACGTTCTTCGCGCTCTTCTTGGCCATGCGTTCCTGCGATTCCAGGTCTTCGAGCGTAAGGCGGTACAGGTCCGGAATGCGCTTGATTTTACCCGTGGCAATCAGGCTTGCGATAAGGGCGGGGCCGAGATTTTCGATATTCATGGCCTCGCGGCTTACGAAATGCTCGAACAGACATTGCACTTGGGCTGCACAGTGCATGTTTTCGCAGCGGAGAATGACTTCGCCATCGATGTGGGTGAGCGGTTCGCCGCAAACCGGGCACTTGTCAGGGGCTGTCACAGGGACGGCCCCCTCTGGGCGGAGTTCCTTTTTGACATCGGTGATTTTCGGGATGATTTCGCCGCCCTTCTCAACGCCGACGGTGTCGCCGAAGTGGAGGTCGAGGCGTGCGACTTCGTCAAAGTTGTGGAGAGTGGCGCGTTTGACGGTGGTACCTGCGAGGCGCACGGGGGCAAGGTTCGCGACCGGTGTCACGGCTCCGGTGCGGCCCACCTGAAATTCCACGGAAAGGAGCGGGGTATAGGCGCGCTCGGCCTTGAACTTATAGGCAATGGCCCAGCGCGGACTCTTGCTCGTTGTTCCGAGGGCGCGCTGCATGGCAAGGTCGTTCAACTTTACGACCATACCGTCGATTTCGAAGGGGAGGCTGTCTCGGCTTGCTCCAATCTGCTCCGAAATCTTCATGATTTCTTCGGTATTGTCCGCGGTCCAGTAGTCGTTCGTGTGGAATCCGAGTTTCTTGAGTTGCTGCAGGTTCTCTTCGTGCGTCTTGTTGTTGCTCTGCGGAATGTGATAGGCAAAGAAACGCATCGGGCGCGTCTTACATTCGGCGACGCTCTTAAGCTTGAGTGAACCCGAAACGGTGTTGCGCGGGTTTTGGAAAATCTTCTTGCCTTCCAGGATGAACTGCTCGTTCAGACGCTCGAAGGCTTCACGTTCCATGTAGACTTCGCCGCGGACTTCGAATGTGCCCTGCGGAATTTCGCTCGGGTCAATCTTCAGTTTCTTGGCGTCCAACGTTTCAGGAATATCGGCAATCGTGAGTGCGTTTAAGGTCACGTCGTCGCCCTGGGCTCCGTCACCACGGGTGGCCGCCTGTTTCAAACAGCCATTCTCGTACACAATCGAAAGCGAAACACCGTCGATTTTCCGTTCGCAAATCCAGGTGTGCGCGGTTGTTGCGCGCTTGTCGTCGCCAAGACTAGCCATTCCTTCTTCCGCCGCATTCACGAATTCAGCCATTTCTTCGGCGCTGTATACGTTTGCGATGCTGAGCATGGGTACGGCATGAGCGACTTTGGCGAAATCGTTTGTTAAGTCACTGCCGACTTTTTGCGTGAGTGAACCTTGGCCGCGCAATTCTGGGTATTTGGCTTCGAGAGACTCCATTTCTTTGAGCCCAAAGTCAAAATCCTGGTCGCTCATGGGGGAGACGCCTTCCTTGTAGTAGAGGCGGCTTGCTTCTTCTAGCTGTTTTTTGAGCTCAAAATACCGGGTGCGGTCAATTTCTTTCTGGTCCATCGTCAAAATCTCTTTTTAATGCAAAATATAAAAAGACAAACAATAAAATTGTTAGAATTATTTTTCGTATTTTATTGACATTCGCCTATTGTCTAAGTAAATTTAGAGTAAAGAAAAGTTTTGGTTTATATGGCCAGTTTGATTGAATATAAGGGTAAAAAGCCGGTCCTTGGCAATCGAGTTTTTATTGCCGAGGGAGCTAGGCTTATTGGTGACGTAGAAATCGGGGATGATTCCTCGGTGTTTTACAATGCGGTTATTCGCGCCGACCTTGCCGAAATCCGTATTGGAGCACGTACCAATATTCAAGATAACGTGACGATTCACCTTTCTACGGATGTAGGGGTGCATGTTGGAAACGATGTCACGGTGGGCCATAATGCTATTTTGCATGCCTGCGATATAGAAGACAATGTCTTGGTGGGTATGGGGGCTATCTTGATGGATGGCGTTCATATCAAATCAAATAGCGTTGTTGCTGCAGGTGCTATTGTGACGCAGGACAAGGAATTCCCCGAAGGGAGTCTGATTGTGGGCGCTCCGGCTCGTGTGGTGCGAGAACTCACCGAAGAAGAAATTCGCAAGTTCCATGAAAATGCGGAACATTACATTCTTGTCAAAGACGAGCTGATGAAGAACGCCTGAGGTATTTGTGTATAAGTTTGTTTTTCTAATCAATCCTATTAGTGGCGGTGGCCAGGGCAAGGTGATTCACCAGTTCTTGCCCGAAATCATGGCGTCCTTAAATTATAAGGATGACCAGTGGAAGGCTGAGTTCACTACGATTGATTCCCTAGAAAAACAGATTGGCGATGCGCTCTCGAATACTGAAACCTTGATTGCTGTGGGTGGTGACGGTACAGTCTCTGCGGTGCTATCGGTTATGCTGGCTTCAGAATACGCAAAATCCGTAAAAATCGGCCTTATTCCGTTGGGAACCGGAAACGACCTTGCTCGCGTGCTGAACTTGTATAAGCCTTATGTCGATAGAGGCTTGTTGTTCCTGGTGCGCCATTTGCTCCAGACAAATTCCAGACCGTTTGATATCTGGAAGGTAAACGACCGCCTGGCTTTTGCAAACTATTTTTCGGGTGGTATCGATGCCCGTATTGCACATGATTTTAACCAAGACCGCTCCAATGGCGCGATATCGTCTAATTCGGTTATTGCGAATAAGCTGCATTATGTCAAGCGTTTTTTTGCAGATCGTTCGTACCATTTAAAAAAAGGTCAACTTTCGTTTATCGATGCCGAAGGACGCCCTTGGCAAAAGATTCTCGACGGCAACCGCACTGTGATTGTGGGCAATATTCCGAGCTTTGCCAGTGGCGCGAACCCGTTCTACAAGTCAAATATGGCTGACGGTTTGCTTGAAATCGTGTGCGTGCCGAATATGTTCATGTTCATGCTCGCAATTGCGGTGGGAACAGTCCCCGTTCTTGGAAACTTTGTCAAGAAATATTTTTTGAAAACATTTAAGGCCCGTTCTGTAGAGTTTACCTTTGACAAAAATGAATTTTTGCAGCTCGATGGTGAAGATCTGAGCGGTAAAGTCGGTGAACATATAAAGATTGAGTTTGCTTGCCAGGTGCAGATTCTTTCGCTGGGGGTGTAATGCTTTCTGCAGCGGCCATCATCGATTATTTACGTAACGATGAATCCCTGGAATGTAAGGTCGTGCGTGAATCGCCGTGCGAAATTCCTTTGGCGGGGTATGCATCTCTTTTGCAGGCAACCGAAAACGATGTGAGTTTTTGGGTCGGTCATGTCGAAAGTATAATCCATGCGAATGGCCCTTCAAATGAAAGTCTGCAGAATGTTCGAGCCGGTTTTTTATTTGTTCCTCTTGAAACAGTCGCGGAATTATCCGGCTCTTCTGAAATCTTCCCGTTTGTAAAATCGATTGTTGCCGTAAAAGAGCCGTACCATGCGATGGTTCTTTTTTTGGAACATTTTTTTGGCGACCGTTTCCATGAAAATATGCAGTCGGGAGTAAATGCTTCTGGCTTTGATGAAAATGGCCTCAGGATTCACCCCTCGGCTGTTGTGGAGGGCTTTGTCGACGAAGGTTGCTTTGTTGGACCGGGCTGCGTTGTAATGCGCGGTGCAAGCGTCGGGCGAGGCTGCCGCCTAGAATCGAACGTGACGATTTACCCGAACGTAATCGTGGGAGAAGGCTGCATTTTTCAGGCGGGTGTCGTTGTCGGTAGCCGCGGCTTCGGATTCTATGAGCATGAAGGCGAACGTCGCATGGTGCCGCATTTTGCGGGCGTCCGTATCGGAAACCGCTGTAGCTTTGGCGCGAATACGGTTGTTGCGGCGGGATTCATTTCGCCGACGACCATAGGCGACAGCTGCCATCTGGATTCCATGGTGCAGATCGCGCACAACTGCGTTCTCGGAAACAACATTTACATGGCCTCGCAAACGGCTCTCGGCGGCACGACGGTTCTTGAAGATGGCGTGCAGTTTGCGGGCGGCGCTAAGGCTGCGGGACATTTGACCGTTGGCAAGAATGCAATTGTGACTGCAAAAGCGGGTGTGACCAAGAGCGTTCCCGCAGGCAAGACTGTCGCCGGATTCCCTGCGATTGATATCGACATCTGGCGTCGTCAAATGGTCGAACTCCGCGTCATGGCGAAGAAAAATTTAAAGTAAAGTATGGAAACTTTTATTCATGTTTTCCAATGTTGCATTTTTCAAGCTCCCTGAGCTGGTTGATGAGCCTGTCGAATCAGTCGAAGGGGTAATCCAAGGATAATCGTATGAAAAATCCTTCTGTTGAAGAACACGTCATTGCATGCTTGCTGAAAGCAAGTGCGGTAATTTCTCTCATACTTCTGTTCTCCGCTTGTGGTGGTGATTCTAGTAGCAATTCTGGAACTGGCTCGGGAATAGGTTCGGAAACGACCGTTTCTACGGATATTCATTCCGAAGAAAACAACCCGTCTTCGTATACATCTGAAGAAATCGTTCCCATCAAGAATAAAACTATTACGGGTCTTGCTCAGAAGGGACCGTTTAAAAGCGGTTCTACCGTAGATATCTTTGAACTGGAACTCGATGGCAAGACTTTTGCACAGACTGGCAAGAGTTTTATGGGTAAGGTCTCGAACGATAGCGGTGCTTTCAAAATTTTGAATGTGTCGCTGAAAAGCCAGTATGCGTTGCTTCGAGTGACGGGCAATTTCAAGAGTGAAATCAACGGAGAAAGTGTTCATGCGACGTTGAGTGCGGTGACCGACTTGAGCAAGCGTGAAAATGTGAACGTGAACATTCTGACGCACCTCGAGTATGACCGAGTCCTTTATCTGCTAGGCAAGGGAATGAACTTTACTGCTGCCAAGAAACAGGCGGAACGAGAAGTGCTTGCCGCATTCGGCATTGAAGGAAAATTCAAGAATTATGAAGATTTAGATGTTTTCGGTGATAGCGATGCTGATGCCGCGCTTGTGGCGATTAGCAAGTTGGTGTTGGCTGGGAAAAAAGATAGTTCAAATCGTGATGAAGAAGATTTGAGTCGTTTGTTGACTGAAATTGCGACAGATATTGAAGAAGATGGTGAATGGAATGATTATAGCGGAACTATTGAAAAAGGCAAGGATGAGCATTCTACAACTCAATTTAATAAAGAGAGTATTGCGGGTCGTGTTAAGGAGTCGTCATGCAGATGTTCGATAGGAGAATCTTGCTATAATGATTCAAAGGTTGAGAAATTTATTTGTCAGTTCTATAATACATGGAGAGAATATTCTGGAGCGGATCGCTACTGTGTGTCGGATATTAATCAATCTTTTTTTAGGAACAAAAGTAAAAAATGGAATGATTTTTATTTCTGTAAAGATGGGGTGTGGTACACCGCATCTTTAGATGATGCGAATACCTATAGTTGGTCTGCAGGTAAGGATGGGGAAATTCGAAAAGGAGAATTTTGTAAGGAGGGGGAAGAGTGTAGTACTGGATCGTGCAATATTTATGCTGCAGAAGGAACTAGCGGTTGGCAAAATACTTGTATCGATATTTATTATAAATATGATGGAGAAAAGGGCGAGTGGCGTAGGGCTACATCAGTAGAACTTGATATTTATGAATGGTCGGCAGGTAAGGATGGCGAAATAAAGAAAGGCGATCAGTCTGCAATCTATTATAAATACGATGAAAAAAAGGGAGAATGGCTTGAAGCTAGTGGAATGGATCGTCATTTAAGAGCCTGCACTATGAAACATGATGGAGAAATTGAAAAAATTAGTGATGACTTGTATTTGTGTAGGGATGGAAATTGGAACTTGGTTGGTAACGACGGTGAAATAAAAGATGGAAATAAATATTATGATGAAGAGCTAGAACAGTGGATTGGTTTACCTGAAGAGTTCGCTCTCCAGATAATCAATGATATTGGTTTCGGGTGTACAAAGAAAAAAGAGGGCGTATGTGTACCTATTGGATATACAATAGTAGATGATGGAGCTACTATCTGCACTGATAGTATTTGTGATGGTTCCTATATGACACGCTGTAAAAATAGTGAATGGAATTTGTATACAGTGTATTCAGATTGTGAACCGGAGTATTCAACATGGCCGGCTGGCAAAGATGGTGAATTGCGAAAAAGTGAAAAATCAAAGTCCTATTTTAAGTATGACGCAAAAGATGGGTGGACGCCATTGTCTTTGGCGGAAGCGGACGTGTATAATTTGCCTTGTTCTAAAGATGGGTCTGTTGTTCGCGGTATCATAAATATGAAAAATTATGTCTGTGAAAGAGATTCTTTTAGAGAGGCATCCCATATAGAGGTGCTGTATAATCTTGCCTGTACAGATTATACTGATGGTAAATCTGTGGATAATGTTATTTGCAAAAATGGAACCCTTGAGTGGAATGGAATCTACGGATTACTCAAAGATGATCGTGACGGAAAAGAATATAAGACAATTCCGATTGGTAACGATATATGGATGGCGGAAAATATAAATTATGAAATTGAAAATAGTTTTTGCTACAATGATAGTTCTATCTATTGTGCTGATTATGGTCGTCTTTATAATTGGGACGCAGCGCGAACAGTGTGTCCTAAGGGATGGCATTTGCCGAGTAAGGAAGAATGGGAGCCTTTAATTGATGTTCTTGAAGGAGAAAAGTTGTCCTCCTTCTCGGTATTGGCGTCAGGTATAAAACACTATGATGGCTATTATACAGGCTTAGGTGAATATTCTGATATCTGGAGCTCTACGGAAGGGGGTTTTGGTTCTGCGTATGCATTTAGTTTATCCAATGATATTGATTCTGCGTATCTGGCCGGTCCTGCCAAATCAAATTGGGTGAGTGTTCGTTGTGTCAAGGATTAGACATTCATAATGCTCGTGGTAAGGTCATTCCCGCGATCCTTTCTGTCGAAAAGCAATTTTTTTTAGTTGTCTGAAAAATTTTACATGCAAAAAGGGATAAAAATCCCCTATAAAACCGTGTATATATAAAGATGGGGACAGAATCTCTATCTCTTCGCGGAATGTCCCACGGAGAAACGTTAAAAGGTTGCAAATGACCAGAGAAGAATTTGCCGTTTTTCAGGGAAAACTGAAAAATGCGGATGACAACGGACTTGATATTGACGTAATCGTCAAGGAATACGAACATCGAAATGTCTATTTCTATAATGATGGATGCATTAAGAAGATTCTTGCAAGCGAGAAAAACCTGATGCTCACGACGGACCTAATCAACGCAGCGTTGAACCTTGTTGGTTCGGATCGCATTGAGAATCCGAAACTTGTCAATCCGTATGTTCCCGGTGAACTGGGTTATCGTAGCGTGGAACCCGACTTGCTGTTAATTAACGATCGTGGCGAAAATGTCCCGCGTGACCGTATCTCTATTGATGTGCAGCACGAAAACAATGACTCCTTTTTTAATGACCGCTTGGTGCTTTATGTGGCTCGCCTTACGGGCGGTATGGAAAAAGCTGGTAGGTTTACGCGTTTGGAAAATCTGCATGTGGTCAGTTTCCAGTTTTTCGACGCATTCAAGGGGTCCCCGAATTACCGTCACAAGGTGCAGTTGCGTAATCAGGAACAGCGGGTTTTCTTTGAACGGCAGACGGTGACACTTATCGAGGTGAACAAGTTCCTTAAACAGAAAGACAAGTTTGCTGGTGACAATAGCCGTATTGCACAGTGGCTCCGTGCCATTGATACGCTTAACCGCGAAGCCGATTTTAGCGAATTTGCGGTCGACCCTGTATTCAAGGTCTTGCAAAATGAAGTGAAATTGTGTAATTTTAGTGCTAGATATATGCGTTGCGAATTGATGAAAGATTTTGACGAAGCGAGGATTGCGTATAATAAGGCTCGCGAAATTGCGAAGAATATGCGCGATATGGGTGTTGATATTTCTATCATTAAAAAAGCTACGAAGCTTCCCGAAAAGGAAATTCGCGAACTCTAATTGTTTTTGAATACTATTTAGTCAGGCGGTCGAATGGCCGCCGTTTTAGTATCATTAAGTCTACATTCGCGTTTGTTTATTTTCTATTTTGTAGCCGTAATGAGTAATGTGTGTAAATTTAAATCGCGTAGTCTGAGCTTTGATGAAGTCTCGCTTTCTGTCGAGCCGCTAGAAAAGGATCCGCAGAAGGTTCCCTTCGTGGCGTGGTTCGTGGGCGAGAAGCTTTTTTACCGCAGCGATGCGTGTCATTGTTTTGAAGAACTTGAATTTTTTGCGAAGCGCACCGCAGGCTACAAGTTGAGTGAATCCGGCTTGGAACTCTTGTCGCCGGAGCATTTGGCACCAGTATTCTTGATGTGGCCGCACCGTCGCTTTAACGTGCGACTTTCTGATGCGGCAAAACCCGAAGTCCCGATGATGGACGGTTCCTCGATTCCGTTTTTCTGCGAAATGCGAAAATTCTGCGGAGCGCCTGAAGAACTTGTTTTTTACGATGCTCCCGTGCATGCTGAGTGGGACTTGGGGCCCGACGCGGCGATCTACAGCCATGTCCGCATCACGCCTGCGGAGACCTTCGAAGTTGAATATGTGCTTGACCGCAATGCTGCCCGTGATGGTTATGACCTCAAGTCTGCAGCTTCCGTCTCCATTTATTCGCCCGAAAACTTGTACCAAATTTTCATGGCGCGCACCTTTATCCATCAGGTGGAACTGGAGCGCGCCCGTGCGGCGGGCCTCCTCGCAGGTGTCGATGAATCCTGCGGGCTTTTACTCGATGATAGTTTGTGCGTCGAAAAATCGTGTGGTTGCCGCGAAAATACTCCGTCAATATCGCCTAAATTCCGCATCGCGAATGAGCCTGCGATGCATAAAATACTAGATTTGATTGGAGACCTGAGTTTTATCTGTCCGGCCCTTCCGAGGGTCAGAATCGAAATCACCAACGGTGGGCACGTGTCCCACCGGCAAATTATGGAGAAAATCATTCCCTATGTCCATGCTGGAATCTTTACCCAAGTCTAACGTCGCCGGAATCCTCTACGATGCCGAAGTCGTCCATAGCGTTCTTCCACAGAAGGCTCCGTTTGCCTTTGTCGATGAAATCTTGAGCCTCGACGCCGAAAACATGGAAATTGTTGCCAAGTGGCACTTGACCGGCGAAGAAGGATTCCTCAAGGGACATTTCCCGGGCAATCCGGTGCTCCCTGGCGTGATTCAGATTGAATCTATGGCCCAGGCCGCCACCCTCCTCACCATGATCGGTCGCGAAGCTGAAACTACGGGCAAGCGCCCTGCCTTTATGGGTGTCGAAAACTGCCGTTTCCGCGCTCCGGTGATTCCGAAGGCCGAAATCGTTTTGAAGGCTAAGCTCATCATGGCCCGTCACGGTATCTACAAATACAGCGGCGAATTGTTGACTGTTGATGCCGAAGGTAAAGAAACCCTCTGCACCAAGGCCGACTTCAGCGCCGCTATGGTGTAGTCTTATTAGGGACCGTTAATTTGAAAAGTGGCTATTGTTCAATAGCCGCTTTTTTTTGCGTTGCAAAGATGTCTTCGTATTCTTCTTTGCTGATTCGGGCGTAACCGGTAGTGATGCCGCCGAATTCATAGTAGGCGGAGTCGCCCTTGACGCTCATGCAGTAGGGCATGTCGAGCGTGTTCTTGCCGCAAAGCTTGCCATCTTGGATAGTGGCGCTCAGGTCACCGTTTACGTTACGGATGGTAAAATCCTGATTGTTTTCGCTCAGGACTTCAAAAATCATATTGGATTCGCCCTTCCAGCAACCAGTATAGCTGGCGTTGTCGCCGCAGCCGAAAAGGAACATAGAGGAAACGAGAGTCGCAGAAATAAGGATAGCTTTCTTCATGCCCTTAAAATAGTATTTTTGTGTTCGATAAAATGCAATTTTTTGTTAAACATTTGTATTTACTGGCTCCCGTACTTGCGATTGCGGCCCTAATTGGCGTCTATATGCTTATAAAGGCGAATGACCGCCCGATTCCTCATTATGAACCTAAGGAAGTTGAGGATACTTGGTCTGCCGAAGAGTATATGCGTCATTTGAATCTAAAGCCTTTTAACCAGCGTGAAGTTCATCGATTGCTCCTTAAACGTACGCGACAAAAGCCGGGCGTTTATCTAGAAAGCCTGCTCCCGGCGATGGATACCGCTGGGATTGAAATAGTTCATTGCTTTCATGTGGTTTTAGGGGACGATTATGTTCCTGTGATTACAAGCGGCAATGATTACCCCTACCATATGCCGAATTCAAAGCATTACAAAAATGCGGCCATGGATTTTAGAATCAATGATGTCCCCATGAATAAACGCCGTGATATTGTCGAGATGATTCAGGACAAACTAGGCGAACGTTTTAGAGTGCTCTGGGAGAAAGGGGAGATGGAGCACCTGCATGTGGAGATGACGGAATAATTCCGAACTCCGAATTCTGAAATCCGAATTTACTTACAGCAGCGGAATCCGACGCTCGGATACTGGTTCTGTGGATAGAAACTGAACTTGCTGTCGGTGCACTTGCTTTCGTTGTTGGTGTTCCAGGCGCCGCCGGCGACCAGGTACATGTTCGGGTGGTCCTTGCTCGTAGTCGAAGTCCATTCCCAAAGGTTCCCGTTCATGTCGTACATGCCATACCAGCTGCGGCACTGTTCTTTACGGCCGCTGCGTTTGGCTGCCTTGGTGTTGGTGTTGCACTTGTTCTGTTTGTAGCTATCGCCGTAGCTGTAGCGTGTGTTGTCCTTGCTCTTGCAGGCAGCCTGCCATTCGGCGAGGCTGCAAAGGTGCTTGCCTTCTTGCTGGCACAAACTAGCAGCCTGTTCCTGGCTCACCATGTCGCGGGGGAGTTCGTCAGCCTTGTTCGGGTATTCGTAAGCGTCTACGCAAACGGTCTTGCCGCCGAGCGGAACGGGGTAGGCGTTCTTGCCGCAGATGTTGTCGCTGGCCATGTCGTATTTAGCTTCTTCCCAGGCGGAGCGGTTGCCCACGGAGTCTTCGGCGTAGAAGAAAACGGAGCCGGTCTTGTTGTATTCGATAGCCTTGCCCGCTTCTTGCGCGTGGAGTGTGTCGCCAATAGAGAGGAATGTCTTGCACTTGATTTCTTCGCACTTGACCTTGAGCTTAATCGGATCGTAGTAGCGGCCTGCGGGCGGTGCTATTTCGGCGACGGGCGGTACCTGGTCGGCAGCACGGATGCTGTCTTGGATACGCTTCTTTTCGAGCGAATCGGCTTTTGCCTTTTCGATGACGGCCAGCGAATCGGCGATGCGCTGCAGGCTATCGGCACGTGCCTTGTCAATCGCAGCAAGGCTATCCTTGATGTGGTTCAGGCTATCGCGCACGTGGCGAATGCTGTCGCGGTTCACATTGTTCTTGAGGGCGGCGAGCGAGTCGGCAACTCGGAGACTGTCTGCAATTCGCAGGCTATCTGCGATACGAACACTATCGGCGCTAAGTTTTGCCAACGAATCGGCCATGCGGATGCTGTCGGCGCGGGCCTGCTCCAGAGCGCGGAGACTGTCGAGTGTCTGACGACGTTGCATTTCGAGGAAAGTTTCTTTTTCCTTGGCGAGGGCTTCTTGCCTAATTTGGTCGAGGTGGCACTGTACAATAAAAAGGGTCACTAGCAAGAGGAACATCAATACGAGAATGGTGATGTTCTTTTTCTTGCGTTTATTCTTCAACTGATCTTCGTTTTCGTTTGCCATAAAATTTAGCTTGCCTTATCCTCTGCGATTTCTGTTTTCGCGGTTTCTCGCACGTCGTTAAAGAGTTCGCCCCAGTGGCGGATGATTTCTTGTTTAAGTTCGCCGACGCTGATATTACGGCGCAGGCTGTTGCGGTAAGCAATAGAGATGTAGCCTGTTTCTTCGGAGACGACTATCACGAGGGCGTCGCATTCGGCGGCGAGAGCCTTAGCAGCGCGGTGACGCATGCCGTAGCCAGCTTCTTTTTCGGCGTTACCCGTGGGCATTGGCAAGATACAGCCTGCTGCAACAATCCTCTTGCTGTTCATAATCACGGCACCGTCATGCAATGCTGAATTCGGGAAGAAGAGGGCGCGTAAAAGTCTGGAGCTAATACGTGCATCCAGGATTTCACCGGTGTCGGCGTAGTTACGAAGTCCTACGCGCTTTTCAAGCACAATCAGCGCACCGGTGTGTGTCTTTGCCAGGTCTTGGCAGGCGCTTGCGATGGTCTTGGTGATTTCGTCGAGACCGCTGGAATGGAAAAACAGGTTGTGGAAATCGAGCTTACTGGCTGCCTGACCGATACGGGTGAGGGCGCTTCGAATTTCGGGCTGGAAAAGAATCACGAGTGCGATAATACCGAGGGTCGCAAGGTTACTGATAAGCCACACGACGGTGTGGAGTTCCCACCACTGCGCGATAATCCAGGCAAGAATCAGCAACAGGCCGCCAAAAATCATCTGGGCGGCACGTGTACCGCGGAACAGCAAGAAGATGTAGTAGATGATAATGGATATCAGGAGCACGTCCAGAATATCTGCCGGACGCACATCGATAATCCCGAATAGCTTAAACAGAATC
Organism: Fibrobacter succinogenes; assembly: GCA_902761355.1. Classification (GTDB taxonomy): domain Bacteria; phylum Fibrobacterota; class Fibrobacteria; order Fibrobacterales; family Fibrobacteraceae; genus Fibrobacter; species Fibrobacter succinogenes_M. The sequence continues at coordinate 36,416 of CACWJY010000013.1, read as the reverse complement.
ATTTCTTAACGCCTCCAAATACAGCAACGATTCCTTGGCCTCTTTCACGTCGTGCACGCGAATGCAGCTTGCGCCTCCGAGTACGGCCACAATTCCTGCAGTTACTGTCGGAATCAAGCGGTCGCTCGTTTCGAGACCGGGCATTTTACCAATATAGGACTTGCGAGAGGTTCCGATGAGAACGGGGTAGCCGTCTTTCAGGAATTCTTCGGTCGATTTCATCAAGTCGATATTATCTTGTGCCGTTTTTCCGAATCCGATGCCCGGATCAATGCAAATCTTTTCGCGCTCGACGCCGAGGTCTAAAAGTTTTTTCACCTGCGACAGGAGCTCTTCGCGGACTTCTTGTACCACGTTTGTGTATGGCTTGAAGTCCTGCTGCATGGTGCCGAAATTTCCGCGGATGTGATTTAGCACGACGGCGGCCTTGGTGTCTGCGACGGTCTGGAGCATGTTTGGGTCCATGGCGCAGGCGCTTATATCGTTGATGATGTGCGCGCCAAGCCTCATGGTTTCTTCGGCCACTTTTGCCTTGACCGTATCGACCGAGATGTAGAATTCGCGTTCCTTGGCGAGCTTGGCTAGGCGTTCTACCACGGGGCATACGCGGTCCAGTTCTTCTTGTAGGCTGACAGGTGCGCTTCCCGGGCGGCTGCTTTCGCCACCGATATCCAGAATTTCTGCGCCCTGATCCAAGAGCATCAAGGCGTGTTCGTAGGCGGCGTCAGGCTTGTTGTGCTTGCCGCCGTCAAAAAAACTGTCCGGAGTCACATTCACAATGCCCATAATCAGCGGGGTTTTGCAGGGCAAAACCTTGTTGCCGATTTTCCAAGGGAGAGCGCGACTATGATCCAGAACTTCTTTGAACATTACGAATTATCCTGATGCGATTCTACAGTAGATGATTGTGCATCGCCGTCGTTCACTGACGGCGTAACGGTTGGTGAGCCTGCCGAACCACCGGCGGCGGGTGCGGGCTTGATTTCGGCGACAGGGGCTGCGTCGGTCACCGGGGCTACCGGCGGCTGTTTGCCCGGGTCAGGCGGCGGCGTATTTTCGCGCTTCTTCTTTTCTTCCATTTCTTCGAGTGCCTTGTACTGGCGGCTCTTCTTGGTACCGGTCAGTTTTTCGCCGGCCATCACGCGGTCAATTTCTTCGCGGTCAAGCACTTCGAATTCGAAGAGTGCTTCGGCGAGGTCAATCAACTTGTCCTTGTTTTCTTCGATGAGTTTCTTGGCGGCCAGGTCCAGACGCTTGATGAGGTTGTTTACCGCATTGTCGATCTTTTCGGCCATCATTTCGGACATTTCCTTCGGCTTGCTAATTTCACGGCCGAGGAACACTTCGCCGTCGGTGCGGCTGTAGCAGACCGGACCGATTTCGTCGTCGAAGCCCCATTCCGTCACCATCTTGCGGGCAAGTTCGGTAGCGCGCTGAATGTCGTTGCTGGCACCCGTGCTCTGGTGGTTGAAGAAAATGAGTTCGGCAAGGCGGCCAGACATCATGATCATGATGCGTTCTTCGGCGTATTCGCGGCTGTAGCTTACCTGGTCGCGTTCGGGCAGGCTCATGGTGACACCGAGGGCGCGACCGCGCGGAATAATCGTAATCTTGTGGAGCGGGTCGGAATGCTTGCACAAGAGCGTCATCAAAGCGTGGCCTGCTTCGTGGTAGGCCGTGTGGCGCTTTTCTTCGTCGGTCATCAGAAGCGTGCGGCGCTCGGCACCCATGCTGAGCTTGTCGCGGGCTTCTTCAAAGTCGAGCATCGTGACTTTCTTGTTGTTGAAGCGTGCGGCAAGGAGGGCTGCTTCGTTCACCAAGTTTTCGAGGTCTGCACCTGCAAGACCAGGAGTACCCTTTGCGACGGCCTTTACATCTACATCGTCGGCGAGAGGCACCTTGCGCTTTTTTAGGTGAACCTTCAAGATTTCTTCGCGGCCCTTGAGGTCGGGGAGTCCTACCACAATTTGACGGTCAAAGCGACCGGGGCGCAGCAATGCCTTGTCGAGTACGTCGGGGCGGTTGGTCGCGGCAATCAAAATTACGCCTTCGTTGGCGGTAAAGCCGTCCATTTCCACCAGCAACTGGTTCAAGGTCTGTTCGCGTTCGTCGTGACCGCCACCGAGACCTGCACCACGCTGGCGACCTACGGCGTCGATTTCGTCGATGAACAGAATACACGGGGCGTTCTTCTTGCCGGTTTCAAAGAGGTCGCGCACGCGGCTAGCACCCACGCCCACGAACATTTCTACAAAGTCAGAACCGGACATGCTGAAGAACGGCACGCCTGCTTCGCCTGCAACAGCGCGGGCGAGGAGCGTCTTACCGGTACCCGGAGGACCGACGAGTAATGCTCCCTTCGGAATGCGTCCGCCGAGGGCGTCGAATTTTTTCGGGTCCTTCAAAAATTCAACGAGTTCCTGCAAGTCCTGTTTGGCTTCGTCGCAACCGGCAACATCATTAAAGGTGGTCTTCTGCTTGCCGTTCAACTGCTTTGCCTGGCTTTTGCCAAAGCTGAACGGTCCCTTGCCGCCGCCACCCATCTGGCGGTTCATCATCAGGTAGAAGAATACAATCAAGAGAATCGCGGGCAAGAAGGCCACGATGGTATCGAGCCAGGTGCTAGATTCATGAATGACCTTGACCTTGACGCCTTTGTACATTTCCCAGGCGGTAATCTGGTCGTTGCTCACTTCGAGCATGTGGCTGCGGAATGCTTTCGTATTTCCGTTATCACTTGATTTGGTGAAGCGGGCGAGCGCGCTCTGGTTCTTTTTCGCTTCGGCCTTTTCTTCGGCACTCATTTCGCGCTTACCTTCGATAATCACGCCGTCGGGAGTCTTTTGGAGCGAAAGTTCGGTAATGACCTTGGTGGAATCACCCATCATGGCTAAAAATTCGGTGCGCGTAATGTCTGATTCGCCGTCTTTCCCTGCAAGCGGGAACATGACGAACAACAGGAGAATCATCACCAACAAAATGATAAAGTTCTTGCTACGGTAGGGGGGAGTGGGTTTTCCTTGACTCATAAAATCCTTTTATTCTTTCATTCCGCAAAATACAAATTTTGATGCCTCTGCAACGTCCTTAAATTCACAAATTAAGACGGTTGAGCCGATTTTTACGATAGAACGCTTGCGGTAGGAGGCTCGGTGCGGAATTTTAATGTGCGCCGGCTCCTTGGGGTCGTAAAAGAATCCAATCGGAAAGCGGAATCCAAGCTCAGAAAGCCACAAACGGAACATTTCCGACAAGTCTGTGTTAACATGCGCGAGCAGGACCTTACGGAGCGCCTTTTTGTTCAATTTGATCGAGGAAATGTCTTGCCCGTCTTGGCACAAGGCCGGGATGACAGCGGACATCTCCTTTTCAAGAGACACAATGGGGTTGAATAACTCGTTGCATTTATCAATTACCTTCGCATACGCCTTGTCGGCAAACGAGGCAATCCGACACAATTGCGTAGCAGCGTCACAGTATTCTCTTGCGAGCTGTGGAAGGTAAACATGGCGCACCTTGTTGCGTGCAAATTTTACGTCAGAATTACTTTCGTCTTCGCACCACTCAAGGTTATTTTCGCGGGCATATGCAAGAAGTTCTGCTCGTGTCGTGTTTAGCAGAGGGCGATAAATGTTGTCTCGTACTTCTTGAATGCCGCGGAGCCCTGCCAGCGTTGTTCCTCGGCGGAGTCGCATGTACATGGTTTCTGCCTGGTCTCCGGCATGATGCGCCGTTACGATGGCATCGCAATTTTCGGCGGCAATCTGTAGCGCCTTGTACCTTGCATCCCTTGCGTTTTCTTCGAGAGAACCTTCGGCTTTTTTTAGCGCATCTCCGTCCAGTTTCTTCAAGAAAAATGGAATGTTATGCGCTTTCGCGAATGCTTCAACAAATGCGGCATCTCGGTCGGCAGTTCCTTCGCGTAGCCCGTGATGTACATGCGCAATCCCGAGCCATTCAATGCCCAAAGCCTCTTTATTGCAAATAAAATAATGCGCTAGACAAATAGAATCTAACCCGCCTGAAACTGCAAGTAGCAGGCGTTTGAAATCGTAATGGCGAATATTTTGCGCTAAATCAAAACTCAATCAAGTAAGCTCTCTAGGCAGGCGTCGAATTCTTCTTGGTTGCTTTTTAGGTATGAATAAACATAACCGTCGTAGGAATCAATTTTTAGGTAGGGAAGATATTCTTCGGAACAATTTTTTATGGGATTTTGATTATAGGTTGCAGTGTAAGAACATTTTTTTTCGCCTGCCGAAACAGTGATTTGTGCGGAAATATCTTCACTGTTGATATAGGAAATTTTCATATCGTCGATGGAGAAGGAACCTTTGTCTTTTATCGTTATCAAAATTTTGGCGCTAGATGAATCGATGGTGATTCCGTTTTCGGCATATTTTGCGGAACGTTCTGCGTCGCTCATTTCGTCGTAAGGACCTAGTTCTGTATGGGAGACAGTTCTGGTAATATCAAATATCTCATAGTCGTTGTCAAAGGGAATGGATTGTGCTATATAAATGGTGTCCTTTGATATGATATAGGAATATCTTTGACTGCAATTGGTGTAGTCTCCGTTTAGGTTGTAATAGCAAAGATTTTCCCATTCGCTTTCGAGGATTGTATTTTGTCCGTAATAAGTTTCCGATGCATTGGGTTCTTCGTAAGTACCTGCAAGGACTTTGTCTAAATCCACATGGCTTAGAGTAAGTGTGTCGTTGGCAATTGTGTAGAAGTACGCATTGTCTGAGGTGTCTGCCATTAAGGTTAAGACGCCGTCTTTGTATACGCATCTTGGTTGCGTTGTATAAAAATACGGCTTTCCATTTAACTCTCCAAAAGTCGGAATTTGCTTTATGATGATTTTGCCGTCTCCGGAATTTGAGACAGGTTCGTTGTTCGTTTCTTGAATGTTTGATGAAATACCATTATTCGAAGCAGATGTAGAGGTGTCATCGCCACAAGCGACCATCAGTAGGGCGGAAAACAGAATGCTGTATGCTTTTTTCATAAAAATCCTTTGTATGTCGTAAAAATAATTTATATTTACCCCCTAAGGAGGCCGTTATGGCTAAAAACGACGCAAAAGAAAGCGCAAGGCTCAGAACGCTGCGCATTGACGGCTCCCAGAACGGAGCCACCCTGCGGACAAGAATCGTCCGCGACAAGACGAAGTACACCAGAACTCTTAAACACAAAAAATCCCTCGCCGATGCGGGGGATTTTCCTTTATACTTGCTACGTTGCGCTGTTTTAGGAATGCCTAGAATTGGAAGTAGATGAACGGGCAGCTGTCTGCACTCATGAATTGGTAAATCACAAAGATGATGAATGCGGTCGAAATCACCATCAGGGGGACAGGCTGCGATGCAAACATGATGCGGTAGCGACTCTTGAATTTTTTGGGAATCCAGTGAATCAGCATGCCTGCGATAAATACGAGGATGATGTTGATGTGTTCCCAGGCGATGGTGCCGAGCGTTTCCCATTTCCAGGCGGTGCCCATTTGCTGCACCATGTTCTTAGCGGTGTTCCAGGCAACTTCGTTTGCTTCGGCAGGGTCAAGGTTAGAACCGGCGCGGAAGAAAAGTCGCGTAAACGTGATGAACACGAAGGTCAGTGTGACGTTCCAAGCAACGTAAAGTCCGTGGATGTATTTGTCACTGAACAGTCGGAAAATCATGACCGCATAGATTCCCGTGAATAGGACTCCGAAATAGACTGCTGTAATTGCAAAAATGGCGGTGTGGGTTTCTTTAAAAATAATGGCGCTTGCTGCAAAGAGCAGGAATGCGGCCGAGGCGCGGAAGGTGATGCCCCGTTTGACCCAGAATTTGTTGAATACCTGGCCGAAACCGTTGAGGCCTCCCCAGATGATAAAGTTCCAGCTGGCTCCGTGCCACCAACCACCTACGATTTGCGTAGACATAGCGTTCATATTGGTGGTAATGAACTTGCGGGACTCGGGCTTAAAATAAGCGTAAATGGCAATGTAGAGGAAGAATAGGCCGAGGGCGATGCCGACCCAGACGCTCCCCGAAAGGAGGATGGCGACAAGGCTCAAGAATCCCATCCAGAAATAGGTGCCGAGGGTGGCGTTACGGTTACCGCCCAGGGGAATGTACAGGTAGTCGCGCCACCAGCTCGAAAGCGAAATGTGCCAACGACGCCAGAATTCGGTGGGGCTGAGAGCCTTGTAGGGACTGTTGAAGTTTTGAGGCAGGCGGAAACCCATGAGGAGGGCGACGCCAATAGCGATATCGGTGTAACCGGAGAAGTCGGCGTAAACCTGCAATGAGTAGGCGAAAAGAGCAATCAGGTTTTCAAGACCGGTAAACAGTAGGGGAGTCTCAAAAACGCGGTCCACAAAATTGGTGGCTAGGTAGTCGCTCAAAATAATCTTCTTGGCAAGTCCGTTTAGAATCCAGAAAACGGCGATGCCGAAGGTGCGGCGGGGCAAGAAATATTTGCGGTAAAGTTGTGGAACGAACTTGTCGGCACGCACAATCGGGCCTGCGACTAGCTGCGGGAAGAACGTAAGGTAGAAACCGAAATCGAGAATGTTCTTGACGGCCGAAATTTTGCCTCGGTAAATGTCGATGCAGTAACTGATTGCCTGGAATGTAAAGAACGAGATGCCGACGGGGAGAATGATGGTGTCGACAAGCGAATGGGTGCCGAACATCTTGTTGCTTGCGGCGGCGAAAAAATTGTAGACGTGAAGTTCTATGCCGGTAAAATCATAGAGTGCGTCAAGGAAGAAATAAGAGTATTTATAGTAGCAAAGAACAAGTAGGTCGATGATGACGATAATGATCATCCAAAGTTTCTTTTTCCAGTGCTGTTCTGCCTTTTCAATCCAGTTGCCGATAAAGAAGTTTGCGATGACGCAGAAAACCAGGATGCACACATAGCTGCCGCTCGTCTTGTAGTAGAAGAACATGCTGGTCGCAAATAGAAATGCATTGCGGAGCAGGATGCGGTTCTTGACGAGGGTGAGGAACGCAAAGACAACGGCGAAAAATCCCCAGAAATAAAACTGCGTAAATAGCAGCGGACTATTCGGGTCAAACGAGAATGTTCTGGTCAAATAGGGAATTAAATAGTCAAGCATAACGTGTCATCCTGAGCGAAGTGCTGGTTATTCCTTTCTTTTTTCGGCGGGCAAGTTTGCTATATGCTCTTGGTATGACTGGATGATGGCCTTGTAGAACAGGTCACCGAGAAGGTTGTAGCCCGAAAGTTTGAAGTGAACCTTGTCTGCCTTGGCGAGGTCCGCCTTTTCCCATTTGGCCATGGACCCGAGGCCGCCCATGATGCTGAACTTGTCCCACACGCCTGCTTTATGTTTGTCGGCGAGTGCGAAGAATGCCTTGCGGGCGACGTCTCCGTTTGGGTGCTGCACGTAGCGTTTCTTCTTGACTTTGCGGTACATGTCGTTGTTGGTCTCGAAGATAATCGCAACGTTCGGGTTTACGTTCTTGATACGGGCGATAAGCTTGTCATAGTCATCTTTAAATTGCTTATCGTTAAAGTGCTGGACGTTTGCGTCGTTGATACCGATGGCGAAAATCACGAGGTCGGGTTTGTAGTAGGCGAGTTGCTTTTCTAGGAGTGGGCAGACTTCTTCGAAGTAATCGTGAACTTTGGCTCCGTTGATGCCTACACCGGTGTAGGTAATGCCTGGGTTGTTGGATTCGGTAAGGATGCCGGTGAGGGTGAATCTTGGACGGGCATTTTTCTTGACGGAATCGGGAACAGCGACGGTATCGGTAATGCAATGCTCGTTGGCGTAATTGGTAGAATCCAGTTCACCTTCGGCATAGTTAACGGTGGGTTTGTTTAAACGTTCAGCGCAGCTGCGGGCTTTATTTTTAGCTTCTTCGCGGAGTAAGCATGTGGTGTCTAGAACATCGCATTCGCCTTGGAACATGGAATCCCGGGCTACTTCGGGGAGTGCAACGTTGTTCGGAATCTTGGCCGGTTCTGGAACTTTGATTGGCGTCGTGTCGCCTTTAGCCTTTTTCAGGGAGTCTTCGATGGCGCGGGCAATCGAATCTTGCAGCAGGGAGTCCGTAATAAATTGTGCAATTTCAGCCTGTTTAAGAGAGTCTATCCAGCGGAATGCTATTTGGATGGTATCGATGGGACGCGGACTTGTGAATACGTAGCTTTGACTGGCTGAGTCAAGAGTCCCGTAAATGTCGGTTGAATCGACGCGCAGAACCGGAACAACATCGCCTGCGTCGCTATAGCCGAAAAGGCGGAGCTTGGTTTCGCCCCAGATCGGTTCGGAATTGTACTTGTCGAGGAGCAAGGTGATTTCGGAACGCGGATCTGAGGTGCTAACGGCGATTCCAAGAAGACCGAGCGGTTTCTTGATTTCGCGCTGCACGTTCTTGTTCATATCCCAGATGCCCTTGTAGGAGCTGGCATAGCTTGCGGGCGTATTGGTGCGTGCGGCGGAGTAGGGGAATACAAATCCGCGTCCGGCAGAGGCTCCAGGATATTCCTTGATAAAGTGTTCGCGGATACGGCCCGAAATCACGTCGGCTTGCAGATGTGATCCACCTATGTGCAAAATGCGAACTTGGCCTCGGTTTTCAAAAACGAGTGTATCCATCTTGTTGAAGAATGGCGTAAACGCGGCGTTTCCCTTGGGGTATTGGATAACGTTTAGCGTTGTATCGATAAAGTCATAGCGGGTAAGGTCGATGGCGTATGCACCGGGAGCTGTTTGCATGTCTTTTGCAAAAACAGAAAATGCTAGTAGCGCAATAAGAAGGAGTACGTGTTTCATTTCTTTTTCGCTCCCTTATTTTTCTTTGAATCAGCCTTGTTCAAAGATTTTTCGTTAGGCTTTTTGGTCGGTGTATTAGCACCGCTTTTTGAAATGACCTTATTCTTTTTCTTTGATTCCGAATTTTGTTTTTTGCTTTCTGAATTAGCTTCGCTCCACTTATGAATGTCTTTCAGCTTTTCGTCGCTGATGTGATGACGGTCGCGGAACTTGAAGTAGTCATAGTGCATACGGAGCGCCGCACAGAACAAATCTCCCATGTAGGCCGCACCACGTCTGGTAAAGTGAATGTGATCGGTGAATCCGAGGGCGGGTTCCTTGTTCACCCATTTCATCATAGATCCATTTCCGCCCATGACTCTATGCATGTCCCAATAAGCGGCTCCGTTCTCAAGAGCTACTTCGCGGAGAGCCTTGATGGTCATGTTGAGTGCAGCGTAGGTTTGCCACTCGCCGTCTTTCTGGCGGGCCATGTCGGCGGGACCTATGAATAAAATGTCTGCGTCGGGATTCGCTTTTTGAATGGTTTGAATTTGACGGGTGATGATTTTCTTGGTCCACTCGATGTTGCTGGAACTTGTGCTGGGAACCAGGTTGCCGCCGTATTCCATGATGATCAATCGTGCGTTCATTGCCTTATAGGATTCTGCCAAAAGTTCAGAATCGATGCGGTGGAAAATTGTGCCCGAGGAACCTCTCATAGCGACGTTATCGACGGCAACACCGAAAGCACCATCGGCCGAAATCGCATAGATTTCGCCGTTTCCGGAGAGGTACATCTTTGCAATCGAAGATGTGTCCTTGAGTTTCCAGGTGTAGACTTTGAGCTTGTTGAATGTTTCGATTGTCGGCTCGCCAGCGTCAACCACTTTAGTGGTACGTTTTTCTTTGGGATTGCCCTCGGCGTCTTCACCGACGATTTCGACGAGAGTCCTGTTAACGTTGAGCTTAGCCTTGATGTGGGCGTTCTTGTTGGTGAGCAACTTAATCGTGCTGTAACCGCCCACGTGGCTAAAGGCGCTCTTGCGTTCCTTGCGCTTTTGAATGGTGATTGCTGCTTCACCCTCGAGTTTGGCGAGCTGGGCGAGCGGGCCGTAGCGGTTGTGGTCGGCTTCTTCGTCCTTGGGTCCAAACAGAATGTAGCGTGAAAGTGCGCCGCTGCTGGAGTGGCTAGTGGTTTGCGATGGAACGGTCATGATGGCGGGCATCATGCCAGGACCAGCACCGCCGAATTCGTCTTGCAGGTCTTGACGGATCGTTGCCGAAATACGATCTTCTTCGAGCTGAGAATCTCCGTAATGCACGATGTGAACGACATTCGAATCGAGAGATGCTAGTTCTAGGTGTAAGAAGAATCGGTCAAACCACGTGGGGTCGTTGTTTGGCAAATCGAATCTAGTTTTGCCCTTTCTAAAAAAGTCTTCGTAAAACTTGAGGGAATCGCTGAATGCGGCGAATTCCTTTCGCTTGGTAGCTTCCATCATTTCTCGGATGGCTTCTTCGGGGTCAGCTGCGGTCGAATCAGAAAGCGAATCGCTTGCAACTTGTTTTTCGAAGATGTCGGTGAGCTTCGGGTAGCGGAGCGTGTATTCGCCGACATGGATGCCTCCATCGGGGTAGATAATGGCGACAAGGCCAAGTACGGCAAATAAGCTAATGATGGAAAGAAGAACTTTTAGGGGAGACATCATAAAATTACTAGGCTTTCTTTACCTCAGTGTTCAATCGTTCGACAATGGCGTTTACGTTTCCGACGAACATTTCGCCGGTGCGCATGTCCTTGTATTCGAATTCACCTTCGGCAGCCTTGGAGCCGTCCACGTAGACGACAATCTTAGCGCCCTGGTAGTTGGCCTGGTCGAGCTGCTTGCCCATCTTCATGGCGGCGAGCGGGTGAGCGACCGAGAACGACTTGCCGGTACTTGCGCTGCGGAATGTTTGGGCTGTTTCGAACACCTTCTTCATGTCGTTAGTGAAACTGGCAATGTAGAAGTCTACGCTTTGCTTGGGGCTCGGGAGCAGGTTGTGCTCGGCGAGGAGGTCTGCGAGAACTACGTCGCCCATGCCAAAGCCTACGCCCGGGATACGTTCACCACCGAGCTTTTCGGTGAGGCTGTCGTAACGGCCACCGCCAGCGATAGCGCGCATAGATTTACCCTTGTCAAAGACTTCGAATACGATGCCGGTGTAGTAGGCGAGGCCGCGAACGATAGAGAGGTCAAGATTCACGCATTCACCGTAACCTGCGGCGGTAAGGGTCGCGAACAGGTCCTCGATTTCTTGGAGGGCGGCGGTTGCGTTTTCGCTATGCACCTTGGTCTTGACTTCTTCGATGGACTTGCAGCTCATGAAGTCGTCGAGCTTTTTCACCTGGTCTTCACTGAGGCCTGCATCGGCTAGTGCCTTGGCAAATGCTTCGGGGCCGATTTTCAGGCGGCGGTCAAGCACCGGGTACACTAGCGCCGGATTCGGGGCGCTGATTTCTTCGAGGTAGGTGGCCAAGAGCTTGCGGCTAGAAACGCCAATCGCAAATTCGCCGTCCTTGAGGCCGAACTTGCGGAGCATCGTGGCGATGGCTGCCATCAGGTCGGCTTCGGCGTAAATGCTTTCGGTACCGATGATGTCCATGTTCAGCTGGAAGAATTCGCGAAGGCGGCCCTTCTGTGCCTTTTCGTAACGGAAAAGACGCGGCATGCTGAACCATTTGAAAGGCTTTTTGAGTTCGCGGGCCTTCTGGATGACGAGGCGGGCGAGCGTCGGAGTCATTTCGGGGCGGAGTGCGATTTCGCGGTCGCCCTTGTCTTTAAAATTGTAAAGCTGGCTTACGATTTCTTCGCCGGACTTGCCTGTATAAAGCTCCAGATGTTCAAACATCGGGCCTTCGTATTCTTCGTAGGCAAAACTTTCGGCGGTGCTACGCCAGGTGTCAAAAATGTAATTCTGGATGCGCTCGGCTTCCGGGTAAAAATCGCGTGTGCCCTTGGGCAACTGAGGGATAGAAATGCTCATAGTGGCCCATAATTTAGAAAAAAATAGAATTGACAATAATTATATTTCGAAACATGCAATGCATATGTTCTATTTGCAATAAAACGTTTAACGATAAGGTCGGAATGTCGCCGATGGAGAGCAACCTTGCTATCCGATACCGCAATAAGGTGGGCAATATTTGCCCTGATTGCCAGGCTGAGATTCGCAAAACTCGCCGTGGACGGTTTCGCTTATTGGGCTGGAACCTTAAAGTAGCTCTTTATTGTTTTCGGTTTTTAGCTTTGTTCGCGATTCCCTTTATTGGGTTGATTGCTTTCCTTGCCTTATATGTTCTTTAATTTGTTCAAAACAAAGAGGTCGCCATGTCTTTCATAGATTTAGCCAAAAACCGTTACAGTTGCCGTAAGTATAACGGTGAATCTGTTTCATCCGAAAAATTGCAAGCCGTCTTAGAGGCGGGGCGTATTTCTCCGACGGCCATTAACGCTCAGCCCATTGTCGTTAAAATCCTTAAGTCCGAAGAATCGCTTGCCAAGATTCGCGGTATTACCCGAATGGCCTACGATGCCCCGGTGGTACTGATGGTTTGCTACGATTTAGACAAATGCTACAGAGCCGAAAAATACGGTGACGATTTTAATAGTGGCGTGATGGATGCAAGCATTGTGACTACATCTATGATGATGCAGGCGACTGACCTTGGACTTGCGACCCTTTGGGCACGCGGTTTTAACGCTGCTGAAATTGAGAAGGCCTTCGATTTTCCTGCGAACCTAAAGTTGGCATGTCTCCTAGATATTGGCTACGCTGATCCTGAAGAAGGGGGACCTTCTCCACGTCACCCCGTCCGCAAGACAATGGCGGAATTCGCCCAAGAAATTTAATCATCTATAAACGTAAAACGGCTCGATTAATCGAGCCGTTTTTTCAAATCGTTGTTCGGAACTTTTTGCTTCGACTGAGTTTTGCCCGGTCGTAAGTTCAACGAAGTTCTTTAATGCACCCCGTTGCCGTCGGCGACGTCGCAGGTCACCGGCTTGCCATTCACTTCGAGAGCGAGGGCATCGCAGAACACGGCGCCACCCTTCACGGAGAGCGCAATCTTCTCGAAGTCCTTCACCTTGAGTTCACGCGGTTCGCTCGGAGCGACACCCTTGAAGAGGGCGCGGTCACCGGGCTTAGCGTCTTCAGGGACAGAGACGAGGCGGCAAGTGTGAGCTTCGGCGTCGAGGTCACCTGCAAAGAGCATACCCTGGCTCATGATGCCGCGCAGTGCGCTCGGCTTCAGGTTTGCGAACAGGAGAATCTTACGATCCTGTAGTTCTTCGGCCTTGTAGCTGCTCTTGAGGCCGCTGCAAATGGTGCGGAGTTCGCCTTCGCCGGCGTCCACCTTGAGCACGTAGAGGCTTGTAGCATCCGGATGGTCGGCCACTTCCTTAATCTGGGCGACGCGCATGTCCATAGCGGCGGGCACGTCGGCGGCCATCAGCGGCTTGTTCTGCTTGGGCTTCTGCTGCGGTTCCTGCTTCTTGACTTCTTCTTCGATACGCGGGAAGAGCGGCTTGCCTTCGCCGAATGCTTCGCCACCCTTGAGGATACCCCAAGCGAGGTCGTCGGCACTCTGGAACTTGGAACCGATCATGGCGAGGCCTTCTTCGGACTTGCCCGGAATCACCGGCCACAGCAAGCAGAGGGAGAGGCGCACGGCTTCAGCAGATACGTAAAGAACGGTGGCGAGTTCGTCTTTCTTGGTTTCGTCCTTGGCGAGTTTCCACGGAGCCTTGACTTCGAGGTAGCGGTTGATGCTACGCACGAGCTGCATGATGGTTTCGATAGACTGCGAGAGGCGAGCCTGCGGTAGGCCTTCCTTGATTTCGGCAATCACCTTGTTTGCAAGATCGATAACTTCCTTTTCTGCATCGCCAATGGCGGTGGCGGCAGGGAGCTTGCCTTCGAAGTTCGTGAGTACCAGGCGGTGTACGCGGTTCAGCACGTTACCGAGGTCGTTGGCGAGGTCGCTGTTGATACGGCGCACGAATGCTTCGTGAGTGAAGTTGGCGTCTTGACCGACGACCATTTCGCGGGCGAGGAAGTAACGGAATGCGTCGATGCCGTACTTTTCCATGTAGTCCATGGGGTTCACCACGTTGCCTGCGGACTTGCTCATCTTTTCGCCGCCGTTCACGAGCCACCAACCGTGGGCCAAGATGTGCTGCGGAAGCGGAATGTCGAGAGCCATGAGCATCGTCGGCCAGTACACGCTGTGGGTGGTCAAAATGTCCTTACCGATCAGGTGGTAAGTGGCGGGCCAAATCGGCGTGCCGTCGGCATAAGTCTTGTGGAAGGCGGTGGAGGCGCTCACGTAGTTGAGCAAAGCGTCGAACCACACGTAGGTCACGTAGTCGGTGTCGAACGGCAGCGGAATGCCCCAGCTAAGGCGTGCCTTCGGGCGGCTGATGCAGAGGTCGTTCAGCGGCTGGCGCAGGAACCCGCGGATTTCGTTCCAACGGTAGTCCGGCACGATCCAGTCCTTGTGGCTTTCCAAGAAGTCAATCAGCTTTTGCTGGTAAGAACCCATCTTGAAGAAGTAGTTCTTTTCCTTGAGCCATTCCACCGGGCGGTGGCTGATTGGGTCGCACTTGTTTTCGTCCAGTTCGTCTTCGCTGAAGAAGCGTTCTTCGCCGACAGAGTACCAACCTTCGTATTCCTTCGAGTAGATTTCACCCTTGTCCCAGAGCTTCTGCAGGCATTCCTGCACAAAAGCCTTGTGTTCGGGCATTGTGGTGCGGATAAAGAAGTCGTTACCGATTCCCATCTTCTTCCACAGGTCTTCGAAACGGTGGTAGTATTCATCCACGTGTTCCTGCGGAGTCACGCCGCGCTTGTCGGCGGCGCGCTGCACCTTCTGGCCGTGTTCGTCGGTACCGGTCAAGAAGAAGGTCTGGTAGCCCAGAATCTTGTGGAAACGGGTAAGAATATCGGCCAAGACCGTGGTGTAAGAATGCCCAATATGCGGGGCGTCATTCACGTAATAAATCGGGGTAGTAACGTAAAAATTTTTCATGGCCGCAAAGATAGCAAATTGGGGACGATGCGGCAAAAGTGTGCAAGGCGAGCAATGAGCGAAAGCTTGCTTTCGCTCATTTGAGCCGATGCCACGGACGTCGTAGACGTCAAAAGCATCCCGTAAACTACAGTTGCAGTTCTTCTTGCGTGCTTATATTCGTGTTTGAAGCGGGAATTTCGCGGTGCAACATCTTGTAGGCGGTGCGCGTGGCGGTACGGCCACGCGGCGTTCGTGCGAGGAGGCCCTTGCGGATCAGGTACGGCTCATAGACTTCTTCGAGGGTGTCGGGCTCCTCGCCGAGCGCGGCCCCGATGGTGCCCAGCCCCACGGGGCCACCGCCAAACTTGTCGATAATCAGCGAAAGAATCTTCCTATCCATGAGGTCGAGGCCTTCTCCGTCTATTCCGAGCATTTCGAGTGTCTTGCTTGCCGACATCAGGTCGATAACGCCCGTTCCGCGGACCTGTGCAACGTCTCTGCAGCGGCGCAGAACACGGTTTGCGATACGCGGCGTACCTCGACAACGTCCGCCCAAAAGTCTTGCGGCGTCTTCGTCGAGTTTGACGTTTAAGATTTTGGCGCTACGCATCAGAATTTTCATGATGTCGTTTTCGTCGTAGAGTTCTAGACGGTACTGCAATCCAAAACGGTCGCGTAGCGGACCTGTCAATTGTCCGCTTCGCGTTGTAGCGCCCACTAGTGTAAAATGCTTTAGTGGCAGGTTCACGCTTCTGGCCGCAGGGCCCGAATCCAGCATGATGTCGAGTCTGAAATCTTCCATAGCGGGGTAGAGGTATTCTTCGACAACGCGGTTTAGGCGGTGAATTTCGTCGATGAACAAAACATCGTTTTCTTGCAAACTTGTTAAAAGTCCGGCTAAATCACTTGCCTTTTCGAGGACGGGGCCACTCGTGATATGGATGTTGACGCCCATTTCTTTGGCGATAATCCCAGCGAGGGTGGTCTTGCCGAGTCCTGGTGGACCCGAAAAAAGACAATGGTCCAGGGCGTCGCCACGGTGCTTTGCGGCTTCGATGGCAATCGAAAGGCTTTCCTTGATGTTGCTTTGGCCTGTAAATTCGGGTAGGCTAGGCGGTCTGAGGGTGCGTTCCACGTCGCTTTCGTCACCCGTTCGGCGTTCTGGAGAAATAATCCGCTGGTCGTCCATATGCAAGTTCTTCTAGAGATTGTTGTAGTCGCTTTCTAAAATTAAAGATACTTCAATGCCTCGGGAATCAGTGTCGCTGCGTCTGCGGAATCGCCAAGAATTTCGGCTGCCTTTACGACGGCCTTTTCGGCGGCGGGGTCCTTCACACCAAGGGTATGCAGGGCGAGGACTGCTTCCATCTTTGCGCCAGTAAGCGCACCCATTCCGGTAATGCCCGAACCCTCGACATCGCCCAAAGCCTGCAGCATCGCTCCCGCCTTGTCTCTGAGGGTAAGCACCATTTGTTCGCAGGTCTTTTTACCGAGTCCCTTGATTTTGCCGAGGGCGCTCTTGTTGTCGCTTGCAATCATGTTCAAAAGGTCTGCCGGCGTGCTTCCGCTCAAAATCCGCTGGGCCAGTTTCGGGCCGACGCCGTTTACGTCCAAAAGCATAAGGAATGTGTCTTTTTCGGTTTTGTCGGCGAATCCGAATAAAGTCATAGAATCTTCGCGTACGACTAGGTTCGTGTACAGTTTCACTTCGTTCTCGACTTCGGGCAGCTTTCCTGCCGTGTACGCCGAAATATTCACGCCGTAACCAATGCCGTTGACGTCCACCACTACGAATGTGGGGGATTTCTCTATTAGAATGCCGCGAATCTGTTCAATCATGACAAAACCTTACAAAATGATAAACATTCGTTCACTGCACAAATATATACTATTTTTGACAACTCTGTCAAGACCTTTCTGTATTTTTTTATAAAATTTCGAAAATAAATCCTTAGCTCTGTCAAGGCAAACAGTATGTTTACCGCCCAACAGCCCTTCAAAAAACGGAACTTTTGGTTTCGCTTTGTTTACATCGTTTGTCGGTATTTTTGATTATTTTATAAATGAGTGATCGTGTGGGAGGTTAAGAAAAAGGAGTAGTAATGATGAGCAATCATTCCATTGCGGGTTTCGCTTTGTGCGCGACCCTTCTCGGCACGGGACTCACAAGCGCCTTTGCTGCTGATGAAACCCTCAGGTCACTTGCAGATAAAAACAACATCTACATCGGCGCTATTCTGAACTCGCAGTGGTTCAATGGCGGTCTTCCTGGAAACTACGAACAAATTCATAAGACGCAGTTTAATATCGTCGTTGCTGAAAATGAGATGAAGTTCGACGCCACCGAACCACAAGAAGGGCGATTCAACTACAATAACGGCGACAAAATGGTCAAGTATGCCCAGCAAAACGGCATGCGTGTCCGTGGTCATGCTCTTGCTTGGCATAGCCAGGTTCCGAACTGGGTGAACAACTACAAAAACGACAAGCAGAAACTGCTCAAAGTGCTCAAGAACCATATCGAGAACGTGGTCGGGCATTGGAAAGGCCAGGTCGCCGAATGGGACGTGGTGAACGAAGCCATTAGCAACAACGAACCTCAATGGCGTTCCTATTCTGTCTGGTACCAAGGTATCGGTCCCGAATTTATCGACTCCGCTTTTGTGTGGACACACGCCGTAGACCCGGATGCGGAACTCTGCTACAACGACTACAACCTGGAACAGGGCATTAACCCGAAAGCCAAGGCTGGGTTCCTTCTTGAACAGGTGAAGCGCTGGGTTGCCAACGGTATTCCTATTCATTGTGTGGGTTCCCAGACGCATGTGGAAGACACTACTACTGACAAGCACTTTATTGGTTCGCCGGACAGTCTTCGTTCCCTTGCCAAGGAACTTGCAAAACTTAACGTCAAGTTGAAAATCACTGAACTTGATATTGGATTCAAGAGCGGTATCAATGTCAGCAAGAGCGACCTTGAACGCCAGGGACAGACCTTCCGTCAGTATCTGGACATTGTGCTTGAAGAACCGAATGTGGATACCTACTTGATTTGGGGCGTGTCCGATAAGTGGAGCTGGCTTGGTGGACTGAATAGGCAAAAGGGGCTTATCTACGATGATAACTTGCAGCCAAAACCGGCGTTCGACAGTATTATGGTGAGACTCCAGACGTATGAACCGCCCAAGGATACGGCAAAGATTGATTCTACAGTCAAAGATTCCTCGGCTAAAGACTCGACCGCAAAAGATTCAACGGATGCTATCAGGACTATCCCGTCGTTAAGCGGCCTCTCGATGCACCTTTCTGACCGCACTCTGTTTATTGCTGGCGCAACCGGTGCCAAGGTCGAATTGTTTGACATGCAGGGTCGCCCGGTATTCAGTGCTAAGAACGTGAAGGGATCCGTCGACTTGAAGGTTGCTGACGGTCTGTATGTGGTGCGCATCCGCGAAGGATCCAAGAGCCTGATGCAGAGAATCTCCCTCAAGTAAGTTTGCAACCATCTCTCAAATAAGGACTTGGATTGATATCCGAGCCCTTTTTTATTGCCTTAAATACAAAATCCCTCGGCTGCTGCCGAGGGAGTGCTAAGTTATTTGGCTGAGTGCGAACTTAGTATTTCGGGAGAATACCGGAGATAAGTTCGTCCTTCCTGTAAATGGCAATGTAAGGATTGATTGGGGCTTTTGCGGTATCGCCCTGATCCTTTTCCCATAGGGGAATTCCGTCGTAGTCGGCTCCATCAATATCTTGCTTGTGGGCTGCCCAAGACCAGTCGGTGGAAGTTCCGTCGGTTACAAGATTCTTTTTGGCCGGAGTGCGCAATGTTTCGCAGCCGCCGTTCTGGTAAATACCGCTTGTAAAGCCTATGTCAATACGCAGGCGAGAAGATGGGGGAAGCTCTATACTTCCGAGAGGGATGGGAATAAAATAAAGGTATTCTCCTGTTGAGGCGTTATAGGAACTGCTTATTTTGATAGGGTAGGAGTGTCTAAGGTAGGTGCGTAGGTGGTCGTCGGCGCTCTTTCCGTCTGGAAGGTGGCAGACGGAAGAAATTCCTGTGCTGTCGATCATTTGGCAAATATCTTCATCCACCAACAGGGGGCATGTGCCCGGAACATTCCCTTCGCCAGGAGTGGCTTCTATATCTTCGGGTTTTGCTGTTACGTATAAACGGAGTGTTAGGCTGTCGATAGGTTGTTTCTCGTTATTATAGATGCTCAAATTTAAAAAATCTAAGCTGCTAAAATTAAACTGGTATGCGCCCACCTTGATGTCACGGTTTATGACAGAAGAAGAGGATTCCTCGGAAGCCGAAGATTCTGCTGAAGAGCTTGATTCGGCGCTGCTAGAGCTTTCTGCGCTAGAGGACTGGGTTTTAGTCTCGGACGAGGACGGCTCGTTAGCTGTGGACGAAGAGGTTTCCTTGGTGCTGGCTTCGCTGCTAGAGGAATCATCTTTGATTTTGGAGGACGAAGATGAGGTCAGGGCTTCGAGTGTCCATACCTTATTGTGGCAAGTGTAAGCTTGTTTTTCGTCTTTAACGAAAGCGAAAGATCCCTCTCGGGTGTCGGAGCAGACGGGCAGGTCATCATATTTTTGGACGAAAATGTCCGACGTGTCAATGGATAGCTTGACGCTTGTGGAGGAATCGTCGCTGCATGCGGTGAACAGGGCTGTGCAGCATAAAGAAATAATTGCAATCTTTTTCATAGTTTGAATATAATAATTCTAGACAAATGATTTACGTCAGGGGGCGTTTTTTGAACATTTTTTGCGATTATATGTCAAAATGTGGACTTTTTATTTTATTTTGATAATAAAAAATTGCTAAAACGTGTTGAAATTTATTAAAGTGTGGACTTTTAATAAAAGATTGTGTTGACTTTTGCCAAAATAAAAGGTATATTGGGAGTATACCGTCAGGGAGTATTATATGTGTATGGGATTACGTGGTGTGTTTAGTTTTGCGATGGCGTTGGGGACCACCGCAACCTTCGCGGCCGATTGGTACGCGAAGGACAATTTACAGCTGGGTCACGACCCGAGCATGGTGCGATTCGAGGACGGCTACGCCCTCATGAGCACCAACAACAATCTGCAGCTGTGGACATCGGAAGATGCCTACACTTGGCGCGACCATAAGTCGACAGTGAGTGCCATTCCGCAGTGGGCCTATACTTATGCGCCGGGTACCGAGGGAATTTGGGCGCCCGATTTGTATTACATGAACGGTGAATTCCGTGCTTATTATTGTGTATCCGTTTTTGGCAAGCGTTCGTCTGCCATCGGCTATACGGCAACGACCTCGATTGTTCCTGGGAGTGATGGGTATGGCTGGAAGGATCACGGTCACGTTTTCCACACGACGACTTCGGACAAGTACAACGCGATTGATGCTGATGTGGTGCGTGATACTGAGGGAAATTACTGGATGGCATTCGGTTCGTTCGGGCTTGGCATTCAGCTGATCAAGTTGGATGCGACTACGGGCTACCAGGCGAGTGATGACAAGACCGTCTACAACATTGCGCGTCGTACGAGCAAGGCTAGCGAGGGCGCGGAAGAGGGACCGAGCCTCATTGAGCATAACGGACAGTACTTCTTGTTCACAGCGTGGGACAAGTGCTGCCAGCAGGGCGCGAACATCGAGCAGACCACCTACAAGACGGCTTACGGCCGCGCTGATAAAGTAACGGGTCCGTACAAGGACCGTGCGGGTTACGATATGGCAAATGGCGGCGGCACGATTCTCTTGGAACGTTACGGACGCTATGTGGGTCCGGGTGGCGGTGAGGCCTTCCATGACTTGAACCGCGTACGCTTTGTGCACCATTATTACGATTTGAATGGCGATAAGTACAACCATATCCACATTCGTGATGTCGTTTTTACCGAGGATAACTGGGTTGAGATGGGACAGCCCTTCCTCGGGCGTTATTTGAGTGCCGAAGTCGAGCATGGTGCGCTCACGCGTGCGGTGTCGGGCGACCTCGCGATTACGCGGAGCAATACGGCCTCGAATGGGGAATACCTTGCCTACGTAAATACCGCGGGCTCTAAGATTCGCCTGCCGATGAACATCATGCAGGCAGGTAACTACCTGCTGCGTTACCGCTACGCCAATGGTGGCGATGCTGCCGCGGAGCACAAGGTGACGGTGAATGGCAAGTCACAGACGGTAACGCTCCCGCCGACGGGTTCCTGGGGCACGTTCCCCGAAAAGTCTGTCGTGATGGTTCCTGCGACGCTCAAGCGCGGCGGCAACTTCATCGAACTTGAACCTTTGCCGAACGGCAATTTTGCGGAACTTGACCGCATTGACTTCTTGCGCATTATCCGCGATACGATCCCGGCGAACGGCTTTGACAACGGCATCCGCGTGCGCCTCACGAAGGATGATGAGTTCGCCATCAAGGACGGCGGCTACGCGATTTTCGAGAACGTGGTGCTTGATTCGCTCAAGGATATCGGCGACGTTTTCCTTCAGGTGAAAAACGCTTATTCGGGTAAGATCGTGATTCGCGATGGCAAGAAGGACGGGACGGCGCTCTTCACATGCGACCTGTCAAATAGTTCTCTCGTTGGTGGCGGCTGGTCTGTGGCGAAATGCTCGGGTGATATGGGTCTGCGCGGCATCAAGGACCTGTACCTGACGGCATCGGGAATTTCCGGCGAGGCGATTCTTGGGAACCTCATCTTTGAGCCGATGCAGATTGTCTGCAATCAGGAACCGTGTGGCGACCCGATTTCCAGCTCCAGCGAAGTTGCGCCGGAAAGTTCCAGTAGCGGAACGACCGCGATTGGCCCGCGCGCAGTCCGCCCTGACAATACGATGGTGCCCGCCCGCAAGGCCTACCGCGACCTGAAGGGCCGTAGTTTCGACAAGCAGATCCCGTACCGAGTGATGTTCTAGTTCTGCTAGAAAATGTTTGCTTGCAAGGTGAAACTTTTTAGTGTATTTTTGGTTTGTGGTGTGTGGGTAAAGCGAGGAAAAATGAAATTCGGGATTGGCAAGGCTTCTGTCGTAACGACTGCGGCAATACTTACTTTAGTTTGTTCGGCTTTTGCGGCCGATTGGTACGCGAAGGAGACGCGTTGGGCAGGGCATGACCCGGACATTATCCGTTACGAGGACGGCTATGCGCTTGCGACGACGGACAACCACATGCTCATGCAGTTTTCCGAGGATGCGCTGAACTGGAAGAACGGCGAGCCCGCCATGCCGGAATTTTCGAAGTGGCTTTACAAGTACGCGCCGAACATGATTGACATCTGGGCGCCGGACATTCATTACATCGGCGGGGAATACCGCATGTACTATTGCGGCTCCGAGATGGGTATCCGCTCGTCGGGCATGGGGTTCATGGCGAGCAAGGAAATCGACCCGACAAAACCCGGCTACGGCTGGACGGACATGGGCGAGGTGATTCACACAGTCAAGAGTGACGCCTACAACGCGATTGACGCGGCGGTGCTCAAGGACAACGATGGCAAGGTTTGGATGGCGTTCGGTTCGTGGGGCACGGGCATCCACATTCTGGAACTGGACGAAGAAACAGGCAAGGTGAAAGACGGCGCGAAGATGATCAACATCGCGAACCGCGGCGGCTCGGGTATCGAGGGCGCAAGCCTTATCGAGCACGACGGCTACTACTACCTGTTTACGGCGTGGGATAACTGCTGCAAGAAGGGCGCAGACCTCGAGAACAATTCTTACAAGACGACGGTCGGGCGCTCCAACCGCATTGACGGCGGGTATGTGGACCGCAGCGGCAAGGCGCTCTTGAATGGCGGCGGCACGATTCTGTTGAGCCGTTACGGACGCTACTATGGGCCTGCGGGCGGCGAGGCGTTCCAAGACGTGAATCGCCAGCGCTTCGTGAACCATTACTACGACAAGAACGACGGCGGAAATTCTTACATACAAGTTCGCGACATCGTTTATACTGACGACGGCTGGCCGGAACTGGGGCAGCCGTTCCTCGGGCGTTACCTGAGTGCCGAGGCGGAACACGGAGCCTTGACGCATGTGGATATTTCTAGCAGTTCCGATGCATCGAATGGCGAGTTCTGCGCCTACATCAATTATGAAGACAGCAAGATTCGCCTGCCGATGATTATCTCGCAGGCGGGCGAGTACCTGATTCGCTACCGCTACGACAACAACTGGACCGAAGACGGCGCGAACGGAAGTTCGCACTTCGTGAGCATCAACGGCAAGAACCAGGAAGTGGCGCTGCCGCTGACGGGCGCGTGGAGCGCATTCCCCGAGAAGTCGGTGGTGTACATTCCCACGAAACTCAAGCGCGGTTCGAACTTCATCGAGATTACGAAGGGCAAGCATTACGCAGAACTCGACCGCCTCGACTTCTTGCGCATTATCCGCGACACGATTCCCGCGAACGGTTTCGACAACGGCATCCGCGTGCGTTTGACGGACAAGGACGAGTTCGCCATCAAGGACGGCGGCTACGCGATTTTCGAGAATGTGATTACGGATTCCATCGTGGGCCCGGGTGTGCTTGTGCAGGTGAAGAACGGAGCCGGCGGTACGCTGAACATCCGCAAGGATAGCAAGAAGGGCGACGTGATTTCGAAATGCGAGTTGCCCTCAGCGGGCGATGAGAGCAAGTGGATTGACGTGCGCTGCTCTAACTTGCCGGAACTCAAGGGCGTGCAGGACTTCTACCTGACGGCGGAAGGCCTGGGCGGCGAAACTCTCCTCGGCAATATCAAGTTCGACGAAGGCGTGAAGGATTCGACGGATGCAATCCGCCGGATCGATGGTCGCGATAATCGGGTCCTCCGTGCGGGCGACGTGCGCAACCACGATAAAGGTTTCCGCGATCTTAAAGGTCGTCGCTTCGACAAGCAAATCCCGTACCGGGTGATGTTCTAATTTCCTATATTTATACTATGTTAACGATAAATGGACAGAGTGTCGATGCGGCGGGCAAGACCGTTGCTGAATACCTTGCAGAAGCAGGTTACAATACCGTGCGCATCGCGGTGGAACGGAACGAGGAAATTGTGCCTAAGGCGAAGTATGCCGAGACGGTGCTTGCCGACGGCGACGTCGTCGAGGTTGTGAATTTCGTAGGCGGCGGGTGATGATTGCCGACCTTTCGCAGATGCGCGCCCCCTCTCGCGAAGAAATGCTTGCCGCACTAGAAAATCGGCAAGGTGCAGATGCCGTACGCAAGTTGCAGGCGGCGACGGTTGCCGTTTGCGGTTTGGGCGGGCTCGGTTCGAATATCGCGATTTCCTTGGCGCGGGCCGGAGTCGGCAAACTGATTCTGGTTGATTTCGATTGCGTCGATGTGACGAACTTGCATCGTCAGCAGTACAAGGCGAACCAGGTGGGAATGCCGAAGCCTGAGGCGTTACTTGCGAACTTGAAAGAGATTGCCCCGTACACGGAATTTGAAACTCACTTTAAAAAGGTGACTGCCGAGAATGCGGTCCCGCTCCTGGCGAAGGCCGACGTGATTTGCGAGGCTTTTGACAATGCCGAGGCGAAGGCGATGCTTGTGAATACGGTGCTCGAAAATATGCCCGAAAAGTTTCTGGTCGCGGCTTCCGGCATGGCGGGCTACGACAGCGGAAATTTGATTACGACCCACAAGGTAACCAAGCGTTTTTATGTTTGCGGTGATGGCAAAAGCGATGTGAACGACGGAATCGGCTTGATTGCCCCGCGTGTAATGCTTTGTGCCGCCCACCAGGCCCTGACGGTAGTGCGCTTGATTATTGGGGCGGAGTGAAAACTCCGAACTTTTTTATCTGATATTCCTAAGGGCTTCAATATCGCTGAGCTTGATGGCTCCGCGCTTGATTTTGACGAGTCCCTTTGCCGAAAATTCTCGGAGCATTCGTGCGACCACTTCGCGGGCTGAATTCACGTCGCGGGCGATTTCTTCTTGGGTTTTCTTAATTTCGTCACAGCCGGTGCGATCATATGCCGAAACAAGATAACTGGCTAGTCGCTGATCGAAACGCTTGAACAGCATTGTCTGTATCGCC
This sequence comes from Fibrobacter succinogenes, assembly GCA_902761355.1. Taxonomy (GTDB): domain Bacteria; phylum Fibrobacterota; class Fibrobacteria; order Fibrobacterales; family Fibrobacteraceae; genus Fibrobacter; species Fibrobacter succinogenes_M. The sequence goes on along the minus strand of CACWJY010000013.1, from coordinate 11,550 downwards.
CAGACTGTTTGAGAATAGCGCTCGGTTTGTTTTTCAAAAACAAAGGCGCGTACGTGGATGTTCGTTTCCATCAGCCGTGCGCAGACAGAAGAAGGTATCACTAAGACTGAGGTGTCCTTTTCGGCGGTGACGTCGGCGTCGAATGTCAGTTGGCGGATGACGCACGAGGCTGTCGATATGCAAATGTCGCCTTCGTGAGCTCGGTACAGCGTGATTTCTCGGCCTTCGTCCGAAGTGAGTCCTATGCGGATCTCTCCGCTTAGAATCAGGACTATCCCGAGGCACGATGATGTGTTGCTGCTTACCAGCTGGCCTTTGGCAAATTTTTTTGTCAGCGCTCGTTGTGAAAGAATCGCCTTTTCGTCTGTCGAAAGGTTTGCCCAGAATGGGAGCTTGGGGAGAATTTGACTAATCGGCTCGTTCATAAAAAAGCACCTTTCTTGTAATATACAAAAAAGGTGCCGTGGTTTACTTAAGGAGTTCCTAGAGCATTCTCAAGATTTGTTCTTTGGGGCGTACGCCTACAGCGGAATTTACCACTTTGCCGTCCTTGATGACCACGAGCATAGGGATGCTCATGACGCGGAACATGCTAGCCAGTTCGCTTTCGTTGTCGACATTGACCTTGCAGACTTTCACTTTGTCCTTGTTTTCTTCGGCGATTTCGGAGATGACGGGAGAAAGCATTCTACAAGGACCGCACCAGTTGGCCCAAAAATCGATCAAGACGGGCTTGTCGGAGTGGAGGACCTCTTGTTCGAAGTTATCTTTAGTGATGTTCAGTTCTGTCATTGTTTTACCTCTTTTTTTTTGTTCTTGTCTATATTTTACATAATGGAGAGGCGTTTTTCTGTGACTAGGTCACATTGACATGAAAAAAGTTTGAGCCAGATTCTACATTTACGTCCATGAAAAGTATCGAGGTTGTAGCCGGCATTATTAAGGACGGCGAAAAGGTTTTCGCGACTCAGCGTGGCTATGGGGAACAGAAAGGTGGCTGGGAGTTTCCTGGCGGAAAAATCGAGCCGGGTGAAACCCCAGAACAGGCTTTGGTCCGCGAATTAAAAGAAGAACTTGCGATTGATGTGCTTGTAGGCGATTTTGTTTGCACGGTAGAGCACGATTATCCCACCTTTCATTTGACGATGCATTGCTATCTCTGTACCGTAGCGGGAGGGATGTCCCCGAAACTTTTGGAACATGAGGCCGCTTGTTGGCTTGCTCCTACAGAGATGCTTTCTGTAAATTGGCTCCCTGCCGATGTAAAAGTCGTTGCCGCTTTAGAAAAACGTTAAGAAATTCTATATTTTGCCTTGTAAAAAAGAAGGCAATATGCAAGACAAGAAAGATTCTCTCGTTATTGGTGGTCACGAATTCAACTCCCGCTTTATTTTAGGTTCAGGCAAGTATTCTCTCAAACTGATTGAGGCTGCCGTGCGCGATGCTGGCGCAGAGATTGTCACTCTCGCCGTGCGCCGTGCGAACACCAAGGAACACGAGAATATTTTGGACTATATTCCCAAGGGCGTGACGCTGTTGCCGAATACGTCCGGCGCACGCAACGCCGAAGAGGCGGTGCGCATCGCGCGACTTTCCCGCGAACTTGGCTGCGGCGATTTCGTGAAAATCGAAATCATGCGCGACACCAAGTACCTTTTGCCCGACAACTACGAAACCATCAAGGCGACTGAAACCTTGGCAAAAGAAGGTTTCGTAGTGATGCCGTATATGTACCCGGATTTGAACGTGGCGCGTGACCTCGCGAATGCGGGGGCCGCAGCCGTGATGCCGCTGGCTGCTCCGATTGGTTCCAACAAGGGCCTTTCGACTCGCGAATTCATCCAGATTCTGATTGATGAAATCGACCTCCCGATTATTGTGGATGCAGGCATTGGTAAACCTTCGGAGGCATGCGCTGCCATGGAAATGGGGGCTGCCGCTATTATGGCGAATACCGCCCTTGCTACGGCCGGCGATTTGCCCATGATGGCCCAGAGCTTTAAACTTGCGATTGAAGCGGGACGCAAGGCTTATTTGGCTGGCCTTGGTCGCGTGCTTACGCGCGGCGCTTCTGCTTCTGATCCGCTGACAGGTTTCCTTCGCGATTAAACTAGGGCTTTAGGGTGAAGGGGTAACGAAAAAAAGACGAGCTTTAATGCTCGTCCTTTTTGTAGTGAGGGGAAGGCTTTCCCCTATATAAACCGCTCGGCTCTATCGCACTATCAAGAATGTGATGTCGCCTCGCTCTCGCCACTACGGCTCATTGATATGAGCCGTTTGTGACTCACGGTCGTCTACTGCACATCGACTTGCACCTTATACATGGCCTTGCGCTGGGTAAGTGCGCCGCGCGGGGCCGTAGTCACGGTGACATTCTTCTTGGTTACGCCGGGTTGCTGCTGTAGGGCCTTAAGCAGTTCTTGGTTGCGGGCGTCGGCCATGGCAAGGATTTCTTTTTCGAGAGTTTTGCGATCAAGTTCCTTGGCATGTTCTGCTGCATAGGCGGCGTAGGCGCTATCCTTGTCTTCGATGGCGACGATTGCCTTTTCGTCGATTTCGTTGAGGGAAGTCTTGTTCTGCGTAGCCTTGTAGAAGTCTGTCTTTAGCTTGTGTGTCTTGTAGGCTTCAACAGTCTTTTTCATGTTGAAGTTCTGCACAAAGTTCATCTTGAGATTCTTGTCCTTGGCGAGGACTTCGACCATTTTCTGTGCCTTGGCGTACTGTTCGCTGGTCAATGAGCCTGCGAGCGGGTCGATAAAGATTTCGTCATTCTTGCCGAGGTCAATTCCGACTACGCCTGCACCTGTGGCGGCCACGTTGCCCACAACCTTGAACGGGGAGAGGGCGACCTTAATCAACAGGTTCATCACCGTCTGCCATACGATTTTCAGGTAAGAGAATTCAGGATCCTTTACATTGCCTTTCACGGGAACGTCGAACTGAATCTTGTCGTCCTTGTCCTTAAGAATGTATAGCCCGACCTTCATGGGAACCATGTATTCCGGGTCGGTGTTTCCGTCCTTGTCGCCGACATCAATGTTGTAAATGTCGATGGTGTTCTTACTTTCGATGTTCCAGCCGCTCATCTTGTTTTCGCTGGCAAAAGCCATGGTTCCCGAGCTAATGGGGTAGCCAGTGTAATGGTGGCTGTAAGGCGAGAAATGCTTGAGGGCGAGATTCTTTACGCTGATATATGCATCCATGGTGCTGATGTCAGAAAGAGCTCCCTTGTACTTGAGGGTGAGTGCGCCTCCTTCGGGGAATGCTGCAGACACATTAATGGTGCAGGGTGTATTGAAGTTGATGTTGCTTCCGTTTACGGCGATGGCGCTCACCTTGTAGTTAAACGGCTGCTTGGGGGTATGGTCCGTGGCGGTCACGTTTGTGTTGACGACCTGCAATTTGTCGATGACGGCCTTGAGCGGCTTTTGCTTTTCGGCGGTCTTGGCTTCTTCTTTTTCGGTAGAATCAGCTGGGGCCTTTTTGGCGGGCTTCATCAGCGGTTCAAGCAATACGTCGATGTTGGTGGAACCGTTCTTGAAAAGGTCGATGTGGGCAAAAGCGCCGTCTACGATAACAGAATCTATGCGGAAGTCCATTTGGTTCAGGTTTGCCTTGGCAATTCCGACGCCCACATGCGATACGCCGAGGGCCTTGCCGCTGGTTTCGGTGAGCTTAATGTCGTCGACCGAAACGATGCCGCTCACGTTCGAAGAAAGAACGTCGTTTACGTTGCCCGCAATTTTAAGGTTTGCTCCGAGAGAACCTTCAAAATCCTTATAGTTGATAAAATCCTTGAGGTAGGGCTTGCCGACGGCAAGTGCGAGCTTGTTGAGTGTCACGTTCACGCCAAAGTCTTGCGTCTTCATGTTGAATTGAACCTGAACGCCCAGGTCGCCACCGTTCGCGAACTTGAAGTTTACGCCGATGTCGGTGTTTTTGTTGCTAAAGTAAACGGCCGGAATGGCAACAGAGAAGTCCTGCAGATGAATCTTGGAACCGACCTTGAGGTCTTCGTAAATGATGTTGCCTTTTTCGAGGGAAATGTTTTCGACGGCTACGCTGAATCCGCCAAGGGCTTCGCTGGGGTCAAGGTTCAGGGCCTGGGCTGTGTCGGCAGCGGTGGAATCAGTCTTGGTTTCGGTGGCGGCGGAGTCTGTGCTTGCAGCCGTAAATTTCTCTAGAATGTCGCTAAAGTTGAATCGGTCGCCCCTTTGAGTGACACGCGTGTAGAGCCCTTTTAGGTAGATTTCGCTCACGCTGATTTCTTTTGCAACGAGGCGAGTGGGGTTCACGTTGATGCGGAATTTTTCAAAGGCCACGAATGGGGTGGTGCCGTCGCTTTCGTAGATGGCGAAGTCATCTACCGTTACGGTAAAGCTGAACGGGCTGAATGCGACGTTTTCGATTTTAATTTTGCGGCCGATAAGCTCTTCGGAGTGGGCGACCACATAGTTTTTTGCGATTCCGGGGGCGACTTTGAGAGCGGCAATGACAATCACGATCAGTACCGCAAGAACGATAAGGGCGATGTAACGTTTCTTCATGTTGAATAAATTAGTAAACTTGGCGCTTTGGGGCTACAAACAGGAAATAAAATGCGAATGGTTCAGGCCAATTGAGGCTTTTTTCTAAATTTAGGGTGATGGAAAACGTTCCCTTGAATGTGCTGATTTTGGCGGCAGGGCTTGGAACACGCCTGCGTCCGCTTACAAACGATATGCCTAAGCCGCTTGTTCCCGTGGTTGACGCCTCGATTTTGGACTTGCAGGCTCAAAAGGCCCGTACCATTGGTAATATTCGTTTACATGCGAATGCCCATTACCTTGCAGAACAGGTGGTCGAGGCAGGCAAAAAACTCGGTTTCGAGCAGGTCTGGGTAGAACCAGAAATTCTCGGAACGGCTGGTCCGCTCCGTCGCATTTATGCCGAGGGGTATCGCGGTGGGCTTCTGGTGATGAACGGGGACGCCTATTGTAACTTTGACTTGAAAAAATTTGTGAGCAACGTCAAACAGCTTTCTCTCAAAGAAAACGGCCCACAGGTTGGCCTCTTGGCGGTCGACTTTCCGAAGGTGAATACGTTCCGCGTGAATGCAGAGGGGCGTCTGGCGGGAATTGTCGGTCGTTTTGGGAGTGAGGATGGGGCTGCGGCTACGTTCTCGGGCGTTTCGTGGTACAGCGACGAGGCGCTTTCCCGCATTCGCGACGGGGAATTCGATATCCGTGAATTTTGGAAACAAGAGATTGCTGCGGGGCGTGCTCCCTATGTCGACATGACACAGCTCCATGCGACTTGGATTGACATGGGTTCGCCCGAAGGCTTGATGTCGGCGGTGGAGGCTCGCTTGAAGGAGTTGGGCCGTGGTTCGGACGAAGCTGTTGTCGAACCCGGCGTGGTACTGCCTGCAGATGTTACCCTCAAGCATTCTGTCATTTATGCCGGTGCCGAAATTCAAGCCGGCGAAACAATTGAAAATGAAATCCGCGGTCGCGGTTTTAAATGGAAAGTTTAAATATGCGCAAATTCAGAGTTGTACTTGTTGAACCGGAACATCCGCACAATGTGGGGTTTGTGGCCCGCGCCATGCATTGCTATGCCCTCGACGAACTTTACATCGTTTACCCTAAGCGTAATAAAGTTATCGAAAATTCTTACCATACGGCCCCGAACAGCCACGATGTCCTGGATAAGGCGACTATCGTGCACAAGTTTGAAGATGCTATTGGCGATTGCGCTTGTGCCGTTGCGTTTAGCCGTCGCATTTATGGTTCTGCCATCAAGCACACGATGATGCCTGGACTTTCGGAATTGTTGCCCGAAAATGGAACCATTGCGCTGGTGTTCGGTCGCGAATCTTGCGGGCTTGAAACCGAAGAAGTGAACGCCTGTACCTACCAGTGCGAAATTCCGGTGCCGGGACTCATGAGCCTGAACTTGGCGCAGGCTGTTACGGTGGGTCTGTATGAACTTTGTCGTAGCGGAGCACTTGCGAATGGTGAGGGCCGTGCAAAGCGGGGGAGCAAAGGTGCCTGCGAAACGGCTCCGGCGACCATCGAACAGATTGACAGCTTCAAGAAGTTCCTGGACCGTTATTTGACCGGTCAGTATCACGACCAGTCTTGGCGCGACAACTTCCTCAATACGCTCTTGCAGCGTCTGCATCCGACACGCAACGAACTTTCGGCGTTGTTCGGCCTCATTCGTAATCTCGCGAAAAAGCCTGCTCGCCTAGAACAAGCCGCCGACAAAGCCGCTAAGGCTGCCGAAACGGCAGAGTCTTCTGAAAAATAGTCATGGAAGTCGAATTCAACATTGCTGGGCGAATTTTGGCTAAGGACGGCACGCGTGTCATAACGCTTGCCGAAATCCTTGCGTCGCCCTTGGTGGTGAAAGGCTCCGCTGGTGTCGAAACTTCGGAAGCCGCGGGCGCTGCGACGAATGCCGCCGACCTCACGGAAGACCTTCTTGCCGCCTGCTGCAAGGCTGAATCCGAAAAGTATAACTGCAAAGTCTATCTGTGGAAAGACCGCGAAGAATACGGCAACGCCAACGTGTTTAACGGTGGTTCTGATTACGAAGTCGTGAACGAAGTGTGTTTCTTGTGCGTTTATGAATGTGGTCGCGAAGTTCTTCGTGAATGTACGAATTGTTGGAACGAAAAGATCGACGCTGTTATTGAATTTAATTTATAATTGCATTAAAGGAGATCGTTTTTATGCGTAAAATATTCCTTTGCTTGTTGGGACTCATGGTGTGGTCCGCCAATACTTATGCAGAAGACTTTGATGTGCAAGAAACGGTATCGTGGGATAATGACGATCCTGTTGTACCTGTCAAAGAAAATAATCCTGTGTCGGTACAGACCGAATCGCTACCAGAAACAGTGCAGTCTGAATCATTGCCTGTTGATACGGTAAAGTCAGAACCAGAGGTTATTGATGTAACAACCTCCGAACCACAGTCTATTGATTCTGCTCAATCAGAAGTTACGTTTGCTCCGGGAACAGGTAAATTAAAGATTGTTCCGTCTCTGGATTCGTCTTTGCCGGGTGCGAAATTCTTAAAGGCTGTTGTGAATGGTGTCGAAATCAATTTGCCGGAAATTGATCTTCAGCCGGGTTACTATAATGTTCTGCTAACGCATCAGTGCTATGAACCTGCTGAATTTTCGACAGAAATCGTTGAAAATACTGAATTTGTTTATGATCAGGCTCTTGTTCGTGGTTATGGCGATTTAGATCTTAAAGCCGAATTTGAAGGAAAGGGACAAACTCTTCCGGTGTATATTGATGGAACTTATGCGGGAAATACACCGTTCTTGAAAAAAGTTCCCTTATGTTCAAAAGTTACCTTAGTTGAGGGAGAAAAAAATGAACCGGTTGATGTTGCGTTAAAATTAAATGAACTGGTGCAGTATACTTATACCTTAAAGAATAATCCTAAAGGAGTTGCTGCCAACAAGATAGAGGATGAATTTAGCGGGTGGAACGAGAATCATTCTCAGACAAGTCAATCATCACAATCTACAGTGAAAATACCTTGGCTTCGTATTGGTATAAGTACTGCGGTTATCGCGGCTGGAACGGTTCTTGCGATTGTTGCAAACAATCAGGCTAAAACGGCATTTGATAAAGGCTTTTCTAATAAGGCCGAATATGAAAGTAATCGCGATAAGGCTCAAACCGCACAGACTTTACGAGCGGTTGGCATTGGAGTTGCTATTGCGGGTGGTATAGGACTTGGTTTGAGCTTTGTATTTTAGGTGTGCAATATGAAATACTGGATGATGTGTTTACTCGCGCTCTATGTGGTCGCCTGCACAGATTATGCTGGGAAAATAGAAGATAAATATGAGATAGCCCTCCAAAAATGTGATGAAGAGGCTTCGAACTTGAAAAGTTCGAAAAGTTCCGCTTTGTCAAAAACGATGGCGGAGAATCAGAAAGGTTTTGATATTGTTGTTCGTGACTTCGAAGTTTATCATCCGGATTTTGAGAACTTTCAGGAAGAAGCTTATAACAGTTTAACGAATAAAAGAACGGGTAGTTTTCCTGATTCTTGGCTGCCTTCTTATGTATCTAATGCTGAATGGGTGAGCCGCCGTAGTGATTATATGACTTTTGGATGCGGAAGCACGCAAACGCCGATGTATGGCATAGCTATTGGCGCGAATGGTTATCCACATGATATTATGACCGCTTATGGAGCGACGTCTACAATGCCGGATTATGTGAAGAATGTATATGATCCGAGTGGTTATGCCTGGTATGGTGAATTTTCCGATTGTGCTTATGATCCCAAACTGAATCCGCTTGGACTTCATAGTATGCGAGGCTTGGTTAATGACCTTTGTACTGATGCCTTTAACACATGGTCTACAAACATGGACGATTCTCGTAAAACTTGTAATAAGATATGCAAAAATCATCAGTGGTCTCAGATTGTTTATGTAACGCCTGGTATGGTGGGACAGACGTTGTTGTTTTCTGTTAATTCTGTGACTGGTGCGCTTGATTTGCGTAATCCTCTTATTACACGGGCGCGTAATGCTTGTGATAATGTCTATTTTGAACAATGGTTTTCTGATGTAGAAGGTGTGAATAAACGTTCTAATTCGGTCTTATACCTTACTCAAGATCCGTCGGCTCCAAATTTCTATGAATTTGATAAAAATTGGAACAATGGTGGTTTCTTCCCGCTAGATTCTGTTGATGCGTCGTTTAACTGGATGTCTCAAAATCCAAATATGCCGAATCAGTTTGGCCCGCAAAGCCTTTCTATTTTCTGTCCTCCTTATGACTATCAATGGGCTGCTACTCAGACTGATTTTTTGGGGTTCTCAACGGCAGAACTTTGTAATTCTTGGAAACTTTATGGTGGACCGAAGGATGGAAATGCTGCAGTTACTGCAGCCATGTCATCTCCTATAGGTTTATATCATTTGCGAAACTTCGGCTTTACGGTGATGGGGTATGCCGCCTTTAAGTATCAGAAAGGCGCGGGTGAAATATTTGAGTTTGTGGGTGATGACGATATGTGGGTCTTTGTAGATGGCGTTTTGGCAATGGATTTGGGCGGCACGCACCTTGCTGCAACCGGCAAGGTGGATATGGATTATCTTGCGTCCAAAGGTCACGGCTGTTATAAAAATAATCCACTCCTAGATTCGTGCAGTACAAAGCTTGATATCGATGGTACATGGCGTGATCAGTCTTGGCATTATATCCATTTCTTCTATGCGGACCGTCAGTCTGATGGCTCAAACCTGCGTATTCGTAGCTCGCTTTCGCAATTGGCTACTTTGGAAGACGCATCTCCGTCGACAGAACCTTCCGCTCAAACACCAGATCCTACAGGTAACCAGTCAACGACGGATCCGAATAATATCGGTAATCAGTCAAAAACTGAACCGTTGAATAAAACGGAAGAAGAAAAAATTAACGATTGTCTGCAAAGATATCAATAGTTGAATTTTGCTAATTATATTTACGCCATGACTTCTCAGACGATTAAAATTCAATACCTTGACGAATCAATCCCGAAACTTACTTACATCGGTGGTAAATCCGACTGGATTGATCTTGCCGCTGCAGAGACTGTGACTCTCAAGGCGGGTGAGTTTAAGCTCATTCATCTGGGGGTCGCAATGAAGTTGCCTGAGGGCTACGAGGCGCATATAGCTCCGCGCAGTTCCACGTTCAAGAATTTTGGCATTTTGCAGGCAAATTCGGTTGGCGTGGTGGATTCGAGCTACTGTGGTGCGAACGACTGGTGGAAAATGCCTGTGTATGCCACCCGCGATGTAACCATCGAAAAGGGGAGCCGCATTGCGCAGTTCCGCATTATGGAAATTCAACCCAAGATCGCATTTATAGAAACGGCCCTTGAGGACAAGGACCGTGGCGGTTTTGGATCTACCGGAATAATTTAAACAATAACTGTTATGCCTTGATAATCGTGTCCTTGGCGAGGACGACGATACCAGATTCTGTTACGTGGAACAGCTTCTTGTCGCGTTCCAAGTCGTAGCCAATCTGGAAACCGGCCGGAATATGCAGGCCCTTTTCGATGATGGCGCGACGCACCTTGGCACCTGGGCCAATCGTCACGTTCGGGAAAAGGATGGATTCTTCGACCAGGGCGTCCTTTTGAATAGATACGCCGGGGGAGAGGATGCTCTTGACGACGGTACCTCCGCCAATGATACAGCCCGAAGACACGATGGAGTCGATGGCTGCGCCCTGGTGGGAATCGGCATCGCCAGCAAAGAACCTTGCAGGGGGCTGGTTCCAGTTGAAGGTGCGGATGGGCCAGTAGTTGTTGTAAAGGTCGAACGGCGGATTTTCGGAGCAAAGGTCCATGTTTGCTTCGAAGAAGGCGTCGAGCGTTCCCACGTCGCGCCAGTAGCCCTTGGTGCTAGCCTGTTCGCCACGCACGATATTGGTGTTGAAATCGTACACGTAAACGGGGTAGTCCTTGTAGAGGCTTGGGATAATGTGCTTGCCGAAGTCAGTTGCTCCGCTTGCAGCACCTTTCATGAGTTCGCGTACCAGGAACTTGCTCGTAAAGATGTAGTTGCCCATGCTCGCAAGGCAGTAGCCGGGGTTACCAGGCATTTCTTTCGGGTTCTTGGGCTTTTCTTCGAAACCAATCATGCGGTTGTCAGCGTCCACTTCGATGATACCGAATTCGGAGGCTTCAGAAACCGGCACCGGAATAGCGGCGATGGTCAGTAGGGCGGCGCGGCTCAGGTGGAAATCGATCATTTGGTTGATATCCATCTTATAAATGTGGTCGCCACCGAAAATAGCCACGAGGTCCGGGCGTTCGTCGGTAATCAGGTTGATATTCTGGAAAATGGCGTCGGCAGTGCCCTTGTACCAGTCATCGCCAGTGCGCATCTGTGCAGGAACCAAGTCCACGTATTGGTCTAAACTGGCGTTCAGGTTCCAGGCGGCCGAAATGTGCTTGTTCAAAGAATCACTCTTGAACTGAGTCAAAACCTTGATTTTAAAGATGCCGGAGTTGATAAAATTGTTCAACACGAAGTCGATAATGCGGTAGGTTCCGCCAAAATGTACTGCCGGCTTGGCGCGGTCGCGGGTGAGTGGCTGCAGGCGGCTTCCTTGGCCACCGGCCATAATCATACAAAGGATGTTTTTCTGATGTTCCCTAGAATAAGACCAACTCATATAACCTCTTGAGGTTCATTTCTTGTATACACAAGCCTAATTTATGTAATTTTAAGCTGAAATGTAAACTTTTTTAGTGAAAAATTGAAAAAAATGTGTTTTTTTTCAAATAGGCCGTTTTTGGGACGGACTGCGTGTGGTGGATGTCGGGTGGATTTTACTCAAATTTTTAATGAAGACCCTGCTACGCTAGAATAATTTTTTGTAAATTTAATCGCGTTCGAAATTATCGAAACTAACGTTAAACCAAATAGGAGCTCATAATGAGTCTTACCCTTAACGATATCAAGCACCCGAAGATCAGTACTTGGGTGAATGAAATGATTGCCATGTGCGAACCGGACAACGTTGTTGT
>CACWJY010000012.1 GCA_902761355.1 Fibrobacter succinogenes | reverse complement strand
GCAGAAAATCGGGACGTCGGCGCAGCATTTGCTGGGCGTCATCAACGACATCCTGGATATCAGCCGCATCGAATCGGGCAGCATGTCGCTCAAGAATGCGGAATTCTCGTTCGTGCAAGAACTCGAGCAGGTGAACGCTATCGTGACGGCGCAGTGCCACGACAAGAAAATCCGTTACAGTTGCGATGTGAAGGGCGGGGTGTCCAACTGCTATATCGGCGACGAGATGAAACTCAGACAGGTGCTGATAAACATTCTCGGGAATGCCGTCAAGTTCACTCCCGAAGGCGGCTCTGTTTCGCTTGTGGTGGAAGCGCTCGCGGTCGACGGGGAAAAATGCCCCCTGCGCTTTACCGTAGAAGATTCGGGAATCGGTATCGGCAAGGACTTTATGCCGCGCATGTTCGAAGCTTTTGCGCTGGAAGACGAATCCTACACCAGCAAGCACGGCAGTACGGGCCTAGGGCTTTCTATTACCAAGAGCATCGTGGAACTGATGGATGGGCGCATCGATGTGGAAAGCGAGAAGGGTGTCGGTTCCAAGTTCACCGTTACCGTCACGCTGCAGAAGTCATCGCACAATGGAGGTGGACTTTGCTCGTCGGGCGGACAGCGCGAAAAACCGCGCGCGACACTTTCCGGAAGAAAGGTGCTGCTCGCCGAAGATCTCCCTGTAAATGCGGAAATTATGGCGATGGTGCTTTCGATGCGCGAAATGAAGGCGGAACGAGCAGAAAATGGGCGCATTGCCGTCGAGATGTTCAAGGCGCACGAACCGGGCTACTATTCCGCAATCCTTATGGACGTGCGCATGCCCGAAATGGATGGTCTCGAGGCAACCCGCGTCATCCGTTCCATGGACCGCGAAGACGCGACGCGCATTCCCATTATTGCGCTCACCGCGAACGCCTTCGACGAAGATGTGCAGAATAGCCTGCAGGCTGGCTTGAACGCGCACCTGAGCAAGCCTGTAGAGCCCGATGTACTCTTCGAGACGCTCGAGGAATTGTTGTAACCGTAATAAACTTGTTTATATGGGGAATGCGGAATCATTGACGCACATCTTTTTTTTGACTATATTTGTGCAACCTTATAATGAGGTTCGCTCGCGTAGCTCAGTTGGATAGAGCAGCTGCCTTCTAAGCAGCGGGTCGTGGGTTCGACTCCCGCCGTGAGTACGAAAGGCTCCCTTTGGGGAGCCTTTTTCGTACTCACAGGCGGGGCGAACCCGAAGGGTTCGATTACGGCGCAGGGCGAGAGTCGCGGACACATTTATTTGTCCATGACCGAGCCCCAGCCGGAACTGCTCGGCAAAGCCGAGCAGCCTCCCGCAGTTTTCTTCACACAAAAAAACGCCCGGGTCGATTTCTCGAACCGGACGTTCCATAAGGAGAGTTACTCTAACGAGCCGCAGATTACATCATGCCGCCCATGCCCATGGACGGATCCATGGCAGGAGCTGCCGGCTTCGGTTCCTTCTTTTCGGCGATCACGCAGTCAGTCGTGAGAATCATCGAAGCGATAGAAGCGGCGTTCTTGAGGGCCGTACGAGTCACCTTGGCCGGGTCAATCACGCCAGCCTTGATGAGGTCTTCGTAGGTGTCAGTCTTGGCATTGTAACCGAAGCTATCCTTGCCTTCCTTCACCTTGTTCACCACGACAGAGCCTTCGAGGCCTGCGTTCTGGACAATCTGACGGAGAGGTTCTTCAATAGCGCGGCGGATGATAGCGGCACCAGTCTTCTGGTCGGCGTTATCAAACTTGAGGGAATCGATGGCCTTTTCGGCGCGGATGAGGGCAACGCCACCACCCGGAACGATACCTTCTTCGACGGCAGCGCGGGTTGCGTGCATAGCATCGTCAACGCGGTCCTTTTTTTCCTTCATTTCAACTTCAGTAGCAGCACCGACCTTGATCACGGCAACGCCGCCAGCGAGCTTGGCCAAACGTTCCTGGAGCTTTTCACGGTCATAATCGCTCGTGGTAGCTTCGATCTGCTTCTTGATCTGGGCGATACGGCCCTTGATAGAGGCGGCGTCACCGGCGCCTTCAACGATTGTGGTGTTGTCCTTCGTGATAGTGATGGACTTGGCCTGGCCGAGCACGGTCACCGGAGCGTCTTCGAGCTTGGCGCCAGTGTCTTCAGAAACCAGCATACCGCCAGTGAGGATAGCGATGTCTTCGAGCATTGCCTTACGACGGTCGCCGAAGCCCGGAGCCTTAACGGCTGCGACCTTCAGGGTGCCGCGCATCTTGTTCACAACGAGCGTTGCGAGAGCTTCGCCATCGACGTCTTCGGCGATGATGAGGAGAGACTTGCCCTGCTTTGCAACGTGTTCGAGCATCGGCAGCAAATCCTTCATGGTAGAAATCTTCTTGTCGTACAACAGAATGTACGGATTTTCGAGGGCTACTTCCATGCTGTCGGTGTTGGTGACAAAGTACGGAGAGAGGTAACCGCGGTCGAACTGCATACCTTCGACAACGTCGAGGATGGTTTCTGCAGTCTTGGATTCTTCGATGGTGATCACACCGTCGTTACCGACCTTTTCCATAGCGTTGGCGAGGAGTTCACCAATTTCGGGGTCGTTGTTGGCAGAAATCGTTGCGACCTGGGCAATGTGTTCCTTGCCGTTGATCTTCACGGCCATCTTACCGATTTCCTTAATCACGGCTTCGACAGCAGCGTCCATACCGCGCTTGATGTCCATCGGGTTTGCACCGGCGGCCACGTTCTTGAGGCCTTCGCGAGTGATTGCCTGAGCGAGCACGGTAGCAGTGGTGGTGCCGTCACCAGCTGCGTCAGAAGTCTTGTTGGCGACTTCCTTGGCCATCTGGGCGCCGAGGTTTTCGTATGCGTCTTCGAGTTCTACTTCCTTAGCGACAGACACGCCGTCCTTGGTGACGTTCGGAGCACCGAAGGCCTTGGCGATCATCACGTTGCGGCCCTTAGGACCGAGGGTAACCTTCACTGCGTTGGCGAGTTTGTCGACGCCCTTCATCAGGGATTCGCGAGCTGCTACATCAAACTTAAGTTGCTTTGCCATTGTTTTTTTCCTTTTTTATTTTAAACCTTTGTGTTACGCGATTAGAGCGTTGCGAAAATGTCGGATTCCTTCACGATCAGGTAGTTTTCGCCATCGACGGAAACTTCTGTTCCGCTGTACTTGCCGTAAAGCACCACGTCGCCGACCTTGACTTCCATGGCAACGAGTTCGCCCTTGTCGTTCTTGCGACCCGGACCCACGGCCACGACCTTACCCTGCATCGGCTTTTCCTTGGCGTTATCCGGGATAAAGAGACCCGAGGAGGTCTTCTGTTCGGCTTCTGCCGGCTTGACGACGATTCGATCTGCAAGAGGCTTAATCATTTTCTTTTTTCCTTTTTTATGGGTTTTTGTACCCTGATTGAACTTCTTAGTCCAAGTTGGACTATTTTATTTGTTTTCGTCCCTTTTTAAGCAATTTTCGTGCCAAGAAACGGTACTGGCTTGAAGGAGTAAAAAATCTGCGAATTTCTATAAAAACAGCAATAATTTATGGAAAAAGGCTCCGTTGAAGAGCGAAAAAGAAAAAGGAATGTTCCTTTTTGAAACATTCCTTTCGGACTAAATTTGTTTGTTTAAATTTGAAACAATTACTTGATTGTTGTGGTCAGGCGGAAGGCGAGGCCCACGTCGCTCATTTCGTTTTCGCTATACACGCTAAACTGCAGCTTGGACTTGCCGATGCTCTTGACCCAGGCGACGGTCCATGCCCAATCGTCGTAGGTGTGTTCGGTGACGGCGTACAGGTTGTCGCGCTTGTGGATGAATTCCCATTCGACCATAAGGTGGCTCATCAGGGTGTTCATGATGCCGGCGTTCGGAGCGAGGTCAAGGCCCAGGTAGAACGGCTGGTAATAGATGCCCGGCTGGAAATACTTGGATTCGGGAGCGATGTAGTTAGGTGCCTTGGTGTCGATATTGTCGTCCTGAGTGTAGATGCAGGCGTATTCACCGTAACCACGAAGAATGGGGAGGAATTCGTAGCTGGCATAAGCGGCCATGCGGTGGGTGAGGTAGGCGGTATTCTGCACTACGTCGATGGCGTTAGAGCGGTAGGCAACCTTGACTTCGAGCGGGAAGGTGAACTTCATGTCGTCTTCGATACGAACATAACCCTGATTGGCGGTACCGTTCTTGGCGGCGACCATGGCGTTCAGCTGGTTAAGACCGTGCTTCCAGCCCAATTCTACGGCGTTGTGGCTGTAATCGCGCATCCAGAGGCCGCGTTTGGTCAGGTCCTTGTCGACATAGGTGCCGAAATTGGTGGATTGAGACCAGTCGGTTTTCCAGCGACCGATCTTCAGGTTCAAAAGGTTGTTTTCGTTAAGTGTCCACTTGTAGTTTACCCAGTAGAGGTCGGCGAGGATCTTGTCCTGGGCGGACTTGGTGGTCTTGGTCTTGCCGTCGGCATCGGTAGTCACGTCCGTTACGTTCTTGTTTCCAAATTCCGGAGCGAACATTCGGATCATGATGGTTCCGTCCAGGTTCTCGCTCTTGTACTGGCCACCAACATTGGCGCGGATCCATCCGCTGCTGAAATTGTTGTCTTCGTCGGCGATGGACTTAGTGACCTGTGTCTGAACATTACCCTTGAGGGTCATGTTGTCGATGGCATCAGCTGCAAAGGCGGAGAGGCTCAAGGCGAGGGTCGCCGCTGCAATTTTCCTGAAGTTCATGATTGCTCCTTAATAGTTTGTTAACTTTTCTTAATTTAGAATTTACGGTGCAGTTTGCAAGGACAAAACTCCCTTTTTTTTCTAATTTTCGGCGCGTTTTTTTCGGGAGTAATTCATGAATCGTTTTTATTTTGCGATTTTGGCTGTATTTTTAGGATTCGCCACGGTTTCTGCTGACGCCCGCGACCTT
This sequence comes from Fibrobacter succinogenes, assembly GCA_902761355.1. GTDB lineage: Bacteria > Fibrobacterota > Fibrobacteria > Fibrobacterales > Fibrobacteraceae > Fibrobacter > Fibrobacter succinogenes_M. Next base: position 89,956 of record CACWJY010000012.1, on the reverse strand, counting down.
GTTCCGAACAAGACCCATGCCGTCTTGACGGTTACGTACACGAATTTTGACGATGTCCCTCAGGCTAGAAAAAAGCTTGTTTTTGTGGGACAGAACGACTCCAAGAAAAAGATTACGATTGTTACCGATAATGAGGGCGAGGCGACCTTCCATATTCCGCGCGAAGAAACCTACACGATTTTTTGCGAAAGTCTGACGGGACTCTTTGAATGTGGCAATACTCCCTATGTTTCGTCTACAGCAAGTACCGGTGGTATCTCGGTCGCATTCGACGATACGCGCGTTGAATTGACGGGCGTGAATTTTAAGGCGGGGAGCGCCGAACTCGATTCGACTTCCTATTCGATTCTGGATGCGGCCATTGCGGGTATTAAGCGGAATCCCGGAGCATGGATTGAAATCCAGGGGCATACCAGTTCCGAAGGCGACGACGACATGAACCAGAAACTTTCGGAAGAACGCGCCTATGTAGTTCTTCAGTACATGGTTGAAAAGGGGCTGGACCGTGGTCGCCTTACGGCGAGTGGTTATGGTTCATCGCAGCCAAAGGCTGACAACAGCACCGAAGCCGGCCGCAAGAAAAACCGCCGCATCGAACTCCGCGTGCTGAACGAAGGCGAAGTTCCTGTGGAATACCGCTAAAAACTTTAGTGGCTAGAGCCACGCATTATTTAAAGCTGTTTTTCGATTAACGAAAGGATTTTTTCGATAGCCTTTTCGGGGGCTTCGGCGGTATCGCCGCCGGCGGCACGGGTGTGGCCGCCTCCGCCGAATTCACGGGCAATGGCGTTTACATCTACGATATAGTTGCTGCGCAGGCTAATCTTGTACTTTCCGTTTACGGGGTATAGGAACAGGGCCACTTCGGTGCCGCCGACTTCGCGGATGGTGTCGATGACATTGGAAAGTTCTACCGGAGTGACGTCGAAACGCGCCATGTCTTCGGGGGTGATGTGGGCGTAGACCACTTTACCGCCGAGTCCGAGCTTGCAATGCTCCATCACATAGCCTGTGACGAGAGTTTGTTTGTAAGTACGTGTGTAGTATGTTTCGTTGACAATCTTCGCAAAGTCGACGCCCTTTTCAATCAGGTCTCCGACCACCTGCATGGTGCGCTTGCCGGTGCAGCTAAACTTGAATGCTCCCGTATCGTGTACAATTCCAAGGTACAGACTGTTGGCGGTCTCCTTGGAAACCTTGTTCTTGTCAAGGTTCACGTAGAGGACTTCGCTTGCAGAACTGGCTTCGGGTTCAACCAAGTTCAAGGTGCAAAGGTTGAGTGGATTGCTGATATGGTGGTCGACGTTGATGGTCTTCTTTGCCGACTTGATGCATTCGGCTCCGCCTGCCCCGATTCGCTCGAACGAGGGGGTATCCATTAAAAAGACTAGGTCGTATGGGACACCGCCGTTTTCGCTTGCGGTGTAAAGATTTTTGGCGTCGCTTGAACCACGGACAATCCTGTAGCTTTCGGGAAAGCTCTCAAGGAATAGGTCCGCTTTTACCTGGGGATAGTTGTCACAGATATAGTTGTAAATGCCTGTGGTGGAACCGACGCAGTCACCGTCCGGACGAACATGCCCAAAGATGGCAACCGTTTTTGCTTCGCTCAAAAATTCATCTATCGTCATAAAAATGAATATAGTAAAAGGCTTGTTTTAGGCAAGAGGGGCTGTTATCGAATGCTCCAGTCGATAGGCTCGAGACCTTTACTCTTGAGGTATTCGTTTGCCTTGCTAAAGTGCCTGCATCCGAAAAATCCGCGGTAGGCCGATAGGGGGCTTGGGTGCGGGGCGGTTAGAATCAGGTGGCCTCTGCCTTTTGCAACCAGTTCCTGTTTCTTGATGGCGAAACTGCCCCAAAGCAGGAAAACCAGGTTCTCGCGAGTTTCCGAAAGTCGCTTGATGATTGTATCGGTAAACTGCTGCCAGCCGATTCCGGCGTGGCTTGCCGCCATGTGGGCTCGCACCGTGAGCGATGCGTTTAAAAGTAAAATCCCCTGATGCGCCCAGCTTTCCAAGTTGCCGTGTGGAGGTGGCTGGATTCCCAGGTCATCATGTAGTTCTTGGAAAATATTGAGGAGCGAGGGGGGCGGCTGGATTCCCATGGGTACCGAGAAACAGAGCCCGTGAGCCTGTCCCGGATTGTGGTAGGGATCCTGGCCGATAATGACCGCCTTGACCTTGTCGACGGGGCAAAAGTCGAGGGCTGCAAAAATTTGGGAACCAGGGGGGTAGACCACGTGGTGCTCAGCCTTCTCTTGCAGCAGTTTTTCTTTGATTTGTTTAAAGTAGGGCTGCTCGAACTGGTCGGCAAGCAGTTTTAGCCAAGATTCTTCTAGTTTTACGGTCATATCGTCGGTCTATTTAAATAAAGTCTTGTCTGTGAATGTTTTTTGCGTTATCCTGCGCGGCGGGCTAGTATCGCGACTTTTTCTCCGTAAGCGCGTGTGTAAAAGAGGGTGGCGATGTTTTTGCCCTTGGGTTTCAGTCGCTTGATTTCGGCATCAGGGTCGAGCTTTACTCCGCGTAGCTTGAGTGTGAGTTTTCCGATACTGTTTTCCTTGAGCATCGAACGCACGGCTCCCGTTGCAATTTCGGTATGTGCAAGGACTTCGTAGCATGAAAATCCCGGTGCAGGGAGCGGTGCGGCGCTTGCTACGTAGGCGATTCCTTCCGAAATCAGGTGCGCGTTAGCGTCGAAGGCAAGGGCCGCCGCGTTAAAGAGGTGGCTGCGGATAAGGACTGGAGCGGGTTCAGAAATAAACTGGTCTATTTCGCCGAGGGGAAGATCGCTTTTACTTGTCGCTGTGCGGTAAGTGCGGTCTTTGCCTTCGAGAGAGTCGTTGTGATCCAGTTTTTTTTGGAGGTCGTCATCTAGGGTTTCTTGCGAACGGTCGCGGGGGCGGCTCCAATCGGCAACGGTTTGCCCGTTCTTGTCGACAATGACTGCCCGTACGGTATCGGGGTGCTTTGCGAGTTCTCCGAATAGAATCAGGCATTCGCGGCAGTCGCTATGTCCACCTAGATAGATGATCTCAGTCCTGTCGGGAATTTCTGCCGGAGGGTATCCTGGTGGGAGTTTTGCCATGCCACCCTTGTAATGCTTGCTGATTTCGACGACTTCGTCGAGCGTTGGCGTTAGGTTACGCAGGTCACGTTGGTTTTCGCCTTCGATAGCGCGGCGGGCAGGGTCGATGGTGAAATAGTCTGCCTGAATATCGGCATTTCGGACATCCTGACAGAGTGTATGGATCTGTTTTCCTAGGGCCTGCATGTTGTAGCGGTACATGGCAAGGCGATTCTCGTCTAGGTCAACACCGCAAACCTTGAGGGGTGAGGGCAAAAAGAGGCTGTCGCCACCCATGCCGCAGCATAGGTCGTTTACGGAGCCTTCGTTTGGCCAAAGGTTTGATTTCCATCGTCCGATATCTTTCGCGGTGCTCTGTTCCAGTGCGAGCCTGTCGCAGAGCAGGAATTTTCCCTTGCGTTCTGTGTCGTCAAAGAATTTGTCGCGAAACTTGGGCACAAGCGCCATGTAGTCCATGATGGCGGCGCGGTCTTCATTACTATATCCGGCCTTGTTTAGCTTGGTCGAGACCTGAAGTGCATCCCATTTGCGTAAAAAGGCTTCTTCCAAAAAGCCCTGAATTTCGGCAGATGTCAGCAAATCCCAAGTGTTCATGGTCATAAATATGAGATAAAGATAAAAAAAGTGGGCGAATCCGTTTCGTCCACTTTATAGCAACACTTTGCTTATTTTATCGTTTACAGGCACTTCTTGAGCAGCCAGATTTCTTCCTTGCCTTCGCGGCCGGGGAGGCTGTTGACGGCGGGAATACGGTCTACGATATCGAAAACGCCGTCAAGACGAGCCATGAGTTCGCCTTCGCTTGTGCAGTGCGGCGGGCCCTGGAGGGTCTTGCCGTTCATGAGCGGGTAGAGGAACAAAATCAAAAGACCGTCATCCTTCATCATCTTGTAGCAGACTTCAAAGAATTCGTCGCGGCGGCCCGGATGGATTGCCGTGAACGTGCAGTAGTCATACACGATGTCGAAAAGTTGACCGCCACGCTTGTCGTCCTTGGGCGAAAGCGTAAACAAGTCCAAGTCGAGAGAACGCAGGTTCTTGTGCTTGCGGCTCAGGTGGTCAAGTTCGTCGACGGCGGTGGGGGCGAAATCTACCGCAAGTACGTCGTGACCGCGCAAGGCCCAAGCTTCGGCGTCGTAGCCAAAGCCTGCACCGGGAACCAGAACGGAGCCTGTGGCGGGGCATGCGGGATTCTTGAAAAATTCAAGCAAGGCGGGTGTTGCTTTCTTGATATTCCAGTAATCCTTGCCGTCGGCGTAGAGGTTGTCCCAGAATTCCGGGAGGTTTTGCGTTAACATTCTTTACCTTCCTTTTTGTACGCAAGTTGCCCACAGGCGGCGAGGATATCGCGGCCGCGCGGGTTGCGGATCGTGATTTGTATTTCGGCTGCCCTAACCATTGCCAAAAAGTCTTCGACCTGCTCCGGAGTGGGGGCATGGAGCGTCGGGTCGTCGCCGTCGTTCAATACGATGGCGTTCACCTTGACGCGGCGAGGCGCACAGATGCGGATGAGCTCTTTGGCGGCTTTTGGCGTGCAGGTGATGTCCTGTATCAGGACAAATTCAAACGTAACATAGTTGTCGGTGCGGCGGATATATTCGTCGACCGCTTCCAGGAGCTTTTCAATGGGCCAGGTCTTGTTTACCGGCATCACGGACGAACGGTATTCGTTGTTCGTGCTGTTCAGGCTTACGGCGAGGCAACAGGGGGTGTTCCTGTCCACAAGTTCCTTGATTTTGGGAACAACGCCGCTGGTACTTACGGTCATGCGCTTGGCGCCCATGTTGAAAAGACTCTGGTGATGCAGAGTGCAGCAGACTCGGTGGACGTTTTCCAGGTTGTTGAGCGGTTCGCCCATGCCCATGAAGATGATGTTTGTCACCTGGGCGGTCTTGCCTTCTTCGTTCAAAAGGCCGGAATCCTTCAGGTACCAGTTCACGTTGATGATTTCTTCGAGGATTTCGCCCGCTTCGAGGTTGCGGGTAAAGCCCATTTTGGCGGTTCGGCAGAATGCGCAGTTCATGGCGCAGCCCACCTGAGTCGAAACGCATACGGAATATCGGCCATTTGCCGGAATCATAACTGTTTCGATATGGTGGCCGTCATGGGTCCTAAAAAGCCACTTGACGGTGCCGTCGACCGATACCATGCGGGTTTCTTCGGTCAGGGCGCGTAAGGAAAATTGCTGGGCCAGTTTTTCGCGAAGACTGGGGGAGATATTCCCCATTTCGTCGTAGCTTTTGACCTGTTGGCAAAATAGCCATTTTTGAATCTGACTTGCACGGAACGGCTTTTCGTCTTGCTCGCGGAGCCAAGCTTTGAGCTCGTCCTCCGTCAGCGTTTTTATGTTCTTCGGCCATTCCATCGGGGGGTAAAGATAGCAAAAAAATACATTTTTGTTAAGGGTTATCAAACATCAAAAAATGTAAGAAATCGCTAAAAAATCAAGGCCCGCACGACTTTCTAGTATTGTTTCTTTCTTTTGGCGTTGTAGATGTAATCCTGCATTTTTTTATTGGATTCGGCTGCAAGGGGGCGGTTATGCGAGAAAACGAAATTGCCTGTTTCGATAAGGGGGTAGATTCGGTCGACTTCGCTGAAAAATTCGGTGAGTGATAAATTGTAGGCGTTAGCCAGGGCGCAAAGGGTCAGTATGGAGGGTTGTCTTTTCCCTCCTTCTACCTGCGATATGAATTGCCTAGTAATATTCGATATGATTGAAAGGTCATTTTGAGTCAGACCACGCTTGTGGCGGCTTTCTAAAAAGACTAGGCGGATGACCTCTTGAAGGGTTTGGTGGTTGTATTCCATTTTCTCTTCTTAAATTGTGATTTAACCCTCCGCCCTCATTTTGTGCGTGTAATTTTAGAATATCGTCCTCTTATGGCGTGCAAACAACTGTTTGCAAAATGCGCAAAAAATAATTAACAAAAAGAAATGAATCGCGCTGGAACCCGCATAAAATAAGGATTCTTTGGAATGTCCTAAAATTATATTGAAAATAAAAGTTGCCGCTTACATGACCGCGCGAGCTACAATGATCGCTCACGGCGGCTCCAGTTTCTCGTCCTATTGTATACATAAAAAAAGATCCTTCTCTTATCGAGAAGGATCCTTTTCTGCGGGTGCCAGGACTCGAGCCTGGAGCAGTATATAGACCGGATATGCCAAATTAGACTAGAAAATATGAGTTTGGGCGTATCCTCTCGCTCGCTAAGCTCGCTCACGGCGGCTCCAGTTTCGCGCCTGCTTTCTAGGGATAAAAAAAGACGACTTGCTTTTCGCAAATCGCCTTTTTTCTGCGGGTGCCAGTCGCAAATCGCCTTTTTTCTGCGGGTGCCAGGACTCGAACCTGGAGCCTTTTGGTTCGTAGCCAAACGCTCTATCCAGTTGGGCTACATCCGCTTGATTGATGGCCCAAATATAGCTTAATGTGTGGATTTGTCAAGGGGGATAGACAAAAAATTATTATTTTTTCCCAAAATTTTTTCTGTATATTAAAAATGAATAAAGTCAAATCTGTTTTATTGGCGGTGCTTGGGGTTTTAAAGAGCTGGTTTACCGATCGCAAGGTGGTCAAGTGGCTTATTATCTTTGCGATTCCTGTGGTCGCGGCTTTTATTGCGGTGGTGGCTGTCTATAACCACTTCTCGCCGGAGCTTCCGTCTCTTTCGCAGTTGGAACAAATCAATCCGAAACTGGTGACCAACATCTACGACATGAACGGGAAAATCGCTCATGAGTATTTCGTGGAACGCCGCGAATGGACTAGTTTCGATTCGATTCCCGAAAATGCGATCCACGCCGTGATGGCGACCGAAGACCGTGCCTTCTATAGCCACTGGGGCATGAACGTGTGGGCGATTCCCTCTGCTGTTATGGAAAGTGCTTTGTCGGGCAAGAAACTTCGCGGTGCGTCGACTCTCACACAGCAGCTGACCAAGCTTTTGTTCCTCACGCCGGAACGTACGATTTCGCGTAAGATCAAGGAAATGATGACGGCTATCCGTATCGAACAGACGTATACGAAAGAAGAAATCCTTGAATTTTATATGAACGAAGTTTACCTCGCTGGCGGTAACTACGGCTTCCAGGCCGCGGGCAAGTTCTACTTTGGCCGTCCTCTTGATAGCCTAACGATTCCAGAACTCGCTGTTCTTGCCGGTATGCTCCAGCGTCCCGAGGCTTACCGCCCCGACCGTCATCCCAAGGCTTCCCTGGAACGCCGCAATACGGTGCTCTATGCCATGCGCGATGCGGGTTATATTAATGATGACGAATACCATGAATATATAAAGACTCCGATTGAACTGGCGAAGAAAGAAGTCTCGAACGAATCCGGTCTGTATTTCTACGAAGAAATCCGTAAGTATATGGAAAAGAAATACGGCGAGAACTCGCTCTATGCCGACGGTGTTTCTATCAACTCGACGATTGACCCCGACATTCAGGCCTATGCCGATAGTGTTGCCCGCGTGCAGGTCGAAAAGGTGCGCCGCCGCGTCAAGTACCGTGCGACCCGTCGCCTTTACCTCCCCAAAAAGTACGACATGCCCGAAGACAGTGTCGTGGCGCACTTTGATAGTGTCTATGCGCTTTTCAAAAAGGATTATCTGGCCGACGACCTTAAGCGCCCTGCCGACAAGCGTCGTTTCCCCGACAGTATCCTTTACCATCATCCCGAAGTGGCTGCCATCCTGATCGAAAACGAGACGGGTGCTATTCGTGCCATGGTGGGTGGTTCGGACTTTAACCAGTCTCGCTGGAACCGCGCCGTTCAATCGCTGCGTCAGCCTGGTTCATCGTTTAAACCGATTGTGTACTCGACAGCGATGGATAACGGCGCTAGCCCCTGCGACTCCGTGAACGACCAGCCGGTAAGTATTCCCGATCCCGACGACAAGGACAAGAATAAGGTCTGGCGTCCGGCAAACTTCGAACATGACTTCGAAGGTATGATGACGCTCCGTCGCGCGCTGTACCGCTCCAAGAACTTGCCGGCTATTCTCACGGGCATGAAGTACGGCCTCAATAACGTGGTCAACTACGCCCGCAAGTTCGGTATCGTGCGTGCCCCGTTGATGGCTGTTCCTAGCTTGGCTCTTGGCTCTGTGGGTGCAACACTGATGGAAATGACTTCTGCCTATACGGTGTTCCCGAATGGCGGTAACCGTATTGAGCCTTACATGATCGAATCGATTGTTGACCGCAATGGTGAAGTCATCGAAAAAAATTCCAAGGTTGAACACGAAGTATTGCGCCCCGCATCTGCTTATCTGATGGTCGATATGCTTAAGGATGTGAATGTCCGCGGTACGGCTGCCCGTGTGTGGGCGAGCGGCTTTACTCATCCGAGTGGCGGCAAAACCGGTACCACAAACGACTACACCGACTGCTGGTACATCGGCTTTACCAAGCAGTACACGATGGGCGTGTGGGTTGGTTCCGACAGCCCGGGTACTTTGGGTGCCGGTCATACGGGTACCGAAGATGCTCTCCCAGTTTGGATGGCCGTGATGAAACAGCTGCACAAGGACCTGCCGCGTAAGCCGTTCCCGGTTCCGGCTGGAGTCGTGAGCAAGGGCGTTTGCAACCATACGGGTAAACTTGCCGGCGAATTCTGCTCCGAGAAAACCTATTGCCTGTACACGGCGGGTTATGCTCCGACTGAAACCTGCGACGGCAACCACTTTGAGGTTAAGACCAAGTCTGCAGATGATGCGACACTCTTTAGTAACAAGGGTGCAAGTTCCGCTCCTAAGGCTAGCGGCAATGGTCCTGCCAAGAAGAATACTCGCAAAATGTTCTAGCCTGCTACAGGCCGATATCGGCTAATGGAAAAACAATAAGGGGCGCCATGGGCGCCCTTTTAAAGTTTAATGGGGATCAATTCTAAAGGCCGTTAGTCAGGTTATTTAGAAAATATCTTGTTGAGCGTTGCGCGCATGTGATTCATGTTTGCTTCGTTCAAGGTTTCGTAACGGTAGAAGGTCCCGTCTTTTTGAACAACGTAAACGACAGGGATGTACCCGGTTCCGTAGGCGGGGCCAAACTTATATTCGCTGTCTTGGAAAACCGGAATGGCGACGTGGAACTGGTCAATAAACAGGCGAATGTCGTTTTTCTTGATGCCGCCGCCGAGCCCGATGGCGATGCCAGTTAAACCTTTGGGTTCATATTCCTTGACCAAATCCTGGATTTCGGAGATATGCCTTTGGCAGTGGGGGCATTTGGGACTAAAGTAGTAGATTAAAAGTGGTTTGTTTGCAAAGTGGCTAAAAAGGATTCCTGGGTCGCTAATGCCCGAAAGGGGTTTCGAAAAGTCCATTTTCATGGGCTGGTTTGTGGTAGAATCCTGCATTAGCTTGACGTCTGCCATCGGGGGTTCCGGGGCAAGTTGCGCAAAAGGTGTTACTGCAGCAAAGGCTGCGATAGTTAAAATTTTAGAAACGAATTTCATAACCCCTAAAATACGAAAAAAATGCCCGATAAAACAAAAAATTATCAAAAAAAAGCATTTTCTTGCAAAAAAAACGCCGTTTTTGATATTCCAGATTGTAGTATTTACAGACTGTAAGTTGTGATGACGGAGTAGTGCGGCTCGCCTTTACGAACTCCATTTAAGGGGATGCTCACGTCAAACTTGTTGATGAGGCGGCTGATGGATTTGGTCTGTGCCAAACGGATACCAAAACCCGTGAGGTAGATAAGGTCCTTGCGGTTGATATCTTCGAGGTCCCACGCAGTTTCGCCGACACTTCCGAATACGGCAAAGACGGGACGGAGGGTGGCGAGCTCAAAGTCAGAAAAATAGCGCTGTTCAAGATTGGCAAAGACGCGTGCCTGCCCTGCATAAAAACCGGTGGGGAATCCTGCAAATCCGTTGCTTCCGCCAAGGGAAAGCTGCTTGCCGTAGCGGGTGTTTTCGTAAAGATCGACTAGGCCGGAAAGTGCGGTGGATAGGTGGTTGGTGGGGTGGAAAATGTATTCTCCCGAAATTTTACCGTAGTAGTCGTGTTGCTTGCCGTGGTCCAGATAGAAATTAGTTTCGGTCTTGAGCGTAAGATGGTGCATCTGGCGACCAAGCATCAGGCTTGTCCAGAGATCTAGGCGGATATCGTTGTTGTTTGCTCCGATCTGTTCGTAATTCTTAGAAATCTGGGCTTTGATCTCGTAACCCTTTTCGATGTCTTCGGTCCACTTGACGTTGTGCAGGTTCTTGATTTTTTCGTAGCGGATGTTCGAAAATTTGATATACAGGCCGAGGCGGGAATCTTTTTCTTCTGCGAGCCAGTCGTTGTAGGCTGTCGAAGAATCGATGGCGTAGGCGTTTTTGCCGTCGGTAAAGACATAGCGGTATAGGGTACCCTCGGTTGCCGAAGTGTAGCGGTAGTCGTAGGTGGCACCGATGTAGAGCTTGCGGTAGATTCCACCAAACGAGCGGCAGAATCTAAAGCTTAGGGAGTCGTCGATAAAGTCCCGGACCTTCATGAGCTGCATCGCCTTTTTGCCGTTGTAAAGCGGGAGCGAGTCCAGACTCTTGGTTGTCTCGTATAAGGTTGCTCCTGGAGGGAGCTTGCCGCTGCCGTAATAGTAGGCGTAGCGCTTGTTTTTGAGGCCTTCTAGCGTGTAGGCCCACTGGTTTTGGCCCCGGCTAAGGAACGGAATGTACATTTTCCAGTAGGCGAGGTAACCGTCGGTGTTGTAGCTATATAAAAAGTCAAGGTGGTTGTAGCGGAACAAAAAGTGTGGATCGCCGTATTCAACCTGCCACATGTCGCGGAATTCGTCATGTCCAAAATAGAAGCCGAGTTTTTGTCCGAGTCCCAAGAAGTTGCTTTCTTGGACGCCGATTCCCCAGTTCAGGTTGGCGTAGCTCCATTCGCTGCCCGAAAATCCTATGGACGTGGGAATAGCGAGTGTCCAGTTGTCGCTTGTGGTGACGGTGGCGATGTTTTTGCCGCTATCGGAACTGATTTCGATGCTTGCGTCCGAAAGGAAGTTCTGGCTGCGCAAAAAACGTTCCGATTCCTGAACCTGAAGTGGGGTGACTGTTTCGCCTTCGTTAAAAAGGAGCAGCTTACGGACGGTGGCTTCGCGGGTCTCGATATGGAGCCAGTTTAAAAAGTCGTAGGCCCATTTGTCGTACTTGGTGTGGTATTTGGAGTCGTCAAAGGCGTCGCCGATATTGTACTTGATCGAATCAATTTTGAATGCACCGGGGGTATCTTGCGCTTGCGCGGCAAGAACTGCAAACAAAATAATGTACAAAATAATCGGCATGATGGGCATAATATAGCAAATAGTCGTTCATTTTATTTATATTTGCGCCATCAAGGAGATGATATGAATAAACTTGTTCTGATTTTTATGGCCTGCGTAGTTGTGTTGTCGCATGGAGCGGAACGCTATAAGGACCGTATGTTCGATGTTTCTGTCAAGAAAGACGTCTTGTATGCGTCTGGAGTGAAACACCTTAAAAAGGTGAATACGCTGCTTAAACTGTATAACACCTATGCCGAAAATGGCGACGGATCGCCGGTATACCTCTATGAAAGTGAGACTGACCTTAGGGATGTCGATTTGTTCATGGACATTTACCAGCCTAAAAATGATACCGAAAAGAAGCGTGCTGCGGTCCTGGTGATGCATGGTGGTGCCTTTGCTGCCGGTGCTAAGGATGATTTTGCTCAGCATACGGTTACCTATTGTGATTCTTTGGCGGCTCGTGGCTATGTAACGGTAGCGGTGGGGTATCGCCTGGGAATTACTGCGGTAATTAAGGATAAAACGTTGAATATTGATAGTCTGGATTTCTCGAGAACGGTTTACCGTGGTATTCAGGATGTCCGTGCGGCAGTCCGTTATGTGAGAGCGCACGCCGATGAACTGGGTGTGGATCCTGGCCGCATTTATTTGATTGGCAATAGCGCTGGTGCAATCCTCTCGCTCGAGAACATCTACATGGACAAGGATTCCGAGATTCCGCCGGCAGCAAAGAGTAGCCCGGATCTTGGTGGTCTTGATGCCTATGGCGTCCAGGGCTTTAATGGTCAGGCGAACGCCGTGGCTGCCCTCTGGGGAGCCGTTCATGACCCCAAAATTATCGAAGATGTAAAAAAGCCGGTGCTCCTGGTGCATGGCAAGGCTGACAGTACGGTAGTTTTTAAGACGGGTCGCCCGCTGGGCAATATTGCAAACGTGCTTAAGAACGTGATGCCCGATGCCGCTGCTATCTTGGGTTCCTATGCGTTCCATGTAAGGACTCCGACTCTTTACGGAAGCTATGTCATTGACTCTGTGCTTACGGCAAATGGCGTGGAACATGATACCTATTTTGTCGAAGGCCAACCCCATGAATTCTATGACTATGAAGATTACGATGTAAAGGTGCAAGAAAAGGTTTTCAATTTTCTTTATGCGCAAACGCAAAAGCCTGCTGGCACCGATCGCATTGTGGTTGCTTTAATCAAGCCGTCGGCACTCAGGATGGGTGAAAACAACTTGAGCTTTACGGTGACGACCGGTAACAACCTCGCCTACGCCGTGACGGATTTGCGTGGCCGCATCGTTAAAAATGGAGTCGTGTCTGCTGGAGAAACGGTAGAATTTAGCGATTTGGAACACGGTGTGTATGTGCTCCGTGTTAAGGGTGAACGTCCGGTTCGTTTCGGTCTTTCTCGCTAAAAACGCCAATTCCTAAACTTTATAAGGCGCCCTTTCATTTCGAAGGGCGTTTTTCTATATTTGGGGTGGGGTGGCGGATGGCCGCCGGCGCAAGCTGGAGGAAAGTCCGGGCACCACAGGGCAGGATGCTGGATAACGTCCAGGCGTGGAAACACGACAGAAAGTGCAACAGAAAGTAAACCGCCCGCCGCAAGGCGAGTAAGGGTGAAATGGCGAGGTAAGAGCTCACCGCATCCCTGGTGACAGGAATGGCACGGTAAACCTCATCCGGTGCAAGACCAAGCAGAATTCCGTTCACGCAAGTGAACCTGGAGCGGCCCGCGCCAGCTGGAATTCGGGTAGGTTGCTTGAGGCGGTCGGTAACGATTCGTCCAGAGAGATGGTCATCGCCTTCGCAAGAAGGTACAAAACCCGGCTTACAACTGCCCCTTTATGAAGGCCTCTGCTTAACGCAGAGGCCTTCTCCTTTTCAATTTTTATTGCGGAGCGTGGGGGCGTGGTTTAGAAATCTAGGTCTGCACCGATGCCGACGCCACGGCTGGTACGTTTGTAGGTGTTGCTGCCGTAGGCTTCTTTTTCTTTCCAGTCGTCATAAATCGAATGGAAATAGGCAACGTTGATTTTAATCCAGTCAGTTGCGCGGAAGGCGAGGCCGCAACCGAGAGTGACGTTATCCATGATAAAACTCATGTCGCTCATGTAGTCGTCGTCTAGGTGGTATTTAGAAATTTGCATGCCTCCGCTAACGGTCCAGCGGGTAAGGAAATCTGCTTCGACACCGCCCAAGAATTCGTCGGTTCCCTTGGCGTGATGTTCTTGGTTTCCCGGTAAATCGGCATACCAGTCAAACCAGTGGCCGTATCCTGCGCTCACGCGGAAATTGTCGAGCAGAGCGTAGGTTGCACCCATGTATATCGAGGCGGGAATGTCGCTGTGGGATTTGACTCCATCGTTGTAGGCGTCAAGTCCAACTTCATTTTTCTTGGTGTCATTTTCCATCTCGATGGAAGTGTTGTACTCAAACTTGATGCCTGCCGTTAGACGCTTGTACTTAAAAGAAATGCTTGCGATGGGAGTGATTCCCCAGCCGGTCTGTTCTACGTCGAGTTCCTTGTCAGAAACCTGTTCTGCTACGGCTTCAAAAGTCTTTGATTTGACGGTGAGTTCTGTTGCGGTCGCTTTCAGTTCGTTGGCTTTAGCGGCATATTGGGCGGCGGTTGCCTTGTCGCCTGCGGCTTCGTATTGCTGTGCTGCGGCTGCGGCTTTTTCTGCGCCTGCGGCGGCCTGTTCTGCCATGTTGGCAAGCTTTTCGGAGGCGCTGTTGAATGTAGCAACCGCATTGACCATTTCGCCATTCAGACCGAGCTGCTCGTTCTTAGGATTGAGCTGAACGTTTTTGAGGGAGCCCTCGTAATGGTTAATGGCGTAGCTGAACTTGGCGCCCAGATAAGCGGAGAACATTTCGTTGATTCGGTACGCGGCACCGAGTCCGAATCCGAATATGTAAGAGGTTCCCTTGAGAGAAAGATCGGCGCTGTAATCGGTCGTTTCGAGTCCCTTTTGTGTCAGGAGTCCTGGAATTTGGGCGATGGCCGCTTCGAAGGAGGGGATTCCTTTCTTGTAATTCAGTTTGCCGCCGCCACCAACAATTCCAAAGTATCCCGAAATGGCGAGGTCTCCGTGGTGCCAGGTGGTAAGCAGGCTCGGCATGGCTGGGATTTGTGCTTTTCCTTCGAATTTCTTTTCGCCGCCAAATAGGGGCGATTCTGTATAGATGGTGCGGGTTTGCCAGAATGCCTGTGAATTGATAGACAGGTGCCAACCGTCTTCCATAAATCCTGTACCGGCAGGGTTAAAAATAGGTGCATCGTTATCGGTGGTGGCATATCGCATAACATGCCTCTGATAGGCGATGGACTGGTTGGTATTTGTATTCAAGCCACCGGCTACAGCTGTGGCTACGAATGCTCCCGTAAATAAAAATATTTTGTGGACTTTCATAGGAATCCTGTTTTGGATGGCCCAAAGTTAGAAACGCTATGAAAAAAGTGTTGTTATGTTTTTCTTCCGTTATTATTACTGTAATAAATATGCGACAATTCTGTAATTTGGTGACGCCGCTTTTTTTTATATTTGGAAATCATTGTCGAGGTTTTCTTTGAATCGAGAACATATAAACAAACTGATTTTGCGTATTGGAGTCGTCATCGGCGTAATCGCCATGCTGATGGGCACTGCCCTTACGGTGGCCGTTTGGAACGAAGGCTATTATGTAGGGGCCATGATGATGATTGTGACGGGAGCAATCAGTATTTTTCTCGGATTTAAGGAACTTTTACAGCCGAGTGACCATGTTTTTCACTGGTTGCCGTTATTCTACAAAATTGTGCGTCGCGCATTCTTCTTTTTGAATGCGGTCTTGATTGGGCTTGTCATTTTGACTGTTGCCCCGATGTTGGAATAGCGACCGGTGCGGCTAATGCACGCCGTCTTCGTTGGCGGATTTCTTTTCGCTGTACCAGAGCTGGATTTTTTCGCGGGCGTCTTCGTCAAAGGCGCCTTTGTCTTTGAGGATGTTGTCAGCCATCTGCAAGGTTTGCGCAATGAGTTCCTGGTCCTTAATCCAGTCAAACCAGCGGAAAACCCAGGAACCGCTCTGCTCGTTGCCTTCTAGGTTGCCTGCTCCGCGGGTCTGCAAATCGAGTTCTGCAATTTCAAATCCGTCATCGGTGTGGCTAAATTGCGTCAGGCGATCGAGCGTGTTGTCGGCGGAAGCATCTTCCGGAAGCATCAAGAAACACCAGGCTTGCATATCGCCGCGACCAACACGCCCGCGCAGCTGATGCAGCTGCGCCAGCCCGAAACGGTCGGGCTGGTCGATCGCCATGATGTTTGCCTCGGGAACGTTCACGCCGACTTCGATGACGGTCGTCGCCACAAGAATGTGGACTTCTCCGGCGGCGAATCTCTTTAGAATGCCGTCGCGTTCTTCTTCGTTCATTTGCCCATGGATGCCTTCGACAATTACAGAAGAATCAAATGTGCGGAGTTCCTGGACCACGTCATCGACACTTCTCGCGTTGCCTTCTTCGTCGCTCCCGACGCGGCTTACAATCCAGTAGCATAGATTTCCGCCCTTCGCCTCGCTGCAAATGAATTTCTTCATGTCGTTTCTTTTATCGGGGCTCACAAGGCGCGTTTTGACGGGCTTTCTTCCGGCAGGCTTCTCCTTAATCGAAATAACCTGCAGGTCACCGTATAGGGTCATGGCGAGGCTTCGGGGAATCGGCGTTGCGCTCATCACGAGCATGTCGGGGTATTCGCCTTTAGACAGCAGGGCTTCGCGCTGGTTGACGCCAAAGCGGTGCTGTTCATCGATAATCACTAGGCCTAGTTTTGCAAATGTGACGTCCTTTGAATATAGCGCATGGGTGCCGATAACGGCCTGGCAAAGCCCCATTTGCAGTTCGCCTAGAATTTGCCGCTTTTCGGCGGCGGGGGTCGCCCCAACTAAAAGTTGAATGCGCATTCCAGCGGCCTCAAAGAACGGTTTCATCTGCTTAAAGTGCTGGCGTGCCAATATATCGGTTGGCACCATCAATGCGCATTGCTCGCCAGCGCCGCACACGGCCAGCATGGCGAGCAGGGCGACCACCGTCTTGCCGCAGCCTACGTCACCTTGTAGCAGCGCGTGGAATTGCTTTTTTCCGTTGAGTCCGTCAATAATGCGGTTGAGCGCCGCATCTTGCCCTCCTGTCAAGGTAAAGGGAAGCCTCGATTTGGCGAGCATGACCTGCCCCAGGTCAATTTGGCGCTCGTGTCCTCGTATCTTCTGGTTTTCGCGTCGCCTGATCATACGCAGGCAGAAGGGGAGTAACTCTAGAATCTTGAGCTGAAATTTTGCCTTACGGATTGTTTCAAAATCGATAGGCTGATGCAGCGTTTTTAGATTTTCGAGAACAGGGGAAAAATGAAGATAGTCGGTAAGCTCTTTTGGACAGATTCCTGATAAAGTAAGCGCCGGAAAGTGAAAGATGACGTTGTACCAGTTGCGGAGCGACTTTTGCGTAATGCGAGCCTTGACCATGGCTTCGGTCATGGGGTACACCGGTAAAATTTGCCCACTAAACTGTTCGTCTTGGTCCATGGGCTGCATGTCGGGGTGGGTCATCTGGAGTCCGCGGTATTCTCCAATGACTCCTGTTGCAAGCCAGCGTGTTCCCGGTTGCAGGCGCCTGCTTTGGTAAGAGGTCCCCTTAAAAAAGGTTAAGGTGATTTCGCCGGTGCCATCGGCAAGTGTCGCCACAAAACGGTTGCCACGTCCGCGAATAAGTCCGGCCCTGATAATGTTCCCTATAACAACGGCTCGCTCTCCGACGTGCAGGTTTCCGATCGCGGAGACCTTGGTCTGATCCAAGTAGGTACGAGGGATGTTATAGAGAAAGTCGGCAAGTGAAAGAATTCCCGCCGCCTTGAGTGCTTCTAGGCTTTTGGGCCCCATCTTGGGTAGGTTACTCAAGTCCATGTTTTACTCGGGGAGCTTTTCGCCTTTTTCCGCTCGTTCTTTAGCCTTTTCGCGTGCGGTCTTTCCGACAATATTCAAGTTCTTCCAGGTAAACGCCTTGACTGGGTTGCCGTCCTTATCGAGGACCTTGATTCCCTTTGTGTCGATGGCGCGAACTAATTCGTTAAGCTTGCTTACGAGGTCGTTAACATTGTCGACCATTTCAGAAGAGTAGAAGAACTTGTTGTAGAAGGGGTTTGCTTCAATTTCGTCAATGATTCGGTTAGTGTTGGCAGCCCCGCTCGAAATTGCGGAAAGAGCTCCTTCGGCCAGGGTGATTTTTTCGTTGACGGCGTCGGTTACGATTTTGATGGTGGAGTCAGCCTGCTTTGTAATGGCAATCATGTTGACGTTGGCGCTGTCAATTTGGGCAAAGAGGTTGTTCAAAACCGGTTGGAGCGTTGTAAGGCTGTTTTCTGTATTGATCAAGGTCCCTTCGAGTCCCTTGAATATGCTTTCGAATGCTTGCGTGGCCGACATATGGGTCGAATCGCCTTCGAGAAGCAGATGAACCATTTCTCTAAACTCGCTTATCTGCTCGTTGATGTTTTCGATCAGGTGGAGCATTTCGGCGATGCCTGGTTCAAAGGTGCCTGTATGGATATAGTCGTTGGGGAGAACCTTGCCGACTTTAGAGGGGACGATTTCGAGTCGGCGTTGTCCCATAATGGCGTAGTTTACGTTATTGAATTGAGTTCCTTCGCGTATGACGACGGGTTGGCTGAATTTAATCTGGACTCGAGCTCGGTCTCCGAGCCATCGGACATTCCCGATAGTACCGACCGTGTAGCCGCGTATAACGACCTGGTCTTCGGGTTGCAGGGATCCCAGTTCCTTAAAATCCACTTCGATGATAGTGGTTGCCTCGTGGTGGGCATCCCACATGCAGTAGGCTATAAATGCAAAAAGCCCGATCAGCGCTACGAGCGATATGTAACCCAATGTCCGGTCGGAGATTTTCATAGGCTAGAATATAGTAAAAAGTCCCGGCACTTTTGCACCGGGACTTACTTCTCTCTCTATTGTCTAAACTTAATCTTATTTGTGATGGCGTTTTGCCACAATTCGGCTAGCCGTGCTCTTTACCTTGCTTGTAATGGCGTTCGGGAGCCAGAAGAAGGTCGGCACCAGGTACATGGTAAGGATTGCAGACACAATCAAACCGCCCACAGACGCAATACCCATCGGCTGGGTCATGGCGGCCACGTTACCACCGAGGGCAAACGCCAGCGGAAGCTGAGCCACCACAGAGGCAAATGTTGCAAGCACAATCGGCTGGAATTTCGTCTTGCCTGCAGTCATGATGGCTGAACGGCGTCCCATAGCGCCACTTCGGAGCAGTCGGTTTGCTTCGTCAAGAAGTAGAATGGCGTTGTTCACCACCACACCGATAAGCATCACGATAGCCATGAGGGCAATCATCGAAAGAGCCTTGCCGGTAAAGATAAGCGAAAGCACCACGCCGATAGCACCCATCGGGATAGTCGTCATGATGATGAACGGCTGGGCGAAGCTTTCGAGGAGAGCAATCAGCAAAATGTAGGTGAGGATGATAGCCATCAGGATGGCGGTCTTGAATTCGTCCACCATGTCGTTCTGCATGTCGGCGTTACCGCCGAAGCCAAACGAAATTCCTTCGGGAACCTGGTCCTTCATTTCTGCAGTGAGCTTTCCGATCTTGCCCATAATTTCACCGGTGGTGTGGCCGGGAAGCAGGTTCATCGAAACGTCCACGCGTCTCATCTTGCGCTTGCGATCAATACGGGTCGGGCCTGCGCCGTCTTCGATATAGAAAAGTTCGCTTGCGTTTACGTAGCCCTTCGGAGTCATGATCGGCAAAGCTTCGATGTCGCCGTGGCTCTGACGGTCCTTTTCCTGCATACGCACATACACATCGTATTCTTCGCCGTCATCGGTGAACTGGCCCGCTTCGTAGCCACTTACTGCGATATAGTTGTAGGTAGCAACGGTCTTGAGGGTCACGCCGTAGTCGGCGAGTGCCTGACGGTTCGGGATAAGGCGAATTTCGGGCTTACCCGCTTCGTAGCTCATCTTCACGTCAACAATACCGTCGATAGTTTCCTTGATCTTGTCCATCACGATTTCGGAAGCCTTCACCACGGAGTCGGCGTGCAGGCCGCTCACTTCGAGCACCACGTCGCCGGCAGAGTTGTTGTTCGTTTCTGACGCAGAAGTGGACTTGATCGAAATGAATGCATCG
This sequence comes from Fibrobacter succinogenes, assembly GCA_902761355.1. Lineage (GTDB taxonomy): Bacteria > Fibrobacterota > Fibrobacteria > Fibrobacterales > Fibrobacteraceae > Fibrobacter > Fibrobacter succinogenes_M. The sequence continues at coordinate 70,394 of CACWJY010000012.1, read as the reverse complement.
GGAATGTCGGCCAGGTAAGGACGCAGCGAGTCAACGATGTCGTCGGTGCTGCGGGTACGGCCTTCCCAGTCCTTCAAGAGCTTTACACGCATCGTTGCCTGGTTTACGGAACCGCCGTTGTTGCTGGTTCCACCCACGTTCATGCTGTAGTGCACAATTTCAGGAACGTCCTTGATGCGGCTTTCGATGATGCGTGCAACACTGTCGGTTGTTTCGATGTTGGTACCCACGGGCATTTCAAGCTTCACAGAAATCATGCCCTGGTCCTGCTTCGGCATCACTTCGACCGTAAGGAAGTTCTTGGCGAGAATGCCCACGAAGAAAATTCCTGCGACAAGGGCGACTACCTGGAAAAGCACGCCGGGAATCGATAGGCAGAACGAAAGGGTCTTGAGGTAAATAAAACGAATTCCGTTCAGGAATTTGGGGAAGAGCCCCAGAATGCGCGAAATGATGCCCGGCTTTTCTTCGATGATGTTGCCGTTTTCGTCCTTCTTCTTGCCCTTGAACAGGTAGGCCGCCATAAGCGGTGTCAAGGTGAAGGTCACCAGAAGCGACACGAACGTGGCAAACACCATGGTAAGGCCGAAGGTTCTAAAGAAGATACCCGCGATGGACTTCATGAAGGCAATCGGCACGAACACGCAGACGTTTGTGAGTGTGGATGCCATGATGGCGACCATGATTTCGGAGGTGCCCCTGTAGGCAGCTTCTTTCGGGTCCAGTCCAAGTTTCAACTTTTCGTTGATGTTTTCAAGCACCACGATGGAGTTCGTTACCAATAGACCCACGGAACTGGAGAGTGCCATGAGCGACATCATGTTGATGCCGAATCCTGCAAAATACATCAGGGTGAATGCACCAATCACGGAAATCGGCATCGTGATGGCTGCGATAATCATCGTCGAGAACTTGCCCAGGAACAGGAGCAGCAAGATAGAAGTAAGACCGATAGCGATGATGATGTTCTGGATCACGTTATCGATAGCTTCGTTCACCGCTTCGGACTTGTCGTACACCAGGTGAAGTTCGAATCCTTCGGGGAGAGTCTTTTGGATTTCGTTCATGCGCTTGATAACGCCCTTGGAAACTTCCACCACGTTAGCGTCGGAACGCTTCTTGATGTCGAGTGATACGGAGTTCGTTCCGTTGAAGCGGGAAGCGGATGTAATCGTTTCGACGGTGTCCTTGACATCGGCGATTTCAGAAAGCTTGATGACACCCTTTGCGGTCGGGATATCCATGTCGCGCATTTCGTCGAGGCTCGTGAATTTACCGGCGGTACGAACGGTCGTATTCTTGTGTTTGCCGATGACTTCGCCCACGGGGTTGTTGACGTTCGCCTGTCCAAAGATTCCCATGATGGTCGAAATGTCCACGTTGCGGTCAATCATCTTGTCTTTGTCGAGTTCAATCGAAATCTGGCGCGTGGTACCACCGAAAAGGTCTACGCTTGCCACGCCGGGAACAGAGGTGAATAGCGGTTCGATTTCGTCTTCCACTTTCTGGCGGAGTTCCGTAGAGTTGAGCGGACCCGTAAACGAGATAGCCATGATGGCGGCACCGTTGATGTCCACCTTCGAGATAATCGGGGCTTCCACGGCATCGGGGAAATCGGCTGCCGCAAGTTCAATCTTGGAACGCACGTCGTTTGCCGCAACGTCCACATTGATGCCCATGTTGAACATGGCGACTACGATACCGTAGTTTTCAAGGCATATCGACTGCACGTAGTCGATACCGTCCACCAGTTCCACCTGTTCTTCGATAGGCTTGATGATGGTTGTTTCGATTTCTTCGGGGTTTGCGCCCGGGTAGATGATGGTACCGGTGACCACGGGGACGTCGAATTTCGGCATCAGGTCCACCACCATCATGCTGTAGGTATAGAGACCGAAAACCACCACGGTCAAGATGACCATGAGCATGGTAATCGGTTTATAGATACTGGCCTTAATCATTCAGCAAAATCTCCTAGTCTACGACCAAAACTTTGTCACCGTCGTTCATCTTGGACTGGCCTTCGACAATAATGGTTTCGTTGCCTTCGAGACCTTCAACAATCTGTACATCGTCCTTAGTCTGTACGCCAATCTTCACAATCTTGCGGAGTGCCTTGCCTTCGCTATCGACTGTCCAGATGGCATTCAGACCGTTGCGGTAAACGATGGCTTCGGTGGGAACCACGATGCCTTCGACCTGACGGGCTTCGATTTCTGCGGTCACGTACATACCCGGCAAGAGTTTCTTGGCTTTATTGTCAAACGTGATTTCGACCGGGAAAAAGTGAGTGCTGGGGTCTGCAGCCAGAGGAATCAGGCTCACCTTACCCTTGAGGGTTTCGCCAGCGACGGTCACAGAGGCGGAGGCGCCTTTCTTAAAATAGCCGATGTCCCTGCTCGTGACGTTCAACTTGAGGATGACCTGATTCAGCTTTGCAATCGTGGCAAAAGCGGTTCCCTGTCCCGGGGTCTGGCCGACCTTGAACTTGATCTCGGTAATCACGCCTGCTTCGGGAGCGAGAATCAACGTGGCGCGGCGGGCGGTTTCAAGCCCCATCTTGGCGACCTTGAGTTCCATTTCCTTGGAGTCCATGTCTTGCTGGCTAATGCCGCCCTTTGCATGGAGTTCGCGCATGCGTTCGACAGCTTTTTCAAGAACAGCAGTTTGTTCCTGTGCTTCCTGGTATTTTGTGTTGTCGCCAGTGAAAAGGTATTCGGCGATGACCTGATCCTTTTGCACGGTAGAACCGACCTGCACGTTAATCTTGGCGATGGGGTCTCCCATCTTGCAGATGGCGCTGTTCTGGTTGATACCTTCGATAGTACCGCTGAACTTACGCATGTCGGTAAGCTTTGATGTACCGGCCTTTACCACACGGGCGGGCTTGCCCTTTTCCTTCTGGATTTCTTCGATGGTAGAGGCTTTCTTGGGTTCGTTGTTCTTCTCGTCTTTTTGGTTGCAGGCGACGAGGAGCATAGATGCGGTAGCGAGGGTTAGGAGGGTTTTGACAGTCTTGTTCATTCTTTCCTCTTCTTATTAATATTCACCGGTGGCCTGAAGGAGTGCGTTGTAGGCCTTGTTCCAATTTACGATCGCCTTCATGTAGTCAAGCTTTGCGGAACGGAGGTCGTTTTCCGCAGTGAGAAGGTTCAGCTGGGTTTCTCTTCCGAGCTTATAGGCGTCGTTGGTCAAATCGTAGTTCTTTTGAGCTAAGCTAATTTGACTTTTTGCGATTTCAATCTGGGTGTTGGCGTCATCGAGTGTGTTGGCGCAAGATTCAATCTGCACACGGAAACCACGTTCGGCTGTTTCTTTCTTGATCTGCGTGCTGCGCAGGTTCGATTTTGCCTGAACGACGGCTTCTTTAGTCTTCATGCCGTTGAAAAGGTTCATGGTCAAGTTCAAGGCAACGTACTTGTTGATGTTTTCGTCCCAATCGGGGGCGTCCCACTGGTAAAAGTGGTTCTTGTTGTTGGCGTACTTGAGGCCACCCACAAGGACGATGGTCGGTTTGTAGCCGCCTTCTTCGATAGAAACGTTCTTGTTGAGCATTTCTTCGGAGGCTTCGAGCATTACGAGTTCTTTACGGCGTTTTTTGACGTTCGACATGGAGGTGTCGGGATAGGTATAGCCGGCAGCCGGGTCGCGGAGATCGCCCTGGAATTTGACTTCGGTTTCCCATTCCATACCCATAGTGTTGAGGAGGGCGTTGCGGGCGAGAACGCGTTTTTTTTCGGTGCTGTTGATTTGGGAGTTTAGCTGGTCCATCTTAAGCTGCACGCGAATCAGGTCCAGTTCGGTTTGCGTGCCGCTCTTAAGGCCCTGTTCTACAAAATTCAGGTTCTCCTGGAGCATATCTCTGGACTGGTGAAGAATTGTAATGGCAGAATCCAGATAGATGAGCTCGTCGAAAGCGTTTTCGACATCGTAGCGAACGTTTGCCTTTGTGTTTTCAAGGTTGACTTCTTTGACGTGCTTGTAGGCCTTAGCGATTTCGATGCCTGTGCCGACCTTGCCCTGGGCGTAAAGAATCTGGGTGGCGGTAAGGCCGACGCTCGATTGCCAACGATATCCCTGGGATTTCATTCCGTAAATGAGGCCGTCAATGGCTCCAGAGTTCACGTAATCGTACGGAGAAGGCGCAGAACCGTCGTTCAGACTTTCTTGGACATCGCCCTGTAGCTTGGTAATGGGCATTTCTTTCTTGACGTCGTCAAGGCCAAAAATACGGGTAATGGTGGCGTTCAGGTCGATGGTCGGGAGGGCGTTGCCGTAACCGGCGTCTACCTGGGAATTTGCCGAAACGAGTTCTTCTTCGGCGGTTTTGACGTCCGAGGACTTTTCGAGGGCGATTCTGACGGCTTCTTCTCGCGTGTAAGTCGTGGCCCAAATCTGGGGAACCGCGATGCTCAGCGCCAGGGCCGATAATGCTGCTATATGCCTGGGCATTCTTTCTCCTATATACTTTTTGCGACCCAAATGTAAAAAAATATTGCATTATATAAAAGGAGATGCAGGGTGTTTAGTGGATGAAATGACCAAATAAAGGGATAAATGGAGGGGGAATGCGAGATGAAAAATGTGAAATAAGGGGTGTGTGGTGATACTTTTCACACAACGCATTTCTCATTTGAGAAAAGTGCGTAAGTCGGTCCTTATTTCTGTTGAAAAACTTATATTTATGCTATAAAACTGAACAAAACCATCTTATCAGGTGTTGAGGTGTTTATGGATTTCAAAAGAATCACGAAATTATCATTATCTGCTGTTGCCACGGCATTCTTGTTTGCTGGCTGCAGCAACAGTTCTGGCGTTCCTGCCGAAGAGACGAACCCTCTGGCAACACAGGTCCAGGGGATGTGGTGGAGCCTTGTTGACAGTACTGGTTTTAATGCCTCGGGGAAAAAATTTACGCAAATCGCTCATGCTCTTCAGCTTAACGAGGATGGCTCGGGCTATGCTGTTTCTTTGTTTTTTGACGACGAAAGTAACGAGTTGATTGATGCTGTCGGTGGTAAGAATTTTGCTCCGTTCACCTATACTTCAACCTCTAAGGGTGAAATCATTGCGTCGTATGGTAAGGCTGATTTTTATGAAACCGATTACTTTGAAACTTGGAACCTGAACTATGCGGACAGTTGCATTTATGTGAACGATGGAAAGCGTACGTTCCAGTTGGAACGATCCAGCGATGCAATGACCGCCATGATTCGGGGGTGGGACTATACCGCCAATGGTGGGGCCTCTGCTGTTAACTACAACATAAACGATGCGGACTTCACGCGCGACAACTGGCGCAATCAGGAGGCAATCTACATTTGGGACGGTCAAGTAAGGATTAATGACCAAAATCGAGATGATCCCAATGCCTATATGCTTGTAAACTTGCCTTGGTACGAAGGCGATAAGCAGACCAATCTGCCCAATCAATTTACAGACGGGCTTACTCCCGAAAATGGTTGGGAATGGGTGCTTAACCGTTGCGGAAGTACGGCATTCCCCAATAACAACTTCTTTGCCGTTTACAATAAGTACATGGGAATCCTCCGCTTCTTCTACTATTTGCCTAGCGGTGTGATAACGGGTAACGACCACGTGTGGCAAATTTCTATGACCGATAACCTTGCTTTGCATTCCCTGTTTGGCTATGGATTGCCGTCTACAGCGAATGTCAAGGACATGAGTTTGCTTGGCCCGACCGGAAATGGTACAATGGTGAACTATGTGGCGCCTTGGGTAGAAAGGAAAAGTGACGACGGCCTTATTGTGCCCAAGGACGGATGGTGGGCGTTTGACGTGGATCTTTCGCAGTATCGTCCGGACACGGATGTTTCTAAGGATATTTTCTATCTGTTGATGCGTTCCTGGAATACGCAGCATGTGTCGCTTCACAGCACCATGACGGCATCCATCGATGGATCCCTGAAACAGAAGGTCAAGAAATCTAAAACCTCGGGTAGCGATATTGCTAAAGGTGTGCTGATTGCGGGAACCGCCGCCATCAATATTGCTGCAGGCATTTCGTTCTTTCAGTCGCAAGGTGCTGATTGGCTTGCTAAAGGTTTGGGCTCGCTTGCGGGTGCTTTAGGCTGTGGAAAAGAGTTCGCTGGCCTCTTTGCTCCCAAAGCTGGACCTCTCGAGGCTGAAATCAGCTTGGGTCTCGACGGAACCATCGACACGGAGGGCTTCATTAAGGGCTCGGCCACCAACATCGGCGTGGCATCGCCTACGCTTTACTTGAAGGACTTTATTCGTGAAAACTCGCCTTCGCTTGGGCATGGCTCGTGGAACATCAAGAATTATCCTGTGGTGCACGTGATCAAAGACATCAAGTATTATGGTAGGGATACGGAACAAGCTCCCGCATATACGTTTGTCAACTTCCCCTATTTCTTTGACCCGAGCAGTATCGAGGTGGAACTGAACCCCGATGTGTTCCCGGAGAACGAGGTTGAGTGGATTCAGGTCGATGCTACCTGCGTGGGAACAAACCATGCGGGTGTGACGGGCACGGACAGGTATCGTACGGCCTTCGGACTTTCTTCAACCTATAGGGGAAAGTCTGCTGCGAATATTATGTCCATGTCTTATGGAAGTTTAAGAGAGCATATCACCGCTATCGCTCGCGTGTATGACTATTTGAGCTATGGGAACGCTTTTGATAGCGGCATGGAATATATGGCACTTGTTTACAACGGTGTTAAAGATGGAAAGGGACAGAAATTTTATGGCCGTGGCTATGAAAATGGTTATGCGATTGAGCCGATGCTGTTGAATGGGAATGGTTCAGGCCTTCTGGCCGATGCTGATGCTTTGTTGCCGGCGGACATTTATGTCCCTGCGCTCGAAGTGAACGTTGTCGTCAGCGTAAAGTTGAAGGACCATGATGATCCTGTTACGTTCAGTCGTAATTACCTGCCGGAATTCAATAATATTTCCTTGAGCGAGGCCGATGGCATTTTAAAGAAAATCAAGGAACATGAATTGAATCCCAAGCAGAAAGATCACAGGGCTAGTTACGATTATCAGGTGAAGCGCTTGAAGGGTATGCTCGACTGGTTGCAGAGCTTGTTTAACAAGGACCGTTGCAATCCTCTGTGCAAGAAGTCGACTTAAAATGTACGAACAACGAAAAAAAGACTCACCTTCGGGTGAGTCTTTTGCATATACGAACAACGAGATAAGTTGTTGAAGGATGTTCCGCTGATTACATCAGGCCGGGAATTTTCATACCACCGGTGATGTCCGAAATGCTGGACTGGGTGGCATCGTCTTTTTTCTTGACGGCGGCGTTGATGGCTGCCATGAGCAGGTCTTCGAGGGCTTCTACGTCGTCCTTGTCTACGGCATCGGGATTGATCTTGATCATCGTGAGTACGCCCTTACCGTTCATGGCGACTTTCACCATGCCACCACCGGCTTCGGCTTCGAAGCTCTGGGCCTTGAGGTCGCTCTGAGCCTTCATCATCTTGCTCTGCATCTTCTGAAGGTCGCGTAACATTTTGCTCATGTCCATAGTGTAATTCCTTTTAGTTAAATCTGGCGTTGTTTTATGAAAATACTATATTTTTCTCGTCTAAATTTTTCTCAAAGGAAATACAATGGCTAAGAAAGAATCCAAGAAGAAGGTTGTCCTCGCTTATAGCGGTGGACTCGATACTTCCATCATCATCCCCTGGCTCAAGGAAAACTACGACTGCGAAGTGATCGCTTTCGCCGCCGACCTCGGTCAGAACGACTTCCCGGACGCAAAGGCCCTCGAAGACAAGGCTCTCAAGACCGGCGCTTCCAAGTGCTACGTTCTCGACCTCAAGAAGGAATTCCTCGAAGACTACGTTTGGCCGACCGTTCGCGCCGGTGCAAAGTACGAAAGCACCTACCTCCTGGGTACCTCTTTCGCCCGTCCGCTCATCGCCAAGTATCAGGTGAAGATTGCTGAAAAGGAAGGCGCCTACGCTGTTGCTCACGGTGCTACCGGTAAGGGTAACGACCAGGTCCGTTTCGAACTGACCTACGCCGCACTCAACCCGAAGCTCGAAATCATCGCTCCGTGGAAGGACCCGAAGTGGACGTTCCATAGCCGCGAAGACGCTATCGACTACGCCGCCGCTCATAAGATTCCGCTGAACGGCATCAGCAAGAAGAAGATTTACTCCGAAGATGGTAACCTGTGGCACCTCTCTCACGAAGGTGGCGTTCTGGAATTCCCGGAACAGGAACACAAGTACGAATTCCTCAAGCACACCAACACGTACGAAAAGGCCCCGAACAAGGCTGATCACGTGACGATTACCTTCGATAAGGGTAATCCGGTGGCTATCGACGGCAAGAAGATGGGCGCTGTCGAACTCCTCGAATACCTGAACAAGATTGGCGGCAAGAACGCTTGCGGTCTCTTGGACATCGTTGAAAACCGCCTCGTCGGCCTCAAGAGCCGCGGCGTGTACGAAACTCCGGGTGGCACGCTCCTGTACAAGGCTCACGAATGCCTGCAGCAGCTCGTGCTCGACAAGGAAACCTTGTTCGAAGCCCAGAAGATGTCTATGACTTATGCCAACCTCGTGTACAATGGCCAGTGGTTCACTCCGCTCCGCCAGGCTATGGACGCCTTTTTCGCCGAAGTGAACAAGGTTGTTACCGGTGACGTGACCCTCAAGCTCTACAAGGGTAACATCATTCCGGCTGGCATCAAGAGCCCCTACAGCCTCTACGACATGGGCCTCGGTGGATTCACCGACGTTGACATGTACGACCAGAAGGACGCAACGGGCTTCATCCGCTGCTACGGCCTCCCGCTCAAGACGCGCGCCCTGTTGCTCGGCAACAAGACCAACGTCGACTTTGGCAAGCCGGTCGTGCTTCCTAAGAAGTAATTAGGTTGTCATGCCCACGCAAGCGGGCATCGCCAAAAAAACTCGGTTCAGTTCATCTGACCGAGTTTTTTTATTCCTAATAAAAATTCATTTCAGGATTGCTTCGACTCTGCGAGTCTCGCAATGACGTTGTTAAGTCAATCCCTCATTCCAAATTTTACATCAAAATTCCAGCATGTATCCCGCGCCCCACAAAATCTTCTTTGAATCGTGTTCTTGGAATCGGTAGGCGGGAACGCTAATTTGTGTGTAAAAGCCAAAAAGGTGCGTCCATAGTTCTAGCGAAATATCGGCGACTTCTTTAAAGTTGTGGGGATAGACGTAGATGTTGTGGTTTGCCTTGTTGAAGGCCTGGTGCATTTTGTTTGGTGCTCGGGCGTATTCGTAACCGCCACCGACACCTGCGTCAAAGTTAAAAGGCAATTCTCTAAAAAAAGTCCAGAGCAGGCTTCCGCGGACTCCGCACCAGAAATCATTTTCTTCTTTATAGACCCCCATTCCCTGAACTCGCAAAATGGCGTTTTTGTAGCCGAAACCACCTAAAAGAACGACGGGGGTCTGGTTGCGGCTGCCGATACCCGCGTTAAACCGCCAGGTGTCGGCCTGGCAGTGGGTGTTCAAGATGACAAGGGCGAAAATCACCCCTAAAAAGGTCTTGTTTTTTAAGAAAAACATACGCCAAATATACTTTTTTATTCCTATATTGGTATGCGCACAACGTCCCTGGGTTTGGATGGGGCATAACAAAAGGAAAGAGAAATGAAAATCAAATCTTTAATCATGGCATGTGCTGCCGCTTGCACCTTTGCCGCTCCTGCTATGGCAGAAGGTGGTATGTTTGAAGGGGCTCTCCCCGAAAACTGGACGGCCGATGTGGTCGCCGCCGTTCGTTACAACTGGTACAATTTCAGCAACTGGCAGAAAGACGGAACCTCTAACTATACCTGGCTCGTGACTTACGATGCCGATGTGCAAGGTAAGTGGAAAATCGCCAACTGGCGTAACCTCATCGATATCGACCTCGGTCAGACTTGGACCAAGGGCGTTGGCAAGCGTAAGTCCAATGACCGCCTCTTCTGGGAATCGATGGTCGACTTCAATATGACCGAAGTTCTGAAGCCTTACGTTGGTAACCGCTTTGAAACTCAGTTCATGGCTGGCTACGAATATAGCGAAGACGAAGATGGCAACGAAGTCAAGAAGGCTATTTCTAGCTTCATGGATCCGGCTTACGAAACTCAGGTCGCCGGTCTTGCCTATATTCCGAACGACAATTTCTCTCAGCGCCTCGGCTTTGCAAACCGTATGACCATTTCTAAGGGCTACGGCTATGCTGACGAACATTATAAGGAAAAGGTCGCTGCGGGTCACAAGGGTTCCATTAAGGAATTCCGCGACGAACCCGGTCTCGAATCGATTACGGAATTCAAGTATGCCTTCTCTGACATCGTGAGCTTCAAGACCCGTCTGTGGGCCTTCACCAACTTTGAAGGTACCGAAAAGATTGACGGCCTTTGGGAAAACTTGCTGTCTGTGATGATTGCTCCGCTCATCGAACTTCAGGTCGGCTATGACATGGCTTATGACTATGACCTCGACGAAAATACCCAGTACAAGAGCATGGTGCTCTTTGGCCTGACTTGGCGCTGGTTTTAATTGAGTTTAGAGATTGTGAAAAAAGTCCCCGTCAGGGGACTTTTTTTGTATCTGCAATTTTTGGCGAAGGTTAGGGCTCGTAGTGGAGCAGGTCTTCTTCCCAGGCTGTTTTGGCTTGACGCAGCTTTTTGAGGGATTCGTCGTCGGCGAGGCTTTGCTCTCGGAGCTCCATGAGCTGGACGTAATTTTTTGACAGGGTTACAGACTTGGGGTAGTCGTTCTCTAATTTTTTTAGTTCGGCTAGAATGGCTTCGTCGGAGTATAGCCTAGAGATTCCTTCAAGGGTCCTTACGATGTAGTTTTCGGTATTGGACTCTGTTCGGGCAGCTTCGGCCTCGGTAAATTCGAGGGGACGTATGCGGTCCATCCACTGGGCTTCTTGGCTAAAGAGTTCGTTGTCTTCGGCGAGGGCGTCTTTCTTTTTAGAAAGTTCAAGCTGCTTTTTTAGAAAGGGCCTGTACGATTCTGTATCTATGTTGAGTTTTTCTCTTTGGGAAAAATCCTTGAGATTTTGCAGATTTGTCTCGGTCGGGTTGTTCAAGAGGCATTCTTTTAGTACGGCCAGCTGGTCTTTGGGGGAGAGCTGCTTAAAATTCTCGCTGTGGCTATTGGCGGCCTTTAGCCTAAGCCAAAGGATTCGTAAAATAACCAACGACATGATGATCGTAAAAATGGTGGTAAAAGACATAGTGGGCCTTTATTTAGAAAAAAATAATTTGGCCGAGTAAAAATTTTAGCGAAGGGGGTAGACCCTGAGGCTAGGTCCGGGGTGATTTGCCCCTAAAAAATGCAAAAGTAAATTTTCGGAATCACAAAAAAAATGCAAAAGACCGTTTTTAGATGTTTTTTTTTATAAACGCGCAAAGAATTTGAAAAAAAAGGTGTATATTTAGGGCGAATATTCTAAGCCTGTTCTTGGCGTGGAGATTGGATTATATGAAATTTGATGTGGCAAAACGGATTGCACTGTGCGCGACGGTGTTTGGTATGGTTGGCGCGGTGACTTCGCAGGCAATTGTTCCTGAAAATCAGCGCGAATTGGATATTATTATTCGCGATTTTGATGTGTCTCACCCGGACTTTGAAAACTTCCAGGAAGAAGCTTATAATAGCCTTAAGAATAGAAAGAATTTTGATACGTGGACATATCCTGGCTACGGATGCGGAACTGATTGGGCTCTCCGTCGTACAGCCGATTGTAAAACGCATAGTGTTGAGGCTTACAATCTTTATGGATGCGGTAATACCCAGACCCCAATGTACGGTATTCCGCTAAGTGTTGTTGGCTATCCGTATGCTACTGTTACTCAATTAGGACAAACTTCTACGACTCCTGAATATATCCAGGGCATTTATAATCAATCCAGTTATGCCTGGTATGGTGAATTCAGCAATTGTCAAAAAGACGCAAACAATCCGGGTGGATTGAATGTGATGCGTGGCTTGGTGGCCGACCTTTGTGCCGATACAAATGAAACCAAGAACTGGACGTCTTCAACACCGGATGATAAGAAGAATTGTAACAAGACCTGTAAGACGCACGGGTGGTCCCAGATTGTTTACATCACTCCCGGCATGGTGGAGCAGAAACTAAAGTTCCCCGCCATTGAAGGGGGTGCTCTCGATATGTATGAGCCGACGATTACGAGGGCCCGTTATGCTTGCGATAACCAGTTCTTTGAACAGTGGTATGCGGATGTCCCTGAGTTTAATAAGCGTACGAATGCTACTTTGATTCTGGATCAAGATCCCAATGCTCCTCTTTATTTTGAAATCGACAGGAACTGGAATAACGGTGGCTATTTCCCGTTAGATTCTCTTGATGACAATCAGGGTCGTGTTATAAATCAGGCTGGTGTTGTTTATCCGTCTGGTCGCGCAAACCAATATGGTCCGCAGTCTCTCTCCATTTTCTGTCCTCCGTATAAGTATCAGTGGGCTTCTAGCCAGAAGGACTATACGGGTGAACCGACTTCTGACTTGTGCGAGGCTTGGCTTAAAGCGGGTGGCCCCAAGACGGGTACTGCTGCTAGTGCGGCTGCAACAGGTGCTGCCGGTTTGGTCAATGGAATTGGTCTGCGTCACTTGCGCAACTATGGCTTTACGATGATGGGCTATGCGGCCTTTAAGTACAAGAAAGGCGCGGGAGAAGTCTTTAAGTTTACGGGTGACGATGACATGTGGATTTTCGTGGATGGCGTCTTGGTGGTGGACCTTGGTGGTACTCACCTTGCTGCTACAGGTACGGCTGACATGGACTACCTTTCTAGCAAGGGCCATGGCTGCTATCCTGGTGACCCGCTGTTAGACTCTTGTGCTGCTAAGCAGGATGTGGATGGTACCTGGCACGATGGGTCTTGGCATCATTTGCACTTCTTCTATGCGGACCGCCAGTCTGATGGTTCTAACCTCCGTATCCGCAGTTCCCTTTCGGAACTTGCTCCGTCGCGTTACGGCCAGCCGGCTGTAGGTAACGTGGTGATTAAGGTGGATGAATCTGGTAAGCAGACAACCAAGCTCATGCTGAACACGACCTTGGATGAAGAAACCGTTACGTTTATGGAAAAGAGTGGGCAGCCATCTATTTTGGTGATGCGTCAAGAAGCAAAGAAAGATGCTGCCGGAAATATTGTGCTTGATCCAGTAACAGGTGCTGTTGTGACTGAACCTAAGGTTTACGGTTACTATGTGTCGAGCATTGTATTTGGTGGTGACAAGGGCGCTTCGGGCGTGCTTTATGAAATCGAAGGCGAATTGCGGGATCTTGAAGACCATGTAATTGAAGGCGGAATTTTAGGTAGTGACCAGATCGCTTTCAACTTCCCGTATGACAAGGGAAATGCTGATGATATTGAACTTAAGAATGTTTATGTCGCTTCTGTTGGCGAACAAATTTGGAATGAAATGCTTCTGTGGAATGACAAGATTACGTTTACGGTTAAGTCTTCTTCGGGGAAGGGCGTAGTTGGCCTTCCGGATACTCCGAAGGATTGGGCTGTCGTTACCTTTACGGCAGAACCGGTGACTCCGGTTATTCCGCAAGATACAACCATCGACCGTCCTGACTTTACTCTGGCGGCTAATGAATTGACGAACAAGGCCGGCAGCGGTGAACTTCCTCTGGACTTTACGGGCGACCTGATGTTGACGAACCTGCCTGCTTTGCCGGGTAAGGACCCGATGGCAGACTTGACGGAAGAACAGATTTTGCTCTATACTTCTGCTACAGAAACTGGTATGCCTCCTCCGGGAACGGTGACCAAGGTGGGTGGTCGTGAAGATGGCGCTCAGACGCGTTGCTATAGCAGTAACGGCGTCGAAAGCTGCGCTAGCTGGGCATTTGCAACATCTGGTCCGTTCCGTGTGAATGTGCGCGTGTTTGACCACCTGGGTCATTTTGTGAGCCAGTACCAGCAGACCGTGTCGGCCGAAGAATTTGAAAAGGCTCTGGATGCCGGAAACGGTGGTAGACCTTCTGGTGTGTGCTATGATGTGAACGGCAAACAGCTCGATCAGCACGGTTCTTCGGGTGGTATGCTTGTGACCGTCAAGATGTACCCGGTATCGCAGAATGGCCGCATGCTTGCAACGGGTCCGTATATTTACCAGATGACCATCATCAAGGAAAAGTACGAACACTGCTACATGTCGCAGGGCGCCTCTTCAGTGGTGATGACGGACCAGTACCAGAGAACAAACAAGGTCTATAGGCGTGGTTACCGCCGCGTAAAGGTCAAGTAAAAAAACTTTGATTCCTATAGGCTCCCGCAATGCGGGAGCCTTTTTAAAAAAGATTGTACATATGATTCACGAAATTTTTCCGCACAAGTTCAGTAACGAGTTTAAGGTTTGCGCCCCTAGACAGGACGATTATGTAATCCGCTACGATGGTTCCAAGACGCTTTTGAAAAAGCAAGGCGATTCTTATGCGATTCCGCGTGTCTGTGAACTCTTGGGTGCCGAGGGCAAGGACCTAGAAAGTTTTAAGGGCCATTACCTTTTGAACATTGACGGTGCTGCATTCTTTTTGGATGATAGCTCCAATAAAACAGCTCCCGAAGGTTACGAGTTTGTGGGTAACCGCACGTTCCGTACCATGAGCCCGGTTGAGCGTCTGGGCGGCGTTACCTCGGTGCACATAGCTCATTGGGAATGCTTGAACCGTTTTTGCGGTCGTTGTGGCTGTGAGACCACTCGTAGCGAAAAAGAACGTGCGATAGTTTGTCCTAAATGCGGTAATGTGGTTTATCCGCGTATTTCGCCGGTGGTCATTGTGGCCGTGCGTAATGGTGAAAAGCTTTTGATGGCCCATAATATCGATAACCCGAATCCACGCCTGTTCTTGATTTCGGGCTTTGTGGAGGTGGGCGAGAGCTTGGAACAGGCGGTTCATCGTGAAGTCCTAGAAGAAGCGGGACTGCGTGTTAAGAATGTACGCTACTTTGGTTCGCAACCATGGCCCTTTAGCGATTCGCTGATTGCGGGCTTTACTGCAGAACTCGATGGCGATGATACCATTCGCATGCAGGAAGCTGAGCTCTCTGAAGCGATGTGGGTTAAGCGCGAAGATATCCCTGAATACGAAACTGATGTGAGTATTAGCTGCTGCCTGATTGAAAATTTTAGGCGCGGCTTTCAGTTGAGCGAATCGTAGATTTTGGCCCTTATGGGGCCTATTTGCGTTTAAAGCGGTTGCACGCAGAACAAAATTTTTCTCTATTTGGACTTGTACTGACGTTCGTGGGTGCGTTTTTGACTTGAACGAGTTGAATTCGGGCCCGTATGCGAACGCCGTTTATTATACGAGGTCTATTTGGTAGCCCAAAAGTTGGATACACTGATTGCCCAGGCCTGTGAGGCCGCAGGCGTTACATTGGTGGAACAAGACATGTTCCGCGCCGGCAAACGCAAAACTTTGCGCCTTTACATAGACAAGCCCGAAGGGGTTACGATTGATGATTGCTCGAACGTGAGCCGCCACCTTTCGGATGCGTTGGACCTGGATCCAGAAATTATCGAAGGTGCCTACACGCTTGAAGTGTCGTCGCCGGGGTTGGACCGCCCCCTCAAGTCGGTTGCCGATTTTACCCGCAATATTGGGCGCTTTTTACGAGTGACGCGTAGTACCGGTAAGCCGGTGACTGGCAAGCTCAAGGCTGCGGACGAAGAAAATTTGACGCTCACCCTCAAGGGGAACGCTGGCGATGTCGTGGTGCCCCGTTCCGAAGTGCTGGTGGCGAAAGTGGATGTACAAATATAATAGGAAGGTCATGTTATGAAAAACGAACCGAAAGTTAACTTGCTCGAAGTGCTTAAGGGTGTTGTCGAAGCCAAGGATATGGATGACTCTGTTGTTCTCAACGCTTTGAAGGAAGCCCTGATTACGGCAGCCCGCAAGTACTTGCATATCGAAAAGAAAATCGACGTCGATTTCGATATGGAAACAAACGAGGTGCATGTGTACCTGCGTGTGGCCGTGGTGGATGACTATCCGGATTACGACCCGAACATGACCGCCGCCGAAGTCGAAGAACTCGACAAGGGTTACATGCTGGTTGAAGAAGCCCGTGACTTTAACGAAGATGCTCAGCCGGGTGACTTCCTCGAAATGGAAATTCCTATTTCTGCTTTTGGCCGCCAGGCTATTCAGACTGCAAAGCAGCTCTTGAACCAGCAGATCCGTGATGCCGAACGTCAGAAGATTATGGACACCTACCGCAGCCGTATCGGTTCTATGGTGAGCGGCGAAGTGCTCCGTCTTGAACAAAATAACATTATCGTGAAACTCGGCAAGCAGACCGAAGCCATGATTCCGTATCGCGAACAAATTAAGCGCGAACGCTGGGCTCAGGGTAACTCGATCAAGGCCGTCATCGCACGCGTCGAAGAATCTTCTAAGAATGGCGCTCAGGTGATTTTGTCCCGTGCAAATGGCGACTTCCTCAAGGAACTCTTCCGCCAAGAAGTTCCCGAAATCTACGAAGGTACTGTCGAAGTCAAGGGTGTTGCCCGTGAACCGGGTTTCCGCGCCAAGATTGCCGTGTATTCCCGTGACGAAAAGATTGACCCGGTTGGCGCTTGCGTCGGTATGAAGGGTGCTCGCGTGCAGACGATTGTGCGTGAACTCGGTAACGAACGTATTGACATTGTTCAGTGGAATCCGGATTTGGATACCTTTATTACCCGTGCCCTTACGCCGGCTAATGTGGTTAAGCTGATTCATGTGCCCGAAACACGCCGCGTGGTGGTGATCATTAGCGACGAAAACTTGGCTCTTGCTATTGGTAAGAACGGCCAAAACGTGAAACTCGCTGCCGAACTGGTCCAGTGCAACCTGGATGTATTTGGCGAAAAGGAATGGTCCGAAAAGGACGACGAGACGAAGGCTAAGATTACCTCTCCGTCCATGGCGGATTTGAACCCGAACCGCAAGGGTGCACGCTAATTTAAAAAAAGGAACATTGGAAGCTATTCATGGCTATTGAAGATCAAATTAAACCAGTAGATTGGGCTGAATCCCACGGCATCAAGGTCGATGTCGTGATGAAGCTGCTTCGCGACGCGGGCGTGACCGTCCGTACTCACATGTCCAAGGTTGATGCCAAGGACTATGAGAAAATTGAAGCTGCCGCCGAAACCGAGCGACAGAAAGCCGAAGCTCGCAATAAGAACTTGAAAAAGGCGACACCCGCCGAAACTTCCAATGCTTCTGACAAGAAGAAAGAGTCTGCTTCGGCTGGCGAAGGCAAGTTGAAGGTCAAGCTGATTAAGGGAAAGAAACCCGCGAAGCCGGCTGCTGCAAAGCCTGCCGCTCCTGCGGTTGCTAAGCCCGCTGCGGCAGCAGCTCCTGCTGCAGTCAAGGCTCCCGAAGCTCCTGTTGCGCCGGTAGCACCTAAGGCTGAAACTCCGGCTCCGGCCCCCACCAAGGTCGAAGCTCCGGCTCCTACCAAGGCTGATGTCAAGCCTGCCGCTCCTGTAGCTGCCAAGGCTCCCGAAGCCCCTGTTGCTCCGGCTGCACCTAAGGCGGAAGCACCGGTTGCTCCTGAAAAGCCGAAGGCTGAACCTAAGGTTGAAACAGCTCCCGCTGCTGCAAAGCCGGCTGCACAGCCTGCTCCTGCCGCTCAGAGCGCCTCGGCGAAGCCCGCCATGGTTACCCCGGGCATGGAACTCAAGCAGCCCCCGATGAAGGCTCAGGTGTTCAAACCCGACGAAGCGATTCTTGCCCGTATTAAAAAGTCTCAGCAACAGGCTCAGGCAAACCGCGGTGGACATCGTGGTGGTGGAAACCAGCAGGGCTATACCGGTACGTTTGGCCGCCTTTCCAACAACGGCGACAACCGCAACGGTAATGGTGGACGTCGTAACGATAACCGCGGTGGCAACGGCGCAAACGGTGGCAATAACGGTGGACGTACCTTTACGGGACGTACCAGTGGCTTTACCGGTAGCTCTATGCAGGATGCCTTTAACGCTAGCAATGGTGGCGGCCAGGGATTTGGCGGTCAGAACCAGGGCGGCAAGGGCGGAAAGCAGCAGAATGGTCGCCATGGTCAGAACGACAAGAACCGTCGTAGCAATGGCAAGGACCGCATGGACCAGCAGAAGGAACTGCAGCAGGAAGCCGTTCGTCAGAACGTTTCTCGTGTGATGGCAGACCTTTCTAAGAAGCC
This sequence comes from Fibrobacter succinogenes, assembly GCA_902761355.1. Classification (GTDB taxonomy): domain Bacteria; phylum Fibrobacterota; class Fibrobacteria; order Fibrobacterales; family Fibrobacteraceae; genus Fibrobacter; species Fibrobacter succinogenes_M. Next base: position 52,192 of record CACWJY010000012.1, on the reverse strand, counting down.
GGTCAAGAAAGTTTATCGCAAGGAACATAACGACAATGATTCCGGCGAAGAAAAGAAAATCCTCAAGACTTCGGACTTTATCACCGTGGGTGAACTCGCTGGCCTTATGGACCAGATGCCGGCCCGCGTGATTGCGAAGTGCATGGAAATGGGCATGATGGTGACCATCAACGCCCGACTCGATTTTGAAACCATCCAGCTCTTGGCCGACGAATTCGGTTACGAAGCCCAGTTGATGGAAGAATACGAAGAAGAAGTGCTCGGCGTGGAAGAAGAATCTTCTGAAAACCTGAAGCCGCGTCACCCGGTGGTGACGGTGATGGGCCACGTTGACCACGGTAAAACTTCTTTGCTCGACTGGATTCGTAAGACCCACGTGGTGTCCGGCGAATCGGGTGGTATTACGCAGCACATTGGTGCATACGAAGTCACGACCAAGCAGGGTAAGGTGACCTTCCTCGATACTCCGGGTCACGAAGCATTTAGTGCTATGCGTGCTCGCGGTTCTCAGGTGACCGACGTGATCGTGCTCGTGGTGGCTGCCGACTCCATGGTGATGCCGCAGACTGTTGAATCTATTGAACTTGCCAAGCGCGAAAAGGTGCCGATGGTCGTGGCTATCACGAAGATCGACTTGCCGACCGCTAACCCCGACAAGATTCGCGCCCAGCTCGCTGAACGCGGCGTGGAAGTGGAACAGTGGGGTGGTTCTACCAGCTGTATCGAAGTTTCTGCACGTACGGGTCAGGGCATGGACGACCTCTTGGAAACGCTCGCCCTCGAAGCCGAAGTGCTCGAACTCAAGGCTAACCCCGATGCTCATGCCCGTGGCGCCGTGGTGGAATCCAAGCTCGACGTGGGTAAGGGTTCTATGGCCACGATCCTCGTGCAGAACGGTACGCTCCATGTGGGTGACCCGTTTGTCTGCGGTATTTACGCTGGTCGTGTCCGTGCTATGTTTAACGAACGTGGCGAACAGATGAAGGAAGCTCCTCCGTCTGCTCCGTGTCAGGTGCTCGGCTTTGACGGTACTCCGCAGGCCGGTGACGACTTGATTGTGGTCGAAGACGAAAAGACCGCACGTGAAATTGCCTCCAAGCGCCGTATGGCTGCTCGTGAACGCGACCTGCGTTCTCGTAACGTGAAGACTTTGGAAGATACCTTCAACGATCGTAAGGAAGGTAAACTCTCCGAACTCAACCTTATTGTCAAGGCCGACGTGGGCGGTTCTGCAGAAGCTCTTGCTGCAAGCCTCGAAAAGCTTACCAACAAGGAAGTGCGCGTCAACATTATCCGCAAGGGTGTGGGTACCATTACGGAATCCGATATCTTGCTCGCTACGACCGCACAGGCAATCATTATTTCCTTCCACTTGATGCCGTCGCTCTCTATTCGCGAAATGGCCCAGAAGGAAGGCATCGAAATCCGCAACTACCGCGTGATTTACGACTGCATTGAAGATATCACTAACGCTGTGGAAGGCCTCTTGAAGCCGACCATGCGCGAAGAACTCTCCGGCGAAGCCGAAATCCGCCAGGTGTTCAAGATTCCGAAGATCGGTCTCATCGCAGGGTGTATGGTTACCGATGGCGAAGTCGACCGTACCAGCCATGTGCGCGTGTACCGCAACGGTGTGGAACTCGGTACGACCGTGGTCCAGTCCTTGAAGCGCATGAAGGACGACGTCAAGTCTGTCGCTCGTGGCTTTGAATGCGGTATCGGTCTTAAGGGTTACGAAGATATCAAGGAAGGCGATAGCTTGATCTTCTTCAAGGAAATCAAGGTTGCCCGTACCCTGAAGGATGTTGCCCGCGAAGAAGCCGAAGAAAAGGCCAAGAAGGCTGAGGAGTCTAATGAGTCGTAGAACGGACAGATTGGACGAACAGTTCCGTGAGGAAATCGGCAAGCTCTTGCAGAAGGGCTTGAAGGATCCTCGCGTGAGCAGCCTCGCAAGCATCACGCGCGTCACGATTACCGATGACCTGAGCTACGCCAAGGTCATGGTGTCTGTGATGGGTTCCGACAAGGAAAAGCGTGATTCGCTGATTGGCCTCAAGAATTCGGCGGGGTATATCCGCACTGTTTTAGGCAAGGCGCTCAAGATTCGCAAGATTCCGGAATTGAATTTTGTTCTGGATGAAAACTTGGAACACGCCATGCATATCGAAAGCATCTTGGCCGAACTGAAGCAGAAAGGGGACTTGTAATTGAGCAATTCCGGCTTCGTTCTTTTGGACAAGATTGCTGGCGAAACTTCTTTTAAGGCCCTTTTCCCACTGAAAAGGGTCTTTTCTACAAAGCGAGTCGGCCACGCGGGTACGCTAGATTTGCGTGCCTCGGGCTTGATTATTGCGGCTACGGGCCGCTGCACACGACTGTTGCCCTTTATTGAGGCCAAGGATAAGTGTTATAGCTTTAGGCTGCATTTGGGCTACGAAACCGATACCCTCGAGTGGGACGGGGAAGTCGTTGAACAAGACGAGGCAAACGTCATTGCGAACCCCGAAGGGGTGAAGCAATCCATCACTCGCGAAGCCCTCGAAGCGGTCCTTCCGCAGTTTACGGGCGATATCGAACAGGTGCCGCCCAAATACTGTGCTGTGAAAATTAACGGGGTACGTGCGAGCGACTTGATGGAACGTGGCCGCAACATTGAATTAAAACCCCGCAAGATTCACATTGGCGAACTCAAGGTGATTGGCGAAGGTGAAGTAACCGAAGGCTGCTCCGGCAAGGAATTTGCGACTTTCGACTTAATCTGCGAATGTTCCAAGGGAACCTACATCAGGGCGCTCGGTCGCGATATCGGCAGGGCTCTCGGGACCTACGCCTGCGTATCGCAGATACGCAGACACCGCATCGGCAATGTGACGCTCGATAAGGCGGTGCGTGGCGAGGACTTGACTCGTGAAAACCTTTTGCCGGTCGATGCGGTGCTCGACTTTCCGGTGGTGCGCCTGACGGACGAGCAAGTGGCTGTCATTCGCCAGGGTAATTGGCTCCCGTGGAAAGAGAAAGTTGAGGGCGTAGGCCCCGAGGGCCATGTGTTTGCCGCGAACATGCAAGGCGAAGTCTTGAGTTTGTGTTTTTATGAACCAGGCCGAATCAAGCCGAAGTTCTATCTTGGAGAAGATGATAAATGAAGCGTGCTGTGACGATGGGTAATTTTGATGGATGCCACCTGGGACACCAGGCGCTTTTCCGCACGCTCAAGGCCGTTGCCGAAGTGAATGGCCTGAAGCCTACCGTCATTAGCTTTGAGCCGCATTCCAACTATGTGCTGCGTACGCCTGGTGATCCGCTGCTCCTTACGACCACCGAAGAAAAGCGCGAGTTTATCGAAAGCCTGGGTCTTGAATTTTTGGTGCTCCCGTTTACGCCCGAAGTGGCGAAACTCCCGTTCGATGTCTTTGTCCGTCAGGAATTGATTGAAAAGCGCGGCGTGTGTTCCATGTTCTTTGGGCATGATCATTGCTTTGGCGCCGGTGGCAAGGGCAACTACGAAACCATTACGGCCGCTTTCCCGGAACTTTCGACAGCCATGCTTTCGATTGTGCTCCACAAGGGTGAACGTGTAAGTTCCTCTGCTGTGCGTAACGCCTTACTGAACGGTGATGTGTCGCGTGCTCAGACTTATTTAGGCCGCCCGTACCGTTTGTCTGGAACGATTGTCGAAGGCAAGCGTCTGGGACATACGATTGGTTTCCCGACGGCGAATTTGCAGGTGGAAAAATACAAGTTCTTGCCCAAGCATGGCGTGTATGTGGCAACAGCCCGCCTTCCGGGCGGTGTCGATGCGGACGGTGCTCATGAAGAACGTTGTTTCCGTGCGGTGGTGAACATTGGCACGCAGCCTTCTACTGGTAACCAGCGTCTCGCTATCGAAGCATACTTGCTCGATTTTAACGAAGACATTTACGGTCGCCCGATGGTCCTTGATCTGATGGCCTATTTGCGTCCTGAACAAAAATTCCCTAGCTTAGATGATTTGGTTCGTCAGATTGGGATGGATGCGGATACCGCCCGCAATTATAACGGCAACCATTGGGCCGAATAGCCTTAGATTTTTTTATACATTTACATTATGTTATTCAGAGCTGTATCTTTTGCTTTTGGCTGTATGGCGGTTTCTGCCTTCGCTTTGTCGGTAGATTCGTTGGGTGCTGATTCGGCACAGTATAAGGGCTATTTCCAGATAGGAACGGATTTTAATTTTGGCTTTAATGGTGGACCGACGGATCCAACTTTTGCGGTTGATACAGTAGAATATTATGGTGGACAAGGCAGCAACTGGCGTGGGCTCCGTCTCCCGTTAGAGACGGCCCGTAGTTACGAAGACCATATAGAACCGTTTTTTATGCTGTCGTTCCGTGCGGGTTATGGTGACTTTCATTTTTTAATCGAAGCTCCGTTGCGTAAAGATATTGAGGCTTGGTACGATAGCGATCTCAAGACGAATTTTACCTATAAGCCGAGCGAACTTGATATTGGTGTGCCTATCAATGCGTATGCCTTGTGGAATAACCCCGTAGGTTATGTGCAGTTGGGACGTTTTGATCCGGATCTCAAGGTTTCTCCGAATGACTTGACCATTGGCGGTGCCCCGTATCACGATGGCTTGCATTGGAAACTTAAGGCGGGTATATTCCGTTATGATTTTTTGCTGAGTTCCTTGAACGCATGGTTGTTTGATGATGTTCCTGGTGCTCCAGATTCCACAGGCTGTCGTTATCCGGCCGGCTCTGAGGCTGCCGAGCAGAAGTGTCCCGAAAGAAGCAAACAGGCGAGTAATCAGCGTGAACGTATTTATGACGAAAACGTAAAGAATCTGATTTATCACCGATTTGGTGTCGAAACAAAGCATTTCTGGACTTATATTATCGAAGAAAGTATGGTGGGTGGCAAGAATTTGGAATTCCGTTCGATGAATCCGTTTATGTTCTTGCACAATAATTTTGCCGGTGGCTACACCAAGGCGGTCACGTCGCTAGAACTTGGATTGACGCCGATACGTGGCTCTAAATTTTACGGCCAAATTACCATGGAAGACATCAATAGTCCTGTCGGCGAAGATGATGATAAGGGAACGAACCGTAGCATGATTAGCTATATGGTTGGCTACTATCAGGAACTCCCGACAAGGCGCTATGGAACTTTCTCGTGGCGACTTGATGCGGTTCGCACGGACCCGTTGCATAATAATGGACGCCTTCCGTTGCTAGAGTATTCGAGCCGTCGCCTTTATCGAAGCAACTATCGTGAACAGAATGATCCCGATTATGCCGATATGTATTTTGTCGATTATCCCATCGGTTACCGCCGCGGTTCCGATGCCCTGGACTTGTGGCTGGATCTCGGCTGGAAATGGGGGAGACATGCCGCTCAAATGACGCTTGCGTGGCTGCGTCAGGGCGATAAGGAGCTTTATACGGATTACGATGTCGCCATCAAAGAAGAAAGGGCTCCGTCGGGCGTAAAAGAGACGCAGTATGTTGTTGATGCGCTTTACTCGATGCAGTATAACAGCTGGCTTGGTATTTATCTTGGAGGCGGTTTCCGCATTTACGAAAATCTGGCTCATGACAAGCGCAAAGATGGTGCCGATGGTTGGATTCGTTCCGGAATAAAGATGACTTTCAATCCGGTCGATACAAAATTTTAAAGTCGTAAAGGTTTGCCTAAAAAAGAAAAAGGAGGATTAAATCCTCCTTTTTTTGATGTTTTTTTTAATCGATTACTTTTTAAGAGCCTTGACGGTCGAGGTTCTTGTCTTTACGAGGTACATGCCTTGGCGAAGGTCTAGGCGGAGTGTACCGTCTGCATTGAATGCCTGACCCTTGATGCCGTTCCACACGAGGTTGCCGTTCAGGTCGAATACCTGTGCGGGCATGTAGCGGTCGTTCGCTACAAATTTTGGGGTCTTTATAATGCCAGAGGTGCTGCTACAACCGGTAGCCACGATCTTTGCGATGTAGATTCCGCTTGCGTCACTGTTGAAGGTGAGGGCGGTGGATTCATTGTCGCCTTCTTTTTCAAGGTCTACCGTAGTTTCGCTCCATTTGCCCGCGGCTGCAGTACGGCCATACTGGTAATCGACCCAGCTGCCACCGTTTGCGGCTCCCACGTTTACGTAGGCGTTGGAGTTATCCTGGCTGCGCATGGTGATCACCAATTCAGAGCAATTTGCCAGTGCAGCGGCGCCTTCGTCACTGATGTTCAGAAGCTGGCTCTTGTAGCCGCAATCGGCCTGTTTGCAACCGGCGAGCGGTACGCTTACGTAACCAGTAACGCCATCGAGTTCGCCGGCTTCGTAGGTGACGGCGCCGAGGTCGTCGCTCATGGCCTGCCAGGTAGAAATATCGGTGGTCTTGGAGTAGTCAATGACAACGATGTCTGCAGACGGGACAATAACCGGTTCAGTGTAGTTCGGGTCGGTGGTTTCGTCTTGGCAGGCGGCGACGGTCGAGGCGGCTGCAGTCTTGGTGAACACAAGCGTCGTCACCGAGCGTGCGGGGAGCATGTAGCAGCTGGCAATGGTGATGTTCTTGCTCTTGAAACCATTTTCCTTGGACTGCACTGCGGTTGCGACGTTCATGCCGCTAATAGCCGGAGCGTCAAGCTGAATGGCGGTTTTGCCGGTGTTGATGACAACCACAGAAACGGAGTCTCCAGAAGCACTTGCGAAAGCGACCGTTTTGAGGGCGCTCTCGGTGGTGGTCGCAGAAATGGCCTTCCAGCCCGGATTCACGAACTTGGAATAGTGGCGCATGGCGTGGTATTCAGGACCGATGACGATTTCATCTTTTTTGCAGCTGCCCCAGCCTTCGGTGCAAACGCCGATGAGCTGACCAGAGCCGTTGCCCCAGAAGAGTTCCCAGGCGATGTAACCGCCGAGCTGGCCATCGGTAAAGCCGACCTGCATAATGTGGGCTAGGCCCACCATGTCTTCTTCGCGGGTCTTGTCAAGCATGTTACAGAACTCGGTCATGATAATCGGCTTGCCCTTGCCGCCGTAAGTGGAGCCGATGGACTTCATGGCCTTGCGGAAGTTTTCGGGAGCGAGGTAGTTGTTGCCGGAGTTGTCGTTGCCATCACCTGCATGATACAGGTGGTAGGCATAGCCGTCCAACTTGTTGTCGTCCAATTCCTTGGCGTACTTCTGGAAGTTGCTGTAACCGATGCCGAGAGGTTCCGGTCCGAGAATTTTGGTCTGGCCCTTTACGGCGTCGTAGACAGCGTTTAAGGCTTCTTTATAGCCAGCCATTTCGCTTGTCTCGGTGGGTTCGAACAGGGTTTCTTCGTAGTCGGCATTCATGTCCGGTTCGTTCTGAATGCTGATGTAGTCGGGCGTGATACCTGCGGCTTTGTAAGCTTCGAGGCTCTTTTTCCACCAGGCGGCGAAATCTGTGTATGCGTAAGAACCGTAGGCGTCGCCGTTGACTTTTTTCAGAGAGTTCGCGGACTTGCTGGAACCATCCTTGCCGTTCACGCTGCCGCTTGGCTTGAGGCTACCCGGTGCAGACCAACTAGACATCTCGATTTTCAGGTGGTTGCCGAGGCGCTGCTTGGCAGCCTGCACGATGGCGATGTCATCTTGGCTTATCTTGGCTGTGTCTGCCTGAAGCCAGTTGCCCACGCGCAAAAGGGAAAGATTGAGGCCTGTAAAGGCGGTGTCAAAAAGAGCTTGCTTGTTTTTATCGGCAAGTGCAGTAATCCAGCTCTGGTAATAAACGGATCCACCGCCAAAACCGACAATTTCTTGCTTGGTTGCAGTCGGGTCGACGGTAATGCTGGCTGCTTGCGCCATGGCTGTTGCTGCCATTGCAGAAATTGCAGTGAAGGCAACTGCTTTAAATTTTTTATTCATACACACATCCTTGTATTTATGGTGTGAAAATTAAATTTTTTATGCCGATTGTGTGTAGAAATAAGAAACAAACAATATATATTTGAAGTGATGAAGTCGAAAATTGTTTTATTGTTTTGCTTTCTTGTATTTTTTGCGGGTTCCGCTTTTGCGAAGGATCGTTTTCAGCGTTTCTCGGTACTTCCTTTTGGCGCTTACACCGAAGAAACCAAGATACAGTACGGGACAGTTTTTGTTTTGTTCTTTAGGCCGTTTCAAGGTGGCGAAAATATTTCGTCGATGGACTTTATTGCACGCGGTACTACGCGAGAGCAGTTTCAGTTTCAATATGCTCCGAATCTGTGGCTACTTGGCGACCATCTGCATATTCCTGCCAAGCTGAACCTGAACAAGTGGCAGTATTCGCTTTTTGAACGTGGGTCTCGAGGTAGTTTTGATCCGGTCGATGAATATAACAGTTCTTTTGTTTATGGCCGGCTCCCCTTAGAAATGAACTTTGGTATTCCCAAAGAGATTCCTTTTCGCTATGGAGTTGTTCTAGAAGGTGAAGCGCGAGATAACAAGCTCGATAAAGGCTTTCCTAAAAATTATCAGGATGGTTATTATTTAGGCGGCGGTTATCTGTTTGTTGTCGATAAGAACGACAATGCGAACTGGCCTACAAAGGGTTATTACGCTAGTTTTGAAGAAGTGTTTTTTGGTGGAGATTTCTCTTACCATACCGAAACGCTTGATACTAGGTTCTATGTTCCTTTGTTCTGGGAAACTTCTCTTGCGGCAGGGCTTTATGCACGGCAGAGTCGAGGCGACAATGTTCCGTTGGGTAGGCTTGCTGGGCCAGATGGTACCAAACGTTTCCGTGGTGTAGAATCTGGAATTTGGAGCGATACCCAGGCTTTGATTTGGCAACTGGAATTGCGCAGACCCCTGTTCTGGCGGTTTGGCGGGGTTGTTTTTGGAGAAGCCTTGCAATCGGCCCCTTATTTTAGTGAATTGTTCAATCGCCCTGTTCACTATGCCGTGGGCTTTGGAGGTCGTTTAGCCTTAAATCGGTCTGAAAAACTCCATGCTCGTGCCGACTTGTCTCTTGTAGATGGCAAGCATGTTGGAATCACGATTGATTTGAGAGAAGCGTTCTAATAGTCGCTGGGCAAATCTTCGGGCAAAAGCTTTAGCAATTCAGAAACACCGTAATCTTTTTGAGCCAAACGGTTTGCCTGGTTTACCAAGGTCTTTTCGTACAAATTACGAATGCCGCGACCATTGCCAAACGTACGGTCGGCCTTGGTCACGATATGTTGTAGCAAAGCCTTGAGGGCGTTTTCAAAGTCGACAGAGAACTCCAGCTTTTGCTTGATGGCGAGTCTTCTGAAAATCTCAAATAGTTCGGCGACACTGTAATCTGGGAATTCGATATAGCGGTTAAAACGTGAAGAAAGTCCGGGGTTGCTGTCGATGAATTTTTTCATCTCGTCCGTGTAACCGGCGACTATGACAACCAGTCGGTTGCGGTCATCTTCCATTCGTTTTAAGAGGGTGTCGATGGCTTCTTGACCAAAGGAATCTTGTCCGTCACTGCGGGCTAAAGTATAGGCTTCGTCGATAAAGAGGACTCCGTCGAGGGCCTTGTCGATGACTTCGTTGGTCTTGATGGCGGTTTGTCCGGCATAGCCTGCGACTAGGGATGAACGGTCACATTCGACCAAATGTCCTTTCTCGATAACCCCAAGATCCTTGTAGATTTGAGCGACGATTCTTGCGACGGTGGTTTTACCAGTACCTGGGTTCCCGGTAAAGACGCAATGGTAAGACATGGGTACAGGCGGAAGTCCGGCGGCGACACGCTTGTTTTGGGCAAGGATGACATTCTTAAGAGAAAGGATTTCTTTTTTGACAGAGAGAAGACCAATGAGTGAATACAGTTCGCGTTCAGCGCTAGATAACGTAAACTTGGTCCATTTTCTCTTAATTGCTTCTTTGACAACATGTTTGGGCTTCTCGGCTTCCTCTTTTTGCTTGGTGTCGGGGGCCGGTGCGTCTTCCTTATTTACGAATGTGTAGATCCGTTTAAAAAGGTAAAGCTCGAAAAGTGTTAACCAGAAACAGGCGTTTTTAGCGATGCTTACCGTTATGGTGGGGACACTATGAACGGAATCTTTGGTGGCGAGTATGCCGGCTATGATAATTGCCAGCACGCAGAAAGCGTACATTTCGCGTTTACGAAGCGCACACTCAAATTCAGATTCGTCGACCATCAAAAGGTATACGATTTGTAAAGTGCAGGATATGATTAAGGCAATGCACATTACCCAGGATACTGGGTTGAATGGAATAATACTAATAAGACCTGCCGCAATTCCGAGGGTAGATGCAAAGGCCAATCCGTGAAGAATCTTTATCGTACGCATTACTTCAAATGTAAGAAAATTGTAAAGAATACGAAAGTTCTCGGGGTGCCTGTGAGGCCAAAAAGACTTATTTGCTCAAATCGAGCGGTTTCGTGTGAGCCAAACACGACTCGTATTGCAATGTGATTGCATAAACCGGCGCCTCAACAATAGAAACAAGTAAACTTGTTTCTGCTGTATTCGGCTTAGGTTTATTTAACGAGTCGTGTTGGCGACCTTTGGACACCTGGCCTTTAGGCCTTAGTGTACATGGCCACCTTTAGGTGGGAGCGAGGCGATATCGTATTCTTGTTGATGCTATAGAGCCGAGCGGTCTTATTAAGCCATTTTACTTGCGTCGGTGCTCTTCATGGCGTCAAGCCTTACCTTACCCGCAAAGAAGCTGTAAGCCGCAGGCACAATAAAGAGTGTCATGAAGGTTGCGAAGGTGAGGCCACCGGCGATGGCGATGCCCATCGCGATGCGGCTCGGGGTGCCCGTGAGGATCAAGGGCACGGCGCCCAATACCGTCGAAAGGCTTGTCATCAAAATTGGGCGGAAGCGGCGTTCCGCCGCCTGCCGAGCCGCCTCCAGTTTGCTGCAGCCCGTATTTGCTGCAATCTGGTTCGCAAATTCCACAATCAAGATGCCGTTCTTCGTCACAAGTGCAATCAGTAGAATCAACGCAATTTCACTGAAGATGTTGAGCGTCTGCCCCGTAAGGAACAAGCAAGTCAAAGCACCCGCCAAGGCGAGTGGCACCGTAAAGAAAATCACGAACGGCGCACGGAAGCTTTCGAACTGCCCCGCAAGCACCAGGAACACCAGCGCAAGTGCCAAGAGGAACACGATGTAGAGACCGCTGGAGCTTTCCTCGAATTCCTTCGACGAGCCGCTCAAGGCGGTACTTACGTTCGGATAATCTTTCAGAAGCCTCTTCGCAATGCGGCGCATTTCTTCGACACCGTCGCCAATCGTCTTGCCGGGCACAAGGCCCGCCTGAATCGTTGCGGCACTGAATCTGTTGTAACGTGGCAGCGACGGCGACGCCGACTGCTCACTAAAGCGGATAAAGTTATCGAGGCTCACGAGCTCGCCTTTGCGGTTCTTGACTGTAAGCATCGAAATATTCTCCGGCATGCTGCGGTATTGGTAACCGACGGCACCGATAATATCGTATTGGCGTCCATCCTTGTAGAATTCACCGTAAGTCTGGTCGCTAATTGCAAGCTGCACCGCCTGGGCAATATCGTTCACCGATACACCTTCTTCGTTTGCCTTGTCGCGCAAAATTTCAATGTGCAGTTCGGGTTTGGTAAAGCGGAGGTTCGTATTCACCACACTGAACACAGGACTCTTGCTTGCTTCTTCTTCGAACTTGGGAACAAGCGTACGTAGAATTTCAATATTCGGAGCCTGCAGCACAAACTGCACCGGAAGGCCTCCGCGCTGAGTACTAATACTTTGTGGTTCGAAAACCATCACGCGCAAGTCGGGATATTCGTTGCCGAGCAACTGAATGGCTCGCGCGATTTCGCTCTGTGGGCGACGTGCCTTTTTGTCGTCGTTCAACGTTAAGCGCATTCTCGAGTTGCCTGCATTCCAGGCCCCCGCTTGAATTTCAGAATATTCATTGCTGTCTAGGAGCCCAATAACTTCTTCTGCAAAGGCGTCGGCCATACGTTTGGTGCGAGTGAGCGTAACGCCTTCGGGCATGCTTAGGTTCACCATGACTGCATTAGAGTCTTCGGTGGGTGCCATTTCGCTACTCATGTTATTGAAGCAGAAATAGGCTGCCGCCAAGAGTGCTGCAACTACAGGGAATAGGAGAATTCGTAGTCTAAGGAACCCTCCCAAGAGCACCGCATAAATGCGGTTTAGCCAATCGAAGAACGGTTCCGTCACACGGAAAAACCAGCCCTGTTTTTGATGTCGCAAAAATTTGGAACAGAGCATCGGCGAAAGTGTAAGTGCGCATAAAGTAGAAAGGAATACCGTGCCGATCATCACCGCCACGAATTCACGGAACAGAAGCCCCGTCGTTCCACCTAATGCAAGCACCGGAATAAAAACAGCCATCAGCACTACTGAAGTCGCTATAACAGCAAAGAAGATTTCGTTTGTACCTGCGACGGCCGCCTGCTTAGGGGTCATTCCTTTTTCAATTTTGTGGTAAATATTTTCGACAATCACGATGGCATCATCGACCACTAGGCCAATTGCAAGGACCATTGCAAGTAAGGTCAATACATTTATCGAGAACCCACACAAGTAAAGTACAAAGAAACTACCGATTACAGATACCGGCACCACCACCATCGGAATCAGTGTCGTACGCCCTTCGCGCAGGAATGCAAAGATAATTGCAATCACCAGGAGGAACGCGATAAAGATGGTTTCTACGACTTCTCGAATGGAGGCTCGGATATTTACCGAAGTATCTCGTCCGTAAAGAACATCCACACCTTCGGGAATCTCGCGGCGGATATCTTCGACTCGCTTATAGAATTCATCGGCGATTTCCACATGGTTTGAACCCGGCTGCGCCATCAGCGCCAGCGTAATGGAATTCTTGCCGTTACGCCTAAAGCCCGTACGGGTATCCTTCGGTTCGTAATGGATGTCCGCTACATCTGAAATGCGGATGACGGTGCCATCTTCTGCTGTTTTTACAGCGATGTTTTCAAATGCTTTCGGATCGAGGATTCGGCCGAGGGTTCGGATAGAAAGCGTGGTCTCGCTGCCTTCGATGGAGCCCGAGGGAAGTTCCAGGTTACCTTTCTTAAGGGCCGCAGACATTTCTGCACCCGAGACTCCAAGCGCTTGCAGGCGTATCGGGTCAATCCACAAACGTACCGTGGGGCGCTTTTCGCCCCAGATGGCGACTTCGGAAACACCGTTAATCGTCTGTAGGCGTTCCTTGACAAAGTTGTTCGCCAGTTCCGAAACTTCCATCGGGTCGAGCCTGTCGCTCACAAGGCTTACCATCAAAATCGGATCAGAGTCACTGTCGGATTTATAGACGGTCGGTTCATCTACATCGTCAGGGAGTCTGCGGCGCACGCGGCTCACGCGGTCGCGGATTTCGTTGGCGGCCGCTTCCAGGTCCATGCCCGTTTCAAATTCAATGTTAATGAAAGAGAACCCGTCGCGGCTTGTAGAGGTGAGCGCCTTGATGCCGGATGCACTGTTGATGGAGGCTTCCAAAATTTCAGTGACTTCAGCTTCGACCACGGCTGCGTTTGCACCCGGGTAAGAAGTTCGCACCTGAATCAGCGGGTAGTCTACGTTGGGGTATTCACGCACGCCCAGGTTAGAAGCCCCAAAGGCACCGAGCAGAATAATCACCAGCGCCATCACGGTCATGAGTACCGGGCGGCGTACAGAAAGGTTCGCGACACTCATCGTTTACCCCTATTCTACTTCGTAGTCCGTGTTATGACGGATTTCACGGATGCGCACGGCGGCACCTTCGCGAAGGCTAATCAGGCCAGACGTAATCACGGTGTCACCTTCGTCGAGGCCGCCTGTCACGTCGACTGCAATCGGAGTGCGGAGACCCGTTTCGACATGCTTGATTTTAGCCTTGCCGCCGGTTGCCACAAACACGTAGGCGCCATCTTTATCGAGAGTAAATGCTTCGGCAGGAACCGGGATGCTTTTTGCAGCGCCCGCCTGCATGGTCACGTTCACTTTGGCGTAGGAGCCTGCCAGAAGTTCTCCGTTAGAATTATCGACTTCCACGAGAACTTGACGTGTACGGCTGCTTTCAGAAAGTGCGGTTTCGAGGGCTTTTACCTTGCCGGATTTGGCTACATTGCGTTCTTCGTCCTTGACGTCCACGGCGTCGCCCACCTTAAGGGTGGATGCATAACGTTGCGGGAGTGCGAACTTCGCCTTCAACTTCTTCACTTCGCTCAAAGATGCAATCGACGTACCTGTCGTAAGCCATGCTCCTACGGAAACATTCACAAAGCCGAGCTTGCCTGCAAACGGGGCTCGGACTTCGGTCTTTGCAATTTGCGCCTTGATGAGTTCTACAGAAGCTTCTGCGGACTTGAGCGAAGCCTCTGCCGCTTCCATGTCCGCTTGGGTTGCTCCATCCTTTTCGTGAAGGGTCTTGGTACGGTCAAATTTTTGCTGTGCCAGTTGCTGATTCGATTCGGCCTGCTTAAGTTGTGCGCGAAGTTCAGAATCGTCAATTTTGGCGAGGAGAGTTCCTTTCTGTACCGAGGCTCCATCCTTTGCGTATAGGTTCGTGAGCCTACCTGAAGTGGCTGCTGTCAGTTGCACGCTGTTCAGCGGTTCTAGTGTCGCCATTGCGGAAAATGTCTTGCCTGCTTCATGAGCTTCAGCAATATAGCCTTCTACGGCAATTTCGCGGGCAGGTTTGCCGCCTGGGCCTCCTTTGCCACCGGGACCACCTTTGCCTGCGGCGGGTCCACCCTTTGCAGGGGTTCCTGATTCGCCGCTGCAAGCCGCAAAGAAAAGTGCTGTTAAAAGGAGAGCGTAAAATTTTTTCATGTACTTTAGATGCATATCGTATTAATTCGGTTGCGTCTAAAATTGCACGTTTACCATCAAACCGCTGCCGTCTTCGTAGAATTCGGGGACGAACTCCATACGTTCTGTAAACGATTTAGATGACGTTGCACGATAAACCCTAATCGTGTTGAGCATAGAAACAACGCGGTTTAAAAGAAGTGCTCCGACCGAAACCTGGAATACGATACGGCTTACGCGGTAATGTCGCATGCGGCTTTTGAATTCGTCGATGTGTTCCGTTGTTTCTGGATTGTCGCTGGAGCCCCAGTCCCACTGGATACTTGCGTCTAGATCCTGGTCGATGCTTTTTCCCGAACGCAACTGGGCCTGGTTGTAGTCTTCGTCCATGTCGGGTGAAGAATTCTGGCCGTCTACACCGCCTCTACTGCGGTAGTCCCCGACTGTGTTTAGCATGTCTACGCTTCGGCTATTGAAGTTGAGTCCTGCGTATCGAACGGCGTAATTGTGTGCCGAGGTGAGGTAACGTTCGCCAATGGCATACGAACCGATTGCGGTAAACCAGAGGGCGATGTCGGTCCATACGAATGGACGCACGAATTTTTGTTCACCCAGGTAGAGTTCACCCATACCCGGTAAAACGGCCGAGGCGCCTAGAGCCAAAGCCCAGCTTTTTTTGGTGTTCTTTGTAAGGCTCTCGTCGACAGAGACCACCTTTTGAGAAAAGGCGGTAACGGCAACGAGTAACACGACCAACAGAATTTTCATTAAAAGCCCCAGATTGCCTTTACGTTTACACCGATTCCGTCGAACAGGGAAAGACCGCTGTCAAAATGAAGGTGGTCATACCAGGATAGGTCTTCTTCGTAAAGGGCCTTGTTGTGAGAATTGGCGGTAAGTACGGCGTCAACGGCAGAAACAAGGTGGTTCAAGATAAGCCCGCCAAAGAACCATGCCTGCATGTCGGCGTAGTCGTTTGCCTTGCTGCGCATGGAACGATATTCTTTTTGACGGTTGGAGGTGGCTAGGCTGACTGCGGCTGCACCCGGGGTTTCCAGGTCAAGAGATGCGGCAACTGCTTTGTTTTCGGCGTCATCCCAACCGAGCACATAGGCGTCTTCTGTGATAATCTGGTAAATCTCGGAGGCCGAGTTGAAACGGACTTCACCCATTTCTTCGCCAAGGCTTTTGGGATTTTTCACAAATAAGTTCTGGTAATTGATATCGTCTTTCTCGTATTTGGCCTGGTCGTAGCAGGCGTTCAAGCTTGCGTTGCCAAAGATGGCTTCGCAGAACGATTGACGGTTGCCCATGTAACGTGTGAAAAATTCGGCTCGGAAACCTTCGGCACCGGCACCGGCGTTCCAAAGGTCGCGCATTCCTTGCTCGTATACGCCGATAGAATAATGCCTGTTGGCATAATCCTTGTAGCGGTCGACCTGCTTATTGTATTTGTATACCGAGAAGTAGTACCAGCTGCCCCAAAGGGCGGCTTCTAGGGCAAGGTAGACTCCACCGCGGATATAAGTGAACTTGGATCCGCCCACATACATCTGGCCGCTACCCGGAACAATCAGTGACATGAACATTGCCTTGCGGGGGCTTTTGTAACGGCCCTTCATTTCGTCGATGCCGTTCACCTTGGAAACCTTGACGGGGCCGAGGAGTTCGCGGCGGTTCATGCTGCTCGAAGAGGGGGCTGCGACAGAAGAACTAGACAAGGCGGCAAGAGAATCGCGGATGCGGCTTTCTTCGGAAAGTCTTTGCATTTCTGCGGCATAGGCTTCTTCGGGAGTCATGGCCTTAGCTGAATCTGTTGCCGTAGAATCGGTTGCGAGTGAATCTGTTTCGGCGACGGTCAGCGAATCGGTGCCTGGTTCTTCATTTACGGGAGCCTCGGCACTGCTAGAAGAGATTTCTGCAGAACTCGATATTGCGGCGGCAATGCTGGAACTAGACATGATGGCAGAACTAGAAACAGGAACCACGGCACTGGAGGAGACCGCTACGGAACTAGAAGACTTTGCCGTAGAACTTGATGACGCCTTGGTGCTGCTACTAGAAACTGCTGGAGCTTGGGCAACGCTGCTGGAGCTTGGAGCCGTTACGACGGCTTCGCTAGATTGGGCTGCTTCGGCCTCTGCTTCGAATTCCGCAAAAAGGTCGCGGGGCTGGGCAAAAGACTGGGCTACAAAAATACTGGCCACACAGGCGGCAAAAGAAAAGACAAACTTGCGCATATAGCGTTAAAATAGAAAATTAGAAGGTTGGAGTCGTTATGCAGGGAGTGTGGCTCTAAACAAATCGTGCTTATGCTACAGGTTGTAGCATATGTGAAAAATAAATATAAAAACTTCAAAAAACTTTGTAAATTTTGAAGAAAAACGAATTTTTGTAGCATAAAATACTTGACAACCTCAAAAAAAGAGGGTATATTCATAAGCGATGAAACCGATTGTTGAATATGACGACTTCCGCAAGTACATGCGCGACTTTTACGAAGACCGTAAACGTTGTTCCGCTTTTTCTTGGCGCGAGTTCTCGAAAAAGGCTGGGTTCAGCTCGCCTTCGTATATGAAGGTTGTATGCGATGGAAAAAGTAAGCTGAGTCGTATCGGGGTAGAACGTACGGGTGAGGCTATGGGGCTTGTGGGCTTTGAAATGGATTATTTCAGGGCTATGGTTGAGTTTGGTCAGGCCGAAACTGAATCGAAAAAAAAGAGCGCCTACGAAAACATGCTTGCGATTGCCAAGGTTCATAAGGTGCGTGTCATGGAAGGGGACTTGTTTGAGTTCTATGATTCCTGGCAGAACCCGGTCGTGCGTGAGTTGGCTCCGCTGATGCCGGGAGCAACTCCCGGCGAAATTGCAAAACAGTGCTACCCCGAAATTTCGGCTGCCGAAGTGCAGCAGAGCCTGAATTTTTTGACGAAGGCTGGGCTTTTAAAGAAAAATAATGATGGTGTATTAGTTCAGTCAGAAACTTCTGTCAAGGGAACTCCCGATGCAACGCGCCTTGCCTTAAGAGGCATGCATCGTATGATGTCTAAATTGGCGACCCCCGCAATAGACCTTCCTGTCGAAGAACGTCATTTTAGTGGAATCACGATGGGACTTTCTCGCGAGTCGTACAACAAAATCGAAAATCTGCTGGACGAATTCCGTCGTAAGATTGTCGCTATTGCCGCCGAAGACAAGAACATTGAACAGGTTTATCGTCTGAACCTGCAGCTTTTTCCGCTGACCAAAAATATGAAGGAGCGTGAAAATGAAGAAGTTTGATTTGTTGGTGCCTATGATGGCGCTGTTTGTGGCCTGCTTGAATTTTGGTTGCTCTGAATCGACCAAGATTACGGGGACCGCTGAAGAACCAAATGAATTTGCGGTCGTTCTATCGTCGAGCAGCATTGCAGTGTCTAGCGAAAGTGTTGTTTCGTCTTCGAGTGAGTTCTTGCCGCCTGATGACGGAAAGAATAGTTCTTCTAGTTTTGAAAAGGTGGAATCTTCCAGCTCGTCGTCGGAAAATATGGTGGTGAACAGTTCTGCCGCAGAATCGTCCAGTTCGGTTGAACCAGAAGTTTCTTCGAGTTCGATTGCTTCTGAAGTCTCCTCGAGTTCGCAGGAACAGATTTCTTCTAGCAGTGTTGAAGAATCCTCGAGTAGTGTGTCTCCTCCGCAGGGCGGAACAATGTCGTCTAGCTCGGTAGAAAATCCGAATTCGTTGAAATACTATATCGATGAGCTTGGCCTGAATATCAATCAAGTATACGAAGGCGCTATGGCCACTAAGTTGACCGAAGAAACGGATTCCGATACGGCACCGGGTCAAGCGGCGGCGACGGAATTTGATGGCCCTTGGCCGCATCGGTTTGTCAAGCAGAATATTGGAGCGTTGGAATATTTCTTCCCTGATGCAGCTGATGAATATGCGGGCTTGATAGACTCTATTAAGGCTGGGCAGGCCGAAGATGGTTGTTGGCTATATATGATGAATGTTTATGGCAACGATAAGTCGGTGGGGTATGTACTTGCGGATGTTAGCGAGAATAAGGTGGTTGTCTTGGATATTTCGGCAGGGGAGTGCCCGAATTCCGCTGTAAACAAGACCTTCCGTTTCCTTTTCCGGTATTGTGGCGTCATTGCCACTAGTCCTGAAATTGAACATGTCGAAGTAGATTTGAATATCCCAGAAGGATCGTGCCCAGATTTCGGTCGCGAAAGCGAATGGGTCAAGTGATTTTTAACTATAAAGGAGAAGTAATATGAACAAAGTATTAAAAACTTTAGGTGCCGTCGTGGTAGCTGCTGCGGCGTTTGGTCTGATTGCATGCGATGAGAGTTCTTCGTCGCCGGCTGCACCGAATACGGAAATTCAGGATCCGCAGAATCCGGGTAACCAGCCCCCATCTAGCTCAGAAACGGCTCAGCCGCCGGCATCGTCGGAAGCAAATCAGCAGCCTGAATCGAGCAGCGAAAATGCGGAAGGAAATTCAAGTTCTGATGAGGTTGTCGATAGTTCTTCTTCTCAAGAACTGGTCAATTCGTCGAGCTCTGAGTTCTTTACAGAAAAATGTATCGATATGGCCCGCATGTGTCCTAAGTGTGATGGACCCGATTGCCCGATTCCTGTTCGCCCGTGTAACGAGTGCGAAAACGAAGGCCAAAAAGCCGTTGACTGTGTCGACTCGACGGTCACGTATGTATGCTTGAATAGTTATTGGATAGAAGATGGCGTAAGCCGCCAGCAACCCTACTGCATGGATATTGCGCCGACTCCTTGCAAGGAACTCGAAGAAGGTTGCGGCTATAGGCTTTGTGACCCGAATGGTCCGCAAGAAGCGACCGACTGCGGAAACAAAAAGGTCTATGTGTGCGAAAACGGGATGTGGAAAATCAAGTACGATGTGGAAACCTGCCCTCCGGGCAGCGACTGCGATGGCGACGGCATTCCCGATGGAATTTACAGGCCTAATCTTGAACCGTGTGAAGATGGTGCTGATCCGTTGGAATTCTATGGCCGTAACTACATTTGCCAAGATAATAAGTGGGTCTATACACCGGCTCCAAATCCCGATGATGGCTCCGAAATTGCGACCGACGTTAGTGCGATGCATCGTGGCGGCCCTGCCGTGGCTCCGCGTGTCGTGAAGGTGCTTAATTCTAATGGTACCGTAACCTTCCGAGACGATGATGTCCTTGTGAATGACAGGTGTACGTTTACTGGCTTGAAGGCGAAGATAAGTAACGATACGTTGTATGCAATACTTCTGTATCCTGAATGCTCGGAAACGGGCGGCTCTATGGGAGTGGCCACGTTTACTCTGAGTAAGGCTTTTGCCGGTGCAAAGTATATCAAGTACAAAGACGGCAGATATGTCCACGAAATCTATGAAACCGATGAATTGCTGCCTTGTGGAAACACTTCCTCTTGCCAAACATGCGCCGAAGGCTTGGATTGTGGCGGCCGGGTTTTTTAGTAAAGCGCTTCAATAGGCCTTTCTATCGGTAATGAAAGCTTCGCATAATGCGGGGCTTTTTGTTATATTTGGCTAGAATAAACAAAATTGAAGTGAGTTCATATGGCCGAACAGAATAAAGCAGAAAAATTCGTTTTCTACATGTACAAGATGACCAAGTCCTATCCGCCTAACAAAGAGGTGCTGAAGGACATTTCTTTGAGCTTCTACTATGGCGCAAAGATTGGCATCATCGGCCAGAATGGTGCCGGTAAGTCGACGCTTTTGCGCATCATGGCGGGCATCGACAAGGAATTCCAGGGCGAAGCTTGGATTGAACCGGGCCGTACCGCAGGCTATCTGCCGCAGGAACCGCAGCTGGACCCGAACCTGACCGTCAAGGAAAACGTGATGCAGGCTGTCGCTAAGAAGCAGGCCATTCTTGACCGCTTCAACGAAATCTCCATGAAGTTTGCAGAACCCATGGAAGACGACGAGATGAACAAGCTCCTCGACGAACAGGCAAAGCTTCAGGACATCATCGACGCACAGGATTTGTGGAGCCTCGACCGTAACATTGAAATTGCAATGGACGCTCTCCGCTGCCCGCCGGGCGATTGGCCGGTGACGAACCTCTCCGGCGGTGAAAAGCGCCGCGTGGCTCTTTGCCGCTTGCTCCTTGAAGAACCAGATTTGTTGCTCTTGGACGAACCGACGAACCACCTGGATGCCGAAACGGTCGCCTGGCTCGAACGCCACCTCCGCGAATACAAGGGCTCCGTGATTTTGGTGACCCATGACCGTTACTTCCTCGACAACGTGACGAACTGGATTTTGGAAATTGACCGCGGTCGTGGCATTCCTTGGGAAGGCAATTACGCCCAGTGGCTTGACCAGAAGCTTGAACGCATGAAGAACGAAGAAAAGGGTGAATCTGACCGTCAGAAGCGCCTCGCTCGCGAACAGGAATGGGTGAAGGCTTCTCCGAAGGCGCGCCAGGCCAAGAGTAAGGCCCGTTTGAAGGCCTACGAAGACTTGCTTGCCGAAGATTCTCGCGAACAAATCAAGGTTGCCCAGATTCACATTGCAAACGGCAAGCGCCTGGGCGATATCGTGATTCAGGCAGAACACCTGCAAAAGGCCTTTGGCGACAAGGTGCTCTTCGACGATTTGAACTTCAGCCTGCCGCGTTCGGGTATCGTGGGTATTATCGGTCCGAACGGTGCGGGTAAGACGACTTTGTTCAAGATGATCATGGGCCAGGAAAAGCCGGATGGTGGTACGCTCAAGATTGGTGAAACCGTTGAAATCATCAGTATGGAACAGGGTCGCGAAAGCCTTGACGATTCCAAGACCGTGTGGGAAGAAATTACCGGCGGTAACGACGAAATCATGGTGGGCGACCGCAAGATGAATGGCCGCGCCTACTGCGGTCTATTTAACTTCACCGGTGCTGCCCAGCAGAAAAAGCTGACGGCTCTTTCGGGCGGTGAACGCAACCGCGTGCTCATGGCGAAGAATCTGCAGAAGCCGGGCAACGTGCTGTTCCTTGACGAACCGACCAACGACCTCGATATCGAAACTCTGCAGGCTCTGGAACAGGCTATCCTCAAGTTCGCGGGTTGCGCCGTGATTATCTCGCATGACCGCTGGTTCCTCGACCGTATCGCAACCCACATCCTCGCTTACGAAGGCGATTCGAAGGTGGTGTGGTTTGAAGGCAACTGGAGCGAATACGAAGCTGACCGTCGCAAGCGCCTCGGTGAAGATGCCGACAACCCGAAGCCGATTAAGTACAAGACGCTCACGAGACAGTAATTCTTGCGTCGGTATTAGAACTTAAAAGCCCCGAAGAAATTCGGGGCCTTTTCAATAAGAAAATTAATGTCACATTGGGGAAAGGAAGGTGTTAGGAGGGGCGGAGCCTCTCCTTGTCTAAAGAAAGATTCTCGTTAAGAGAATCTTTCATACAACGCATCACGTTCGACCGGTTCCAAGCCTTCGTTTAAGATAAGGTTCTTCATGCGCTCGGGGCTCATGCCCACGGGAACCATGGCGCCGGCGGCGTGCGTAATCTTTTCTTCGATAATCGTACCGTCCAAATCTGACGCGCCGGCGTGGAGCGCCTTCATCGCGGTCTCGATTCCCATCTGAATCCAGTACGCCTTGATGTGCGGGAAGTTGTCAAGGAATAATCTTGCAACGGCGACCGTGCGCAGAATGTCTTCTTCGCTGGTGATATTCGGAACGATCTTGTGCAGCGCATTATGTTCCGGGTGGTACACCAGCGGAATGAAGGCGAAAAAGCCCGGAGCTTCGTCCTGCAAGTCGCGCAGCATTTTCATGTGGACAATACGGTCTTCGATCTTTTCGATGTGTCCGAAAAGCATGGTTGCGTTTGTCGGGATTCCGATCTTGTGGGCCGCGCGGTGAACGTCGAGCCATTCTTCGCCGGTTTCTTTGCCCGGGCAAATCTGATCGCGAACCTCTTGCACTAGAATTTCGGCTCCGCCACCGGGTAGAGCGTCAAGTCCCGCTTCTTTCAGCGTGCTCATGATTTGCAGCGGAGTTTGTCCCGAAATTTTTGCAAAGTGGCAAATCTCTACGGCGGTAAACGCTTTCAGGTTCACTTTCGGGAATTCCACGCGCAGCTTGCGAAGCATTTCGATATAATAATCGAAGGGATGGTCCGGATGCAGTCCGCCTACAATGTGCAACTCGCGGGCGCCGCCTGCAATGGCTTCGGCAGCCTTTCCTCGAATGGTGTCGTAGTTCCAGTCGTAAGCGGTGGGGCTGTCTTTCTTGATTTTAGAAAAAGCGCAGAATTTGCAGTGTAACACGCATACGTTGGTGTAGTTAATTTGGCGGTTGTTTACCCAATACACGGATTTGCCGTGCCGACGTTCTTTTTCGGCATTTGCACGGGCAAAAAGTTCGTCGAGGGGCGCGTTTAAAAATAAGTCTAAAGCTTCAGATTCGGTAAGGCGTGTCATACGGTTCAAATTTAAAAAAAGAACCTGCCCTTTTAAAGGACAGGTTTCTTTAGTAGCGGGGGCAGGACTTGAACGCTGCGACCTTCGGGTTATGAGCCCGACGAGCTACCAACTGCTCCACCCCGCGTCGAGGTATGCCCATATATAGTAATTTTTGATAGCCCTGTCAAGGGTTTTTTACACGAATTTTTTAAGGATATGCTTGCTGGCGACGAAATAATCGATGCCGCTAATAATGGTAATTGCTGTGATTACGCCCATGACTGCTTGTGGAAAAATGCCCCAAAATGCTTGATAATTAGGAATAATCGCTTCCATGGGATCAAGAGCACCGAGCAATATGGCAACGATTCCGATTCCCTGCAAAGCGGTTTTCCATTTGCCGCTTCGACGTGCTGGCATAATCAGGCCTTCGCTTGCGGCAAGAGTACGCAAGGTTTCTACGCTCGATTCGCGGAAGTAAATCAGAGCGACCATCCATACAGGGGCGTATCCCGTGGCTATAAAGCACATGAAAATGGTCATGTTCGAAATTTTATCGCTGAATGGATCTAGGTATTTTCCGAGGGTGCTGACTTCTCCCATTTTGCGGGCGAGGAATCCATCTAAGAAATCGGTCAGCATGAATCCGAGGACCATCACCAAAGAAAGACTTTTAAAAACGAGGCTATTGTTGCTGTAGTCTAGGTCGTTGTCGTAGAAGAATACCCAAAGGAAAAATGGCGTTAATACGATACGGCTCATAGTGAGCTGGCTTGCAATCGAAAGCGGCTTGCGGTGTGCTGGATCGCGGTAATACCAATAGGCGTAAGCAACGGTAGAGGCGATAATCAGCAGAATCGAGGTGACCATGCAAATTTGTTGGTAATCCTCGAGGTGGAGCAGATACACGCCCATGGTAATGGTAATTGCGATGTTCGACATCTTGCTCCAGCGGCGCTTGCGGGGGAGTGATTTACCTTCGCGGAGTACTCCAAGGCTAAAGAGCGTGTGGGCCACAAGGCGCGCAAGCAAGAATACGCAACCGATGGCGAGCAGTTTTTCGGTCTGGTCGTTTTGCAGCAGGTCGCGCACAAAAATGCTGGTCATGACGGCGAACGAAAGGAATCCGTCGATGACGTTCAGCCAAAGCCTGTAGTAGGGTTTTTCGATTTCTTGGGAACGCAGCTGGTACAGATTTACCCAACCCATAATGAGTGCCACGGCTACAAGGGCGCAGGCGGTTTTTGCCATTCCCATCCAGATGAATACGATGACGGCCACGAATACCATGGCTCGTAAGACGCTCCAAATTCGGGAGCGGAGCCTGATGTCGGATGTCTGTTCTTCTGTCATTTATGCCTCTAAAAGTTGCCTTGCGTGTTCGCGAATGGTGTCGCTTTCGCCGCCGAGCATGCGTGAAATTTCGCCGATGCGACCTTCGTGGTCCAGCTCGACTACATGCGTGTAGGTGCGGCCTTCGATTTCTTGCTTGCTAACTGCAAGTTGATTTTTGGCGCGGCTTGCAACCTGGTGCAAGTGCGTAATGGTGAGCACTTGGTGGTGCTTGCCTAAGTTCTTGAGCGCTTCGCCGATGCTGTTGCCGACTTCGCCACTGATGCCCGAATCCACTTCGTCAAAGATAAGGAGCGGAACGCGGTCGAGCTCGGCCATGACGCTTTTGATGGCGAGCAGAACACGGCTAAGTTCTCCACCCGAAACAGCCTTTTGCAGGCTCTTGAAACCTTCGCCCGGGTTGGGGGCGAGTGTGAATTCAATTTTGTCGGCCCCGTTGGGAGATAAGGCCTGCATGGCGATTGAAGTTGTGAAAATCGCTTTCGGCATGCCGAGCGTGTGCAGAATGTCGCTCACCGCCTTGTCGTAGCGTTCGGCGGCGTTGATACGCGACTGAGAAAGCTTAAGTGCGGTCGCCTGCAGGGCTTCGAGTGCTTTCTTGGATTGCCTCGAAAGTTCTTCTAGGTCTGCATCCAGGTTTTCAAGGCTCGAAAGTTCTTCTCTGCGCTGTTCCGTTAATGAAATCAGGCCTGCTACGTCGGTGCGGTATTTGCGCTTTAGCTTTTGAATTTGCGCGATACGGGCGTTGGCGCGGTCAATATCTGCTGCACTCATGGCTGCAGAGGGGCGCAAACGCAGCAAATCCTTGCAAACGCTTTCGTAAGGGTCCGTCACCTCTTCAAGTGACTTCAGATAATCTTCGTAATCTGGGAGCTTTGTGGCCAGTGAACGCAACTTGGCCTGCAAAATCTGTACCTGGTCCAGAAGACCGTTTTCACCGCCCAGCATTCCCTGAATGTCGTTCAGATAGCGTGTTTCTGCTTCTTGCTTGCTTGCGCTGTTGACCTTGTCTTCGAGAGCTTCTTCTTCACCCTCTTTAAGAGAGGCTTTTGAGAGTTCGTCGAACTGAAATTTCAAAAAGTCTTTTTGTGCGGCCAGATTCTTGGCTCTTTCTTCGGTTGCCTTGATTTGGTCCTGGATTTTATTCCATTCGGTCCATTCGCTTGTATAGGTCGCAAGCAATTCGCTGTTCCCGGCGAAGTCATCAAGCATCTTGGTATGCGTGCGTGTGTCCCGCAATAACAACTGCTCGCTTTGCCCGTGCATCTGAATAAGCTCTTCGCCTAGGCGTTGCAAATCGGGGAGTGCGATCATGGCTCCGTTTACACGGGCGCGGCTTTTGCCGTTTTCCTGGATCTCGCGGCGGATAATCAGTTCGTCATCACTGTCGAGTTCCAGTTCTTCGAGGATACTTTTGACTTGAGGCTCGTTTGAAATGTCGAAGGTTGCTTCAACAACTGCCTTTTCTTCGCCGGTGCGCACCATCGAGGTTTGAGCCTTGTCGCCGCACACAATCCGTAGCGCCTTTAAAAGCACCGATTTTCCTGCGCCGGTTTCGCCGGTAATCGCAGTAAAACCATCGCGGAAGGGGACTTCCGCTTGAGCAATCAAAGTAAATCCACTAATTGACAGGTGCTTTAACATACGGCAAATAAATTAGCAATTTAGCTTGACACTAAGTGTCATTTTTCGAATTCAACGACACTTCGGTAGATGGGGCGGCCTTCTTTGCGGTATTTCTTTTCGAATCCGGTCATGATGCCTTCGGTAGGCTCGGCCGTATTGCGTTCCAGAATTTTGCATCCCTTAAAGTTGTCAAAGACCTCGAGGGCGACTTCGTTGTATTCCTGGTGGTCTGTACCCCAGTAGAAGATTCTCTTGCCGGGCTTTAAGACGCGGGCCACTTCTACCAAGAAGTCCGGGCGCAAAAGGCGGTTTTTGTGATGACGTTCTTTCGGCCACGGGTCCGGGAAATACATATGGAAGGCATCCACCGTGTTATCCTTGACGCAGTCGCGCAAAAAGAAAAATACGTCGCCGCGAAGCATGGTGGCGTTGGCGAGGGCTCCTGCCTTGTCCATTTTGCGTTGTGCAAACTTGGCCCAGGTGTAGTCCCATTCGCTACCCATAATCACGGTGTCGGGGTGTTTAGGTGCATATTCCGAAAGGAATCCGCCCTTGCCGCTTCCGATTTCTACTTCCACGTGTTCGCCCATGTTCGGGAACATGTCTTTCCAGTTGAAGTCAATTTTGTGAGGGAGTCCGTCTGGCGTTGCTATCGGCTTGCGGTCTCCGTGGGTACGGAACACATAGTGCCACAAACCCTTGAATTCTGGATCTTCTTTCAGATCGCGGTAAAATTCGGGAATCACCACGTCTTTTTCTGTTTCGTTTTCGATTTGTGTATCTTCGGTCATAACTTAAACTCTATTATATAAACGCAACCACTCTGTCTAAAAACTTCTCCGGAATTTCTTTTGCAATCATTTCTCGGATGTATTTCTCGGAATATTTCATCGAAAAGTGGGCGAGGATAATCTTCTCGCACTTTACCTGGTCGCCCATGCGGTTTAAGGCGTCTGCAATCTGGCGGATGTGCGTATGTCCCTTTTTATGGCTCATGTCGTAGTCTTCGGGGGCAAGGAATGTACATTCCGTAATCAGCACCTTGGACTGGAAAACGCGGTTGTTTTCAATTAGGCTTTCGCCTAGGCAGTCTCCCATAAAACTCACCAGCGGGTCGTAGACCTCGCGGGTAATTTCGACTCCGCTTTCGCGTAATTTGATGATTTCGTCTGGTGTTTTACCTAGGTATTCTTCTTTTAGTTTTTTCTTGTAATGGTATAAGGTTCCACCCATGGCTGGTATAGAGTGTTTGACCTCGAATGCTTCTAGGGCCAAGTCTTTACGATGTTCAAGGAACGTGAGGCTACCAGCGTTGACAGGGATGATTTCGGGGTAGCGGAATTTGCTTTCAGGGACACCCTCAAACATTGCCTCGGCGCGAATCCATTCTCTTGCTCCGTTATGAATGCATTCGGGCATGTAGTAAATGCTTTCGCGTTCAACGCCCATCATCTTGCGCAGACTGTGGTGACGCATCAAGCAGCGGGCATGGTCGCCGTGCGCATGCGTTAAGAACACGTGGTTAATTGATGTCGCTGAGAGAGGGCATTCGCCCATATCGACGCAAAAATCCAATTCTGGGAATTGAATATAAGTCGCAAGCCCCGAAATCGAGAAGCCGATAACGGAGGTGCACGATGTATCGATATGGACCTGTTTTAAGGCGTTATGAATGTATTTACTTTCTGCCATGAATTTTCTACGCCAAATGTAGAAATTTAGAACTTAGGACTTAGAACGATTGGCTTAGAAAAAAGCTGTTATTTAAACAAAAAAGAAAAGCCCACTTTTGTGGGCTTTCTAAGTTCAACGAACGATGCTCTGTCGACTACTTCGTTTTTGCGTTTTCGGTAACGAGGCGGTCAAAGTCAGCGCAGCTCAAAGCTTCGATATGGTTACCCATGGCGACGCTACGGGTACGAGCGTTACCCCTCTTTTCGGGAATACGGAAGCAGAAATCGTAGCTATTGCCCTTGTCGGTCGGGATGCCCATCTTGAAGATTCGAATGCGTTCGGCACCCTTGTTATAGATTTCGTGATAGTCGTAAGTATTTTTAATCTTTTCGAGGCGCTTCTGCTGGTTAAACTCAATTTCGTTGGCAATCGGTCCGTCTAGGTATAGCGGAAGGTTGTTCTGGAAACGAAGCTCCAACTTGTTGCCGGATTTAACGATCGATGTTTCTTGAGGCTTAATCAGGTAACGCTGCTGCGGAATGTTTTTATAGGCGAAAGTCTTAACGGTACGGACGCCGCACATTTCACGCATATCGGGTTGTTCCACAAAGTCTATTTCGCGACAGATGGGGGGCATGTTAGTGGGAACTTCCAGGTTTTCGCCCGAATTTGAACCGGCGCAGGCGGAAAGAAGGAAGGCGAAAGCAATACCAGAGAAGAGCAAAATTGATGATTTCATATGCTAAATATAATTTTATTATTTCGTTTGGCATATTTTTTCTTTAGAATAACTGAAAAATTTGATTAATTTCTGTCGGTTTGTGATTAAGCACTCTTGAGCAGGCTGTGTGTAAACTTATTTTTTCAAAATAGGGCTTATAGCCTGATTTGAGCCGATTTTATCTTTGTTTCGTTTTTCGGTCATTTTTTTATGCATTTGTGCAGTAAAAAAAATGTATTTTTGGCGCGGATTAAGAATTGGGTTTAAAATGAATATATATAGCTGGAACGTGAACGGGCTTCGCTCCGCCCTTAAGAAGGGTTTTACGGATTGGTTTGCCGCGACGAAACCGGATATCCTGTGCTTGCAGGAGGTCCGTGCCGAAGTAGACCAGATTCCCAAAGAAGTTGCCAATCCCGAAGGCTATTTTGCTTACTGGAATCCGTGTCGTCGCAAGAAAGGCTATAGCGGGGTGGGCATATATACTCAGATTGAACCCGACCGAGTCAATTACGGTTTCGATATCGAAGAGTTCGATGAAGAAGGCCGCGTTATTCAGCTCGTGTTCCCGGACTGGGTTCTGAACTCTATTTATTTCCCCAATGGGGGACAGGGTGATGACCGCCTAGATTACAAGCTCCGTTTTTATGACGCCTTCCTCGAGAACTGCAAACGTTGGGTCGCCGACGGTAAGCATGTGGTAACGGTGGGTGATTACAATACCTGCCATAAAGAAATCGATATTGCGCGTCCTAAGGAAAACGCCGATGTAAGCGGCTTCTTGCCGATTGAACGAGCCTGGATGGACAAGTACGTCGAAAACGGTTTTGTAGATTCGTTCCGTAAGCTACACCCCGATGAACGTGACCGCTACTCGTGGTGGTCGAATCGTTTTGGGGCCCGCAAGCGTAATGTGGGGTGGCGTATCGACTATGCTTTTGTCGACGAAGGCCTAGTTCCCAATATTGTAAGTGCTGATATCCACCACAATGTCATGGGTTCGGATCATTGTCCGATTAGCATTGAGTTGGAACCGCCGTTTGCACCGCTTCCGATTGCTAATTCTGAAACGGCAAATCGAATTTAACGCTTATTTTGTTTTGATTAACGCCCAAGCGGTGTCAAAAATTTGGGATGCATCACCCAGATCGCGTAAGAATACCATGCGGTCAATTTCTTCTTTGGTGGGGTTGATGACTCGGTTGTTCTTGAAATCGTTGTCCATGACCTTGAGGGAAGCCTTGTTTGGCGTTGCATAGTTGATGAACTTTGCTAGTTGGGCCCCATTCTTGGCATCTAGAATGTAGTTCATGAAGGCGTATGCACCTTCGACATTCTGGGCTTTGCTGCTGAGTGTCATTGCGTCTACCCACATAAAGCTTCCTTCTTTAGGGATTGCAAATTGAAGCGTAGGGTCTTCGTCAATTGCCGCCATCGCTTCGCCGTTGAATACGATTGCTGCCCAGGCCATGCCCGAAAGGACTTTGTCTTTGCCGCTGACAGAACCGTCAAAGCCCAAGAAACGTAAGTCTTTTTTTGCTTTTAGAATGAGCTCGACGGCTTCGTTGATTTCGGAAGGCTTAGTGCTGTTTGCGCTGAAACCTTTTGCCAAAAGGGCCATCGAAAGCATTGAACGAGATTCTTCTAACAAACTAAAACTGCCCTTGGTCTTTTTTGTATCGAATAACATGCTGTAGCTGGCATGATTTGCGTCGATGGTAGAATCTCGATAAAGGATGCCGGTTGTGCCCCACAGGTAAGGGAGTGTGTAGGTGTTGGTCGGATCGTAACTAGGACTTTTGAATTGGTCGGCGATGTTTTCGCGGTTTGGAATTTTGTTTGTGTCGATGGGGGCAATGAGCCCTTGTTGAATCATCTGTTGAATGACTACATCCGAGGCTATAATGACATCGTATTTGTTGCTATCCTTTGCTTGGAGCTTGGCAAGCATATCTTCTTGGGCTTCGTAGAGTTCCAACTGCAGCTTGTAGCCTGTTTTCATCTGGAAGTCGGTAATCATTTCGGGGTCGATGTATTCACTGTAAATCATTACAGTAATCGACTTGGGGTGCTGAAGCTCGTGTTTATCGCATCCGCAAAACACCGACAGAGCAAAGAGCAACACTCCTGCTATGATATAAGCGCTCGTTCTTTTCATACCCTCTCCTTCAATTTTGTTGCTCCGTCTAACCACCAAAGGTGTCCCCGGATTTTACTCCGGGGGGCGTTTTTAGCTGTGTAGGTATTCTACAATCGCGTCATGGATCGTGGTGAACACTTCGCGCAGTTCCTCTTCGTCTTCTTCCAGAAGCGTCACACGGAATCCCTTCAAATCCGTGCAGAAACTGGTGCTAGGCACAACGCAAATCCCCTTTGCGCCCAACAGGTAGTAAACGAAGCGGTAGTCCAGGTTGTTGGTCTTGCTGCACCATTCTTCCACTTTCTTCTTGATAATCGGGTTGTCGATCTTCAAGGTCTGGTGGCTGTTCAATGTTCCTTCGCGGAAGATGATGGTGTTGTAGAATGCACCGTAGGTCGGGTTGAAATACAGTTCCGGAATGTCGGAAAGGATTTCGTTGATGATGGCGCTACGGCGCCCAATCTTTTCGTTCAGGGCGGTGCGGTGTTCCTTAAAGCGAGGATCACCCAATACGCGCGGAATCGTCATCTGCGGGAGCGTGGTCGAGCAGACTTCCACCATCTTGGCGTTGTCGATGGCGCGGCAGAAAGCGTCGAACTGTTCGTCCTTGTCACGGTTGTAGTATTCGGCCCAGCCGCAACGAGCACCCGGCCACGGGTATTCCTTAGAAATACCCTTGAGAGCGATACCCGGAACGTCCCCGATGTATTCGGCAAGAGCGTAGGCGTGAGCTCCATTGTACGTAATCTTGTTGTAGATTTCGTCGCAAATAATGAACAGACCGTAGCGCTTGGCGATGTCTACAATTTTCTGGAGAATGTCGAGCGGGTAAACCATGCCCGTCGGATTGTCCGGGTTCAAAATCAGGATGCCCGCAATGCTCGGATTGTACTTCACCTTGTTTTCAAGTTCTTCCAGATCCGGATACCAATGATTTTCCGGCTGCAAACGGTAGGTGATCGGAGCCGTGTGGGCGTGAGCCGCTTCGGCAGAGCTGTGTGTAGAATAAGCCGGAGCCGGTCCGATAATGCGGGTGTTCATAGAGAGCAGGCTGTAAATGGTGGCGATGGCGTCACCGAGGCCGTTAAAGAACACGATGTCGTCCACGTTAATCTGGGTACCACCCAACTTGTTGTTTTCTTTTACCAAGAATTCGCGGGTTTCGAGCATGCCCTTGGAGGGACAGTAACCGTAGCTGCGGTTGGTACGGGCGAGGTCAACGACAATATCCTTAATCCAGTCGGGGATTTGGCACTTCTTTTCAATGGGGTCGCCGATGTTTTCCCAGTGAATCGGGAGACCGAGTGCTTTGAGCTGGTTTGCCTTCTTCACGATTTCACGGATTTCGTAAGAAAGTTCTTTGGCACCTTCGCTCAATAATCTTCTGCGCATTTTATGCTCCTGTATAGGGATCGAAAATTTTCGTTATATTACATTGTAATAATAGAATATATTTTTTTAAGAAAGTTCGTTTTCCGTATGGTTGATGGTTAAAATGGGTATAAAAATAGGGCTGCCTTTTACGGGGCTGCCCTTGAAACTTTTAATCTGTTTTTTTCGCGTTACGCTTTACAGATTTTTGTTTCTCTGGACAGCCCCACCATAGCTCGGGCTGCTGCCGGGCTTGCTGCGATCGCTGCTGCTGCGATAAAAAGCTGTCCAAAGATTTTATTCATGACACTAAATATACTTTCAGGTGTGGGGGACTGTCAAGGAAAAAATGAATATTTTCTATTTTGCGCTACATGATTCACGGCATGATATATGACCCCATCCGCCAAAAGGAAGTTCCTGATACTCCCGAAGAACGGGTGCGTCAGGCGACAATCAAGTTCCTAAGGGACGAGGTTAAGGTGCCGCAGAACTTGATTGCGGTGGAGTTTGCACTTTCGACGGTGGAACCTAAGACTGATGACCGTGTGGATTTGCTAGTGCAAGATTTCAAGGCCTCCGGTGATTTAAAGCACCCGTGGCTTTTGGTGGAATGCAAGGCTCCCGGTGAATATACGTGGCAGGCCTTACAGGTGCAGTTGAATAAGTATTTGCAGGTTCTCTCGCCAAAGTACGTGATGCTGTCTCTGGGCGATGCCGTGCGTTATTTTGAATTGGATGCTGTAAGTAAACGCTTTAAGAAAATAGATTCGCTTCCGCAGTGGGGCGTTTGACACTATTTCACAACTGATTGTACGCTGCCGTCCTTAAACTTGGTCGTTAGCGTATCGCCCGGCTTGAGCTGGTTCTTGTTGCGCACGAATTTGCCGTTGGCGTCGAGTGTAAGTGTGTAGCCCTTGGAAAGTGTCGTTTCGGGGTCGGCATTTTTTACGCGGAGTTCAATGAGGTTGAACTTTGATTTCTCAAGATCTAGAATTTTGCGAGAACCCTGATGTAAACCTTCGCTGTTGCGGGCGATGCGTTCGCGCTCGCCTCTAAAGATAAACTGCAAGTCCTTTTGCAGGTTGCCCTTATAGAGCGAAAGTTTCATAGCCTCTTTTTGAATAAGCGCGTTGACTTTTTGTTGTAGACGGTTTCCCTTATTGGTCAAATCGTGGTTGACCGTGACAAGAGCTTCTTTTGTCTGTAATGCAATGTCTTGTGCAAGTGAAAGCATGCTGTTCCAGCTGTCAGCAACGCGGTCAATCAGGCGCTTTGCAGTGTCGGTCGGCGTAATGCAGGACTGGTAGGCGACTTCGTCCAATAAGCTGCGGTCGATTTCATGACCGATGCCAGTGAACACGGGTAACGGAAAGTTGGCGACGGCGCGACATAAGGCTTCGCTATCGAAAAAGTTTAGGTCGGTCTTGCTACCGCCACCGCGGATAATGCATACTACGTCAAGCTCTGAATCTTTGGCAAGTTCTTCGAGGGCGGCAAGAACCGTTGGCTCGGTATCGGCGCCCTGCATCTTGGCATAGGCTGTTTTTATCTTGAAATTAAAAGGCGATTCGGCAAGCTTAGTGGTAAAATCCTTGTATGCAGCAGTGCCTTCACCGGTAATTAGTCCCACACGGATCGGAACGTCGGCAAGCGTCAATGCCTTGTTCTTTTCGAGTAAGCCTTCGAGCGCAAGTCGCTTTAAAATGGCGCTCTTGGTAAGGGCTAGCTCGCCTAACGTGTAAATAGGGTCTATGTCTAGAATTTGTGCCTGCAGTTTTCCATAAGGTACGTACAGGTCGGCCTTAATTAAAAAACTGACCTTGAGTTGTTCCTTAAGGGTGAACGGTTGCGGGTAATTTTCGACTTTGGCGCGGATGGCCGCAAATTTTGCTCCGAAACAATATAAGGGAACCGTTGCCAACGGGTTCACGTTCCCTTCTTCAAAGTCCGCAATGCTTAGGTAAACGATTTTTGATTTCTCGTTTATTTGGGTGATTACGCCACGAACCCAAACGGCAGGGGTGGATTCTACCTTCTGCTTGAGGGCTTTCATGTATTGCGTGACGGTGTAGGACTTGTTTTCGGATTCCATCAGAAAGAATATACTATTTTTAGATCATGTCTAAAGTTGTTTCTGCCATGGAAGTCCGCCAAAATTTTGGCTCGATGTTGAACCAGGTTTCGCTCAAAGACGAAGAAATCGTGATTGAGCGTGCTGGTAAACCTTTGGCTCGCCTTGTAAGCGTAAATGCCCCGACAGCAGGCCTTTTAGATTTTCGCGATATAGGGAAGCTTCCCAATAATATTTGGGAAGACTAATCTACTTTTCCTATAATTTCGATCTTGAGCGTGTCCCTCATGGAGGGGTCTGCTTCACTTTGTGCAATCAGTTCCGCCGTTTCGTTGATGCCGGCTTCTTGGGCTATCAGGAACGTTGACGAAATTTCTTGCTCCGCGTTTTTGTTGTTGCGACTGCTGTATTCTTCACAATCGCTCCTTTTATAATCGACGTTGATGTAGTCAAGCATTGCACAGGGAACAAACCATATGATGCTTGTCTCTGTTTCTGAATTGGGGCTACCCCAGCTTGCCTTATCTGCCGCCTTCATCTGGAAGGCAAATTTGTTGAAATGGATTGTATCTCCAACCGTATAGAACTTTTGGGTATAGGTAGTGTTCTTTTCGATGTCGTAGAATTCAAATTCTTTGAGAAGCCCGGGGACTTTTACAGTTGTGTAAAGTTGCAATACATAACGCAGACTGTCGTAAACTTGGTCAAGCGGTTCGGAATTTAAACGGAGGTAATGAAGGTAGTAGGGACCTTCGGGCATGTCGCCTTTAATGGAGAATGCTCCGCCATAGGTGCTGCTGATGGTGGCCTGTACTTTTTGGTCCTTGTCTAAAATTTCACATTTTACGGTGCTTGGAGGATCAATGCTATAGTTCGAGATTTCGTGATTGACGATAACCGAATCGCCTTTCTTGTAGTCGCCAATCCATACAAATTGCTCTTGGCGCAAGTTGTATTTATAAATGGCCTTTCCCGGATCATCTTTGGGACGGGTACGGATGAAAGTCTTTCCTGGGTACGAGATAGAGTCCGGATAGGAGAAGTATTCTCCTTGTTCTAGGGCACGGGCTCTAGTGATAGTTTCAAAAAAGGCGAAAGGAGCTATAGATAGAGTAACTGGTTTGATTTTAACGGTCCAGTTTACAGCATCTGTGGGCACAAGCATGGTGTCAATGTTGGTCCTGCTGGAACCAAGTTCTTTTTGTCCATCCGTCAGTTTGTACGAATTAATGTTCTGCCCCTTAACGAGTAAATTGACGCTGTACCCCTCGTTTGCAGAAAAATTGACATCAATTTCGTCGGGAGCCTTGTCAATAGCAATGATACCGCGAATGGTATCGCTCATTTTCATCGAAATGTTTTCTTCGTCGCCGGTATAATTGTAGTATGCCGTGTCAACGATCGCCTTAAGGCGCAGACTTGATTTATTGCTGAATTCGCCGTCGATTTCGAGATAATAGTGGTCGTCACTAAAGATGACGAATTGGTTGGAATCCTTGAAGGTGGAGTCCGCGAAGCATCCGAAAGTTGGTCTGAAGTAGTTGCTGTAAATGGAGTCTACCTTTGTAGTGTCGCTTCCACCGCATACTTTTGAATTCTTTGGGATGGGTTCCTTGGGGATGCCCGTCAAGGCGGGCATGTACTTACCCTGTTCGTTCTTGATGCGGATTTTTTCGTCTTTGATGTCGAATGTGCTTGCGTAGATCTTGATGCGGCTACCTTTGGGCAGCTCACCGATGTAGAGAGGAAGGCTTGTCGCATCCTCGTCGATAAAGGTAACGTTCTTGTCTGTATCGGCGCTGACACCCTTGGATATCTTTAAATAGACTCTCATGGTGCTTCCGATGCTCACGGTATCCTTGTAATCGATGTCGGCGCGCGTCGAAAGTGAACTACTCGACTTGAACGAGGCGACAGAAGAGTAGCTATCGTCAGGAGAAGAACTGGAATCGTCACCGCAGGCGGATAGGGTGATCGCTGTAAAAAGGGCTACGCCAATTTTTAAGATGTCTGTTGTCTTCATGGTTGCGTTCCTAGTTCAAAATGTAGAATGACTGCTCGGCGGTAAAGGCTTCGCCGATAACACGCAGCGTGTATTTGCCGGTGGGGAATGCCATTGCCTTGAATTTAAAGTGCGTTTTCTTTTCGCCATCGAGATCTCTTGCGGCAACGGTCAACATGCGCTTGCCGAATTCGTTGACGATTTCGATTTGTACAAATTGCGGGTAACCTACGGTGAGGTCGAATTCGCATTCTAGACTGTATATGTCGACCTTTACCTTGGTCAGCGTGTAGCCGCCGTCCATGGCCTCGCCACCTACGGAGCGGGTATTGTCGAAGTAACCCACATA
This sequence comes from Fibrobacter succinogenes, assembly GCA_902761355.1. Lineage (GTDB taxonomy): Bacteria > Fibrobacterota > Fibrobacteria > Fibrobacterales > Fibrobacteraceae > Fibrobacter > Fibrobacter succinogenes_M. The sequence goes on along the minus strand of CACWJY010000012.1, from coordinate 15,694 downwards.
GAGCGATGGTGCAAAATCCTTGCCCGCTGCAGCCGAAGGAATGATGATGGAACCTGGTTCTACTCCGGTCAATATGAGCGTGTAAAGGTTAGAGGGGTGTTTACGCTTGAAGAATTCTGTGAGTGTCGGCGTGCGCACGAAAGCGCCCAAAGGTGCCTTGGGATTCAGTGTGATAATGCCCAAGAAGTCTGCATACTTGGTGTCTACGCCACCACCCGAGTTCTTACGAATGTTGAATTGACCACCCGTTTGCGGAATATTGGCGGGTGCGTTTTCCCAGGTCAGTTCAAAATCGGCCCAGTCGACGCCCAGTTTTTGGTCTCCAAAATTCATCTCTTTGTTGGTTTCTTTGAGACCGAAAATATTCAGCTGTATGGGTTTCTTGATGGAGTCCTTGTCAAATTCCAATTTGAGTGCGGCGTCAAATAGCGGCCCAGGAAGTGCCGATAAGTCAAAGCGTAAGTAGACCTTTCCTGCGTTACCCCCTGTAAGGTTTGCAATGTGCAGTTCGGGGTCCGAGTTGTGCGGGCTGAAGTTATCAAATTCAGAAATCCAGGTGGAAGCTCCCTTTCCGCTAGGAATGCCGTCTCCAGAGTGGTCCAAGGTGGTATAGCGTTTATCAAAGACATAGACTTTGCCGGTGTCTGCCCCAGTTAAGAAACCATCATCACCGGTAAAGATGATGTTGTAGCGTCCGCTTGCGGTAAATGAAATGTCTGTTTCATAAGCCATGCTGTCTGAGAACATGACCTTACCTGGGCCAACGCCCTTTCTCCAGCGTACAGGGTCTTCACAAAGTCCGTCACCACGGCCGTCGTCTTCGATAGAACCCTTGACTCGAAGCAGATTGGGCTGCACGAGGAGCATTTCTTTAGGAATGGTTGCTATAGGCTTTTCGTTGGCGCCTTGCTTGGGGGCATAGCCAACGAATAGGGGCATAAAGATTCCGCCGTTAGGAGTTTGTTCTAGGTCTTTATTATGGAGAGTTTTGATGGCAGAGGACTTTCTGGATTCTTCGACAATGCTAGAATAGGGGTTTCCGCGGGTGAGCGTCTCGCGAAGGCCCGTAATCGAAAGTCCTGAGTTGTCGTTGATAAACATGGGGCGGTCTTTAGCCTTTTCGCTAGAGACGATTTCGACGCCGACCAGTTCAGCCTTGGCCTTGTTGAAGTTTTGGAGAATGGTGTTACCCTTCTTGGCGGTAAGGCCTAATATCCAAATGTGTCCGCCGTTGTTGGTAATCTTGGGCCCCTTGGTGTCTCCCATCATTGTTACCTGACGTCCCCATAGCTTTTGGTAGTTCAGCTGGATGGTCCCGATGGTAACGTCTTCAAGGTAGATTTCTCCGCCACCAATTTCGTCGGTTTCGAGAGCGCGGACCATCATGTTCTTTAAGAGCAAGTTGCGCTTGGTCTTCATGATGATGCCACTGCCAAATTCGGAGAAACGTTCGATGGTGAGCTCGTTGAAAGCGCCCCCTTCGATAATGAACTTGCCCTTGCCGTCGATACGTCCTTCGATGCCAAGGATTCTGCGGACTCGGTTGCGAATATAAATGTCACGGTTGATGGTCCAGCGACCTCCCGGAGGGAAGTACAAGGTTTCTGCGCCGTCATCGATTGCTTCTTGAATGGCCTTGGAATCATCTGAACCGGTATTCGATTTTCCGCCGTAGTCTCCTGCAATGGTAATCCAGCTGTCGGCTTTCTGTTCAGGATAGTTTGGGGTCTCGGCGATGGCGAGGCGCATCGACTGCTTGGGGCTGTGGCAGAGTTGACGAGTCTCCTGTGTGGCAAACTCGATGATTTCTCCCTGGATCATGTCCTCGTTGTAGCCTTTCTTTTTGGACTGGATCATGGTCTTGAAACGGGAAACTTTCATGGAACGAGCGAAAAGGTGGCTTTCATTAAGGATGGCTGCACCCGGTTTGACCTTTTTCTTGTCGTTGTCGAATTCCAATAGACCGTCGACAAGGCTCATGATGGCCGAGTGGCCGTGGTTAAAGACGGCGGGGGCGTATCCCTTGTAGCGCAGAGAACGGACGGCGAGGTTCATGTCTTCGTTTTCAAGTCCGTATTTTTTTTGTCCGCCTAGGGTCACATGTTCGAGTGTGGCGGTTCCTGCTTCGCCCTTGGCGTAGACACCGATGTCAAAGCCGCGGACTTCAACGTTTTTTAGCAGGAGGGGGCCAATGCCTTCGGTAAAGCTGAGGTCGACTCCGTAAACGCCCGAAGAATCCCCAGAGTAAATCTTAACGTTGTTAATAGTACCTTGGTTGGAGGCGTTGAACTGGATGCCGATTGCGCCGGGGTTTCCCTTGCCGGTGCGGAGGGTTAGGTCGCGGATGGCATTCCTATATTTGGGGCCGGGGCCCTCGCCTGTAAAGATCAGTGCCTTGGGAAAATCCGGATTGTCGAAACCGTAGGTGCTGTCAGCCAATTGGATAATCGTACCGCCAATGCTTTGTCCTTGCAAAATGGTGCGACGGCTAGAGGTTTCGGGCTTCTTGGTCGTGGGCCATGTCAGCGCGTCGGTAATCTTGTAGATGCCGTGGGGCAAATAGATAATAAAGTCACCGTCGGGGTGGTCGTTCAAGGCTCTCTGGATTGCTTCTGTATCGTCATTTTTACCGTCACCTTTGGCAAAATAGGGATCTTTGGTAACATTGATGATATTGGAACCCATGGGGAACTCCACCTGGGCAAATACAGAAACAGCAAAAAAGGCTACAAATAAAAACAGGGCTTTATACATACAGACCTCGAATGTAAATATATATATATAATTGGATTTCGGAACTGGGAAATCGGAATTCGGAGTTGAAAAAATCTAGAATCTGAACTCCGAAATTTGATTTTACTTACATTTTTCGTATACGAAAGGGTTGTGGTCGCCCTGAACCTTGAAAATGCGCCGGTCGCGTTCACATTCCTTTTCGGTGACGGGGTACATCTTGTCCCAGGCTTCAAAAAGCTGACGGTCCTGTTTGGACAAATTAATTCCGTAGGTCTTTTCCATGTAAAAATGCGCGCGTGCAATGATTCCGCGGGCTTCTTCGCGAGGCTGTGCTTTTTTTAGCTTGAAATCGATAATCGTCTTGCATTTGCCGTACATGGGCTCGGGAGCGTTGGTCCATTGGCTGTACATAAAGTTGTTGCGGTCTCCGTTGATTTCGCCGATGGCTGGGTAAAGATTGTGCAGGTCTCCTTCCATCAACTTGAACGCGGTGTCGTTTGCGCTACAGTTCTTGCGTCCTCCATCTCGCCAACAGGGGAGGTGCTGACCCATGTTGTGGGCGGTCACCATGTGCTCCCATTCAATCGATTCGGCGCGTTTAAAGCTTTTGCGCTTGGGATTTTCGCGTGGGGCAAAATCGCAGGTCGAAAAGTCGACATGTTTCTTGTCTTGGTAATGGCAACCGCAGTAGAGCGTTTCTTGTAGGTCTCCGTAATAAATGCGTCGCATCTGCTGCGAGGCCTGCCTGTAGTTGTAATGGTGCGGAGCCTCTTCGGGGTCTACGCGAGACCATGCAACGGCGATTAAAATCGCTAGCAGCAGTATTGTTCCCAATTTTTTCATATATAAAACCGTGCGGTGACATTGTTAATATAACTAATTCTGTATTCGAATTTTCAAATTTTAGCCAATGCATAAGTCGTATGATTTTCCTAAATTTGGAGCATGCAATCTCTTGGTATGGATTATTTGAATTCGCGGCTCATGTTTGGCATGGTGCCGGGGCTAGAATCGACAAAAAAACTTTGCGATGCTTTAGGAAATCCGCAACGGAAATTCAAGACTATCCATATTGTGGGGACTAACGGCAAGGGCTCCACGAGCTACTATTTGGCGGGCATTTTACAGGCCCATGGACTTAAAACAGGTCTTTTTACGAGTCCGCACTTGGTGAGCCTTCGCGAACGCATCCGTGTAAATGACATGCCCATTGGCGATGATGATTTGGATCGTTTGCTGCTCCAGGTAAAGGTTGCTGCCGAACGTGTGCAGGTGGAACCGACCTTTTTTGAAGTTCTGACGTTGGTTTCTTTTTTGTACTATGCCGAGCAAGGTGTCGATGTGGTATCGATGGAAGCGGGTATGGGGGGGCGCCTAGACAGTACTGCGGTTGCCTGTGGCGATTATGTTGTGCTTACGAGTATCGGGCTTGAACATACCGAAGTTTTGGGACCTACTGAAAGCGCTATCCTCAAAGAGAAAATGGCCGTGATAGAGGCCTCTGAACAGAATGACTTTGTAAGCACGAAGGGTAAACCAATCCAAAAGACTTTTATTGTTGGCGGTCTTTCCGAAACCCTGCTTGCCGAGGCCCGTGATTATGCGGCTGAACACCATGCAGATTGTATTGCTCCTACAATTCGTAACGACATAAAACTCCCGAATTTGGGACGCCATTACATTGAAAATGCAAGCCTTTCGTTGGCTGTTGCAGAAAAGTTTATACAAAGTAATAAAATCGCTTATGATGAATCCCTTGCCCTTAAGACGCTGGAAAAACGCTCTTGGGCAGGGCGTATGCAGCAATTGACCGATAAGGATGGTCGAGTCCGTTATATTCTCGACGGAGCGCACAATTCGCATGCGGTACGCCGTCTGGTCGAAACCTTGCGGAAGTATTATCCTGGTGTCAAGTTCCACTGCGTTTTTGGGGCTCTCAAGGACAAGGATGTTGGCGAAATGCTTAAGCTGATGGCGCCGTTTGTAAGCCATTGGCATATTACCAAGACTCCGTATCCTCGTTTCCGCGAACTGGATGATTTACGCGCAGAACTTGCGAATCTTGGTCTGAACGTGGCGAGCGAAGGTGAACTTAGTCATGATTACTTGGATATGGTTTCGGCAGAAGCTTTATCTAATAACGAAAAAATCCCCGTGCTGGTGACGGGGAGCCTTTATATGATTGGCGAAACAGTTCAGGCGCTTAAGATGGACTATGATGGTCTGGCCTTTTTCCGCGGATTAACGCCTTCTACCAACGAGCACCGGTAGAAAGAAATCATTCTCTAATGGTAAACCTTAGCTCGGCAAAGGGCGTGTTGAAGTCCATGCTGTCGAGGTTGTGCTTGTTGATTCCGGCGAATAGCTTGTAGCCGCCACCGATAGAGACTTCGAGCATCTTGGTGATGCGGTAGTTAAAATGGGCCGCCATGTCTGCGGTAAAGAAGTAGTCTTCGCTCTCGAAGGATTCGTCATCGGGTTCCATAACGTAGAGGGCGCCACCGCCGACCTCGATGGGGACCGATATTGAAAACTTGTCAATTCGAAGCGGGAACAGTTCGACGAATCCGCCGAACGACATGTACTTAATCATCTGCTTTTCGGCGACATTGTAGTTGCGGACATCACTCAAGAGCCTGGACACCCAGACACCGGTCGAAAAAATGGGGGCAATGTCTAGACCGATGCGGAGGTTTGCGAAAATGGCTCCGTCGTCGGCTACGAGGACGTTGCCTCCGCCGATTCCGATAAAGGCCTTGAGACCGTCGTCGGATTTTTCTTCGGGGGTGTAGTTGGCGCTGCGGAGTTCTGCATTTGCAAATGCAACGAGTGCTACCAAGAGTATAAGGATCTTTTTCATAAGCAAAACCTCTGTTTGCTTATAATTTACTAAAAAAGATAAGGCTTACAACCGGTCCTTGGTCATGTTCAGACCCTCGGCGGGGCTGCCTTCCCAGTTCCAGATGCGGTCCTTGGATTCGGGCCAGGTGCATATGGTCCATACGATAGAATTTCCGCAGAGTACGATGGTCCAGATGCCAAAGACAAGGAAAAGGATGAGCGGAATAAAGGCGAGGGATCCGTAGAAAATAGACATCCTTGTCACGAGCATGGTCTGGATGAGCATGAGAATCTTGACATAGATGTTGATGCAGAACCACGAAAGGAAGGTTATACCGATAGATGAAAAGAGAAGGCGTCTTTTGGTGTAGTTCTTAGGATCGGGTCTAGCCGGAAGGGCGTAGAGTGTAAGGAAGATAATCAGGAGAAATGCTCCATGGAACGTCAGATACCAGAAGGCGTTTATGAGTTTCCTAAGAACGGAAGGGTCAAAGTGCAACCCGTCGACGACAATCACCGAAAGTACGCTTTGCACGTGGTTTACAAAACCGGCATAAAGGCCGATAATGCCCGCAAAAATGAGTAGGAGCGGAGTATAAATGCGGATTTGCTTGTGAAGCGGCCTAGAAACCTTGTTTTCCCAGACGACGTTGAAGTTGGATTCCAGGCTCCCGAAGGCGAGGATGAACGTGATAAAAAGACCCATGGCACCGATAAAGCCGAGTTTTCCGATAGGCACGTGTTCTGCATTTTTGACGATAGCGACGATAGGCTCGGTGGGCCAGTCTAGGTCCAAGAACGTCAGCAAGTGCGGGAGGTAGTCCGAGGCGAAATTGCCGAATCCGACCGCAATGGTGATGGATGTCAGCAGAATCAGGAGCGGGACAATGGCCAAGAACGTGGTGTAGGTGAGAGCGGCGGCGCGGGTCAGGCCGTGAAAATACAAGAATGACTTGCCCGCGATAATGGCTATCTTGACGGGGGTAACAGAACGTTCGGCGATTGCATCGAACATTCTTTCCCAGGAGAAGTTTTTAAACCATTCGGGCATGTGCCCAAATTTAGTAAAAAATGCAAAAAACAGTGATGTAGGCCTGTTTAGCCCATGCTTTACAACAAAATGTTTTCTTATGTTTACGAATGAACGTTTTTGTTGAAATTCAAACATAGTTTGCCGTTGGCTTTTTTTATTTTGCGGATGTATGGAAGAAAATCAGAATTTGGACGATTTGGCCGAAGAATCGGCGGAACTCCCGAAAGTCGAGAGCCAAGAGGATTTGGCCCGCATTATCCAGGCGCTCGTGTTTGCGTCTCCTGACATTGTGACGCTCAAGAAACTGCGTGAAATTCTGGGCGACTTTTTGGATGCGCGCTTGGTGTCCGATGCTTTGATTGCGGCGAACGATTCGCTGAACAAGATTAATTCCCCGTTCGAAATTGTGGAACAGGCGGGCGGTTACCGCTTTAGGACCCGCGCCAAGTACTACCCGTGGGTGCGCAAGCTGTTCCCCGAGGCAAATGCCCGCAGGCTCAGCCAGGCGGCGCTTGAAACCTTGGCGGTCATCGCTTACCAGCAGCCGATTACCAAGGCGGCGATTGAACAGGTGCGTGGCGTGTCGTCGGTGGATGGCCCGATCCGTAACCTGCTCGACAAGGGCTTCATTGCTCTCGGTTCCCGTGCCGATACGGTCGGAAACCCCTATACCTACGTGACTACGCAGGAATTCATGAAGTATTTCGGCATCAACCGTATCCCGGAAGATTTGCCTAGGCTCCGCGAATTCAGCGAACTTTTGGAAGCGGGGGCCCTGGTGCCGCAGTATGCTAAGCCTGAATCGGTTGCTACGGAAGAACCGAAGGAACCGGAAGACAATCCGGATCAGGTGGAACTTTCGATGGGAGATGCCTAATGGCTGTGACCCCGTTAATGCAGCAGTATTACGAGATTAAGAAACAGAATCCCGGCTGCATCTTGTTTTTTAGAATGGGCGACTTCTTCGAACTTTTCGAAGACGATGCCGTGGTTGCCTCGAAGATTTTAGGACTCACGCTCACGAGCCGCAACAACGGCGCCTCGGGAGCTACACCTTTGTGCGGGTTCCCGCACCATGCTGCGGACCGCTACGTGCCCAAGATGGTGGCGGCGGGTTACCGCATCGCCATTTGCGAACAGGTGGAAGACCCGAAACTTGCGAAGGGTATCGTCAAGCGCGACATTGTGGAAATCATCAGTGCCGGCACTGCGATGGACGAGTCGAACCTGAATGCGAAAGAGGCGAATTACCTTTGCGCGTTCATTCCCGAAAAGGATTCGGTCTCGTTTGCGATTGCCGACGTGACGACTGGCTACTTGGCCGCGTGCAAGAGCTCGGTGCAGGCTTTTGAATGTGAATTCTGCCGCCGCATGCCGAAAGAAGTCGTGGTACCCGAAGGAACCGTGATTCCTAGCGGCGTGATGGACTTGATCCGCTCCGAAAACATTCTGGTGACGGAACTTCCGGCATTCCTGTTTGGCGAAGATTCTGCGAAGGACGTGCTGTTTACGCACTTTAAGGTCGAGGCTTTGGACGGTCTCGGTCTCGATGGGCGAGTGGTCGAAACCCAGGTGACGGGAGCGCTTCTCCAGTACCTGATGGACCAGAAGAAGTCCGAACTTTCGCATTTTACGACGCTCGAGATTCTGAATCTCGACGACTACATGACGCTTGATCCGAGTACGTTGCGTAACCTGGAACTGGTGCGCCCGCTGAATGCCGATGATATCAGTAGTACGCTTTGCTATGTGCTCGACTTTACGGTGACCGCAATGGGCGGGCGCAATCTGAAGGAGTGGGTGAGCCACCCGCTGATTTCGGTGGACCGCATCAAGGAACGTGAAGAAGCCGTCGAAGAACTCGTTAACAACCCGGTTGCCCTTGATGAACTGAAGGAATCGCTGACTTCGATTCTCGATATGGAACGCCTGATGGGCCGTGTAGGCTCTGGCCGCGCGAATGCCCGCGACTTGGCGGGCATGGGCCGTTCGCTTTCGCAGGCCTCTAAGGTGGCCGATGTACTTGAGGGCTTGAATTCGCCGATTTTTGAACCGATGCGAGCGGCCCTCATTGCCGCCCGTGGCCGTGGCGAAGAACTCCTTTCGCAATTTAACGATGACTTGCCGCTGACTGTTCGCGAGGGCGGCATGATTCGCGCGGGTGCAAATGCGGAACTCGATGCCATGAACGAAGACATCAAGGAGCGCCGCGAATGGATTGCCTCCTTGGAAGTCCGCGAGCGTGAACGCCTCGGCATCCCGAGCCTTAAGGTGGGCTACAACCGCGTCTTCGGCTACTACATCGAAATCACCAAGGCGCAGATGGCGAAAGCCACGAGCCCGATTCCCGACGAATACATTCGCAAGCAGACGACGGTGAACGGCGAACGCTACATTACGCCTGAGATGAAGGAATGTGAATCCATCATCAGCAACGCCGAAGTCAACATTCATGCGCTGGAATACAAGATTTTCTGCGAACTCCGCGAACGCGTGAACAGCTGGCGCGCCGAACTTCAGGAAATCGCGAATGCGATTGCGCATGTGGATACGCTTTACAGCTTTGCCCGCGCCGCTCGCAAGTACAATTACGTTTGCCCCGAAGTCTTCGAAGGCTCGGGTATCGGAATCAAGGGTGGTTTCCATCCGGTAATTGTCGCTGTCAATTCGGATTTGGACTTTATCCCGAACGATGTGAATCTTTCGCCCGAAGCGACCCGCCTGATGCTCATTACGGGCCCGAACATGGCCGGTAAATCGACTTACCTGCGCCAAACGGGACTCATTGTGCTCATGGCGCAAATCGGCTGTTTTGTGCCGGCAGAAAGTGCCCGCATTGGTGTGGTGGACCGCATCTTTACGCGCGTGGGCGCCAGCGACCGCCTGAGCCGTGGCCTTTCGACGTTCATGGTCGAAATGATTGAGACTGCGAACATCTTGCGCAATGCGACTTCGCACAGCTTGGTGCTCCTCGACGAAATCGGTCGCGGTACTAGTACCTTTGACGGCCTCTCGATTGCGTGGGCGATTGTGGAAACGCTGCACGATGAGCCTGCCCGCGCCGCCATTACGCTATTTGCAACGCACTACCACGAACTCACGGGCCTTGTAGAAAGCCTTGAACATGCCGGAAACTTCCAGGTGGGCGTCCAGGAAAAGGGCGACAAACTCATCTTCTTGCACAAGATTCTTGAAGGAGCCTGCGACTCCAGCTACGGTATTCACGTGGCCGAAATGGCGGGCCTTCCGAACAATGTGCTGCGTCGTGCCCGCAAAATTCTTTTGCGCCTCGAAAAGCAGAAGATTGACCCGAGTGATGGTGCTACCCACAAGAAGCTCATGGAAAAGCCGCAGGTCGACTTGTTCGCGCCTCCCGACGAATCCACGCAGCTCCTTAAAGAAGAAATTCGCCGCCTGAAACCCGAAGAAATGACTCCGATCCAGGCGCTCCAATGCCTGATGGACTTGAAGGAACATTACGGGAAATGATCGACTTTGCCGCCTTACAAGAGTTTGTCTATAGCAATCGAATCGTGGATTCTACGATTCATGGACTTTCTCATTGGCGGCAGGTGGAATTCAACGGCATGCTTCTCGCACCCATTACTGGTGCCGATGTGACTGTCGTGCGGCTGTTCGCTCTCTTTCACGATTGCAAGCGTGAAGATGACGGTTACGATGGCGAACATGGCGAACGCGGTGCGGCCTTTGCCAAGGAATGCTTCGAAAAAGGTCTTCTTGACATTACGCAGGAACAGTTTGATCAACTGTACCATGCCTGCTTCTATCATACCAAGGAACATCAGACCGATGATCCGACCATCAACACCTGCTACGATGCCGATCGCCTAGATCTCGGTCGTGTAGGCATGCATCTGAATCCCAAAAAGATGGCGACGATGCCGGGAGCAAGAGTCGCCCACAAGTCCTTGCAGGCGAATGTCGATGTCTATGAAATGCGTGAATGGCTAAAGACAATACAATTGTAGGGAGATTTCTGGTGAAACGATTCTACTTGTTTTTGATGGTTGCCCTTGTTTTGTTGATGGTGGGCTGTGCCGGCAGTCGCGATGAGGCGTCTTCGGGGGAAAATTCGGGAATGATGGATACGCCTTGCGAAGAATGCGGCAAGCGCGGTGATATTGAATTAAGGATTACCGGTGAAAAATTTTATCGCGAGTGGAACAAAAAGGCTTATAGCCGCATGGATTCCTCTGCGGTTTTGGGGGTGTTTCCGGCGCTTTCTATCAAGGCGGAACGTCCTGAAAAATGCAAGTTCTGCCACAGCTTTAGTGCAGATGCTCTAGATTTTGATTTGGCCCGCGTCGAGGATTCTTTAATGGTTCGCGCTTTCCCCAAAATGCGTCGAGAACTGATGCTCCCTGGAATGCGCCTCCCTGACGCGGATTCCTCCTTTGTCGATAGTTTGTCTAGACTGCTACTGAATTCCGAATTTGCGGATGGAAAAAAACTCTCTGATTTTACGCCATGGATGGAACGTGACGGTGTTGAACAGGATATTTCTCGTGAACTGCCTGCTAAGTTCAAGAACTTGTTGAATGCGCTTGCCAGCCGTTATGAATTACGTTACCTGTCGATTCCTGTGGTTCTTCAGGTGCGAATGGATACGGATTTAGGGAAAAGTGGCGGTTTTACGTGGAAAACGATTTGGACCATGTGGGATGCTCGCTACGGGGAACTCGTGTTCTTGGTGTATTCTGAATTTACCGCCGAGACCACAAGCCGAGTGGCTCCCGAAAAAGAATGGGCTGAACCGTTTTCGGCTCGCCTATGGAAAATGCTTGCGATGGACTTGAGCAAGCTTGAGAATCACTAATCATTTTCTATTTTGCGCTTTATGAATACCGCTTTTTATGTCTTTATGAAGTTGTTGCCGAAGAATGCCGCTAGCCGTGCCTTCGGTGCTTTGACTCGCCTCAAGTTGCCCGTGATTTCGAAGGTGATGCGTAACGCGTTTGCCAACTATTACAAGCTGAATATGGATGAATCGGAATTTCCGATTGATCATTATGCTAACATCGGTGAACTTTTTATCCGCAGGCTTAAGCCGGGCATGCGTCCGATTGCAGACTCCGAAATCGTGTCGCCGGTGGACGGCGTGCTTTCGCAGACGGCAACTTTCGACGAAAAACAGGAACTGATTCAGGCGAAGGGCAAGACTTATACGCTCAAGGATTTGCTCCGCGACGAAGAAATGGCTGCCCGCTTTGAAGGTGGCGCCTTCGCAACGATTTACCTTGCTCCGTTCAACTACCACCGCATTCATAGCCCCGTGAAGGGCGAGGTGGTGGACGCAAGCTACTGCCCGGGTACACTTTGGCCGGTGAATGTCGGCAGCGTGGAACGTGTGGAAGGCCTATTCTGCATCAACGAACGCCTTACGAGCCATATCCGTTTGGATGATGGTTCCGAAATGTTGGTGGTCAAAGTTGGTGCCACGAACGTGGGCCGCATCGGTGTCGCTTACACAGACGAACTCTTGGTGAACGCGGGTAAGCTCCCGCGCAACTGCAAACGTTACGACTGGAAGCCCGCCCAGAAAATCACCGTGGAAAAGGGTGGTGAGCTCGGCCGCTTTGAAATGGGCAGCACCGTGATTCTTGTGGTCGACAAGAAAATCCGCGAAAGGAATCCGGGACTCTTCCAGAGCCGTGTGGGGACGGCCGTGAAGGTGGGCGAGGCCCTCTAATATTTTAGGTTTTGCCGATGGTCTCGGTTCAACGATTTGTTCACGATGAACCTGCGCTGTTTAAGGCGACGGCAGAATTCGTGCGTTTGTTTGCTCGAATCGATGATCCGGTACTTACGGTTGCTAAGCAAGAAAAGGGTGCGAACGAACGCATCGCTTGGACTCTTTTAGGTACGGCACTTTTTCAAGATGTAAGCTACCCGGAATTTGTGACGCTTTTACAGGCGCTTCACGAAAAATTCCCTGGTGAAAAACTTTGGACTCTGCCGGTACCGAAGGCGCAGGATATTGAAGCTTGTGTAGAAACCGCATTCGGTTGCCGTTCTTGGTCCATGTTCGAAAATGTGGCTGGAATTTTCTGGAGTGTCGGACTGTTTGTGCGCCGGCACGGGAATTTGCAGGAATGGCTCAAGTCCCGCCCCCCCGAAGAAATCTGGCGTGATTTGGGCGAAATTTACTTTATGGGTAAGGGAAACCCGCGCCCCAAGGTTTGTGCCGCAATTTATCGCATGCTTGCTCCTGCTCCGGTGGGGCTTTCGTTCGACTGCGCGCCTTCGCCTAAAATGCCGCCCTTGCCATTGACCATGGGTGCTCGCCGCTACCTTTCGATTCTTGGGCCCGCAAGCGATGGCTTTGCGGATTTGGAACCTGCACAAAAGCAAAAACTTGCAACGGATGTGTATGTGGCGCTCGTGCAGTATCTGATGGAACAGTCCGAAAATGCCGAGGTGAAAAAGTCGAAGGTCGATGCCTTGACTGCCTATGTGGCCGCGCATAGCCTGCAATTCTACTTGGAAGATGGAGCCGACGGCTTTATTTGCCGACATTCTACCGACCATTGCTGCAAATGCCCCTTGCGGGAATATTGTAGTTACGCAGAATAGAATGTTCTAAGCTTAACCAAACTATTAACTAAATTTTTTCTATGCGTTTCTCTTCTAAACTTCTCGGGTGCGTTCTTGCAGTGAGTCTTGCTGCTGGCCTTGTTGCCTGTCAAAAGAAAGAAGAAAAACCGATCGATTATTCCACGATTGCGTATAAGTTTTTAAAGCCTGCGTCGTTTGCGGTGGATTCCTCTAAAAATGACGAAATCCCTTCGCTAGAGCGTAGACTGGATTACCGTTATGCGGTGATGCTTGGCGATACGCTGGATGTGACGGTGCTTGATTTTAAAAGCGATGTCTATGCGCTTGATTATTATATGAACAGCGGTCATTTCCAGGGGAGCATTCCTATTCTTAGGGGTAATTTCTTGGAGCAGAGTTTCCGTGCCGATAAGCATATTTTCATTTTTAGGCATGATAGCTACCGCCGTTACGAAAGAGGCGATCTCGAAAATTATGTGCGCCGGTTCCCTGGCTTTCATGGTGGATTTCCGCAGGCCTTCTTGAGCTTGCCCTTTGATTACCGCGAACAGGGCAGAACCTCTATCCAGACGCGTTTTTTCTTGGGAATCAAGTCGACGTTCCCTGTGCTGGTTCAAAGCTATCGTGATGGAAATCTGCGCTGGAATGTGGCCCGCAGTTGGGACCAGGTTGAATCGGAAGACTATGAAACCTGGGCTACAGGCCTAAGGCAGGTGGTTCCGAAAGATATTATGGCAGCCAGTGATTGCGTTTACTTTGAAGCGGGAGAGGGGTCTTACGGTATCGCTAGCCGTCTTGATGGTGGGCGCGTGGCCGTTGTCTGGGGCTACCTTTCGTGGCCGGACCTGGAACGCATCTTCTTTACCGCCAGTGACCGCATTTACGAGGCGCGTTTTTAACCTTTTTACTATATTCAGACTATGGCTATTGAAAAACTTGCAGAAACTCTTTTAGAAAAGCTCCGTTTCATCACTAAGGCAGAAACGGTTATCGGTAATCCTATTCAGGCTGGTGAATCGACCGTAGTGCCCGTGAGCCGTGTGTCCGTGGGCTTTGGTTTTGGCGGTCACCAGTCCAAGGGTGACACTTCTGCCTCTGGCGGTGGTGCTTCGGTTGAACCGGTTGCCTTCCTTGTAATTAAGGGTGATGATGTCCGCGTCATGCCTATTAGCAAGGATAGCTCGCTTGTCTCCAAGGTCATGGACATTGTACCCGACGTTGTGAACAAGTTCAGCAAGAAGTCCGACGCTGAATAAAATCAACGTCATTGCGCAAGCGCATGACAAAATCGGCTCTGCTGTGTTTGTCTGCAAGCAACCCGCCGTAGTGTTTGCCTCATGTGTCATTGCGAGCAACGTTATCTCTATTCATTTTATAAATGCAGAAAAGCCTCGGTTTTCACCGAGGCTTTTTGAATGGTTTTTGCGTTCTGGCAATTAACCTTAAAACGTTGGACTTTCGCTGTCGCTCAAGTCCAAGTTCTTAGCCGAGCACCTTCTTTTCGAAGTCGCCGAGGCAGTCAACGAGAGCCTGCACGCCTTCGACCGGCATTGCGTTGTAGATAGAAGCGCGGAAGCCGCCGACAGAACGGTGACCCTTGAGCTGCTGCAGACCGCGAGCCTTTGCGAATTCGAGGAATTCCTTGGCGAGATCGTCAGCCTTGTCAGCTGCAACGACGTCCTTGTTGAACACGAACGGAACGTTCATGATGGAACGGTCTTCCTTAGCAGCCGTACCGACGAACACCTTGGAGTTGTCGAGTGCGCTGTAGAGGAGAGCAGCCTTGGAGCGGTTCACCTTTTCGATAGCGTCTACGCCACCGAAATCCTTGAGCCACTTGAGAGTGCGGTTCATCACGTACACGGCAAATACCGGAGGAGTGTTGAACATGTTAGCTGCGTCGATGTGGGTCTGGAAGTTAAGCATGGTCGGGATGGTGCGGTTCACCTTGCCGAGGAGGCCCTTCTTGATAATCGTCACGGTCACGCCAGCGCAGCTGATGTTCTTCTGTGCGCCGCCATAGACGACACCGAAGTCAGACACGTTGATCTTGCGGGCGAGGAAGTCAGAGCTCACATCAGCCATGAGGAAGCCGGACTTCGGCTTCGGAAAGTTGTGCCATTCCGTACCGTAGATCGTGTTGTTGGCGGTCACGTGGAGGTAGCTAGCGTTGTCGCTGAGCTTCAAGTTCTTGTCGATGCGGCTGTAAGTTTCGGACTTGGTGTCGCAAGCGGCGAGAGCGTTACCGAATTGCTTTGCTTCCTTGTAAGCCTTGTTGGCCCAAACGCCGGTCAAAGCGTAGTCGGCCGTAGCGTCCTGGTCCAAGAAGTTCATCGGGAGCATGCAGAACAAAAGTGAGCAACCACCACCGAGGAACACGATGTCGTAGTCTTCCGGGATGCCCATCAATTCACGGAGGTACTGTTCCGTCTGGGCGAACATGTTTTCAATCGGCTTTGAACGGTGACTCATGGAGAGAATGCTGATGCCGCTGTTTTCGAAGTCGAT
>CACWJY010000011.1 GCA_902761355.1 Fibrobacter succinogenes | reverse complement strand
GAACAAGCTGCTTCGACAACTTTATGCAGTCCTTACGAAAAAAGAGGCCTATGTACCAAATTTTTGTACAAAAGCCTCTTGACATTTAATACAGTATGTTATAGGCCTGCAAGCAGTCCTGCAACACTCGCCTTGCGCATTTATTGGAAAACGCTAAAGCGTTTTCTTGTTGTTTTTCATAGATCTTCTAGCGAGAAATCAAAGTTTAATTGATTGAATATTTGTTTTTTATCAGAAATGCCGTTAGGCGTTTCGAATCCGTGTGGTGTTATATTCTGATTTACTATCTTTTTTTATGATGAAGTTTGATTTGAAATTTTTCTTTTCGTCGGTTGTGTCGGTGCTTGCGTTGTGGGCGTGTTCCGGTTCGCCTGATCCGCAGACGGAACCGGCTCCTGCTGCTGTGCAGACCGAATCTACGGCCTCTCCTGTTGCTGAAAGTGCTTCTGTAGAACCGCCAAAAACAAAAGATAGCCTATCTGCTATTCCTGCAAGCTACAAGGATATTCAATTTCCGGAATATCGTTATGTGGCGCCTTACCCCAAGGATTATCGAGTAGAAATCGCCGAGGGTATTACGGGCTATATCGTGAGTGACCGTAGCCTTCCGCTGGTGAATTTTACGGTTTATTTTGAACAGCCGCGTGTTCCGGCTACCCTTAAGGATGAAGCCGCAAGTTCTATGGTCGGGAGTATGCTTCGCCGTGGAGGTGGTGGCGGCATTACGGCCCGTGCCCTAGATGATTCCTTGGAATTTATCAGTGCGGGACTGGGAACATCGGTCGGAACGTTTACCTCAAAATTTGATATTGACTGCCTGTCTAAGGATTTTTCGTCGATGCTGAAACTTTCGAAGCAGGTCTTGTCTGCTCCGGCTTTTGACAAGGAACAGCTCGAAATTTTGCGTGCGAATTTCTTGACGGCTTACGATCGCCGCTATGATACGCCGGCAAAGGTGCTTTCGGCGCTGCGTTCCAAGGTAAACTATGCCCCGAACCCAAGGTTGTGGGATGCCAATGCCGAGGATTACAAGAAGGTAACGGTTGCCGATGCAAAGCGCTTGGCTCAAGGCGTGTATGCTTCGGGACGTATTGTGTTTGCGCTGTCGGGTGATGTCGACAAGGATTCAGCGGTGGTCATGCTCAAAGAATTCTTTGAGGGTTGGAAAACCGCTTTCGTCAAAGATTCAAAAAAAGAAAATAAGTCGGTTGCAGCTCCGCAGCCGCTCTCGTTTGTGCGCAAGCCCGGAATCTATGTCGTAGACAAGGATATAACGCAAGCGAATATCTCGATGAATCAGCCGTTTGTGCGTAGGCCCCATGTGGACTATTACCCGGCTGCGGTCGCCAACGTTATTTTGGGCGGAGGCAGCTTTACGAGTCGTCTGATGAACCGTGTGCGTAGCGACGAAGGCCTTGCCTATAGTGTCTATAGCATGGTGGGCAACGATTACCGTGATACGGCGATGGCGACGATTGCCTTGCAGACCAAGGTGGAATCGGTGGGCTTTGCACTTAAGCTGATTCGCGAGGTGGTGGATGATCTGGCCAAAAATGGTCCGACCGAAGAAGAACTTTTGCAGGCGAAAAAAACATTAATCGAAAGCCTTCCGAGTCTGTTTGATAGTCCTTCTGCAACGGCTTTGATTTTTGCCAATGGCGACATTCTCGGAAAGACCGATGACCATTATTTGGATTACGTCAAAGAAATCAATGCGGTGACGGTTGACCAAGTAAAGGCCATGATCAAGAAGTATTTTGATATGGACAAGATGACGGTGTCGATTGTGGCTCCCGTGGCAAAACTGGATTCGTTAAAGCCGTTCACGGTGGTTCCGCTGGATAGTCTGGAGTTTAGGAAATAATGAGGCTTTGGATGAACATGGCGAAGGTTCTGGGAATTGCCCTTTTGTTGGGGCAGTATGCATTTGCGGATTCTGCGAATGTTGCTCCCGCGACAGATTCGCTTGCCCGTCAAAAGCTGCTGAAAAAGTTGCAAAACGAAGATGACTTGCGTTCGCTGTGCTCTGGCCTTAAGGTTTGCATGGATATGGATTTCCCGGGCTGCTCTGTTGGCGATAAGCACCCGTGGCCTAAGACCAAGTACAACGATGAATTTTGTAAACCTTATAAGGAATTGGAAAATCGTGGCTATAAGGCCGATCCCCATTCTCCGATGGTTCCTGAAATTTATGCTAGGCTTGGACGGCAATACCGTGTCGAATATGTTTATAACGGTACACTCCCGCTGAATGAAAATGTCATTAAGTATCTGTTCGACAACATGCCTTTTACGGCTCAGCTGATAAATGCCTATTTGGATGAGGAGTATACGCTCGAATATACGCACCCTAGCCGAAGGTTCTTTAGCGGTAGCAACGGTCGAAGTCTTTCGGGCGAGTTCTACTGGGCCTTGCAGGATAGTGCCGGACAAAAATTGGGAATGCGCAACGTGTTCTTTGGTTACGGTCATGCGCATATTTTACGTTGGGCGCTCCATGGAACTGCGATTGCGTATTTAGACATGGATCCGATTCCTGGAAATCAAATTAAGTACAAATTAACTGCTATTGTGTTCCCGGGGAATTTGGTGCTCAACAACATTATGCAGATGAAAGTGTTCAGGAGCGTCGTGAATACGAAAATTGAACACATCGTCAATGATATCAAGAAATCGGCGGGAATGTACTTTAGCGGTAATAAGGAACCTATGCTCAAGAGCGCTTCGCTAAAGTCGGCCGAAAATGTTCAATATGTGCTGGATTTTGAAGAAGTGGTGAACGGTGCTCATTGGGAACTGGGCGATTTTGAACGCCTGCAAAGAGCGCGTAAAGAAAAACGTAAACAAGATCTGGACGCTGTTCCAATCATGGTAAAAGACAACCAGGTAATCAAGGAAAAGAAATGAGTGAAGAAAGAGAATCTATGGAGTCGCTGCTTGCCCGTGTAACGGATCGCCGTCGCGAACTTTTGACCTCTGTGGTGGACCGTCGAACCAGGCATTTTTGCATGGTTCTTGAGGACTTGTTCGACCCGCATAACATTTCTGCCGTAATCCGTACTGCCGAAGTCTTTGGCCTGCAGGATGTGCACATTATCGAAGAAGACAACGCCTACAGCGTGAACAAGTCTATCTTGAAGGGGTCCTACAAGTGGATGAGCCTGTACCTGTACAAGAAACGCATGCTCTGCATGGAAAAATTGCGAGCCAAGGGCTACAAGATTGCTGTGGCGAGTACGAATACCACTAATTCTGTCTTGGATTTGGACTTGAGCCAGCCTACCGCCTTTTACCTGGGCAGCGAATTTCACGGAAACCACCCTGACACCCTTGCCCATGCCGATTACGAGTTTAAACTGCCCCAGTACGGCATTACCGAGTCGATGAATGTTTCGGTGGCCGGCGGTGTGCTGATGACCTACCTGGATGTGTTCATGCAGAAAGAGGGCCGTGAAAAGTTCTTGCTGAAGAAGGACGAACGCGATGCCCTGCTTTGGGATTGGCTCGACCGTCATGTGAATGGCATCGAGAACAACAGCCCGATTGTGAGGGTGGAAGAGTAGTAGATAAACTCTACCAATCAAAAAAGGGCCTGAAAGCCCTTTTTCTGTATTTAGGAGCCTCTGTCATTGTCAAATAATGCTAGATTGAGAGTCAAATGAAAAAGTATTCGGCTCTTTATTTTTCTGTTGGGCTAGTTGTCATATTGGCCCTGATTATTTTGGTCTTTGGAATATTTTTCTTAAATGAAAAAGATCCTAGAGAAACTTACGATACCTATTACCTTCGTTTTACCCAGGTGAGCACCCTGGTTTTGGATGACCCTGTTAAGGTGAATGGCGTAAAGCTGGGTAAGGTGGTGGCTATCGAACTGGCTGGACACCGTGTGGTGGTGACTATCAGCTTGCGTACTGACGTGAAAATCCCGAAGGATTCCGAAATTCGCGTGCAGAATATCGGTATCATGGGTGAACGCCAGATTGGCATGATCCTGGGGGACTCGACAACTTACTTTACGCCGGGCGATACGATTACGGGTCAGTTTGATGCCGGTATTGCTGAGGCCATTGGCCTTGCCGGTGAACTTTGCGATAGCACCAAGGTGCTGCTGGAATCGGTTAAGCAGGCCTTAAATACGACGATTGTGAATCCTGAATTCCAGGAACGCTTTAAGACCCTCTTTATTAAGGCCGAAAAGCTGGAAGACCGCTTGATGGTTATGCTCAATACGGCTGACCCGCAGTTGAAAAAGAGCCTGGAAGGGCTGAACCAGGTGACTGTTAAGGTGAACGACTTGCTAGATGGTGTGAAGGAACCCGTCGACAAGATGTTTGCCAATACCGACAAGATTATGGGCGATGCAGGCAAGCTCATTGCAGAATTGGAAGGGGTAACTCAACATTTAGACGAATTGGTGGCTAAGGTCCAGACTAAACTGGAAACGAAGGACAATACCATTGGTATGTTGCTGAACGACCGTACCTTGCATGATGACTTGGTGAAGACGGTCCATTCGGCGGATAGCTTGGTGCGCGTTATTCTGCATGATGGCTTGGACATCAACGTTGACTTTTTCTGAGGAAAAAATGATCGAGAAAACATTGGTGGTAACAAACAAGTTGGGAATACATGCTAGGCCTGCCGGTATGATCGTGGATATCACGGGACCGGCTAAAAGCGATGTCCTGATCGTTTTCGAAGGCTCTAAGGCGAATGCCAAGAGCATCTTGAACGTGATGATGCTTGCAATCCCGGCCGGTTCTGAAGTCAAGTTTGAAATTGACGGTGAAGACGAAGAAACGGTAGCCTCACAGTTGGAAAGTCTGTTTAATGACCACTTCAACGAAGAACCTTGCTAAGAAAAAGGATTCTACCCGTACAGTTTTGACGGGTGTTCCTGCGTCTCCCGGCTTTGCCATGGGACGCGTTTTTCCGGTGATAAACCGGAAAATTTCGGTAGTAGAAGAAACTCTCCCCGAAAGTCGACTGGCTGACGAAGAACAGCTCTTTTTGAAGGCGGTCCATAAGACTGTAAAAGAAGTTTCTCAGATCAAGGAAATTTCTGAAGGTCGCGCAGGGATGAAGGATAGCCTGATCTTTGCGACGCACCTAATGATTTTGCAAGACCCCGGACTGGTGAACGGGGTCCTCGATAAAATTCGCCTAGACCATAAGAACGCCCGTTGGGCGGTACACGTGGTGCTGGGAGCCTATATTGACCGGTTCGAGGCGATTGACTCTGCCGCTATGCGCGACAAGGCTGTCGACTTGAGAGATGTCTATAACCGCTTGATGGCGGCAATGGAAGACTCCGGACCGGTGCTGGAGGATGTCGCTTCGGAAGATGGCGTCGTGCTTGTTGGGCACGAACTGTTGCCTAGCTTGCTTATGACCATCAAGCCCGGTCAGGTGGCGGGCCTTGCCATGGATACCGGTGGCCGTACGAGCCATGTGGCGATTTTGGCGAGGTCGCTCCAGATTCCGCTAGTGTCTGGCCTAAGGAACATGGCCGCTCTGGTAAAGAACGGCGATACGGTTATCGTTGATGGTTCTAACGGCCTGGTGGTAATCAATCCTAATCAGGACGATCTTAAAGAATTCCATGCACGTCAAGAAGTCTTTGAACGGCAGCGGCGCGAACTGTTTACCATGCGTCAGCTGGAGCCGATGACGCGCGATGGCAAGTACATTACGCTGCATGCTAACATCGAACTTCCGTCGGAATCCGAAAAGGTGACGGACTTTGGCGCAACGGGTATTGGCCTTTACCGTTCTGAATTCTTGTTCCTCCGAAAGGATGCTCCTTCTCAAGACGAACAGCGCGACGCTTACCGCTATATTCTTGAAACCATGCACCCTTGTCCGGTGACAATCCGTACTTTGGATGCCGGTGGAGACAAGTTGGTGAACGGCATTACGGCGGTGAACGAATCGAACCCGTTTATGGGTTGGCGTTCTATTCGTGTATGCCTGGATCGCGAAGACATTTTCTGTACGCAACTCAAGGCCTTGCTCCTTGCGAATACCAAGGGCAACTTGCGACTGCTGCTTCCCATGATTTCGGGGATGGCGGAACTGCGCCGTGCAAAAGCTTGTATCGAAAAGTGCCGTAGGGAACTTGCTGCCGAAGGACATTCGGTGAGCAAGGTGAAATTGGGCGTGATGATTGAGGTCCCAGCGGCCGTAATGATCGTCGACAAGCTTGCCAAAGAAGTGGACTTTTTCAGCATCGGTACCAACGACTTGATTCAGTTTACCTTGGCGGTGGACCGTACGAACGAATTGATTACGGACATGTTCCAGCCGCATCATCCGGCAGTGCTCAGTATGATTTACCAGACGGTGCAGGCGGCACACAGGGAAGGTATCCCCGTGGCGGTTTGCGGCGAAATGAGTGCAGACCCGATGAGCGTATTGTTGCTGGTGGGGCTTGGAGTCGACGAACTTTCGATGACTCCTTGGACCGTGATGTCTACCAAGAAGATTATCCGCTCGATTAACTTCGAAGATGTACGCGATTCGGCACTTACGGTGTTGCAGATGGATGATGCCGAAAGTGTGAACGCCTTTATGCATGGCAAGTATGCCCAGACGATTCGCGATTTAGGTATCTCGAGCTTTGTGGGTCAAGTGGATAGCAGCAAAAAATGATGCGACATCCTGAAATCCAGCTTGTGTCTGGACGTGGATTCCTAGGAGAAAATATGTGTAGGATTGTTTTGTGGGTTATGTTTTTTTGCGTGTCCGTGTTTGCGGATTCTTTGTCTGTGGCGCCTTCGGCGAAAGCTCCTGCTCCGCAACAGAGTCCGTTGCCGGCTGCTGTGACTGACAGTCTAATTGCGACGATGCCTTTAGTTCCTCCGGACCCTTATGCGGAACTCGAACAGATTGCGCCTGCACATTTTCAGGATATGGTGGTGCGTCAGCAGCGCCTGAAAGCGATTAGCGAAGATGCCTCGCAGCCCAAGAATGTACGTGCCTTTGCCCGTGCAGCCCAGTTCTTTTATAAGGAACAGTGGGATAGCTCTTATGCAGCCTACGATTCTTTGCGAGGGCGCGATACGCTTTTGGATGGTGCGGTTATCTTGCGTATGGCGACGGCCAAGTTCAAACAGGGCGAATACAAGCAGATGCGCTCTGCTCTGTCGGCGTACAAGAATTATGACAATGATGCTTCTTTTGACAGGGCCGCGTCGCGCTTGAGGATTGAAGCGGCTATGGCCGATACTACCTTGAGCGACCATGCCCATGCGGATTCGTTGAAGGCCTTTGTCGAAAAGTATCCGAAATCCGATGATGCAGCCGCTCTCCGTTACCGCTATGCGCAGTACTTGGAACAGTTCAAGCAGATGAGGGATGCCAAGCGTGTTTACTTGAAACTTTTGACGAGTGCTTCGGTTTATAGAGATTCTGCCTTTATGGCGATTCGCAGGCTGCGCAAGGTACGTGGCGCTCCCGAAACTCTAGAAGAAAAGGTGGCGTATGCCAAGATGGCTTGTGCCAAGGACAATGCTGCAGAATGTCTTACGCTGCTGGATTCGATTCGGGTGCTTGATTCGGTGTTGGTGGCTCTTTCTCCTGAAGCGGCACTCCCTTTGCCGGATGATTCGCTGCAGAAAAATTTGGCTCCGAGTTCCCTGGATATGGCGACTCGCATTAGCTTGTGGGAAAAACGCGCTGTGACCTTGCGTACCTTGAAGCGCGAAGAAGAATCGATAAAACAGTTTAAGTTCTTGCTGGATTCTGTAGAAGCTCGTCCCTTGTGGATGCAGTCTATTTTGCGCCTTTACCGCAACAATGCCTTGCGCTATGAAAAAGAAATTCGTAAGATGGATGCCGCCTTGCAGGATGCAAGCCAGTTCAGTAAGGAAAACGCGAATAATCTTTGGGTGAAGGGCTTTGAGTATGAACAGAAAGAAAATTACGATAGCGCGATTGTCTGTTATAGGACTCTCTCTCATAAGCGTTTTAAGAACAACGTGAAACGTCAGTGGGCAAAATTCCGTATCGGTTTTGTCCTTTTTAAACAGGAAAAGTGGAACGAAGCGGTTGATGCCTTTATTGACGCGGCCAAGGAACCGTTTTTGTGGAGTGGTAGTGGCGCCCGCATGTTCTTGGGTGATGCCTATATGAAACTTGGCAAGGATTCGCTTGCCCGCGAAGCGTACCTTGATTGTATCCGCGACTTTCCGCTGGCTTACTATGCGCATCGCAGCCGTTTGAAACTTGTCGAATACAAGCTGATGGAAGAAAAGGATGTGCCCTATGCTCATGGTGTACTCATGGCGCCGGAACAGACCCTTGCCTGGGTACGGGCTTCACAAAAGGTGGGCAAACCTGATACGAGCTACAATGCGGAACGTTACAAGAGAATTCGCACACTGTTCCAGTACGGCTTTAGCGAACAGGCCTTTGCGCTTTACGACGAGGCTCGAAAAAAGAACGCAAAACGTTTGGATTTCTTGTATGAGTATGGCAAGCTGTTTTACGAAATGGGTGAGACCGCTGCCGGCTACCGCCTGGCACGCCAGTTTCAGAACAACATCGATCGACGCCGCCTGATGGCGCCGCCCATCGATGTGCTGCATTACCTGTACCCGATTCCGTACAAGGACCAGGTCAAGTTCCATTCGGGTGAACGTATTGATCCGTTCTTTGTGTACAGTGTAATGCGTCAAGAATCGATTTTCAATTTTGAAATCATGTCGCCGGCAGGTGCTTGCGGATTACTGCAGATTATGCCCGCGACCGGTAAGATGCTCGCTGGCAAGGAGGGCCTCGAAAACTTTGAGCCGATACAGCTTTTTAATGCCTACATGAATATTCGCTTGGGTATTCGCTATTTGGTCGACTTGAAGGCCGAATACAACGATGACTACATGTACGTTCTTGGTAACTACAACGCCGGTCCCAAGCCCACCAAACGCTGGCAGGCTGCCGGAGAAGGCAAACCCTGGGATGTTCGTGCTGAAGAAATTAGCTACTGGGAAACCCGCGACTACGTCAAACGCGTCATGGGGAATTATTGGATTTACCAGGAAATCTACGACGGTATTTAGCGGATGCTCTTCCTCCTTCTTACAATCGGTCCTGCGTTCCTTTTTGCCTGTGGAAATATCCTCGAAAAATCGGGGGTTTCTACGGTTGGCAAGCGTACGGGTGGAACATCGAAACCTTGGGAATTTTTTAAGGGCGTAATTACAAATAAATTCTGGTGGTTTGGAATTTGTTGTTCTGGCCTTGCTACACTTGGCTATTATATTGCCATGGCACGGTACGATCTTTCGCAGATACAGCCGATGATGGTCTTAAACCCTGTGCTGACGGCGCTCATGGGCTTTTGCATTTTGAAAGAGGTTTTGACCAAGCGGATTGTGATTGCGATTTGCTTTGTGGTGGCAGGGTTGCTTTATTCGGTTGAAAACTTGGGTGAATCAACGGCGGTGCAGAATATCGGCATGCTTTGGGCTTATGCGGGTGGACTTTCTGCTGTAACCCTAGTGGCGCACTTGTGGGTCAAGGACCGCGAAATGGTGGACTCCCTGATTATGGGCGTTGGCTTTGGACTTTCGGCGGCGTTCTACAAGAGTCTTGCCATGGATTTTGATTTGGACCATATCGAGCTTTCTTCGATTGCAAACCTATTGATGGATTTTAGAACGCTGGGCTATATTGCCACATATGGTATTGCATTCCTTTATTCACAGGTGTCTTTCTCTCGTGGTCGAGCGCTGTTTATTATTCCGTTCAGTGCGGCAGTGGGTGCGGCTGTGCCGACTTTGGCGGGAGCCCTTGTGTTTTCGGAGGCTTTCCCGGTGGGCAAGGCTATTTCGGTGACTTTAGTGCTGATTGGAGCCTGCCTGTTTATTGTGCGTCGCCCTCGCCGTAAAAAAGCTCGGAATTAAGTGCCCAGAATCTGGGAATCTGAAGGTTTAATTCCAAAATTCAGATTTTGGAATCTGAATTATTAATATATTATCCTTGATGTATAGGGATGAATTGTCATGCCGGGAGGGAATGGCGCGTATGCTTGTTGCGGTCTTGTTGTCCGTGCTCCTTTGGGCGTGTTCCGATACAAATAGTCGTTCGACATCGATTGAAGAAATTTCCGATAATAATTTAGTGCCTGAAGACACGGCTTCTCGTAAGCTTCCGTTTGTTGGTGGCCCTTTGATGTTTACTGAGGTTGATCCGGTTAATGTTGTTTATGATGATCATGAGGGTGATGATGATGGTTGGGTAGAACTTTTCAATACTTCTGCCGATACGGTCGATTTGTCTGGAATGTACTTGACGAATTCGCCTACAGAACCGTTTAAGTGGAAGTTTGGAAATGTAAAACTTGCTCCGAACGCGTTTTTGCTCGTTTTTATGTCGGGTAAAAACTATCCCGACTATGTACAGCCGCATGATACGATCGATATGATTGGTTCCGGTTGCTGGACATGGACCGATGCGGAAAATGATCCGCCTGGCTATAGCTATGCAAATCCGTTGCCGGGTAAAACGAAGAACTGTTTTAAGGAAAACAACCAGCGTAGAGTCGGTGCCGTCATGAAGCTGGGAGAAAATGAGGAACTTGGCTGGTCCTCGATATCGGTCTTTGTGGGAACTGGTTCGACGGATCCTTCGGATGTGCGGGATATTTCTGTTGCGAACGAAGTGCTGATTCATGCATACATTAGCGAGTTTCGTAATGTCTCGTTTAGATTAGCTCAGCCAAGTATTGATGACTGGAAGGGCTATGAATTACTCTTGACGGGAACGGGGGATTCGTCGACGGTTTATCGCTTGCCGCTCCCAACAGGGTCGACATTTCCGGACCTTAAAAATATCTATGGCACCCGCATTAGTCCCGAAGCTTCGGAAGTTTTAGATGTTTCGCTCAAGGTGTTTAGTTATATCGTGCGTAATCGTGGACATGAACCGCATGCGGGTTTTAAGCTTTCGCAGAAGGGAGGCTGCCTTTATCTAGTAAATGCAGATACGGCAATTGTGGATTCTGTATCATATCCAGAGGTGCCTGCTGGTAAGACATGGAACCATGGTGCTTTGGAAAATGGAACAGAGGGCTTTGGCTATGCAGAGCCTTCGCCTTATGGAAAGCCTGCTTTGCCCGTAGTGCCGTCGCGTTCGTTACCGGTTGATATGTATGTTGAATTGCCTCCATCGGGCTTTTATAGTGAAAATTTCTCGGTTACGTTCCCGGACAATGTCTTGGTGCGTTGTGAAAAAGGCGGCCTCGCCCCTACGCCCCAAAGTCCTGTAATTACTACGTTGCAGGTCCATTCTACGATGACACTCCGCTGTGCTGTATTTACTGAGGGTGAGCTTCCTGGTGATGAACTTGTGCGTACTTATATCATGGAATCTGCGCCTACGATACCTGCGGTATTTTTGACGGCAGATCCGAATTCGCTATTTGATCCAGATACGGGCATTTATATGGAAGGTAACTTAGCTCAAAGTAAGGAACCCCATTTGGGAGCGAATTATTGGTTTGATAAGGAAATCCCTGTGAATGTGGAATTCTTTGAACCGGGGGCGAATAAGCCTGCATTTGCTAAAAATGCGGGACTGAAAATTTTTGGAAATTATAGTCGGCAGAATGCGAAAAAATCGGTGGCGATCAATTTCCGAGAAAAGTATGGAGATAAGCGTCTCAAATATGCGCTGTTTCCCGATTTCCCTGAGTTGAATAAGTTCAAGGTTTTCTTGTTGCGCAACAACGGCAGCAATTTTGGAAATGACTATATTCGAGACCGTCTTGCAAGTTCTGTGAGCGAAGGTCTTGGTGTCGATTATCAACGTGGACGATTTGCAGTGGTGTACTATAATGGCGAATACTATGGCATCCACAGTATTCGCGAGCGTTCTACGGAATACTATTTCGAAACGCATTACGGCATGGATCCCGATGAAATTGACTTGCTCAAGGCTGACAATTTTGTTTCGGCGGGCTCGGCTGTCGATTTTGTTGCGATGTTGAACTGGCTTGAAGATAATTCTTTGGAGAATGAAGAAAATTATTCGCAAATTTCTTCGCAAATAGATGTTGATAATTATATCAACTACATGCAGACTGAAATTTATGCGAATAACCGTGATTGGCCTGGTAACAATCAAAAGAAATGGCGCTGTAACAATCCGAAAACTAAGTGGAAATGGTTCTTGTACGACCTTGATTTTGGTATGGGGAATGATTTTAGCCAGTATAAAAACAATATATTCGAATTTGTGACAGCGGAAGATGGCGATGGCTGGCCGAATGGCCCTGAGTATACGTTGCTGTTCCGACGATTGCTGGAAAACGAATCTTTCAGGGTGGCTTTTATCAATCGCATGGCGGTGCTTTTGCAGATGAATTTTGAAAGTTCTAGGGTGCTAGCATTGATTGAAAAAATGATGTCCGAAATTGAGCCTGAAATTTCGCGTGATCAAAAACGTTGGAACCTGAGCGCATCTCGAATGTCAAGGCAGCTGGAATCTATCAAGACTTTTGCCAAGGAACGTCCCGGTGTTGTATACGAAGAACTGCGTGAATATTTCGATTTAAGTAAGGCTGCTCCTATTACCTTATCTGTAATGGGGAGTGGTGATATTCTTGTAAACGGTTTAAGGCTAGATGTAACGCCAATGACGGTCAATTTCTTTGAAGGCTTGCCGGTGACTTTGACGGCAGTTCCGTCTGGAGGAATATGGACCGGTTGGAGCGATGGGGTGAAGGATTCTGTTCGTACGGTTGTTCCTGGCGATGTTGGAACGATCACTGCCGTATTTAAGTAATTGTATTTTTCTTGAAACAAATTGCCAAATAGCCTTGTTTGCGAACACCTTGCGAACGATATTATGTGATTTGATTCTTACGTGTATACAATAACGGTTTATCTTTATTTATAATAAGGCCTGAAAGAATGGTAATTTTCTAGATTTGTGCTACTATGAGTTACAATACCAAGATTCTTTGCATTGGCGCGGGTTACGTCGGTGGCCCCACTATGACTGTTATTGCCGACAAGTGCCCCGATGTGAAAGTGACTGTGGTTGATATCAACCAGGCCCGTATTGACGCTTGGAACAGCGATAACCTCCCGATATTTGAACCCGGCCTCGATGACGTGGTAAAGCGTGCCCGTGGCCGTAACCTCTTCTTCAGCACCGATATCCCGGCTGCCATTAAGGAAGCTGACATTATCTTTGTTTCCGTGAACACCCCGACCAAGACTTTTGGCCACGGAGCAGGCAAGGCATCTGACCTGCAGTACTGGGAAAAGACGGCTCGCAACATTCTTGAAATTGCCGACGAAGGCAAGATCATCGTGGAAAAGTCCACGCTTCCGGTGCGTACCGCTGCTGCCATGGAACGAATTCTGAATTCCAACGACAAAGGACTGCACTTCGAAGTGCTTTCTAACCCGGAATTCTTGGCCGAAGGAACGGCCATTAACGACCTTTTTGAACCGGATCGCGTGCTTATTGGTTCTCATCAGACCGAATCGGGGCTTGCTGCCTGCCAGAAGCTCGTGGATGTGTATGCTCACTGGGTGCCGCGTGACCGTATCTTGACGACGAACCTTTGGAGTTCCGAACTCACGAAGCTCACGGCTAACGCCTTCCTCGCCCAGCGTATTAGCTCTATCAACTCGATTAGCGCCCTCTGCGAAAAGACCGGTGCCGACGTGGATGAAGTCGCCTACGTGATGGGCAAGGACCGCCGTATCGGCCCGAAGTTCCTCAAGGCCTCTATCGGCTTTGGTGGTTCTTGCTTCAAGAAAGATATTTTGAACCTTGTGTACCTGTGTGGCTACTATGGACTGCCTGAAGTGGCTGCTTACTGGGAAAGCGTTGTGAAAATTAACGAGTGGCAGACCCACCGCGTGGTGGACCGCATGCTTGAGACGATGTTCAACACCATTGCAAGCAAGAAAATTGCCGTGTTCGGTTTCGCCTTCAAGGCAAACACCGGTGACACCCGTGAAAGCCCTGCAAACTTGGTTGTTCGCGATTTACTCGCCGAACATGCACAGCCGGTTGTGACTGACCCGAAGGCCATCCCCGATGCCAAGCGCGATCTGAAGGACGTTATCGACCAGGTCCAGTTTGAGGAAGACCCGTACAAGGCTGCCGAAGGCGCTCATGCAGTGGTGGTTTGCACCGAATGGAAGTGCTTTGCCGACCTCGACTGGAAACGTATCTACAAGGGAATGGCCAAGCCCGCCTTCGTGTTTGACGGACGCAACATTTTGGATGCCGACGCTCTGCGTAAGATTGGATTTGAAGTGTCCAGTATCGGTAAGGGCAAGGCGGAGTAGTTTGCTTTGAAAATAGCTGTTTTAGGTACACGCGGTATTCCTGATATTATGGGTGGCATTGAAACCCATTGTCAGGAGCTGTATCCGCGTATTGTGGATCGTGGGGCCATGGTCGTCATATTTGCGAGAAAGGCCTACACTCCTCAAAAGACGCCTTACAGATATAAACGTGTGCAGGTTGTACCTGTTTATGCCCCCAAAATTGCCGGACTAGAAACGTTTGTTCACACATTTAGGTGCCTTTACAAGGTTTTGGCGTGGAAACCGGATATTGTCCATTTGCACGCGATTGGACCGTCCTTTGTTGCTCCTATATTTAGGCTTGCTGGTTTAAAGGTTGTTTATACACACCATGGCCAGGATTACAACCGTGCCAAATGGGGCTGGTTTGCGAAGGCTGTCCTTAGAATTAGTGAATTTGTGGGAACGAAATTCTCTAATCGTGTGATTGTTATTTCGGATTTGTTGGAAGAGTGGCTTAAGAAAAAGTTCCGCTGCAAAACAACGGTCCGCATTAACAATGGTGTTACTTTGTTGCCATCCTTGCCTGAAGACAAAACTAAGAAATGGCTTGGTAAGTATGGGCTTGAAGGTAAACGTTATATTTTTGCTTTGGGCCGATTTGTTAAGGAAAAAGGCTTTCATGATTTGATTGCTGCCTACAAAAAGGCTTGTCTGGTGGATGTCAAACTTGTGATTGCAGGTTCGGCTGACTTCAAGTCTGAATACGCAAACGAGATGAAGGCCGCTGCGGCTGAAGTGGGGGCAATTCTCCCTGGCTATATCCATGGCGAAGAACTTCAGGTGATATTTGAAAACGCATCGTTGTTTGTAATCCCGAGTTACCATGAAGGTCTCCCGATTGCGCTTTTGGAAGCGCTCGGTTACAACAGAAATGTGGTCGCAAGCGATATTCCGGCGAATATGGAAGTGCCTCTCCCTGAGGAATGTTTCTACGAGCTGGGCGATGTAGATGAACTAGCCGAAAAGATGACTCTCTTTATGGAAACTCCCGTGCAAAGGGATTTCAAGCATATTGTCGAATATCATTACGATTGGGACAAAATTGCTGACCAGACGATGGATGTGTATAAGAGCCTCATCGGGAAGAAGTAGACGGGCTTCTGGTTATGAATCGGTTTGAATCGCTTGACTGCTTAAGGGCCCTTGCGGTAATCGGTATCGTAATTTGTCATATCCTTGGAAATATTGATTTTGGTCTGCCTGAAAATTTCTTCTTCCTGACATTTCTACCGTTTGGCGCGGATTATGTTTTTCTGTTCATGATGCTTAGCGCTTTTTCAATGTGCTGTGCCTATTACCAGAAATTCAAGAACCGCCAGGTTGATTTAAATACATTCTACAAAAGGCGCTATCTTCGCATTTGGCCTTTTTTTGCCTTGATGGTCTTGATTGATGTTGCCTTTGGTTTTTCAAAGGATTCTCTTATTGAGGCTTTTGCGAACCTGACTCTCTTTTTTGGTTTTTTGCCGAATCCGGATATCCACGTGATCGGAGTGGGTTGGTTCCTTGGACTGATTTTTGCTTTCTATGCCATCTTCCCATTTTTCGTATTCCTGATCGACAATAAGATTAGGGCTTGGATCGTTCTTGCGTTGTCGATTGCGATGACGATATTTGCGTCATCGTATTTTTCTAGGCCCGAATTGGTGGTGCGCGCCGTAGGAAAATGGAACTTCCTTTATTGTATGCCCATGTTTGTGGGCGGAGGCCTCATCTATCTTTATATCGATAAGATAAAGAAAATTCCTGTGTTGTGGGCGCTTTCGATTGCCGTATTGGCGACGGTGCTGTTTTTTGCATTGGATTCCTATCATTTTGTAGCTAAGATGCTTTTGTTTGCGTCATGGTTGATTTTTTCCATTGCGGACAGTGTGCGTCCTGTCCCGTGGACACTAATGAGAAACAAGTTTTTCGCATTCTTGAGCGGAGTCTCGATGGAAGTCTATCTGTGTCATATGATGTTCTTTAGGGCCATCGAGAAAACTCATGTTCTGGATTTCGTTCCTTCGGGAATTCTTCGTTTCTTGGTGTGCCTGGTGTTGACTTTGGTCGGTGCGATTGCGTTTTCTGTCTTGGTCAAGAAAACTATTTTCCGTGGTATTCATCGATAACGGTTCTCTTTTGAGATGAAACGGCTCCTGCTGTCTTTTCTTTTTGTAATCGCATTCGGTAGCTGTGCCTTCGAAGAAGGTGAAGACGAACTGTGTTTTGTGGGGGATTCCATTACCTATCTATGGGATCTCGAGTACTATTTTCCGAACTACATTGTGAGTAAGCATGCGGTTAGCGGTGCCGGGTTGAAACAGATGGATTCTTGGGATGTCTCCGATTGTAAGGGACGCACGACAATCCTCTTGATTGGTACCAACGATATCGGCTATTGGAAATCGACTGCCGATGGTATTGAACACTTGCGTGAAGAATACAAGGACAGGTTTATCAAGAGTGCGAAAAGGATTGAGGCGAGTCCGCTGATTGTTCTGTCCATTTTGCCGAGAAATGCCTGGGGAGAACAGGATCCGGCCGTAAACGAGAATATCGAAATTCAAAATGAAATCCTTAAGCGTGCTCTGAAAACAGAAATTCCCGGTAGCCGGTTTGTCGATGTCTTTGACATATTCTTGGATAGTGGCTTTGAAATTCGCGAGGACCTGTTTAAGGACGGCTTGCATCCAAACGATGAGGGCTACGAAATCTTGTCGCAAAAAATACAGGGGGTCTTATGAGAAAGGTTCTTTGGATTGCGTTGTTGCTTTGTTGTGTGAATTTGTCTGCAAACGAATCGTTCTCCTACTTATTGGGAATGAGAAACAACCACTATGTATTTGTCGGGGTGGAGTATGCCTCGCGTTTTGGAATAGCGGTCGAAAATTCGGTGTTTACGCAGGGAATGGAAAAGCAGTATGTCCGCGTGGAGCCTTTTTATCGCTGGAATCTGGGCGAGGGACTTGTAGGGAACTATGCCTTGTATGCGGGTGTGCGCTATGACCAAGACTATTATGATGTCGGGGCGCGTCTGGATGTCCTTTGGCAAAGTTACCGATACCTGCAGGTAGGGGGAACTTTGATGCCCTTTTATGATAGTTCCTTGAAGGGCTTGGTCGGATACCAGGCCTATGTGCAGAGTTTTCTGCTGAAAGAAATCGGCGTGTTTGTCGGTGCGAAAAACCTTCCTGATTTTAGGAATGTGGAGCGCCGTTACATGGCTGGCCTGGAGATTGAATCGGGTAACTTGATCGTTCGCCCGGAATTGTCGTTTTCGATGAATGGGGGGACGCATCTGTCTCGGGTGTCGCTATTTTTTGTTTACAGAAGCCTTTAGGCTGGAATGCTTTTGGATTCGTGTCCTCGCGTGTTTTGAAAAGGATGCGGGATATCGAAAATTGCTATAATTACAAGTGTTGTTTCTGGGTCGAAAGGAGGCTTGTTGAGGTCTTATGTCTTGCTCGAATTGTAGTCATTGTAATTCTAAGATTCAGATGCCGACGGACGTGTCGGTAATTACGACTTATCGTTGTCAGATGCGCTGCAAGATGTGCAACATCTGGAAGAACCCGACCAAGAAAAGTGAAGAAATCCAGGCGAAGGATTTGGAAATTCTCCCGCAGCTCAAGTTCGCAAACGTGACTGGCGGTGAACCGTTTATTCGTCAGGACCTGGAAGACATCGTGGAAGTGCTGTTCACCAAGGCCCCCCGTATCGTGATCAGTACGAGCGGCTGGTGGGTGGACCGCGTTATCAAGCTTGCAGAACGTTTTCCGAATATCGGCATCCGTGTGAGTATTGAAGGCCTTGAAGGCACCAATAACTTCTTGCGTGGACGCGACGACGGCTTTGAACGCGGCATGCGTACGCTGAAGACCCTGCATGAAATGGGCGTAAAGGATATCGGCTTTGGCCAGACGCTCAGCAATTGGAACAGCAACGACCTGATTCCGCTTTACGAACTTGCCCTCTCGATGAATTTTGAATTTGCGACGGCCGCCTTCCACAACAGTTACTACTTCCATAAGGAAGACAACCAGATCAGCAACAAGGAAGAACTCTGCGACAACATCAGCAAGCTGGTTAACCGCCTGCTGAAGGAGAACCATCCGAAGTCCTGGTTCCGTGCCTTCTTCAACCTGGGCCTTATCAAGTACATCCAGGGCGGCAAGAGAATGCTCCCGTGCGAAGCGGGTTCCGTGAACTTCTTTACTGACCCGTGGGGCGAAGTTTACCCCTGCAACGGTCTGGAGCCGCGTTACTGGCAGGAAAGTATGGGCAATATCCACAACGCAAAGAACTTTGAGGAAATCTGGTTCAGCGAACAGGCGCAGAAGGTGCGCGAAAAGGTGCGTACCTGCCCCAAGAACTGCTGGATGGTGGGAACCGCCGCTCCGGTCATGAAAAAGTACATTGCGCACGTGGCCCCGTGGGTGCTTACGGCAAAGCTCAAGAGCCTGTTCGGCAAGGAAATCGACTGCTCCAAGTTCCCGACGTTCGATGTCGGTCAGGACCCGCGTCAGGGTGACTTGAGAATCGAAGGATAGTGAGCGCGCGATGCGGATTCTGCTAGCAAACAAGTTTTACTACCGTCGTGGTGGTGATTGCGTCTATTCTATAGAACTTGAAAACCTGCTTAAGGCTGCGGGACACGAAGTCGCCTTCTTTGCGATGGATTACCCCGAAAACTTGGATAGCCCGTGGAAAAGCTACTGGCCTAGCGAGGTCGCCTTTTCTCCGAAGAAGCCTGCCGCATTCTTCAAGGCGTTCAAGCGCCCGTTTGGCGATGCGGAAACCGTAAAGAAGTTTACCGCGCTGCTCGACAGCTTCAAACCCGATGTGCTGCATCTGAACAACATCCATACGCAGCTTTCGCCGGTGATGGCCGAAATTGCGCATGCCCGCGGCATCAAGGTGGTGTGGACGCTGCACGACTACAAGCTGGTCTGTCCTGCTTACACGTGCCTGTGCAACGGTAAAATCTGCGAAGACTGCATAGGCGGTGACAAGCGGAACTGCACGGCGAAAAAATGCCTCAAGAACAATTGGCTTGCAAGCAAGATTGCCGAGAAAGAAGCCGTGGCGTGGAACCGCGAACGGCTGGAACGCTGCGTGGACAAGTTTATCTGTCCGAGCCATTTCATGAAGCGGAAAATGGAGCAGGGCGGTTTCGATGCTTCGAAGCTGATTGCACTCCATAATTTTGTCGATGAATCGAAATTTGCACATGGTACGGTGGAGCGCGAAAACTCCTACTGTTTCGTGGGACGCCTCTCCAACGAGAAGGGCGCCGAGACCTTGCTACGCGTGGCGTCGAAAATAGAGGCTCCCCTCTACGTGCTTGGAACAGGTCCGCTTGAGGCCGATCTCAAGGCAAAGTATGCTTCGGCAAAGCAGATCCAATTTAGGGGGCATTGCGACTGGGAAACATGCAAGTCTGTGTTGCTCAAGTCCAAGTTCAGCGTGGTGCCGAGCGAATGGTACGAAAACAACCCGTTCTCGGTGATTGAACCGCTCTGCCTTGGTACTCCCGTGCTGGGTGCGAACGTCGGTGGAATTCCCGAACTGATCGAACCGGGGAAGTCGGGCGAACTTTTTGAGATGGGCAATGCCGAAGACCTTGAAGCGAAACTCCGCAGGATGCTCGCTGGGGACTATTCCTTTGACGTGGAACCTCTCCGTAAGCATTTCTCCAAGGACAATTACTTGGAGCAAATGATGTCTGTCTACAGGTAGCGTGCATGCCGCAAGAACAGCCGCTGATTTCCGTTATTGTTCCTGTCTATAAGGTCGAGGCGTACTTGGACCCGTGTGTCGAAAGTATCGTAAACCAGACCTATCGGAACTTGGAAATCATCCTGGTTGACGACGGCTCTCCTGACCGCTGTCCCGAAATGTGCGATGCATGGGCTGCGAAGGATTCGCGAATCAAGGTCGTTCATAAGAAGAACGGCGGTGCTTCCGATGCGAGGAATGCGGGGTTGTCGCAAATGTCAGGGGAATTCGCCACCTTTGTTGATTCTGACGATATTCTCTACAAAGAGATGATTGAGGTGCTTTGGTGTTCTTGTGTGAAATCGAAAACGCAATTGGCCATGTGCCCGCTTTTTCATTTCTCCTCAGAAGCAAAATTGCCTATGTCCTTGAAGGGAGAATGCAAGGTCCTTGAAGGAAAATTTATCTGTAGTCATCTTTTTGTTTGCAATGCTGCAATGCCGGCTGCAAAGTTATTTCACGTGTCGTTGCTTCGTAATCGTAGATTTATGGTGGGACGCCGCGTCGGTGAAGATGCCGCTTTCAATTACCCCATTTTTTTTGAACAGTCCAAGGTTGCTTTCGTTAATTCCCCGATGTATTTTTATCGGGAACGGTCCGAGAGTGTTATGGGCTCTTACAAGTTGGTGCAATTAGAAGAATTGGACACCTTTCAAGAAATGCTCTGTTTTTATCGTGAACATGGATCCTGGAAAATATACAATGCTATGGCTCTTGAGTACTATGCACGGATTCTTGCGCATGAAGCTAAGATGAAAAAGTATGCTGTGGAAGACGCAGATGTTCAGGAGAGGCTGCTTCGTGAAAAGAAGGCTTTGACCGGAATGGAGAATTTGTTGCCAGTGAACAAGTTGCTGTTTGCGTGTGGCAACCTGTTCCCAGGTGTATTTAGAAAGGTCTTTTATAGGAATCAGGAACGCCAAAAGCGAAGGTATGGGGGTTGCTAGATGACTTATGCCGTCATACTTTCGTGTTTTTTTCTGATTTATGTCTTTTTTACGACGCAGGATGCAAATGTCAAGCTCTTGGCACTTTTGGGTAGCTTGGTCATTTTTTCGGGGGGAATGTTCTTTTCCCTAACTCCGGTCGTTGCGCCAATGCATATCCCGTTATATGGGTTTCTTGCTTATGCGCTCATCCTTAAAAAAAGTCGTTTTTCCGAGGAATTATCGGCCTTCCCCTTGAGAATGGGTCTCTCGTTCCTTTTCGTTACATTCCTACTTTCGGGATTTTTCGGTTCCGAAAGCGGTTTCCATGGAATGTTTACTGCAGCACGATTATTTTTGGATTCTTATGGATTTATTTTGGCTGCATACCTGATTGCGTACCAGTGTGACTACGAGAAAATAACGGATTTGCTTTATTGGCCGATTCTAATCTTTTGCGCCTTTGGCTTTATCGAAGCTGCCTTGAAATACAATTATATATATGCGATACTTATGGATTCGTTTCCGGAATACTCGGGCCTTTTGGAAAAAGGTAGCTCGGATATGAATTTCCATGATTCTTGGCGTATAAGGACATCCATTACGACGATGCATCCGACAACATTAGGTGCTCTGTTGACAATGCTCTTTATTTTATACCTTCCTAGGGTGAAAGAAAGAGTGTACAAAAATTATTTCTTGATGGCGGTTCTTGCTTTGGCCATTTACTTGTCTGGATCGCGTTCGGCGTGGGTTTGTGC
This sequence comes from Fibrobacter succinogenes, assembly GCA_902761355.1. GTDB lineage: Bacteria > Fibrobacterota > Fibrobacteria > Fibrobacterales > Fibrobacteraceae > Fibrobacter > Fibrobacter succinogenes_M. Next base: position 37,438 of record CACWJY010000011.1, on the reverse strand, counting down.
CGCCTTGTATCTGGTCTTTTATATCGTGAAGTCCCAGTCGGCACTGGTAAAGATGTTCTTCCTCTTTTTTTTGTTGGTGGGGATTGGTTATGTAGGGCATTCCTTTGTAGAGTCGTTCTCTGCGGATGATCGAGGGAGTTCCTTGGACATGCGACAGCGAAACCTGCTTGTTTGCATGGTTTCGTTTGCGGAGAGTCCTATTGTGGGACATGGCTTTAACTATATGTCAAGCATCGTGGAACGGTATGATGACGGTTCTCTTGTTGATGGGGCTATGGAGTCGGTCTTTTTTAACTTGATGGTTGAACAGGGTGCTCTTGGGCTTTTATCTTATTTCGGCTTCGTAGTGCTTTGTCTTTGGTTGTTCCATAGATTGAAACAATATAATTTGACGGTAGCCGAAGTCGGCTCGGGAATAACGGTGATGATTACCATCTTTTCGCTGATGTCGGGAACACTTGGTAATCTTCATTCAATGTCGTATCTTTTTGTGGGTGCTTGTTTAGGAATGTTATGCGCAAAGAAAGAGAAGTCGGAACAAAATGATGAAGAAAATGTTGTTGAAGATTCTGTTTAGTTTTCCGTTTTTCAAAAGGGATGTTATTCTTTTAGAGAGTAATCCGGCTTTTGACGGAAGCCCCATGATGCTCGAAAGAGAAATCAAGAAACGGTTTCCCGATAAGTATCGCTTTTTTTGGGCCGTAGATAAACATTGCGAAAAGAAAACTTTGGAACAAACAATCTCCTTTTGGGGAGGGCTTACTTTACTTGACAAGATTAGAAAGTATTTCTATTTGGCTAAGGCGAAGCTGATTATTGATAGCAATAATCCTGTTGTCAAGCTGAATCCAAAAACGCTGCGTCTTTACACTACGCATGGGGGCACTCTAAAAAAATGCGACAAGTATATGCATTCGATTGGACCTGTTGACTATGCACTTTCGTTATCCGATAAAATAGCCGATGTCGATTTTCAGATTATGAAGGGTTATTCGGTTTCGAAACGCGAACAGGTGTTGCCGCTGGGATTCCCTTTGCATGATGTTCTTTTTGAAGATTTTGACTTGTACCGTTGTGGATTGCTGAAGGAACCCCGCTATCAAAAAATTGTTGGATGGTTGCCGACTTTCCGTCAGCACAAGAATAATGACCAATCGATTTCTTTAGAGACTGAAAAGAAATTTTCGTTGCCGCTTATTGGAAAAATAGAGGATTTTGATCGCGTAAATGAAATGTTTGCACGAAGGAATTGTTTGCTCATTGTTCAGTTGCACCATAGCCAGATATCTTCACTGCCGGAGAAAACTTATAGCAATATTCTGTTCTTGACACAGGAACAGAAGGATAAGTATGGCATTAAGAACATGAATTTATTGCATTGCTTTGATGCGATGATTACGGACTATTCGGGAGCGTACTACGAATTTTTATTATTGAATCGTCAGATTGGTCTTACAATTGATGATTTTGATGACTATAATGCAAAGATTGGTTTTTATGTAGATTATCGCCAATTGGTGCAAGGGGAGCAGATGTCGAATATTGATGATTTGGAACATTTTGTTGAACATGTAGTGTCTGGCAATGATGTTTGTCGGACTGAAAGGGAAAAGATAGTTCACGATGTTCACAATTATGTCGATAATCAGAGCGCTCGAAGAGTTGTAGATTTTATTTGCTCTAAGATTGATTTATAAAATGAGTTCTATCGCTTCGCAATCTATAAAGGGTGTTATCTGGAGTGCTGTCGAACGCTTCTCCTTGCAGGGAGTCCAGTTTTTTATTGGGATCGTTCTTGCGCGATTATTGAGTCCTTCCGATTTTGGAATGATCGGTATGCTGACGATATTCCTCAGCATTTCGCAGATTTTTGTGGACTGCGGATTTTCAAATGCGCTCATCCGAGAAAAGGAAGTGACCGATCAAGATTATGGAACGGCCTTCCTTCTCAATTTCTTGATAAGTGTCGCGTGTTTTGGAATCCTTTTTGCGATAGCTCCTTTTGTCGCTGATTTCTATCAGCTCCCTGAACTGGAATTGGTGATGCAGGTGGTCTCACTCACGCTGATCATCAATGCGCTGTTTACGGTGCATAAGGCAAAACTTTCTCGAGCGGTAGATTTTAAGACTCAATCGAAGGCTTCGTTTGGAGCGGCCCTGCTTTCTGGAATATTTGGGGTGGTCCTGGCTTATTGTGGCTTTGGAGTGTGGAGCTTGGTTTGGCAGTCGATTGCCAATTCGGTGCTGAATTTGTTAATCTTTTCGGTGTTGCTCCGGTGGTTCCCGAAACCGTGCTTTAACAAGGCCTCGTTCCATTCGCTGTTCTCTTTTGGCTCCAAGCTTTTGGTATCTAGTCTTATTCATTCGGTCTATTCCAATCTTTATAACCTTGTTATCGGTAAAAAGTTTACAGCTTCGGATTTGGGGTACTATACTCGCGCAGACCATTTGTCTTCGTTCCCATCACTGAATGTTGCTTCAATTCTTTCGCGTGTGACATTCCCGATTCTTTCGAAACTTCAAGATGATAATGAAAAACTTCTTGATGTCTATAAGAAGTATTTGCAACTTTCGTGTTTTTCGATATTCCCATTAATGATTGGGCTGTGTGTGTTGGCGAAGCCGACGATTATTCTGTTGCTTGGTGAAAAATGGTCTGGTGCAATAATCTTAATGCAGCTTTTGTGCTTCTCAACGATTTTTGATCCGGTTTGTAATATCAATTTGAACTTGCTGTATGTTAAGGGACGCTCGGATTTGGTTCTCAAATTGGAAATTATTAAGAAAACGATAGCCGTTATAATCTTGTTTGCTTCTATCCCTTATGGCGTGACGGGAATGTGCTTTGGCAAGGCATTTTATGGAGTTATCGCTACATTCCTGAATATGATTTATACGCGCCGCTTTATTGACCTTTCGATATGGGGACAGCTAAAACTTTTAACCCCTTCGTTTATGCTATCGCTGTTGATGGGTGGCTTTATTTGGTTAGTTGTCGGTCATTGTTCTGGTGATTTGATGCAACTGATTGTCGGCGTTGCAGTCGGAATAGGTTTCTATTTTGCTTCTGCGTACCTATTTAAGATGTCTTCGCTTCAGATGCTGATTTCGCTTGCAAAACGCCGCGGTAAATAGTACCGTTTTGCCTTCATACGGCAGGCAGCTAACTATTGCTAGCTACCGTGATTTTGCTTTGTAATTATTCTATCCAGTAAATGTTAGAAAGAGTGTGTGGTGACGTTCTGTTCCCTGCTGGTGGCGGTGTCATGTAGTCTCCGTACATTTGCGAGAGCCATGCGTCGTATTCCGCCGTGGCCATCACTTCCTCGTTGTCAAATGGAACCTTTATGAATTTTTCGAACATGCTTCGCGGATAGACCGAACGATAGGCGGGACCAATTTCAGGGTCAACGGCGACACCTACAAATTTTGCATTTTCATTAGTGAGGGTGTTTACGATCTCGTATTCTTTTTCGGTGATTTTTTTCATTGACCAGAAAATCTGTGTTGCCTTGGCTAGTCGGATAAGAATGCGTTTCCACCAGACGTTCTTTTTCCCGGGCTTCACTAGCTTGATACGGAATTTCTTCTTGAGGCCGTCGAGTTTTTTGATAAACTGGTTGCATTCATCCTTGGTGTCGAAGAGATTGTCAAACGGAAACACATCAATGTTGATTCCGATATCCTTCATCGAGGTGTGTTCCTCGAGAATCGTACGCGTGTCGGCCACCTTGGCGTAAGGGTGGTGGTAATCGGCGTCGTTACGGTAATCGTAGACGTGATAAATTCCATTCTTGCCGGAATAGCTTGCGATGAATTTCTCGTAATCGGGACGCAACATGGCGATGTCAATGTCGTCGTCCCAGGGGATGTAACCCCTATGACGGATGGCTCCGAGCAACGAACCGAAGATGAGTGTGTAGTGGAGGTTGTTTGCTTCACAAAATTGGTGGATATCCTTCAGGATATCCATCTGAATTTGCTTCATTTCGGGAATTGAGATCTTTTTCATGCGTTCTTCCAGAAAAACCTGTTGCAGTCAAGACTATGCTGCTCGCGGTCCTTTGGCGGTGGGGGCTGCATATAGTTTTTGCCGTAGACGATGGTTAGTGCGGTGTCCCAATCCTTAAGTACCTTGAACTGATGGTTCTCGAAGGGAATGTCGATGTATTCTTCAAAAAGCGCTTTTTCATAGAACTGCCTGTCGAGCGATTCTGTACAGGGAACCTGACTGCAATGGATGCATGTCTCATAAGGAATTTTAAGGCAGAAATTCTCGATTTCGCGATTGATTTTTGCAAGATCAAGATTGAAGTACTTAATTTTTCGGAGAATCTGCTTGATGTTTTGCTTGATAGTGTTGTCTCGCGAGAGTTTGGGAAGCGCACGTCGTGCGTCAAGCTGTTTTTTCCGCAGTTGCGCGACTTTGAGCATCTTGTTACGGAATGCATTTCGGTCGTCTTCAACTCCATCAATGGGGAACACGTCTATCCAAAGTCCAGGGGCATTTTCGCCTCGCTTGGAATGCCACGGAAGAACCGTTTTCGCAACGGTCTTTTCGGTGTCGCATACGCGGGCGATGGCGATGTAGCTGTCTTTACCAGGGGCAATCAGGGTAAGGCCGTTTCCCGTTGGGAATGATTCTATGAAACGGTTGTAGTCGGGCCGCGGCATAAAAATGTCAATGTCATCATCCCACGGGATAAAACCCTTGTGACGGACTGCTCCTAAAAGCGAACCATAGGCAAGGGAATAACGGATGTTGTTGTCTACGCAGAAGTCATGAATCTTGCTCATCATCCCCAAGAGGACTTGCTGCATATCTTTTAGGGTGAGTTCCTTCATTAGATGAACTCCTTGTTCCTGAGATCCTTGAACGCATCGATCAGCTTGTCATAATCTGCCGTTGTGAGGGCGCCGATGTGCCCCACGCGGAAAACCGTATCCTTCATGTCGCCGCCATTCGGGCAAATCCACATGCCGTATTCGTCTTTGATTTTGAGGAAAATGTCATTGGCAGAAGCAGTGGTTGGGTGAAGTGGGGTCACCGCGTTCGAGAGCGACTCGGAGACAATTTCGAAGGGAAGTCCCTTGATGCGTTCGCGGAAGTAGTTCGCAAGCGAAGCCGTGCGGGTGATTTCTGCCTCTACGCCGCCATTTGAATCGATTTCCTTGAGACGGACGTTGATTTGTCGCAAGATGCTGACGGCCGGAGTCCACGGGGTCTGTCCACGTTCTGCATTTTTCAGGGCAATTTTCAGGTCCAGATACTGGCACTTGCATTTGATGCGGTCAATGCGTGCGAGAGCCTTCGGCGAAAGGGCCATTACCGAAATGCCCGGCGGGCAGGCGAGAGCCTTCTGCGAACCGGTAATCATCACATCGGCGCCGAGGGCTTCCATGTCGAAGGGGTCGGCGAGGAAGGTGCTGATGCAGTCCACTATCAGGAACAGGTTGTTCCGCTTGCAGAAATCGCTGATGAGCTGCATGTCGTAGTGCACGCCGGTAGAGGTCTCGTGCTTGTTCACGATGAAGGTGGTGTAGCCCTTGCTTTCAAATTCCTTCAGGTGCTCGGCCTTGAGCGCCTTGCCCGGCTGGAGTTTGATTTCGGTGAAGGGTATCTCGTGTAGTTCGCAGAGTTCCACGAAACGGTGACCGAAGCTACCTCCGTTGACGACGATTGCCTTGTCGGCAGGGGTCAGGGTGTTCATGATGGCGGTTTCCATTCCTGCCGAACCCGAGCCGGTAATGAAGACGACCCTGGAGTCGTCGGAGGCTTTTGCGAATTTTTTGACCAGTCGTTCGTTCTCGAACATCAGTTCTGAGAATTCTGCCGTGCGGAAATAAGGAACCTGTTCTGCGCCGATTGCGCGTACGGCATCACTGGATTGTACCGGGCCTACAGTAAAGTTGATCATAACAACCTCTAAATCTCGTAAAAATTCTTTCGTTCGCTGAATTGCTGCATGATGTATGCCATCTGGATGCTTTCGCGGCGCCGCAGGCGTGCGGAAGAAAAGCGATGGTTATATATGCAACTGATGAATTCCTGTATTTCGTAGCGCAGGCCGAAACCGTCCCACTTGTAGAAAAATTTCTTGTTGTCGTTCTGGTCCTCGTATCGCAACTCGAAGTAGTCTGTCTTCCACCATGGTGCGGGAACGTAGGCATATCCCTTTGTTCCTGAAATGACAAGGTCGCCTTCGGTCTTGACGCCTAATCCAACTTTAAATGAACATACGGCCTTGGGGTAGCGGAATACGCCTTTCGTGTGGATGTCGACTCCGTTTTCCATTCGCGAGAAAAGCTCCAGACTTTCGTACTGAATCCCCATCAATTTGAGGATAGGCAGCAACGGATAAGATCCCTGCTCGAACATGGCGCCGCCTGCCTGGTTGGCGTCGAATTCCCTACCGCCCTTGTTCAGAAGCTGGGACAGAGAGGCTTCGATGTCGACAACCTCTCCGATAAGCCCGGACTTGATCATCACAATAAGGTGGTTGAAAGCGGGGCTGTGCGCCGTTTTATTCGCTTCCATCAAGATGAGGGATTTTTCCCTGGCCAGTGCGTAAAGCTCCTTGGCCTGATCACCGTTAAGGACCATCGGGGTTTCGCAGAGAACGTGCTTTCCTGCAATAAGCGATTCCTTTATGCAATCGTAGTGGGCGAGGTGTGGTGTCGCTATATAGACTGCATCCACGGCGTCGAATAGTTCCTGCAGATTATTGCAGGATTTGATTCCGTTAAATTGTTGCGTAAAGGCTTCGGATTGTTTGTGGTCGGTATCATAGGCGGCGACAACTTCTACTCCGCTGACGACATTGGCTTCTGATGGAAAGCGTTTTGCGACGCGTCCGCAGCCGATGATTCCCATTTTTACGATGTCCTGGGATTCTTCGCGCAACATTGTCGATGATATGCCTTCGGTGCGTGGCAAATAGACAACCTTGCAGAATTCATTCAGATAGTCAAATTTGCCTTCCCAGTCGGATCCGATGGCGAAAATGTCGACGTCGTATTTTTGGATGTCGTCAATTTTTTGTCCGACATAATCTTCGATTATAATCTGGTCGGCGAGTCCCGTTGCTTTTACGGCTTCGACTCGTTCGAGGACATTGTTGCGGACATTAAGCTTGCCTCGGTCGCGGTCAAAGTTGTCGTTTGTTACGCCTACGATAAGGTAATCTCCGAGGGCCTTGGCTCTTTTGAGCAGGTTGATATGCCCTTGGTGAAGCAAGTCGTATGTACCGTATGTGATTACTTTTGTCATGTCGAATCTCTTTAATGAAAAAATAAAAAAATACAGCATTATTTTCGTTTAGTGTAATGTTCATCATCTGTAAAATTGGTATCTTTGTAAAAAAAGGGTTTTTATGGCTAAGACTGTATATCTAGGAATGATTGGTGATATTATGCACCCTGGCCTCATTAACATTATCAATGAGGGGGCCAAGTATGGTGATGTGATTATTGGCCTTTTTACGGATAAGGCTATTGCGACACACAAACGCCTTCCGTATCTGAACTATGAGCAACGCAAGAATGTCATCGAGAATATCAAGGGCGTGTCGAAGGTTGTGCCCCAGGATGAATGGAGCTACGTCGAGAACCTGAAAAAGTACAAGCCGGACTACATTATTCACGGTGATGATTGGCTCTCGGGGCCGAGCAAGTATATCCGCGATGAGGTCTTCAAGGTGATGGAAGCCCAGGGCGGAAAGGTGATCGAAATCCCTTATACCAAGGGCATTACCTCTGCTGGTCTCAAGAAGGAAATCGATTCTCTCGGCACGACTCCGCAGGCAAGACTTTCGTCTCTCCGTCGTCTTATTGCGGCAAAGCCGATTGTCCGCATCCTGGAATCGCACAACGGCCTTACGGGCTTGATTGCCGAACACACGAGTGTAGAGGTCAATGGCTGCGTCCGTGAATTCGACGGCATGTGGTCTTCGTCCCTAACGGACTCCACAAGCAAGGGCAAGCCGGATATCGAGGCGGTGGACCTTACCACTCGTTTGCACGACTTGAATGACACTCTCGAAGTCACGACCAAGCCGGTCATCTTTGACGGCGATACCGGTGGAAAGGTGGAGCACTTCGGCTTTACTGTACGCACGCTTGAACGCCTCGGCATTTCCGCGGTGATTATCGAGGACAAGGTGGGACTCAAGCAGAACTCCCTGTTCGGTACGGATGCCATCCAGACGCAGGACACCATCGAAGGTTTCTGCACCAAGATCCGTGCGGGCAAGGACGCCCAGATCACGAACGATTTCATGGTGATTTCCCGCTGCGAATCCCTGATTGCGGGCAAGTCCGTGGATGACGCGCTGGAACGCTGCCATGCCTACGTGGCTGCCGGTACCGACGGCATCATGATCCACTCCAAGGACAAGAGCGGCGAGGACATCAAGGAATTCTGCAAGCGCTTCCGCGAGAAGGATCCGCATACGCCGATCGTCGCCGTGCCTACGACCTACAACCAGTTCACCGAAGAGGAACTGGCGACCTGGGGTATCAACGTGGTCATCTACGCAAACCACATGCTCAGGTCCGCATACCCCGCCATGGTGAAGTGCGCGGAATCCATCCTTACGCACAGCCGTAGCCTCGAGGCCTCCAACGACTACTGCATGCCCATCAAGCAGATCCTGAACCTCATTCCCGGAACGATGAAGAAGTAACGGTATCTACCTATGATCAGTCCGAAGTTTTTTATTGACACGCTCGGTTCCTACGGCATCGATTTCTTCGCCGGGGTTCCCGATTCCCTGCTCAAGAACATCTGCGCCTACATTGCCGACAACAAGGATGCGAAACATAACGTGATTGCCGCGAACGAGGGTGCCGCCGTAGGTCTTGCCGCGGGTTACCACCTGGCTACGGGTAACATCGGCGTCGTGTACATGCAGAACTCGGGCGAAGGCAACATCATCAACCCGCTCGCCTCGCTGACGGACAAGGAAGTCTACAACATCCCCGTACTGCTCCTCATTGGCTGGCGCGGACGCCCCGGCGTCCACGACGAACCGCAGCACGTGAAGCAGGGCAAGGTGACGACCGGCATCCTCAACACGATGGGCGTGAACTTCGACGTACTCTGCAAGGAAGAGGACAAGGCCGCAAAGCAGATTGCGAAGGCCGTCAAGACGATGAAGGAAACGGGCGAGGTCTATGCGCTCGTCATCGAGAAGGATACCTTCGAGGATTACAAGCTCCAGAGCGTCGAGAAGAACGATCTCACGATGAGTCGCGAAGAAGCTATTCAGACGGTGGCTGCCGCGCTCGGGCCAAAGGATGTCATTGTCTCTACGACGGGCATGATCAGCCGCGAACTCTTTGAATTCCGTGCCCAGAAGGGTGAAGGTCACGAACGCGACTTTTTAACGGTGGGCTCCATGGGACACGCCTCGCAGATTGCGCTCGGCATCGCGATGGAAAAGGAAGACCGCAAGGTCTGGTGTTTCGACGGCGACGGTGCGACGATTATGCATATGGGTTCCATGGCTATTGTCGCGAGCAAGTCCCCTGCAAACTACGTCCACGTGGTATTCAACAACGGCGCACACGATTCCGTGGGCGGACAGCCGACGGTTGGTCTCAAGATTGACCTGCCCGCAGTGGCCCGCGCCGTGGGTTACAGGGACGCCCTGACTGCCGACAGCAAGGAATCCCTCGCCGCAGCCCTCGAAAAGCTGAAGGGCATGCAGGGGCCCGTGCTCCTCGAAGTCAAGGTGAAGAAGGGCAACCGCAAGGACCTGGGCCGCCCGACTACGACGCCTATCGAGAACAAGAACGCGCTGATGGAATTTTTGAGGAAATAGCATGATCAAGACTGCGGTCATCATGGCAGCGGGAATGGGAACCCGCTTCGGCAAGTACACCGAGACTATTCCCAAGGGCTTTATCGAATGTGGCGACGTTTCCATGGTCGAACGTAGCATCAGGACACTCATCGCTTGCGGCATCGAACGCATCGTTATCGGTACCGGATACCACAAGGAAAAGTACGAGGCGCTGAAGGCGACCTACCCGCAGATTGAATGCGTGTTCAGCCCCCGCTACGCCGAGACCAACAGCATGTACACGCTGTACAACTGCCGTGATGTCATCGGCAACGACGACTTTCTGCTTCTGGAATCGGACCTCGTTTTCGAGAAGAAGGCGATTACCTCGCTCCTCGAATGTGAAGAACCAACCATCATGCTCATCACGCCCGTGACAAAGTTCCAGGACCAGTACTACGTGGAATTCGGCGAAGGCGGCCGCCTCACCATGTGTTCTACCGACAAGACCCAGCTCGATGCAAAGGGAGAACTGGTGGGCATCCACAAGCTTTCTAACAAGTTCTACAAGGCCATGTGCGAAGATTACGCCGCCAAGGTGGCCGACAAGCCGAAACTCGGCTACGAGTACGAGTTGCTGACCATGTCGCAGGAAAAGATAAAGGTGTTCGTGCTCAAGGTCGATGGACTCAAGTGGTACGAAATCGACGACGTGGACGACTTGGCCTACGCCGAGAAGCACATCCTCCAGTACCTCTAATTTTTACGGACGATTTTAAGGACTCTTTTATGGAACCGATCAAGAGAAACGTTTTGTTGAACCCCGGCCCCGCCACCACCACCGACACCGTCAAGTACGCCCAGGTAGTTCCGGACATCTGCCCCCGTGAAAAGGCCTTTGCCGGCCTCATGAAGGGTCTTCGCGAAGACCTGCTCAAGGTGGTGCATGCCCCCGCCGACCAGTACACTTCCGTTCTCTTCTGCGGTTCGGGCACCATCAACATTGACGTGTGCATCAATTCGCTCGTTCCCGAAGGCAAGAAGATTCTCGTGGTGAACAACGGTGCCTACAATACGCGTGCTGTCGAAGTCTGCGAAATGTACCACCTGCCGCATATCAACCTGAAGTCAAGCGTCTTCGAACGTCCGGACCTCGCTGCAGTCGAAAAGACCCTCCAGGAAAATCCGGATGTTGCTGTCGTTTACTGCTGCCACCATGAAACGGGTACGGGCGTTTTGAACCCGATTCGCGAAATTGGTGCACTCGCACACAAGTACAACGCAATTTTCATCACCGACACAACCTCTACCTTGGGCATGATTCCGCTCGACGTGGTGAAAGATAACGTGGACTTCTGCATGGCTTCCGCTCAGAAGGGGCTCATGGCCATGTCCGGTCTCTCTTTCATTATCGGCCGCAAGGATATCATTGAGAAGTCTAAGGACTATCCGACCCGTTCTTACTACTGCAACCTTTACCTGCAATATTCCTTCTTTGAGAAGACTGGCGAAATGCACTTCACTCCGCCGGTGCAGACAATCTACGCTACCATACAGGCGCTCAAGGAATACTTCGCCGAAGGTGAAACTGCAAAGTTCGCCCGTCATCGCCGCGTGTACGAGGCTATCCGCAAGGGGGTGGCCGAACTCGGTTTTGACACCGTCATCGACCCGGCTATCGAATCAGGCCTCGTCGTTTCCGTCAAGTATCCTGAAGACCCGAACTGGAATTTTGAGAAGGTGCATGACTACTGCTACGACCGCGGCTTCACGATTTACCCAGGCAAGATTTCGACGACGAACACCTTCCGCCTCTGCTCTCTGGGTGCAATCGATGTGAAGGATATCGAAGACTTCTTCAAAGTGCTTGGAGATGCTCTGCAACATTTCGGCGTCAAACTGAAATAGGAGTAATCGTGAAAATTATTTCTCAAAAGAGTATCCGTGATTTAGGTATCACCCCATCGCAGTGCATTGATTGGATTTACGAGAGCTTTGCTTCGAAAAAGGATGCTCAGCTGCCTGCCAAAGTGCCCGTACATCCGAGAGATTCTGAATTTTTTACTTCGATGCCATGTCTTTTGCCGGTTGATAAAAAAACGGGGAATAGATATTTTGGTGTAAAGGTTGTTCATCGAATTGAAGATGCCGTTCCAAGTTTGGGTAGTGACATCCTGTTGTATGACGCCAATAATGGAGAGCTTCTTGCTTTAATAGATGGTGATTGGATAACGGCAATGAGAACGGGTGCCGTGGCTGCTGTTGCTGCAAAAACTTTGCGTCGGTCTAATAGCTCTTGTTATGGAATTTTAGGGCTAGGCAATACGGCTCGAGCGACGATGCTTTGTGTCTTGGGTGGCGAACCTGAAAAGAAATTCCATGTCAAATTGTTGCGTTACAAGGATCAAGCAGAACAATTTGTTGAACGTTTTAAGGATTACGGCAACGTTTCTTTCGAGATCGTTGATGATGTCAAAGAAATTGCCAGAACGGTCGATGTTCTGTTTAGTTGTGTGACCTGTGCCGAAAGCTTTATTGTTGATAATGAAAAAGATTTTCCTGCAGGAATAACAATTGTTCCTATCCATACAAAAGGCTTCCAGAATTGCGATACTACGTTTGATCGTATTTTCGGTGATGATACGGAACATGTGAAAAATTTCCGTTATTTCAAACAATTCAAAGAATACAACGAAATTGGAGAAGTTCTGGCAGGAAAAGATCCTGGTAGAACGAGTGATTTACAACGTATCTTGAGTTATAATTATGGCTTGGGCTTACATGATGTAGTCTATGCGTCAAAAATTTATGAGATGACAAAGGACATGATCGGTCCTGAAGTTGAAATTGTCAAGGAAACAGAGAAATTCTGGCTATAGAACACTCTGAATTCTAGCTTGCATTGATGTAGGAGTTTTTCTTGAAAATAGTTCATCTTTTATGGGGCTTGACTACGGGCGGCATTGAAAATATGCTGGTCGATATAGTGAATGTTCATATAAACGATAACGAAGTCTCGCTCATCATCATCAACGATATGATTGATGAATCCGTACGCAATAGGTTGGATCCTCGCGTCAAGGTTTTTGAATGTAAAAGAAAGCGCGAAAGCAAGAATCCGTGGCCGCTTTTGAAAATGAACTTGCTCCTGATCAAGTTAAAGCCACAAATTGTTCATGTCCATTACGATGGAATTGTCAAGTTTGTGCTGGGCAAGTGGAATGTCGTTCGCACGATTCATGGAATGAGGAATAGTGTAGACGAAAGTGTGCATTGCAAGGCCTGCTATGCCATTTCGAAATCCGTTCAGGATGAATGGATTCAGCAAGGCCATGAAACGATTCTTGTTGAAAATGGTGTGTGCTGTGATAAAATTTGTTCCGAGAGAAAGTCTGCTGTTTCTGACACGTTACACCTGATTCAGGTGTCCCGAATGTATTTCCATCACAAGGGACAGGATATTTTGATTCGTGCTCTTGCCAATGTGAAAAAACGTGGGACGCTCTCCAAGAATATTCAAATGCACTTTGTGGGCGACGGCTGCGATATGGAACGGGCCAAGCAGCTGGTTCAGGAATTGGGAGTTGAAGATATAGTCGTTTTTGAAGGCTCCATGTCGCGAGAGTGGGTTTACGAGAATCTATGCAACTTCGATTTGTATATTCAGCCTTCAAGGCAGGAAGGTTTCGGCTTGACCGTCGCTGAGGCGATGGCCGCAAAAGTTCCTGTTCTAGTAAGTGCGTTGGAAGGCCCTATGGAAATATTGAATCCTGATGGATTCGATACTCCGCTAGGTTGGTCGTTCGATCCGGAAAGTGTTGATGACTTGTCTCGGAAAATCGAAAAATTCGTAAATGAAGGTTATGATGATGGTTTGGCGGATAAGGCTTATGCTTACATTCGCTCTCGCTATGATATCAAGAATACTGCAGAACGCTATGTTGAAGAATATGCTAAGTTCTAAACGAGCGAAATAACCTTCGCTGGCGAATCTTAGATATTCTTGTCTATCCATTCCATGCGCTGCTTTATCCAGCTATTTAACGAATCGATGGCTTCATCATAGCTGTCGTAGGCTTCCTTGTAGGTCCAGTTTTCAGTGTTTTCGAGGACGGGCCAACGCTTGAATTCGTTTTTGGTGGCAGGGGAGAGTTCTGCCGCATATTTGGAAATGGAATCGGGGAAGGTAGCAAGAAATTCGCGGTGCTCCTTCCAGTAGTCCACGGCGGCTTGCCAATATTTAGCGCGCTTGAAAATGTATCCGTTCCATCCACTGTTACGGATATACCAATCGGTGGTGGTGCGAAGGGAATCGACTTCCCAGTTTCCGTAGGCGACGTCGAAATCCCATACGGGGCCGAGCCTGATGAGTTCCCCGCGTTGCCAGGTCACATAGATGCTTCGCCTAAAGGCTCCGTCCAGATTCTTGGATAGTTCCTGAATCCAGTAGAAACGCAGGTAATCCTCGAAATCAAGGAAGTCGGTGATTTCATAGTTGTTTTGAAGTGTGTCGTCTTCTTCATCCTTTAGAAAATTCTCGAATTCACTCAGGATTCCCTTGATGATTTGGGTGTCAAAATAATCGGGATCCTTGGGGTACTTGATACCGAAGGTAGTTCCTTTCTCGGTAACGACAAAATGTTCCTTGCCGAATTCGGTGGGGCATCTTTCAAGCAAGAAGGAACTGTCTGCCTTGGGGATGTCCACGCGGTCCTTGCCGACTTTCACCGTTTCAACCAGTTGGTAGACTCCCTGGTATTGCCTGTTCAGATACAGTTCGACGAAGGTGCTTCTCGGCGTGTATTCGTCGCCGAGCCAACCTGCGAGTTTATATGTAATAAAGTTCTTGAGGAGTGTCTTGTCGGCGGAATTAGCGATAAGAGCCCAGTCTTTATCCTTGGGCATCCCGAACATTTCCTGTTTTTTTGCGAATTCAATTTTGTAGCTGGGCTTGGGCATTCCCGTAAAACTGGAGTTGCCGCGCCCCTTGATGGTCAATTCAAGAACGTCGCTTTCGGGAGAGTCCTTGCCGTATACCTGCAACTTTGCGGGAATCTTGGTTTCGCGGTCGCGAATTTGCGTGAGGTCCTCGGTCTCGATGACAAGTCGCGGCAAGCTTACGTAAGGGTATTCCGAATCGTCAATCGGTAAGTAGGCGGGTGTACTCTCGGGATCGTTCCATACGCAGGAACAGATTATACAGCCGAATAGTATTATGGCGAGCCGAATCCTCATAATTTAAATTTAAAAAATTGAGCGGTGTGCTTTCGGCAGAAAATTTTGCGCGGAATGTTTTTTGCTAGATTTTGCGCTGATTGCGAATATGAAAAAGTGGCTGCTTTTCCCATGGATCCTTTTTTTGTGGGCGTGTGATTATGATGACGATGACACGCGTGTTTGTTTTATAGGCGATTCAATTACCTATCAGTGGGATCTTGAATACTTTTTCCCGCAGTATATGCCCTTAAAACATGCGAAAAATGGCGCAAAGATTCAGGATCTTGATGATTGGGATTTGCGAGAATGTCGGGGAATACCGTCCGTCATATTGATGGGAACCAATAATAGTAGTGAATTTTTTGATGAAGAAAGAAGAAATGCTTTCTTGCAGAAGTTTTATACCCGAATCGAAAAAATCCAGGCAGACCCGTTAATCGTTGTTTCGATTCTTCCTCGTAATTTTCAGCGTCAGCAGAGTTCGCGTGTGAATGAAGTCATTCGCAATGTGAATAATCGTGTGGAAAAAGGACTGGATTCGTTAAATGGTCGCTTTGAGTATTTGGATGTGTATCCGTTGTTTGCCCAAGATGAATATGAAGCTAGGATGGATTTGTTTAAGGACGGCTTGCATCCGAATATTGCAGGACAAGAAATTTTAGCCTCGGAAGTTCTGAAGGTGTTAAGATGAGAAAATCTGTCGTTATTTTTTTGATGGTTTCGGCCACGCTGCTCTTTGCCAATAACCAGTTCTTTATGGGAATGCGTAATCAGCGTTTCCTGTTTGCTGGCGTTCAGCATGGTTCGTATGGGGTTGCCTATGAGCAGTCCCTGTTCAATCAGGATCCTGAACAGCAACATGGAAGTTTAGGCCTTTTTGCGGAATACTCGCTGCCGCTGTCGATGAAACTCTGGTATGTTCTGTATGGTGGCATGCAGTACGACATGGATTATTATGACTATGGCGGGGAACTGTCCCTGCATTGGGCTCCCCATGTCTATTTCCAGATCAAGGCGCGGTATCGTCCGTTTTATGATAGCGATCTCGGGACCCATTATGGATACCTTATCCAGTTGCAAAGTTTCCCTTTTGAGGATGTAGGCTTCTATGCTGGCTTTAAGAATATGCCTGATTACCGAAATGTGGAACGTCGCTTTTTTGGGGGAATGTTGTTCGATGTAGGACGCTTGGGTGTCTATCCTGAAATTTCGACACCGGTTCATGGAAGCTTTGAGTGGACCCGTGTCCAGCTTAACTTTATTTACCGGTACGATTTTAATTAAGGGCTGAAGAATGAAGCTTGACCTGATATTGACTTTTTTGCTGATTGCGGTTTTGTTTGCGTCGGTCTTGTGGAAAAGTGTTCCCAAGGAGGGACCGTTCTCGTTTGACAAGAATTTTACGGGAGTCCTCAAGGGCGTAAGTGCCGTCGTTGTCGTCTTTGTGCATGTCCCGGAGCTTTACCATAACGCGGCCCAGAGAATGGTGATGAGCTTTGGCTTTGTGGCGGTAACGGTGTTCTTTATGATATCGGCTTATGGAATGCAGTTTTCGGCGAACCGTTCACCGGATAAGTATCTCTCTCATTTTTGGCGCAATCGTCTTGCGAGCTTGCTGATTCCATGTTTTTTGGTGAATCTTTTTTGTGTTCTGTTCAATGTTTGCTCAGGACGCGATTTTTCTTTGTTGAAGTCCCTCATCAGTATGCCGGGATATGTGTGGGTCCTGCTGCAGTATTGCATTCTCTTTTTTGTAGTCATGTTCTGCCAGCAAAAGTTCAAAATAAAACCTTCTATCAGCCATGTTGTCTTGGCCGTTGCGGTTGTGGCATCTAGCCTTTACTTGTACCTGTCTTCGCCGGATGCCAGTAATTCAGCCGAAATGGGGTGGTGCTATGAGCGCATGGGACTTGTCTGGGGACTGTTGCTTTTCATATTCTTCTCAAAAATAGCCGATTTCATTGGCTCCCGCTGGATGCCAAAAACTATTGCGCTGGGGCTGTTATCGTTGGTTCTGGGAATTGCCTATGTGATGAATAAAACGGTGTGGTTCTACGGGGAGTATCTTTTAAAGATTGTCCTAGGCTTTGCGATCGTCAGTTTTGTATTGTTCCTGTCGCGGAAGAGAACGTTCGGGAATGCCGTTGTCAATCACCTGGGCGTCATTTCCTACGAGATTTATTTGTCGCATGAATTGATGATGCGGACGATTTCGTATTTGTTCCCGACGGTGTCGAGCGGAGTGTTCCTCGTTTTGACGATGACGTTTACGATCATCTTTAGTACGGTGGTTCACAAGATGTCGTCGAAACTGGTCAACTGGGTGCGCGTATAAAACCTAAATAGGGGCGCTATTTCAAGCCGAAAATCATTCGCGTCATTTGAAATTTTCGGATGATGTAGAATAAGACGATGGGGCCGACGGTTCCTGCAAGGATGCAAAGAAGAGCTCCCATGACAAATCCCGTGTCGGAGGTTGCGAAAAAGGTGACTTTCTGGACGATGGACTTGGCCAACCCTTCGAATGTCGTGTGGAAGAGATAGATGATGTAACTGGCGGAGCCGACAATCAAGATGGGCTGAATGTACTTTGTTGCGCGGATATGGGCAATCCAGGTGGATGTTGCCATCATGGATGCAATTCCGAACCATGCAAGAACTTCGTTGGTGTAGGGCGTTTCAAGTAGGAACAGAATACTTGTACCGACAAAGAGAATAATCGAGGATATCTTCAGGATATTCTTGTAATTTTCCCAGAACTTGTGCGAGAAAACGATGCTTCCATAATCGCAGGCGCTGGTGCCGACCATGAACCAGAGCAGGTTGCGGGAAGTTTCGTTAATGGCAAACAGCTCGATGCTTCCGAGAGTAAATACGTAGTGTAGCAGGATGGAGATCAAAAGCAGGACGAGCCTAGCTTTTGCTGTCTTAAAGAAGGGGATAATCAAGAAACAGGTGAAAAGTGACCAGATGAACCACAAAAAATAACCGGCTGCCGGAAGGTATAGAATTTGTATGTAGGTTTCTGGCGTAACAGGATTTTCAACATACATGTTGCGCTGTGTCAGTAGCTTGATCGAGATGATGATCATCGAGACGATGATATAGGGAACGAACAGACGCCTGAATTTTTTCTTGATAAAGGTGATGTATCCTTCGTCCTTCTTGAAGGAAAGATAGATGTAGCCGCTGGCGAACATGAAAAGAGGCATGTGGAATGTGTAAATCCAGGAATGCAGCGCCAGGTACCAGCTGGGCGCGTTTTCGGGGTAATAGTGGCCGATGACAACGAGAATGATGGCGATCGCTTTGGCAATGTCGAAGTGGACAAGTCTTGTCATCGGAAAATCCTTGGGCGGCTCGGTAACTATTCGGTGCTACTAAGATAGAATTTTTTAAATTTGTCAAATAAACCGATGTCTGTTTTTATTCGAAAGACTTTGAAAGTTGTGCTTCTTTTGGGGCTCGCGTCTATCGCGACATTTGCCCGCGAGACGGTTTCGCCGGTGCGCGCTCCCGAAAGTTTTGTGCTGCTGGGCACCCTTGCGGAGCTTCGCGATGACGTGTATAGTGGCGATATCAATGTGGCGGGGGAATATGCACCCTGCAACTGCTTCAGCATCTATGGAGATTTCGCCTACCGACTCGTGAGCTACGAGTGGAATACGATGGCTCATGACCAGATTCACGAAATGGTGAACTTGCAGGTAAACGGTCTTAACGAATCATACTTGGGTATGAAACTGGTGCCGTTCCCGTTTGCAGGCGTTGATGTCAGCTGGAGGCTTCCGCCGCGTGAAGGTTCCCGCGTCAATCGTTTCCACCGGCTGGGGGTATCGCCTTTTGGCCTTTATGAATTCTCGCGGAACATGACGCTCGGTGCCGCGGCGGAATACTTTACCTTTCTCGAAGAGCGCGATTTTCAGCCTGGTGACGAACTTGGCCTCAAGGGGTCGATTTCGTGGAAGTTCCTGTGGGACCGTGACGACCATTCGGGCTGGAAATTTGACTATGTTTTTTTGTACCGCTGGCGCATTCAGGAATCCGAAAACTTGCACATGGATAAACCCTATCGCAAAATGGATGACCTTTATCGTGGCTTTAGAATGCGTGTAGATGCGGCCCGGTATTTTTCGGTATACAAGAATTCTTTGGGTGCTGCATTGTTTTACGAAATGAATCGCGGACACTTGTTTGGAATGGAAACGGGGCATACTTTGGGGTTATATGCAAAATTCCTGTTTTTATAAGGCAGTCTTGATTGGTTGTGGGACCATGGGGCAGCGGCATAAGCGGCTGTTTGAACAAGATGGTGTCGAATTTATTGGTGTTGCTGACACTACGGCTGAGGCTGCCGCTTTGTTCAAACGAATTAAATCCGGCGAACTTGCGCCTGATTTTGCAGTCATTGCATCTCCTGCTGTAACGCATGACGAATACGTCAAAAAATGCATCAAAATGAAGCTCCCGGTGCTTGTGGAAAAACCGGTGTCGATTTCTGGGATGGATGCCCTGGAATACCAGAAACTAGCCTTGAAACGGGGCGCACTTGTCTTTGTCGGGCATTCGGAACGCTACAACCCGGCAATTGAAGAATTTGCGAAGACCGACTTTTGCAAGGAAATGCAGGATTGCTTAAAATCCTGGTATCTCCAAAAGCAAGATGTATTTCCAATCTGTTTTAAGTTTACGCGAACGCACGGTTTTTCGCCGCGCAATCGCGATGTTTCCGTGGAATACGATTTGATGATCCACGACATGGACTTGCTTTGTTTATTTGTAGACAAAAACGCCATGTTGTACAAGTCGCTTGATTGCGTGGAATTGTCGGATGATCGCGTTCATGCTATCTACGATTTTAGAACGTTAAAGGCCGAATTTATAGCAGACCGAAACTCCGCCTCTGATGCCCGTACGGTAGAAATTTCGATGAAGGATCGTTCCGTAACGCTGGATTTGGGGGCCTATCGCAATGGTAATCCCGCATATGCTCTGCAGCATGAACACCAGGCTTTTCTAAATTATTTGAGCTCTTATAAGAATGCGGCGCAAGATGAAGATTCCGCATACGATTGGTATCGTGACTTTTATGACGCCTGCTATGCGGTCGTGTTAGTTGCTTTGATTGGTGAATTGTACAAAAAGGGGAGAGCGAATGAAATTGATGCAAAATAAGTTTGTGGCTGCGCTTTTGCTGCTCTGCGCTGCAAATGCTTTAGCCTATATTCCTGGCGAATCTGGGTTTGTTTCGCTAGAGAACGAACATGGCATCTGGGGAAACCCTGCGGGTGTTTCGGCCTTTGATTCTAAGGGGGCCTTGGTTGGTTATGATTATGACAACCGCATCAACCACTTTCGTGTGGGTGGCAATCTAGAACATTGGGCGGCAGGCTTCGAATATACGCGGGGGCCGGAACATCTTGATTTGTCGCGCTGGAGCCTCACGCATGGCGACGATTTATGGAATCGAACCATCTTTATTGGTGAACGTGTCAATGCGCTTCGTAGTGCTGGCTTTACAGGGACCGAATGGAGTGTGGACTTGGGTGCTATGATTCGCCCCTTCCAGTTCTTGTCTTTGGGTTACTCATGTGACAATGTGCTTTATGCGGGGCCGCAAGCTCCCGACCGTGTGCAGAATCTGGGGGCTACGGTTCGTGTTGGTCCGATGATGAGTGTGAGCTACGATGTCGAGGATTTCGAAAATCATCGCTTGTTGGTGGAACTGGGGATGTATGGAGTCCGTTGGGGGCTTCGTGTGCCACTTTATGGTGACGATGATGAATACCGTTTGACGTTCTCGACAAGTTTTGGCGGCTACAACAATGCAGCCTTGCATGTGTACGACGACTTGCTTCCCAAGGGTGGTGCGTGGGGCTTTCATTCAGCCCGCAATCCGGGGGCCTCTATGAGCGCCCAGATTATTCGAGTACCGCTTGATATGGAAGTTTCCGAGACCGAAGACGAATTTGCTTTTTTTAGAAAGAGATCCATTTGCATTTGGCATGTGCGTAACCTGTTTGAACACATGTTGCGTGATCCGTCGACGGGTCTTGTCATCCTTGATTTTTCGGGTTACAAAGGAAATATCGGGATTTCTAGCGAAATTGACCGTTACGTGAAAAAGCTCAAAGCTCGCGGCGGCAAGGTGGTCGCCTATATGGATGGTATTCGTCCGGCCGTGTTACTTGCTTCGGCGCATGTAGACCGTATTGTGGTGGAGCCGTCGGCACATATGAACTGGCGTGGCTTGGGGGGCAATATCCTTTTTTATAAGGGCCTTTTCGACAAGTTAGGCGTTAAGGTGGAATTCTTGCGTCATGGTAAGTATAAGTCGGCTGTAGAGCCGTATGTGGCCGATTCTATGTCGGCCGAGGCTAGGGCTAATTTTGATACCCTGTATAAGGATTTGTGGACGGCGATGCAGACCTACGTTTCGATGCGTAAGGTCGGTCTGTCGATGAATGCGGGGCAGGCCTATGCTCGCTTGGATTCCTTGGCGTCAGAACCGTTGGTGACGGCTTCTGCGGCAAAACGTTCTGGATTGGTAGATACATTGCTTTATCTAGATCAGGTTCCTTCGTATGCTTTAAAGACGTTCTTTGGCATTGATTATCCTCAGGCGTATTACCGCACCTGGAATCCGACAGACAAGAAAATCTTTAACGAAAGCTGGGCAAGGCGCGCGAAGATTGCTCTATTGAATATCGATGGAACTATTGATTCCCGCATGGAACGCTCTGTACTCGAATCGCTCCGTAAGTTGCCTTCGTCTGGAGCCGAAGCCTTGATTGTGCGTATTTCATCGCCGGGAGGCAGCGCTATCGCTTCTGATAAAATTTGGGCAGCGCTCCGTCATGTGAGAGATTTGGGAATCCCTGTGGTTTCGAGCATTGGATACATGGGTGCTTCGGGTGGTTATTACATTGCCTGTGCGGGTGATAAAATTTTGGCAGAACCCATGGCGATTGTCGGTAGTATCGGAATTTATGGCGGCAAGATTGATGCTTCGGGACTGATGTCTAAAATTGGGCTTAAGGCCGAGACCGTTAAAACCCATGAATATGCGGATGCGACTACATTTACCCGCCCCTGGACCGATCAAGAAAAGGCCGCCTTGCAACAGTACATGGATGAATTCTACGAACGCTTTACGGGAGTGGTCTCGCAGGCGACAGGAATCCCACAGGCGACCGTTGATACGGCTTATGGCGGAGGCCGCGTGATGATTGGTGTCAAGGCGTTGCAGGCGGGGCTTGTTCATGGCCTTGGTGGAATTGACGATGCGGTTGCCGTTGCAAAGCAGCTGGCCGATATTGGCGAATATACCGAGGTCGACTTGATGGTGCTTGGTTCTAACCATTCGCTTACGCTTCCGGCATTCGGTGCGCAGGCGTTTAGTTTCTCGGATTGGACCGATTACATTTACGACTTGAGTCGCCCGCAGCTTTGGGCGATTGAACCTTACTTGTTTGAACCTTCGTTTTTGGGAATAGAGTAATGCTTTATATTGTCCTTACAGTTCTTGGATGCCTTGCTATTTCGGCATTCTGTTCTGTGACCGAAGCCTCTTTTTATAGCGTGCCCCCGGCAACGATTGAATTGTTGCAACGGCAAAAGAAATTTACGGCGCGCTACATGGTGCATGTCAAGGAAAATATCGACCGCTATATTGCTTCGGTACTGGTAGTGAATACGATCGCCAATACGGTGGGAGCTTCGCTTGCGACGGCCCTTGCGGTAAAGAATTTGCCTCCTTTGGGGCAGGTTTCTCTCCCGATTATATTGACGATTTTGATTCTTCTTTTTGGCGAGATTACACCTAAGACGTTGGGCGTCAAGCAGGCCAAAATAACGGCTCCGTTGGTTGCTGTCCCGTTCTATTACATAACGATTGTCCTTTCTTGGACGGGAATTATTTGGCTTTGCCTTACGTTGACCAAGCATTGGACCCGCGAAAAAGAAGACAAGAAGGACGTGAGCATTGATGACATTAACAGCCTTGTGAGCTTGGGACTCCGTGAAGATGTGATTGACCGTCAGCAGTCCTTGGTTATCAAGAATATTCTGGCGTTAAAGTCGGTGCCGGTGCGCAAGGTGATGACGCCGCGTCAGGTGGTGTTTTCGCTTAAGGCGGATTCTTCTATTGGTGAGACTCTAGATGAACGTGGCAACTGGCCGTTTTCTCGTGTTCCGCTGTATGAAAAGGAAAAGGACAACTGGATTGGAATCGTGCTTCGTCGCGACGCATACAATAAGCTTGCCGAGGGAATGCGCGATGTAAAGCTCCGCCAGATGATGCGGCCGCTGCAACTGATTCCCGATAGCCTTACTTTGGATAAGTTGCTGTTACGCTTTTTAAAACAACGTGGTCATGTCGTGGGGGTTGTCGATGAATGGGGCGCTATTGCAGGTATTGTAAGCCTCGAAGATGTCCTCGAAGAAATTTTAGGCCGAGAAATCGTCGATGAATATGACGAAAATGTGGACCTCCAAGAAACCGCCCGCCGCCGCTCCAAGGCCCTTGCCCGTATCCGCCAACAAAGCAAGATGCAAAAGGATATTGAAAAATGAATAATGCTTTGGAGCCACACGGATTCGATTTTGCTAACGCAAAATCTGTAGAAAAAAAATATTGTAAAGAAGAAAGCGGAAAAATTTTAAAAGCTTGTTTTGAAGTTCATAATGAACTCGGAAATGGGTTTCTTGAACCTGTGTATCAAGAGGCTTTAGAATTAGAATTTAAAAGTCAAAAAATTCCTTATGAGAGAGAAAAGCTCTTGCCTATTATGTATAAAGGACATGTTTTAAATAAAGAATATTATGCAGATTTTGTTTGCTATGAATCAATAATTGTTGAACTAAAATCTGTTTCTGTTCTTGTAAAAGCGCATAGAGCTCAATTGCTGAATTATTTAAATGCAGCAAATAAAAAAGTAGGCTTGTTGGTAAATTTTGGTGAAAAATCATTAAAATGGGAAAGAATAACAAATTTTAAAAATTAGGAAAATCGTTAGATTTTCCCAAATCCGTGTGGCTTAAAAAAGATTTTTATGGAAAAAGCAAAACCGAATTACTTCCCTGCGCTTGATGGCCTTCGACTCCTGGCTAGCATAAACATTGTGATGCTTCATTTAGGGTCTTCTAGTGCGCTCAACTACATGGCTGACTACAAGTGGATTATGCCCATTGTCAATGCCCCAGCCTTTGCGGCGGGCATCTTCTACGTACTTGCAGGATTCCTTTTTGCAAGTAAGTTCAGCGATCCGGAGCGCCGCATCCCGGTAGTCCCTTTTATGTTTGCGCGAATCGCAAAACTGTACCGTCTGCATTTCTTCATGACGCTCCTGATGTTCGTGGTGCTCGTCTTCAAGTTCAGCGGTTACTCGCACTTGCCCGCCTTAAACGAAATAGGGGACTGCGCCGCGGCGGGCCTTGCCAAGATGACTCACCCGTGGCGAAGCCTTTTCTTGCATCTTTCGCTTACTTGGTCTATTGTTCCTGATTTGGGCATGAAACTGAATGAACCTTCGTGGTCGCTGACGAGTTTCTTCGTGTGCTATGCGGTGACGCCCTGGTTTAGCCGTTGGCTATTTAAGCAGAGCAATCGCACTTTGTGGGTGCTCTTCGGGACGCTCTTTATTCCGGGAATATTGTGGGCGACTTTCTTTGGCCTCTCAGATAATCTATGGTTTGACAGTTATGACGCCAAGTACCGTTTTTTCCACATTTTTGCACCGGTGCGTATTTTTGAATACCTGTTTGGCATGGTTCTCTTTAGACTTTTTAAGGAAGGACATTTTGATTTTCTCTATCGTAAATACTTAAGTGGGGCTGCACAGTTTTTGATGCTCGCTGCGCTATATGGAAGCCTCTTTTTGATGCGCCCGGAACTGAACCCCGGTTTTAATTATTTCTTCCATCATTCGCTTCCTATTTTGCTGTATGGCCTTTTCTTGATTTCTCTCCTGACGGGCAAGGGTTTTATGGCACGATTCTTCTGCATCGGCATCGTCCGCAAGATTGGCCGAGCCTCCTTCTATCCGTACCTGATTCACCTTCCGATTATTACAATTGCATGGGGCATTTGCAACTTGAACTGTCCCAAGAATACAATCCTTTTGCTGATATTTATATATACCGTGAGCACGCTTTACAGTGAGTTCAAGGTGTGGCGCCGTAAAAAGCAGAAAGAAAAAATGTCCGCAAATTTGGTAAAGTAAATTTAGGGAACATTTGGGGAACGTAGACTTGATACGGCTGTGTGAATTTCATCACATTGTTCCCTAAAAATTACCGTTTCTGGATGCGTTTGCAACCGAATTATTACAAATGGCCCCTTACCGCATTTGGGGTTCTATTTTATATTTACGAATGGGTGTAAAAGTCATAAACAAGGAAATTCTATGAAGAACATTTTCAAAATCGCGATGGGCGTTGCTGCTGTTTCCGCAGTTGCCTCTTTTGCGGGACAGTACCCGTTTCCGCAGAACAAGATGTATCCGCATGGTCATATCATTGAATATGCCGATACGGACATGATCAAGGAACATTATAAGCTGTGGAAACAGGCTTGGTACGATGCTTCTCAGGGTTGGGTGCTCGCTCCGGAAGGAACTTGCTCTACCGTTTCCGAAGCTATTGCATACGGTATGTTGATTTCCGTCTACATGGACGATCAGGATGTTTTCAAGAATCTTTATAAGACTTGGACTGGCAACAGCGCTGGTGCCAATGGTGGTATGAACTGGCGTATCGGTTGCAGCGGCGGTACGGGTACCGCATCTGACGCTGACTTCGACGCCGCTCTTGCTCTCGTGATGGCTTCCAAGCAGTGGAATGATGCTTCTTACCTCTCTGCAGGCAAGTCCCTCATTTCTTGGATTGCTTCTAACGATATCGCTAGCAACAAGATTAAGCCGGGTAACCAGTGGAATGACGGTTTCAACCCGAGCTATGCAACGACTGCCAACTTCCAGCTTTTCCAGGACGTTGCCGGCGGTTCCTGGTCGAGTGTCATCTCCCAGGCTTATACGGACTTGAACGCTTGCCAGGATTCTAAGACCGGTCTTGTGCCGGACTGGTGCGACTGGAACTCCCACAAGCCGATTTTGACGTCTGCAGCCGTTTCTAACGATATCGGTTTCTACGATGACGCTGCCCGTACTCCGTGGCGTATGGCTATGGCTTACTACTGGTACGGTGATACCAAGGCTCAGGCTTTCAACAAGAAAGTTGTTAGCTGGCTCATCCCGGAAACCCGCACTGCTAGTGGTGTAAATTCGGGCTATAAGTACCAAGGTGGTGCCTATTCTATCGACAACAGCGATATCCGTCGCTTTGTTTCTTCTACGTTCTCCGGTGGTCTTGGTCTTGCTACGTCTTCTATCGAAAGTGCCGAAGCAAAGACCTACCTTGGTACGGTTTATAAGGTCCTTAAGGAAAAGACAAGTTGCGCTACCGCTCAGGGTTGCGGTGAAGGCTCTGTTGTAGGTGAAAAGTACTATCCGGCTACTTTGAACATGATCTACCTCCTCCTCGTGACGGGTAACATGCCTAACCTCTATAATCTCACCGGCTTTACCTCTTTCACACCGGACCCGTCTAAGGCTCCGTCCATCAGCGAAGGTGATGGTGAACATCTGACTTTCGGTGATACGACCGTCGCTGTTTCTGGTCTTTGGAACTGGGGTGCATACCATGACAAGCTCGGTATCGGCACCAAGATGGTCCCGGATTCTGGCGCATCTCCGCTTTACAGATTGGCCGATGGCTCTATCATTGCCCGCGCTTCGATGGAAATCGGTCCGGAACCGGAATGGACTCAGGCTAAGGCTGACGTTTGTAAGCAGTCTCCGGAACGTTGCGAACTCAAGTACCCGTCTGCTGGTATCGCAGTATCCTTCAAGAAGGATGATTGCAAGGCAACCAAATCTTGTGGTGTGAACTTCAAGGAACTCGGTATCAAGTATATCCGCGTGACAGCGAAGACCTCTGGTCCGATCCGTATGGCTATTTTGAATACCATTACTGACGAAAATGAAGAAAAGAAGATTCCGAATGCTGGCGCTGGCTCTGAACCGGGTATCTATGTTGACAACTCTGAAGACTATAAGGCTGTTACCTATGATATGACTCCTGGTCAGGGTTATGGATTTGTAGGCCTGGGTGGCGACAACGAAATCGATATCCTTTCTTGGGTCGACAAGAATGCCGTTCCTGATGGTGCTGAAATCCTTACCTGCATCAAGGGTCTTAAGTGGGAAGTCAAGGATGCCAAGGGTGGTCTCGGTGAAATCTCCATCAAGGCTGTTGAATTCCTCGATGCCAACAAGCAGCCGATTGATCCGGTTCTGCTTACGGGAATCGAAATTACCACGAGCATTCAGAAGATTGCCGTTCCGAGCGTATCTAAGCTTACGGTTTCTGGCTTGAACATCTCCGTCTCTGGCGCTGCTCAGGACATCACCGTCTTCTCTCTCCAGGGCAAGAAGATTGCTTCTGGCAAGGCTTCTGTGGCCGTGCCGACTAAGGGTGTCTACCTGGTTCGCGTTGGTGGCAAGCTCTCCAAGGTGAACGTCAAGTAATCTCACTGAATAGCGAAAGATTATAAAGCGAAGGTCCTCGGCAATGCCGAGGACCTTTTGCTTTTAAATCATCAATTGTAGTCTTTAGAAGGGTTAAGCCGTGTGCTATGCCTAAAAATGAGGCCTTTAAATACGCAGGCTGTTCTAACCATGTGTCATGCCTAAGAATGCGGCTTTCAAATACACCGGCTATTCTAACTGATTCCTTGTGATTGGTCTACAGCTTCAGCCTTATTTCGGTTATAAAAAAAACTAGGCAGATTGCTGCCTAGTTTTTGTTGTCCGTTATGAGAAATGTTCGCTACATCTCTTCGAGTTGTTTGCCCTTGGTCTCGTTGATGAACTTGGCCACGAAGAAGATACTGAATGCGGCGAAGAAGGTGTAAATCATATAGGTCGGTCCGACACCGATGCCGTCCTTGCCGGTAAGCACCGGAAAACTCCAGGTCACGACGAAGTTTGCGGCCCACTGGGCAAGTCCGCAGATGGCGATTGCCACGGCACGGATGCGGTTGTTGAACATTTCGCCGAGCATCACCCACATGACGGGGCCCCAGGTTGCGGCAAAGAAGGTTACGTACAGGTTTGCTGCGACCAAGGCGATGACGCCAGCAGTATTGGGGAGACTTCCGTCGGCGTTTGCGCTCATGAAGCATATCGCGAGCGTTCCGAGGGTGATGGCCATGCCGATACTACCGATAAGGAGAAGCGGCTTACGTCCGATTTTATCTATAAGCATAATGGCGACTACAGTCATTACCAGGTTCACGCCGCTCGAAAGTACGCTTGTAAGGAAGGCGTCGCTTTCACCGAAACCCACACTCTGCCAAAGCATGGTGCCATAATAGAAGATGACGTTAATGCCCACTAGCTGTTGCAAAATGGCGAGGCCAAGGCCGGCCCATACAATCGGGGCGATTCTTTTCTTTCCACCGACCATTTCGAGCAGGTCGGCAAGCTTGGCTGGCTTTTCGTTCTTGAAGGTTTCGTGGATGGATTCGATTTCCTTGTCGACGCCTTCGGAGTCAATCTTGGCGAGGACTTCCTTTGCTTCTTCTAGGCGGCCCTTTTGTACCAAGTAGCGCGGCGATTCGGGAAGTTTCCAGGCGGCGATGCCGTAGAGGGCAGCCGGGATGATTTCGACCCAGAACATGATCTGCCATGCCTTGAAACCGCCACAGAGTTCGCTATTGGCAGAGCCGGCCAGACGGACGATCAGGTAGTTCGAAAGCAGCGCGATGAAAATACCGATCACGATGGCAAACTGCTGCATAGAGCCCAAACGGCCACGCAGATGCGCCGGAGCGGTTTCTGCAATGTAGATTGGTGCGATAATAGAGGCAACGCCGATACCGACACCGCCAATGACGCGCCAGAAAATAAAGTCAGGAATTCCGAACGGAACACCCGAACCGATAGCACTCACTAGGAACAAGGCTGATGCGGCAAGCATACAGCGAACGCGGCCGAACATGTCGGCAAGACGGCCCGCAAAGTAAGCTCCAACAGCAGCGCCAATCAATGCGAGTGACACAGCCCAGGCAAGTTGATAGTCGGTTGCGTTAAAGTGGGTTTTTAAGGCTCCGTTCGCCCCGTTAATCACGGACGAATCGAAGCCGAAGAGGAATCCGCCGATTGCGGCAGATAGGGTAATCAGCACAATGTGCTTAAGATTTGAGTTTGTATTTGTCATAACTATTACCGTTTGGGTTGGTTATTAACAAACAATATATTTGTTTATGCGTAAAAATGCCATATTGGATAACCAAAATAAAAGGAATTTCTTATTCCAACTTGGAATAATCTGGATTGGAATAATTGACTGTTGACCTGTTATTTTGGGGTGCTTGCAAATAACACCGCTTCGAGGGGACGCATTTTCCCGGGTTCCGTATCACCGTAATTCGAGATAATCAGCTTGCAATCCGCTACGATTGTGCTGTCATAAGTAGCGTCCGTTTCGCTTAGGTTCACGAGTACGGTGACTGTATCACTTTCGCTACCGCTTGTGAAGATTCTTTTGTATGCAAAAATTTGTTCGTGATTAGCAAGAATCGGTGTGAAGGTTCCCTGCGTAAGCGCCTTTTGCTGCTTGCGGATTTCGGCGAGTTTCCTGTACCAGTTCAGCACTGAGGCGGAATCAGCCGTTTCGCTGAGAACGTTTATGGTCTTGAAGTTTTCGTTCAGCGCAAGCCAGGGTTTGCCCGTGGTGAAACCTGCATTTGTACTCGTATCCCATTGCATCGGGGTGCGGGCATTGTCGCGGCTGAACGCCTGCACGAACGTGATTGCCTGCTCGGGCGTATAGCCTTCTTGCAGGGCCAAGTTATATTGCGGCTTCGTGTTTACGTCGTCGTAGACATCGACGGAATTCCACTTGACATTGCTCATGCCGATTTCCTGCCCCTCATAAATAAAGGGCGTTCCACGGAGGGTGAGCATGATGGTGCCCATCGCTTTTGCGGCAAGGATGCGGTCCGCTTTTTCGCTAAAGTAGGCGTTGACCGAACGTGGCTTGTCGTGGTTCTCGAAGAAAACCGGATACCAGCCGTTGCTTGCCGTAGCGACTTGGCTGCTGATGAGGGCGGTCTTGATTTCGGGGATAGAAATCTTTTTGGCTTTGTGCCAAATGTCTGCTCCCGGTAGGTGGCTGAATTCGAACAACATGTCGAATGCGCCGCTGTTGCCTACCCAGAACTTGAGAAGGTCTGGGCCGACTCCGTTCGCTTCGGCAACGGTAAAGACTCCTTTGCCAGCGACAGTCTTTTGCTTGAATTCGTAAAGGTAGTCGAGAATTCCATCGGTATTGGCGGTCATGTCGTGAATGCTGACCATGCCGTCTGCGCCGTCGGGCGTGCCGCTTGCCATTTCGGCGGGTTTCTTGATGTAGGGAATGGCGTCGATTCTGAAACCGCCTACGCCCTTATTGATCCAGAAATTCGTGATATCGTATAACGCCTGTCGCACATCGGGATTGGCCCAGTTCAGGTCGGGCTGCGCGGTTGCGAAGGTGTGTAAGTAGTACTGCTTGCGCTCTTCGTTCCATTCCCAGGCGGAGCCACCGAAAATGCCGCGCCAGTTGTTCGGGGCGGAACCATCGGGCTTTGCGTCTCGCCAAATGTACCAGTCGCTTTTGGGATTGTCCTTGCTCTTCTTAGATTCCAGGAACCATTCGTTTTGATCGGAGGTGTGGTTGAATACCAGATCCATCACGATTTTGATGTGGTGTCTGTTGGCCTCTGCAATCAGCGAATCCATGTCTTCCATGGTGCCATAAAGCGGATTAATTTTGTAGAAGTCTGCAACGTCGTAGCCGTTATCGACCATGGGCGAGGCGTACACCGGCGTAAGCCAGATGCATCCGACGTTAAGCGATTCCAGGTAGGGGAGTTTTTGCGTGATTCCCTTGAGGTCACCGGTGCCGTTCCCGTCAGAATCCATAAAGCTGTTCGGGTAGATCTCGTAGCAGACGGCTTGTTTCCACCATTCTATCGGGGCCGCCTCTGCGCTCTTTTGCGTTGCAGGGGTATTTTCCTGTTTTCCGCATGATGTAAAATTCGTGGCGATAATCGCTGCCAATGCCGCTGTCGAACAGAATGTATACCAATGCTTCATAAAAATCTCCTTTCTCGGCCCCAAAGATAGATTTTCTGAACTGTATTGATATAATCCTTCAGCTTGAAGCTGTTTATATTTCTACGGTCTCTTCGTCGCTTTTGATGAAGGCAATGAGCCTTTCGACGGTTCGCTCGAAGTCGCTCCTGATGGAACATTCCCAGATGGTTGCGACGCGGTAACCTAGCAACGAAAGCTTCCAATTCGTCTTGATGTCTCGTGCTATGTTGTTCGTAAACTTGTTTCCCCAGAAAGTGCTGTTGCTTTTAGGGCGGCTCGTCATTTTGCAACCATGTTGATGCCAGAAGCAGCCGTTCACGAAAACGACCACATTGTACTTCAGGATGAACAGGTCTGGTGATCCCGGTAAATCGCGTCGGTGTAGCCTGTAGCGAAATCCCTCATTAAAAAGCGCTCGCCGCACAAGCAATTCCGGCCGAGTATCCTCGGAATGTACCGCCTGCATCATCTGCGAACGGTTCATCGGAGTGTGCTTTTTACACTTACGGGGCATGGTGAGAAAGATAGATTCTCTGGACTGTATTGCACTCGATCTCTCCTAATTTATTCCAACTAGGAATATCATTTAGCCTTTAATTTAGGGCTTTTTCTGCTTATTTGGAATAAAATTTTAACTTTTTTGTAGAAAATCGATACTTTTTGCATTTTAGATGTTATCTTTAGAGTAGAAGAAGAGTTTTTGCTCTTGCCCTCTAAGTGAAATCTAGACACTTTCCCTTAAGCGAGGACGAGGCGAACGCTCACGCAGGTATGCCATTTTTGGCGTACCTCAGTTTGCTATACCGACTTTATGGTCGGGCTTTGGTCGTATGGCCAAGGGCAACAGCCCTTTTGGGGCGTGGGTCGTTTGTGTTTATCGCTTAGAGGCAGTCTAGAGCCCCACTTAGGTAAATACAACGATCTGCGCCTTTTTTGTATTCTCACAAAATTTGGCGAAGTTCCTTGTTGAGCAGGGGCAGACCTCCAACGGTGTAAAGATGGAGTTGAATGCCTATGGATAAGCAGGAACTGACAAACGACTACTTGTCGAGCTACGCTTTGAGAAACCTTGTAAATCTTAACGAGGACGTGGCTTGTGTCTTGGAAACGGATCCTTTATCTAAGGCGACGACCATGATGCTTTCCAAGGGCTTTTCACAGTTGTTGGTGTTGAAACGGATGCCGAACAACATGGTGCTGAGGGAGCATGTTGTAGGGATGATTTCCTTACAGTCTATTGTTAGTCGGTTGACAGTTTCTAGCATATCGATGGAAACTCCCGTACGTGAGTTTGTTGAGCAAGGACAAATGTGCTTATGTACCGAAGAAAAAACTCTTTTATCTGTTTTAGATGATTTAGAAAAAAGTGAGTATATCGTGGTACTAGATAGTAAAAGAACTTTTGTTAAGCGTCTGATTACTGCCTTTGATATTGCGGCTCTGTATAAGCAAAAGGTCATTCCATATTCACAAATAGAATTCATAGAATGCTTTATTCGTGATAGGCTTGTTAAGTTCGGTATTCTTTCTTCAGAAGAAGCTTATGGAGAAAAGTTTTCTTTTAGTGACTTCATCGGTCTTTTTGCAACGAATTGGCAGAAACTAGAAATGGGGTCTCTTGATTGCGGTTTCTTCGTGCAGTTGCTTGAAAAAGTCCGAGTGGCACGAAATGCTATGATGCATTTTAGAATGTTGGACGCAGTGTCACGAAAATCTATTGATGAAATGGTAAAACTCTTAAACATAATAACAAAGTAATATTCAAATGTCTATAACAAGGAGAATAAAAATGGATGAAAACTTTTTTCCTCATTACATCCAGAAAGCAAAAAAAATCAGGAGTAGGAGAAAATATCCTTCTATAAAGACTCTTGAAGATCTCAAGGCTTTTTTGAAAATAGAGCAAGAAGTAGAACAATTCCACTTTGAAGTAGAACATTCTGGCGGGCCTGAGGATTGGAGAATATTACCCCTATTAGATTTTGTGGGGCGACCTATGATTTCGGCTTCTCTGATGCTCACTTTATTAAATCAAATAGAAAATCAAAATAAGAGAAAATAATGGCTAATATGTTCTATCGTCAATCCCGTGATAATCCAAAGGCGCAGTTCGCCTATAACGCCCAGCATAATTCTGACGATGAGATCTCTTCTAGCGAAAAGTTTCGCCGAAACTGAAGTTTGCACTACGCAAAATGAACCTGTGTCATAACCCGCATGGCATGGTGTTCATTCACTGTTGCGGGATAACAATTAAACTTTACGACAGGGAATCAAATATGGCAAAAATAGAAGGTGACGAAGTATACACTTATCTATGTGGAAAGTGTGGGGCAAGAGGGTATTCTCGGGTTTATGGTTGTGAACCCGATGGATGGTCCGGTAGCATCTGTCCAAATTGTGTTGCAAGAGAATTTGCCCAACGCGATGCAGAAAGAAATGCAGAAGAAGCAGAAAGAAAGGCCGCTAGGGCGAAAGAGGAAGCGAAAAGGACAGAAAAAGAAGCCGAAAGGAAAGCGAAAAAACAGGCTGCAAGGGAAGCTCAGGCTGCTTATGATGCTACCCCAGATGGGAAAAAGGAAAGAAATATTGCGGCGTTGTCTGCAGTTGCAGCGGTACTACTGTTCTTCCTTTTTGCTTGTGTTTTCCATCTTTGGTTTGTTGCGTTCATAGTTGGCTTTATTGCTGGCGCTCCATTTTTCTGGTTTAGGGCGAGAAAGCTCGGGTTTCTACTCCTTGTCCTGATACTCCTGATTATATGGATGAAAATTGATAATCCCGATAGCAAGGATGATGGAAATAGTGTGAAAAAATCTGAAACTAGCGAAGTTGTCGCACCAGCAAATTCTCAAACAGAAATGGAATCAAAACAGACTTCTGCTCCGAAGATATCCAATTATCTCGATGGGGTTGATGATATCAGTGATAGAAATGAACTGTCTCGATTCTATTTAGATATTGCCAGCAAGTTCTATAACAATGAAATGGGACTTAAGGGGACGCAGGAACAAATCGATGCTGGAAATGAGCTGATGAGCACTGTTTATACTTTTCTAGGTCGCGCTGCTAGAAATAACACAAATATAGACGCTGATGGTGTACGAGAAATTATTCAAAATGCGCCTAATATTTCAAACTTTCGTAAGAAGAAAGCTCTTGAAGAGCTGCAGTTGGGCATTGATAAAATTAGTGAAATTGACTAAAGATTTCCATATCAAATTCAAAAACATTCAAGAGAAGGAGGCTTAAAATGATTGATTTCAAAAATTACAGTGATCCTGAAATAGAAGGCAATATCGCCGACACAATGTCTGCTCCGCTAAAAGCCGCTACTCGAATCCTAAAATGGGGATTTGCTTTTGCTGCTTGTAGCGTATTTGCCGACATTCTTATCATTACTTTTAGCGAGCAAAGAAATGCCGCAATTGTATCGTCCGTATGCATCTTTTTACTGACGTTTGTTTGTGGATGTTGTTATGGCGCCATTCCTTTCCCGAAAAACATGAACAAATCCCTGCAATCTGTATTGGATTACGGGAAAAGGGTCATGCAGTTGGTCATAAATGATGTCGGTCAATCCGCCAATACGCAGGAAACTGGGTGTGAAATTTTCAGCGGAGTCATGACTGATATCATAAACCCAGCGGTAAAGAAAGGTCTGGGTGGCGAAAAAATCACGATTGTAGGCAGATTTGTTTTCAAAATTTATTCTATGGTGATAAGCGTTTTTTTTGCAGGATTCAAGGATTTCCTTGCTAATGTAGATGTGGAAATTAGTGAGGCCGTTGATTCATATATCGAGGTGGTGAAGGGCTTTATCCGTAAGATTTACTTATTTGCCTCTGTGACGACAATTGGTCTTGCTATCGCATCCACCTTTGTAATTCATTCGCTTGCCCGTTCTCTGATAAGTTCGGCTCTATAAATTTTGCAACGGCTTGTAGAATGGCTGAATGTGAAAGACGGCTGAAAAAATAGAAGATTACCATTGTTCAATAATTGTAGATGTGTGATGTTATAGATGTCAATGACTAAATTTTTTGTTGTCATACTTCTTTTTGTTATATCGGCCTTTGCGGACAAGCCTTCGGGCGTATGGCGCTTTGCCCGTACCACTTCAATGTATTCTACGGCATGGGGGCACCAAGGCGAACTTATTGACCTTGGTGATAGAAAAGTGTGTCATTACGCAGGACAAATCAACTTTCCACCGAACAGAGAAGGACGCTGCGAATACATAGTGATTCTTCACTTGGCGCTTGCACAGGCCATGGAAAAAAACGGGAAAATTATTGGACTGTATTGTGCTTATGACTGGTCCTATCCTGATGGCGGTGGCCACTATTTGTCCAATGATGTCTACCGTGATAATTGCCCCGACATCCTGGCTGCAGTGAATGGCGGGTTCGATGTAATTGGCGAATATTGGTTTAAGCCCATGGAAAATCAAGCGATTTATTACGAGGATGGCAATCCTATTAGGCAGACTCTGTCGAATACGCGGGAAACTTTGGACCGATTTGATAAACGTTACGAAAACCAGATTCGGTATCGCGACACGTACGACTGGATTCAGTTGAAACCCGGCTACGGATGGGATCAATGGGAACGGCCGGGAAGCGTGTATGGCACAAAGACTGTGGACAAGATGCATCAACGCGACTAGTAGGCGTAAGAAAAGTTAGTGCCTTCCAAAAACTCTCAAAAAAAGCTGACGGATCTCTTGACAACGGCTTTTTGATAATTTATATTTTAGTGTTCAAGTGAGTAGGTTTGTGAGAGCTGTCGCGCTCCGCTTGCAATGGAACATAGTTAAGCCCCGCCTTTTTATGCTTGTAGGCGGATTGGAGTTAAGATGAATGATGTCGAAAGCAAAATTCTTCTGTTAAGGGATCAGCGAGTTATCCTTGATTGTGATGTTGCGGCCCTTTATGGAGTAACCACAAAAGAAATCAATCAAGCCGTAAAGAATAATCCTGAAAAATTTCCTACGGGATACATTTTTCAAGTTGATGCTGCCGAGAAAAAGGAGGTGGTCAAAAATTTTGACCACCTAACTAAACTGAAATTCAGCCCTGTAAATCCGACTGCTTTTACGGAACGTGGACTCTATATGCTTGCGACTATCTTGAAGGGTGATGTTGCCACGCAAACAACCATAAATATTATCGATACTTTTGTAGAAATTCGTGAGTTGTCTCGTGCTATTGCGCGAATTCCGAAAGTGGTTGATGAAGGTGAAAAAAAGTCGCTACTGAAAAGAAGTGGTGAAATTATTTCGAATGTGCTTGCGTCGGAATCGGCCGATTTGGAAAGTGAAACGGAAATAGAATTGAATTTGGCGATGGTTAAGATAAGGCATAAAATAAAGAAAAAGGCAAATTGAGAATGTTGAGATTAGATTTGAATTGCCGAATTTTTCGCTAATTTCTATCTTTACGCCCGAAAATTTAATGCCCGTGGCACGGTGCCGCGGGGTTTGAGGTAACCCATGTTTCGTGAAGTAAAGAAAGAAGAGTCGTTTCCACAAATAGAAGAGCGCGTGCTCGGCTTGTGGGATAAGGATGAATCGTTCAAGAAGTCGCTGGACTCCCGTCCGGAAACTGAACCGTACACTTTCTACGATGGCCCTCCGTTTGCAACGGGCCTTCCGCACTACGGTCACTTGCTTGCAGGTACCATCAAGGACATCGTTCCGCGTTACTGGACCATGAAGGGCAAGAAGGTTCCGCGTGGTTTCGGTTGGGACTGCCACGGCCTTCCGATTGAATCTCTCGTTCAGAACGAACTCGGTCTCGCTGGCGTTGCCGAAATCCAGAAGCTCGGTGTCGATAAGTTCAACGAAACTTGCCGTAGCAAGGTGCTCAAGTACACCAGCGAATGGAAGAAGACCGTTCGCCGCATGGGCCGCTGGGTCGACTTCGACAAGGGCTACAAGACCATGGACAAGAACTTCATGGAATCTGTGTGGTGGGTGTTCAAGCAGTGCTTCGACAAGGGCCTCATCTACCAGGGCTACCGTATCCAGCCGTATAGCCCGGCTCTCGCGACCCCGCTTTCGAACTTCGAAACGAACCAGGGCTATAAGGACCGTCAGGACCCGTCCCTCACGCTGATTTTCCCGATTAATTCGAGCGAAGCCAAGTTCAAGGACACGAGCATCCTCGTGTGGACGACGACCCCGTGGACGCTTTACTCCAACTTCTGCATCGTTGTGGGCCCGGACATGGACTA
>CACWJY010000010.1 GCA_902761355.1 Fibrobacter succinogenes | reverse complement strand
GTCTATTACCGTTGACCGCCAGATGAAGCGCTACCATGTGCCGCGCGTCGTGTTCGTGAACAAGTGCGACCGCTCCGGTGCAAACCCGCTCCGCGTGGCTGTCATGCTCAAGGAAAAGCTCAACCACAAGCCCTGCGTCATGCAGATTCCTATCGGTCTCGAAGACCAACTGAAGGGCGTGGTCGACCTCGTCGAAATGAAGGCCTACTACTTCGAAGGCGCTAACGGCGACGACATGATCGAAAAGGAAATCCCGGCCGAACTCGTTGACCAGGCTAACGAATACCGTGAAAAGCTGATCGACTGCTGCGCAGACTACAGCGACGAAATCATGGAAAAGGCTATGGAAGGCCAGTATGGCGTCGACGAAATCGACAAGAACCTCATCAAGGCCACCATCCGCAAGGCTACCATCAGCCTCGAAGTGACCCCGGTGTTCATGGGTTCCGCTCACAAGAACGTTGGTGTCCAGAAGCTCCTCGACGGCGTTATCGACTACCTCCCGAACCCGACCGAAGTTGAAAACAAGGCTCTCGACCTCGACAACAACGAAGCCGAAGTCGTGCTGAAGTCCGAAGACAACGCACCGCTCGTCTGCTACGCGTTCAAGCTCGTGAACGATCGCTATGGCCAGCTCACCTACATCCGTATTTACCAGGGTACCCTCAAGAAGGGCGACATGATCACCAACATGGCCACCGGCAAGAAGGTGTCCGTGGGCCGTCTCGTGCGTATGCACGCCGACGAAATGGTGGATATCACCGAAGCCGGTGCAGGCGACATCGTTGCCCTGTTCGGTATCGACTGCGCCTCCGGTACGACCTTTACCGACGGCAAGAACCACTACAACATGACTTCTATGCACGTGCCGAATCCGGTGATCGAACTCGTGATCGAAGCCAAGAACCGTGACGACCTGGACAACATGTCCAAGGCTCTGAACCGCTTCACCAAGGAAGACCCGACGTTCCAGGTGGAAGTCGACAAGGAATCCGGCCAGACCATCATCAAGGGTATGGGCGAACTTCACCTCGACGTTTACATCGAACGTATGCGCCGCGAATACAAGTGCGACGTGACGACCGGTGCTCCGCAGGTGGCTTACCGCGAAACCATTACCCGTCCGGCCAAGTTCGA
The DNA here is from genome assembly GCA_902761355.1 of Fibrobacter succinogenes. GTDB lineage: Bacteria > Fibrobacterota > Fibrobacteria > Fibrobacterales > Fibrobacteraceae > Fibrobacter > Fibrobacter succinogenes_M. The sequence goes on along the minus strand of CACWJY010000010.1, from coordinate 87,341 downwards.
CTACACTCACAAGAAGCAGACCGGTGGTTCTGGTCAGTACGCTAAGGTTGTCGGCGAAATGCGTCCGATGGCTGTCGAAGGCGACCAGGAAAAGGTTTACAACTTCGTGAACTCCGTCGTGGGTGGCCGTATTCCGAAGGAATACATCCCGTCTTGCGACAAGGGTTTCCAGAGCTGCATGGAAGCTGGTTCCTTGATTGGCTTCCCGGTTGTGGGTATCGAAATGGAAGTCCAGGATGGTGCATACCACCCGGTCGACTCTTCTGATATGGCGTTCCAGGTTGCTGCCCGTATGGCCTTCCGCGAAGCTTTCGAAAAGGCTGGCGCTCAGATCCTCGAACCGATCATGAAGGTCGAAATCCAGACTCCGACCGAATTCCAGGGTTCTGTCGTTGGTAACGTTTCCCAGCGTCGTGGTACCATCACTGGTACAAACGAAGAACTCGGCATGACCACCATCACCGCCGAAGTCCCGCTTTCCGAAATGTTCGGTTACGCTACTGACCTTCGTTCTATGACCCAGGGTAAGGCTGAATTCACCATGGAATTCTGCAAGTACCTCCCGGTTCCGAAGAACATCCAGGAAGAACTCATCAAGAAGTACGGCGACAAGGCCAAGGCCCGCGCTTAATTCTAGCTTAACTTCTTAGAAGTTTAAAGAACTCAGTGCATTGCACTGGGTTCTTTTTTGTACAAAATAAAGGGACTGCCAATTCCTAGTTTCCTGGACTTTGTCCAGGCTAGTCATTGGCCCTTTGGGCTCGATGCTCTCTGCGTTCGCATCAAGCTCATAATTTGTCTCTTCGCACTACGTGCATGAGCCAAATTATGTCGCACCCTCTCTCCCAAGGGGTCCGGTCCCTTCCCGTGTTATAAAAAAAGAAAGCCACCTGATAGGTGGCTTTTCTTTTTTAGAGCGGGAAAAGGGACTCGGACCCTCGACCCCGACCTTGGCAAGGTCGTGCTCTACCAACTGAGCTATTCCCGCGGGGTGACCCAATTATAGAATAATAATTTTACTATGTCAAGGGTAAGTGCAGAGAAAAAATCAAAATTCCATTCTTTTTTCCCCTTAACTCGAAAAATCCGGCCTTAACGCTCAAAAAACCGTGGGGAAGTGGCAGCGGGAGCTTTGCAAATAGGTCTTCCGAAATCAAGAAATCTTGCCCAAGCTTGGAACAAAGTGTCTGAATACGTGAGGTCGTGTTGAGCACGTCCCCGTGGTAGGCCATTTCGCTTCCGAAGTTTCCGACTTCGGTAGATATAACCTTGCCGCAGTGAGCCGCCGCTTTAAAGGCGGGTGCAATCCCATACCGCTTTAAGAACTTGTCCCTGGCTCTCTGCATGCATACGGTAAAATCGTAAAAGCAGTCTATGGGGTGTACGTTCTTGGCGCTTTCGCTGATTTTCCAGGTCAAGAACACTCCGTCGCCTGCAATCTGGTAGATTTCACCGTGGTTCTCTTCGCAGCAGTTGGATAGCAGCCTATAGTAGTCGCGAATAAAGTTGCTGTACTTGACATGTCCCAGTTCTTCGGCAATTTCTGTAGAGTGTTTCATGTCGATAAACATGAAAATCAGGTTTTCTTCTTTGGGGTCTTGGTTCTTGCCGAGTAGGGTATTGATAAAAACTCTTGTTCCGAATTTTTTATGGACCGAGCGAACAAAGGTAATCAGGTGTCCGAGTAGGAATAAAGCAAATATGCGGATATGGTTATCGGGCTGCTTAAAGTAGTTGAGCACGTGCTGCAAGGCGGCTTCGTTTATAAGCCCTTCGCTCTTGTCGATATCCCAGATAAGGATACAGAGGGTGAGGTTTGCGCAGATGCTTGCAATAAAAAACCATGAACGGATAATCAGTGCTGCTGCAACGGGCCTTCGGTCCATTTCGTCTTGCAGGATCATCACGTCGTAGATACCGTGCGAAAGCCCAGTCAACAGCGATAGCTGCAACATGAACAGGATATGCGTCGTATCAATCCCGTTGCCGGAACCGTACATTAAAAGCATCGTTGTGGTGAGGGTAAAGGCTACCCAGCTAATAATGTAAAAGCATATCGCTTTGCATTTGCGTTGCGTTAGTCGTGTAATTGCCATGGCACCTTTAATGGATAAATAGGGGGAGAGCCCAAATCATGGCGATAATGATGATGTCTTTGTACGATTCGTCAAGGAGCAGGGCTGAAGCGAGAAAGAAAATGGTCGTAGACAACGTCAGAAAAACAAGGAGCGGAATACGCTTCTTTAATTTTTTCTTCCAATTTTGTTTTTCTTCGTTGCTCATACTATCTATATAATCTAAATTTTATAAAAAGGGATGTTTGTAATAAAATTTTCCATTGTAAAATCATGTTGTGTGCGTATATTCACGTTCCGTTTTGTAAGAAGATCTGCGATTATTGCGATTTTAGGGTGATTCCGTCGCTATCGCGGCTTTACGCGGAATATACTGATCTGGTTTGTAAGCAAATTGTATGTTTCGAAGAGATTCATCCCGGTTTTTTTACTTCGGTAAAAACGCTTTATTTGGGTGGGGGTACCCCTTCTGAACTTCCGCCGCCTTACCTAAAAAAAATTTTTGAGTGCCTTGCTTCGGTGGGTCTCAAAGTGTCCTCGTTGCAAGAAATTTCGATGGAGTTCAATCCGGAATCCACGAACGAAGAATCGGTTGCTGCCGCTTTGGAATTAGGCGTAAATAGGATTAGCCTTGGCCTGCAGACTTTTGATGCTGAACTTTTACAGCGGATTGGCCGCTCCCACTCTGTAGAAACGGGCCTTAGGGCGCTGGATCTGTTGACGTCTACGCCGCATTTACAGGTGAATGCAGACTTGATGTTTGACCTGCCGGGGCAAACGGTGCAGGGCTTTTTAAATGATGTCGACCGTCTTTCGGATTATCCGTTGGAACACATCAGTTTTTATGGCTTAAATGTGTCGCCGAGGTCCCGGCTGGGACATAAAGTATCGGCAGGCGAGTTGTCTATAAACGAAGACCTTTACGAGCCCATGTACCTGGGTGGAGTCGAAATACTGGAACGTAAGGTTTTTGGGCGCTATGAGGTTTCCAATTTTGCTCGTCAGGGCTTTGAAAGCGTCCATAACCAGAATTATTGGAATCGCGGTGAATATGTGGGCATCGGGCCTGGAGCACACAGTTTCTTAGGAAATCAACGTTTCTATGCCCCCGAAATTTACCCGCGCTGGCGGGACTATGTCTTGGCGGGCTGCCCTCAAGAAAGTTTGTCTGTGGATTGCTTAAATCGCGAAGATAAATTGATGGAGTATATCTGGCTTTCGCTTCGGCAGTCCAAGGGCATGTCGTTTAAGGGCTTGAGTGAGTTCGGAATTGAGGATGCCGAAGACAAGGCTGCCTCGTGTATTTCCAAATGGGTCTGTAAGGAATTTGTAATAAAGAAAAATGGTGTGCTCCAGCTAAAAGGTCGCGGCTGGATTTTTATGGACGATATCGTGACGGACCTCGCGAACGCTTATTCCAACTTGGAATAATCCGTTTTGGAAATGCCCTGCGATTATTGTCACAACGTAAATTTTTATTGTTCGTTTCTCAAAAAAAAATCATATCTTTGGGATAGATATTGTGCAAATTTTTGTTTGCAAGTTTTAGCTCTTTTTTGAGGTCGTGATGCTGTTTTTGAAGAACCATATTCTTTCTTTTGTGCTGCTGTCGGTGCTTGCGCTTTCGACAGTGTCATTTGCAGTCGATTGCAAAAATTATACTGGTACGGAAGAACAAAAGGGAATGTGCTTTTATAAGCGAATCGAGGCTAATGGTGGTCCGAATTTGTTCCTTCTGGACGAAAATCAGGATACGATTCCTGGTGCGTCGTTTTACGTGTATGCTCCGCAATTGGATGGAAAGGATTATGTTACCCTTCGTACAAAGCCAGATACCACTAAAAAATTAGATGCCTCAGATGTCTCGAATTTGCAGTTTGTTCAACTTGATCCCGGAGTCAAAAAACTTTCTCTCACAATCTCTAGCCATTATGAGTTGTTCAACTTTGAACTGGGAACTTCGGAAGATGCTCAGGGAATAAATTCTACAATAAGCCTCCTCTACAATTTTTATGTCCCGCAACTCAAGTATTATGTAGAGGGTAAAGAAATCACTGATCCGTCGTCCGAACTGAAATGCGAAGTGGGCGAAACAATTCTTGTCGATGTAAAAGCGATTGTTCCGGTTGGTCCGGCTAAGAATCGCGTAGACTCTACTTTAAAGAAGACTTTCTATTTCAAGACTTCGGAAACTGGTGAAAATTTGAGCTTCTATAGTGTCCGTGAAGACGGTGGACGTGGTGAAAACCTAAAACAGCGCGACGGCTCCATTCGTCTCAATCTTGATAAAGGCGAGGGTCAGTTCTTGATAACGGCAGAGAAGGCTTTTTCTGGGGATTTGCCTTTCAGCTTGAATTCGTTCAAGGATCCGCAAGATACGAACAAGTTCCTTTTGTCTGGGCCTTTCCCGGGTTCGCTCCAGTTTACTTATCCCGACATGCCTTCTTTGGATAAGGCCGCTATCTACGATACCGATGGCGACGGTATTGGCGATAGCATTGCGACCTGGTTTGGCGGTAAGACTGAATCTATGGATGTCAAGGGTTTTGAATACAACTGGCCGAACGACGATTCGTTTAAAACGTACGGCGGCGAACCTGTAAAGAATGGCGATGAATATGGGCTCCCTGGCGTAAAGGTCGACTCGTTGCAGGGGGATTCTGCGAAGGGTGCAGTTAAGGCTCGGGTTTGCTCGGCGATGAGTGATAGCTGCGTTACGTTGCAGACGGCGCTTGTCGATAGTATCGGTGCTGTAATCCAGTCGGCTACGTTGCTTCAGGCTCGTGGTGAAGACAAGATGGATACCTTGGTCGTTCGCTTTAAAAAGGCGCTAGATACGTCTTGGACGTCCGGTCGTGGTTTGAATCTCAATGGCTCTCCGATTGAAGTCTCTGCAATTTCTAAAGACGGAACCCAGTGGGCGTTTGTGGTAAAGCAGGGAACGGTGCATGTGGGGGATTTGCTCAAAATAGAAGCTCCGTGCAGCAAGGAAAAAGGCTGCCCCGATGGAACCTTGACCGCTGCGGATGGTATGCCCACAAGCAAGAATAACCAGAAGGTGCCTGTGCAACCTTCGGGCCGTTATCTTGTCGATGAAAAGTTGAACGGCTTCTATGACCGCAATGGCGATGGACGCATGGATAGTGCCTCGGTCGGTTTCTTGGATCCGGTTACCGAAGATGACCTCAAGAACATGAATCTCAAATTCTACTGGCTCGACGAAGATGGCGACCTTTTGGAAATCGTTCCGAAACTGGATGACCTGTCGATTTCGGATGATGGTCTCTTGGTGGGCTTTAAGCTTGATAATCCGGAAGATTATAACGTAAAGCAGAAATTGACCGGTATCAACAAGGCCTATTCCAGAGACGGTGCCGTAGAGTACGGAAGGGTCTCGGTGGGAGGCAAGCTCACGGTCGAGGATCATAGCATCGAAGAAGAAAATTTTTACGACATGGGCGATTATATGCCGCCGGTTATTTCGGGAACATTCCTGAATCCAGAATCTTACCAGATGCTTGAACCGGACAAGTTTACCATCTCGTTCTCCGAAGCGATTGACCATGAGAATTTGGCTCTGCTGGACGATTGCCTTGAATTTAAGGTAGATGGCCGCTGGGTGCACTATAGCCTGGGGGCTGCCGAATGGAGTGAAGATGGTCGGACCGTTACTTTGTACATGGAAGCGGGTGAAGACCTTTCGGATCGTATGAATCCGGCAGATTCTGTACGCTTTGACAACTTTAAGAATGGCCTTACGGACCGCAGTGGCAACAAGGTCTCTGACCTTTCTCCCGCCGCCATGGTGGAAGGCGACCCGCGTGTGATTATGAAGACGACCTCGTTCGCGGATTTGAACAAGGCTGCTGAATTGAGCGATCGCGTAAAGCCGTTTACCATAGAGCATGTAAAGGATGCTAAGGTGGCTTCGGACGAATCTTCTTTGGGTGTGCTCATGGATGTGGGCTTCTCTACGATTATGAAACCGGATTCTAGTTCTGCGGGTGCTTATGTGCCGAATAAAGACAATATTGGCCTCGAATGGGAACTCTATGTCTATACAAATTTGGGTGCCTATGTGGGGGGCGCCTCGGGCAAGATTGATTGTAATGATCCGTTCTTCGAAGGCAACTGCCTCGAGAACCCGGACAAGCTTTATGTACGTTGGAACATGCGTGCTGACAATGGTCGCCGCGTGGGAGTCGGTATTTATTTGGCGAAGTTCAAAATCAAGGTGTTCGGCGCCAGGGAAGATTTTAAAATTGAAAGAATCTTTAGGTGGGGCATTTCTGCCAAGAAAAAGCACTAGTTAAGGAAACTTTCAGAGGGTACGGATATGAAGAAAACAGTTAAATACATTTCATCCTTGCTGTTGGCGATGGTGTCTGGCGCATTTGCCCAGTCATCGGCATCAATGCTGGCTCCGGAAAATCCGGCGACGGGTATCTGGATTCAGCAAAAGGGCAATATTGTGCCGCATGCTGCGACCAAGGCTACGCTGTACTATACCAAGTACGAAAATGATGGTAAAGGTGATCGCGTCAAAAGTATTAGTTACCAGTACGATGGTGCGGGTTACCTTTTAATGAAACCTTCTGACAAAAAGACTATTTGTACCTCTGGCGAAGGTGTTAGTGGTGCTGATGGCATTGTGCATCACCCTGATGGTGATTTGTTGGTGGCCGGACAAGGAAAGAATGTCTATAAGGTGAATAAGTCCGCTAAGGAAAAGGGGGGCAAATGCCTTGTTAAAACGTCAAGAACGGATCCAAATACGAAAACAACGGGTGTGTGGCACCTGATGATGGATCCCTCCCAAAAGTGGTTGTGGGCGGCAGGCATTCCGGGTCCCCTTTATAGATTTGCAACGGTGACGGATTCCCTGAACAAAAATTTCTCGTCCAAGGGCTATCGTGTTCATTTGAATTCTACACGTCATCCTGACACGGTCACTACGATTATTTGGGATGGGGATGGTACGGCGTACTTTACCTATTCAGACTATCTCGGTGGTGGCTGCGAAAGAAATAGTGGCTACGGCGTATGCTCCGATGCGGATAGAAAGAATGCAAATAAAAAGGCTTATTTTGGCGTATTTAAGGATACGGTAAAGACTTTAGTGACTAAAGATAATATTGATTCTGTTGGTGGCTCGTTAGGTGATTCCGTGATTACATCGATGGGAACCAAGGTTTTGATTGATGCTTTGGAAGGTGCTCATGGTGGCGCTTATGACTCCTATTCAAAGACAATCTTTGTGTTTGGTGGTGCCCGCATAGTGCAGATTCGCCCTTATCGTGATATGCAGGGGAAGCCCCAGGCCGAAGTGGTGGCGACCATCGACCTTCGTGAATATTTCTTTAATGAAGGTGAAATAACTGGGCCGAGAACGCCGGGCGTGGGTTGGCGCTTGGACCAGGGAACGACCGATGGTTATGGCCACCTTTTTGTGGCGTCCAATACGGGTCACATGGTGTTCGTGGATTATTCGTCGAACAAGAATAAATGGATTGACGGAAATGTGCTGGTTCATGTTCAGTGGATCGACAACTATCTTGATGACCTTGCTCCGCTTTCGGGAGTAGGTATTATTCGTACAGGCGGAAATACAAGTAGTGACGATGAACTTTCGAGCAACTCGCACAGCAGTTCCTCGCTGGTGGAATATCATGAATCTTCGAGCAGTGTCAAGTCGAGTTCCAGTAGTACCGGTAATAGTGGCAGTTCTAGCAGCGGCCTGAATTCTAGCGGTAGTAACGGTAACAGCTCTGATAGCCAAGGCAACAGCAGCGGCAGCAACGGCGGCAGCTCCGATAGTCAGGGCAATAGCAGCGGTAGCAATGGCGGTAGCTCTGATAGCCAGGGTAATAGCAGCGGTAGCAACGGTAACAGTTCCGATAGTCAAGGCAATAGCAGCAGTGGCAGCAACGGTGGCAGTTCCGATAGTCAGGGCAACAGCAGTGGCAGCAATGGCGGCCATAGCTCAGGAAGCGTAGGCTCCAGCTCTAGCGGCGGCAATGGCGGTAACAATTCTAGCGGTAATGAAAATGGTTCCTCTTCTAGCCGCACGGGTAGTGGTGATGATGAGAGCGAGAACTCTTCGTCGAGTAGGGCTATTGGCTCTGGTGATGACGAAGAAGAACGTTCCAGCTCGTCTAGGGTCTATTTCGGTGCCGATGATTACGAAGAACCGGATGAATCTGACTTTGATAGCTATCCGTCTGTTGAAGCCTTTGAAAAGGGTGATTCCCTTGTGGCCGGTGTCGTGAAGGTTAATCCGAAGCCGATTGATCCGAATAATCCGAATATGGTCGAAATTAATGGTAGTGGTTATGAATTGACGAATAATCCTAAGGGTGAATCGCTCGATTTGCGCTACAACTCTGGTAAGGATTCGGCCAAGGTAGGAGAGGTGATTGCGATTACGCTTGATCCTGAAAAGGTCAAGGAATACTTCAGCAATCCTGATTCGATCAAGGTTAAGTCTAATGGTGATATCCTGTTGCTGGATTCTGCCGGCAACAAGACCGATATGCTTGTGATCAATGCCGATGGCAGTGTCACGATTTACGTGACGGCAGACCAGGTGGTTGAGGGTGGCTCAATCAAGGTCGTTGGTGGAGGTCGCATGGTCATTATCGATAACATTAATTTCTATGACCCGATTCCCGATAGCAATAAGGGCTATATCAAGGATACCGATGGCGACTTGGCCTTGGATTATGTAGAAATTCCTCTTGACGATACTTTGTCTAGAGCCTACGATATTAAGGATGTTCAGCTTATTGTGAATGGTAAGCCGCTTGATTGCGTCAATCCTAAGCTGAATAAGAACCGTGACCGTATTATTGTAGAGAAACTCTCGGAATACTTGACTCTTCCGTCGATTGGTAAATTCCCGAGGGATGCAAAAGCTCTGATTACCTATGTCGATGGCTTTGGCGCAACTTATGTGCGCGAAGTTCCGATTGTCGAGATGGGCAGCAGCATCATTAAAGAAGCTTATGCGATTCGACATGTTAAGGCATCCAAGGATTCTAAGGACAAGGGCCTTGATTCCCTATTCCTGTTGTTTAATATCGACTTGATTCCGGCCGATTTGGAATCGCCCGAAATGCTGGTGCGGCTCAAACAGGCTGCTGAACCTTACGGCTTTGATTTGGACCAAATCAAGAAAGTTTACATGCCGACGCAGAACATCGTGATTCTTGCAGGCACGAATTACAAACTTCAGGGAGAAGACAAGGATAGCGTTTCTCTGTATCCGAATGTCACCTTCGACAGCTTGCCTTACATTACTTCGGATGAATATGATAGGCAGGTCCCGGTTCGTGTAACGGACCGTTTCCCCACGAGCAAGAACGTGGAATATTGGGATACGGATGGTGATGGAGTCTTGGATAGGATTGTCACTGTATTCGACCGTAAGCTTACCGAGGCTGATATCGACGGTAGCTTGTATCTGTCTTTCCCCTGGTACAGTTATCGTGGAATGTTGATTCAGTTGCAGGCTCAGCCTGAGGCTCTGAAAATCGATCCCGATGATTCGACCAGAGTTATTTGGGAAGTGTTCTCGCCGACTGAACTTGCCAAGGGTGTCACGAGCATCAGCGAAAAATTGCCAGAAGCAAACGTTTATACGTACTACCATATCTTTGGAGAAACCTTCGTGAACGAAGAATCGGCTCCGCTGGTCGACAAGATGCCTCCGGTGGTTGCCTCGGCTACGCTCAGTTATGGCAAAAAGGCTGATACGTTGTTGGTGGCATTCTCTGAACCGATCCAGACCAAGGGCCTTCAGGGCAGTGACTACTTCTCTTACATCCACGGTAAAGATAAGATAGACCTGTATCCGTCGCGTATCGATTGGTCTGCTGACGGTCTTACCGCAAAGCTGGTCTTTAACGGTGACCATGGCACGATTATGCCGGGCGACTCCCTTGTGGTGCATAAGGGCTCTAAGGACTGGCTCAAGGATAACTATGGAAATAAGGTCGGCGAAAAGCCGCAGGCGGTCGTTATTGGTGGCTTGCTGAACCACTTGGTCGAAGGAACCAATATGGGGAGCTTCGATATTAATGATGATCGCATTGTGGACGAAGACGACAACAAGACCTATACACTCCAGACGGTAAGTTCCGTGAACCTGCGCTATGTGCCTGGTACAACAACTAAGGAAGATATGGAAAGGGAAGGTGCACTAGGACAGTTGGTGCAACTGGGTGAACGCTTTATTCCGCAGCTTTTGGATGCGGCCCAGGTGTCTGCCGATGGTTCCTATGATCCGAACGCGCTCGACTCTATCAAGCCCGAAGATGTCTACATCTCCTTTATCGTGAACTACTTCGACAACCTGGGACAGTATGTGAACGATACGACGATCACGGTGCCTTGTAAGAGCCACAAGTTTGGCGGCAACTGCTTGGATACTGATAAGAAGGTCTTTGTGAACTGGAACTTCAAGGACCATAAGGGCCGCTTCGTCGGAACGGGCGTGTATAACGTTCAGTTCAAGATGGTCGTGCGCTACGAAGACAAGAAAATCGTAGAAGAGATTAAGGACAAGTGGGGCGTTCGCCGTAAGAAACATAAAAAGTAGCGGCTACGTTTTGCGAAAAGCTTAACATAAAAAGAAGCCCGGCTTTCAGCCGGGCTTTTCTAATAAAAAATGCCCCAGTTGTTAAACTGGGGTGAATTATGGGGTGAAACGAAGTGAACCTTATTTGTTGATTTTAGTCAGCATGTGGGAAAGGGGTCCAGGGGGCGGAACCCCATGCGTCTAGGGCAGCCATTACTTATTGATGCTTTGCATCCATAAGTGCTTCGCCTCGGTCATGCGCAAGTCTTTGGTTTGCGCGCGACGCTCGGCTCGCTACTTATTAATGGCTGCCAAAAAGGCGTCCTTCTTGTCCTGCAAGAATTCCTTGCTGTTGTACTTACGGATGCGGCGGAGAGCCTGGTCGCGCAACTGACGGACACGTTCATGAGAAATGTTCATGGATTCGCCCACTTCGCGGAGTGTCTGCGGAGCTTCTTGGTTGATGCCGAAAATTCCGGTAATCACCTTGGCTTCGCGTTCCGGGAGCTGTTCCATAAGGTCGCGAGCCAATGCTTCGACACTCTGGATTTCGGACTCGTTTTCCGGGTTCGAGGCGGTTCCGTCGGGGAGCACTTCTGCGTACGTTGCTTTGGAGTCTGCCTTGAGGGGGCTATCGAAAGAAACGCCGCGCTGGCCAATCTGAATCAGTTCGCGGATTTCTTCGTTGATTTCTTTACCGCGGCTCTGTTCGTGCAAGGCCTTGCGCACGCGGAGGTGCTGGTTGGCCGGCAAGCGAATCAGGTTGCCCTGTTCGTTGATGGCGCGGGTGATATAAGCCTTAATCCACCAAACGCCGTAACTAATGAACTTAAGACCACGAGTGTGTTCGAAAGATTCAATAGCGCGAACAAGACCCATGGCGCCTTCGCTCACCAAGTCCGGCAGCGGAATCGGGCAGCCGCGGTACTGGATGGCGACCTTCAAAACGAAACGCATGTTTGCAGAAATCAGCTTTTTGCGGGCGATTTTATCGCCTTCCTTCGCTTTCTGGAAAAGAATCTGTTCTTCTTCACGGGAGAGGGGAGCTGTACGACGAATGTCTTCTAGGTATCTTTTAAGTGTGGTATCAGTAGAATCAATATGCATTTTAAACCCTTACTCCTATAATATCGCTTTTTTTATAGCAAGATGCGTGCCAATAGTGTAAAAAAAATGCAAAGTGTATCAATTTTAGTGGAAATTGTCACGGTTTTGTGAAACTTGTCTCTAAATATACAAAAATTGTCTAAAATTTTCAATTATTGTCATGAATTTGTGACTAAAGAAGGCTTCGTAGGAAATCTCTGCGGATAAAACGTGTTCGTGCCCATGAAAAATTTAGGGTTTTGGGGGCTGATCCCCTCGAGGCCGTATTTGGAGATGGTGCTTTCCACTTTTTCAAAAAATTTGTATAAAATTTCGTATATTTTACACGCTATGTCTATTAAAGAACCTGATCAGTCTGTCTGGAACAGATTTTGGCAACAGAAGAACGATATGGACAAGGTGTATCCTTCGTCCCCGTCTGTGTTGAATACGATTAAGAAGAATTTTAAGCTCGATGGCCTCAAGGTTTTGGAGGTCGGTGCCGGTACGGGTCGTGACAGTGCCGAACTGGCTCGCTTGGGCGCCGATGTCTACGTGCTCGATTATGCTGAAAATAGTTTAAAAATCGTGGACGCGATTCGTGCTAAGGATAACCTTTACGATAATCTAAAGCTCGTGCGTGGCGATGCGTTCAAGGCGCCGTTCCCCGATTGCACTTTTGACTTAGTTTTTCATCAGGGCTTGGCTGAGCATTTTAAAGATTCGCTCCCGCTCATTAAGGAAAATTACCGTATCTTAAAACATGGTGGTCATTGCCTGTGCGATGTACCGCAGACCGTTCATCCGTACACCGTCATCAAGCATATCTTGATTGCAATGGATAAGTGGTTTGCTGGTTGGGAAAAGCAGTTTACTATGCCGCAGCTCAAAAAGCTCATGACCGATGCAGGCTTTGAATGCGTTTACGATTATGGAGACTGGATGCGTCCTAATCTGTTCTATCGTATTTTGCGTGAAGTGGGCTTCAAGGTGGGTGTCGAACTCCCGAAGTATCCGCTGCAGGGTACGGCTTACCAGAAAATTAAGGATGCAATTCTGGATGCTCTCGAAAACAATTCGCTTATGCACTACACGCAGTTGTGCATTGGAGTCTTGGGCAAGAAGCCCTAGCCGATGAACATCCTTGTTGTCAATTACCGCGACCGCCTTCACCCTGCCGCTGGGGGCGCTGAAAAACACCTTCACCGTATTTTCTCGCAGATTGTAGAAGCGGGGCACAAGGTTGTGCTCCTTACGACTGCGTTTGCTGGCTGCAAGGCGCGCGAGACGGTCGATGGAATTGAGGTCATCCGCAAAGGTGGTGATTTGCTGTTTCAGTTGACGACAGCGATGAATATCCGCAAGCTGGATCGCGAGTTCAATTTTGATGTGGTGGTCGAGGACTTGAACAAGCTACCTCTGTTTACGCCGTTCTTGATCAAGAAACCTGTGGTGGTTCAGATGCACCATTTGTGGCGTAACTCGATTTTTCATGAGGCGGCGTTCCCGATTGCCTTTATGGTATGGGCATTTGAACGGATTATTCCGTGGTTCTACCGTAAGCAACCCTTTGTGGTGGTGAGCCCGAGCACCAAGTACGAGCTTGAAGAAATTGGAATTGCCGAAGACCGCATCTCGGTGATTTATAACGGCTCCGATGACGTAGACCCGATACAAATGGAGCCTGGATCAGATGATGTGGATCCGTCGCAGGTTGTGGAAAACGAAGAAGTTCCTGCGACGCCGTATTTCTTGTGGCTTTCGCGTGTGCACCGTTACAAGGGTATTTGGACGGCGCTCCAGGCGTTCGAAGAATTTGCCGAAAACCACCCCGACGTGAAGCTTGTGGTGGCTGGTGACGGTCCGCTCCTTAAAAAGATTCCGGCGTGGCTCAAAGAACGCGGGCTTACGGAGCGTGTTGAACTTCTGGGGTTTGTCTCGTCTTCTAGAAAACGTAAACTGTTGCAAAATGCGGTTGCGCTTTTACAGACCAGCTTTAAAGAAGGCTGGGGGCTTACGGTGGTGGAGGCCGCCAAGTTAGGAACGACAACCATTGCGAGCGATGTCCCTGGACTTCGTGATAGCGTGCGTAATGGAGAGACCGGGCTCCTGTTCCCGGTGGGGGATTTTCATACCTGCGCCATGGAAATGGACAGGCTCTATAGCGATGACGACTTGCGAACCAGGCTTTCGGCTGCGGCCAAAAGTTATGCCGGAGAATTCCGCTGGGATATTGCCGCCGAAAAGACTATGGAACTTTTGCAGGATGCTGTGATTCAGCATAAGGTTGGGGAAGAATAAGATGAATGCGCGCTTTAAGTCTATTTTGATTTTTTTGCTGAAGCTGGTGGTGACGGCAGTCCCTGCTTACTTTGTGTATCGAAATATTGTGATGGCGCCGGACTGGAGCGTTGATGATCTTTATCGACTGTTCAGTACTCATAGCGTTTGGCCTTTGTTTGTGGCGCTCTTGTGTCTTGGCCTTTCAAACTTTACGGCATGCCTGCAGTGGAAACTGTTACTTGAAAAGCAGAACGTAAAACTGGGTTACGGACATTTGCTCAAACTCTATTATGTGGGCTTGTTCTTCAACAACTTTATGCCCGGCAATGTCGGTGGAGATGCCAAGAAGGTTTACGACATCCGTATGCAGGGGGGGCAAGATACGGTGGGTGCGGGGCTTACGGCGACTTTTTTTGATCGACTGTTTGGACTTTTCTTTATTACGCTTTTTGCTTTGGCGGTGGGTCTCTTGTTCTTTATGCACGACGAGGCGCAACGTTCGTTCATGTGGCCTTCGGTGTGGATTTTCTTTGGCTTTTGTGCTCTGTTTGCAGCTCTTTGCAGCCGTAGGCTCGGAAAGCTCTTGTGTACGATAATGGCGAAGGTGTTTCCGAAAAAAATCAACGAACGCCTGATACACATGTTCGAACGCTTTCAGCATTTTCGTTCCGTAAAACTGTGGGCCTCTATTAGTGGGCTTTCTGCAGTGACGCAGGCGCTCCGCATACTGGTGCATTACTTTTGTGGAATCGCGGTCGGAGTGGACCTTTCGATTTCGTGGTACTTCTATTACATTCCGCTGGTTGCTATTGTGAGTGCTCTCCCGATATCAATTGGTGGTTTTGGACCGAGGGAACTTTTGGCGCAATCGCTGTTTGCTCGTGCGGGTGTGCCGGGGCTAGAATCGGTCGTCATTCAGTTGCTGGCCTACTTTGTGAGCCTTGCGCTGAGTTTGTTTGGAGCTCTTGTCTTTTTGCTGGGCGGGAATTCCTCTAAATCCGGTAACGTTGCAGCCTCTAAGGCGTAAGGCGACGGTGACTCTGTAATTGCGGTGCAGCGAATGCTGTACCTTTTACCATACGAGGCGTTATGGACGCCGAAGAAATCCTTAAGGGATTAAATTCCGACCAGCGTGCGGCGGTGCTGCACGACCATGAAAAAAATGCGCAACTTTTAATTTTGGCGGGGGCCGGCTCGGGCAAGACATCCGTCTTGACCAAGCGAATCCAGTACAGGATTCTTTGCGGTGTAGAACCTGAAAAGATTTTGGCACTGACCTTCACCGCAAAGGCCGCCGCCGAAATGCGAGAACGCGTTCAAAAGCTTTTCCCTAATGCGGGTGTGCGGCTTTGTACGTTCCATTCGCTGGCGCTGTATATGCTCAAGTGCAGGGTGCCGGCCCTTCGGCAGGCTCAAGGACCTGAAGATAAGTTCACTGAGCAGGGCCGAAGTGAGCGGGTCCTTCGACAGGCTCAGGGACCTTATGCGTACGAACTCCTTGGCTTTAAGAAGATGCCCGTGCCGACGGAATCCTCGGATCGGGATTTTGAACGTTCGCTGTCGGACTTAAAATTGAAGGTCAAAGTGTCGCGCGAGAATTTGTTTTCTGACTGCTATGGTGCTGCGGTGTCGGCAAAGTTGCAGCCGCTTCGCGAGGCGGTACTAGAATCGGGACAAGTTGTATTTGAAGACTTAATCTATTTGGCAATCGAGTTGCTCGAAACCAATGAAATTGCTCGTGATTATTTTCGTGAGCAATGGAAAGAAATTTTGGTCGACGAATACCAGGACATCAACCCGTCGCAATATCGGCTTGTTAAAAATTTACTGGGGGAGAGAAAACAGCTGTTTGTTGTAGGTGATGACGATCAGGCCATTTATGGTTTTCGCGGTGCGGATATCGGGAATATCGAACGCTTTTGTGAAGACTTTAAGGATAGTACGTTGATTCGTCTGGAATGGAATTATCGTTCGGTTCCGAATATACTCTACCTAGCCAATGATATTTTTAAAAACAAGCCGATTCACTTGCGCAAGGTGTTACGGGCAGGCAACCTGAAAGGCTCGGGTGGCAATCCTCTATATAAAGAAAACCGCAAACCGGTAATTTGGGTTTCCGAGAACCCCGTTGAAGAAATTCAAAAAATCATAGTTTCTATTAAGGAGCTTCGCCTGGGTTATGACCTCCAGTGGAAAAATTTTGCGATTCTGGTGCGCTATAACCGTCAGCGACTTTACTATGAACAGGCGCTACGCGACTACGAAATACCTGTTGCTGGGGATACCGTTGAAAGTGGGGGCGAAACGGAATCGGGGGAGGATTCTTCCGAAGTGACTGTTGAAGACGGTGTACATGTCGAAACGGTCCATGCCTCCAAGGGGCTGCAATATGCGGTAGTTTACTATGCGGGTCTTTGCGAAAAACTTACGCCCGGAGAATGTGCGGGGAATCACAGAGCTCGCCAAAAACAGCTAGATGAAGAACGTAGGCTCTATTACGTAGGGGTGACCCGTGCCGAAGCATGTCTCTTTTTGTTATATTGCAAGCGTAGATTTTGGAAAGGCAAATTGCGAAAGTTTAAAGCTTCGAGATTTTTGCCCAAAGGCGACTACAAAGAGGTTCCCTTTGCAAAGATTCAGAATCGAAGTACGGAACCGATTATGCCTGTTATCTTTTTTAAAATTTATGTAGTAGTGATGGTGCTTGGGTATATGCTGATGTATATATTGACGCTGCCATTTACCAAGTCCTATTACGGTAAAAATTTCGAGGCTTGGCTGGACCATAAGATTCAGGATTTCTCGAGATTCTGCATGAAGATGCTCCGTATTGATTTGACGATAGAAGATCAGGCGCAGCTTGGCAAGGTAGACTGGAGCCGCCCCGTCTTTATTGTTGGAAACCATAACTCTTTTGCCGATATTCCTATTGTGTTCTTGGCTATTCAAAAGACGGTAGGCTTTGTGGCAAAACAGTCGCTAGGCAAGATTCCGTTTCTTCATTTTTGGATGCATAAGATTGGCTGCATTCTGGTGAACCGTGAAAAAGGCGGCGCCGCCGTGGCGGTGCGCAAGGCAATTGCCGAAAGAAAAGGGAATGTTCGTGTGTTTATTTTCCCCGAAGGGACTCGTAGCAAGACCGGTGCGCTTGGTAATTTTAAGAGCGGCGTGTTCCGTTTTGCTTGCGAAAACGATGCTATTTTGATTCCCTTGGTGATCAAGGGGTCGAGCCTTGCGTGGGAACGTCGTGCTGATTACGGGATTCACAAGGTAAATGTGAAGGTGCTTGCTCCGGTAGATGTTTTGGAATGTCGCCGTGAAAAAGAAAAATTTGACCCCAAGGTCGACATGCTCCCGATGGTCCACAAGATGATGGAGGACGCCTTATGATTGGCGTTTTTGATTCGGGCTTCGGCGGACTCACAATCTTACGGAACTTGCAGAAGGTCCTGCCGCAGTATGATTACCTTTATTTGGGCGATAATGCTCGCGCCCCTTATGGCTCCCGCAGTTTCGAGACAATTTTCCGCTACACGCTGCAGGCGGTGCGCGAGCTGTTCAGCCGCGGATGCCCGCTGGTGATTTTGGCCTGTAATACAGCTTCGGCCAAGGCGCTCCGTAGCATTCAGCAAGATGTTTTACCCTACGAGTTCCCGGACAAGCGTGTGCTTGGTATTGTGCGGCCTACCGCCGAAGAAATCGGTAAGTTTAGCAAGTCTGGCCATATTGGCATTTTTGGGACGATGGGGACGGTTTCTTCGGGGAGTTACCTGATAGAAATCAAGCATTTTTATCCGGAATTGCACGTGACGCAGCATGCCTGTCCTATGTGGGTTCCACTGGTGGAATATGGTGAACGTGATTCGGATGGTGCACGCTTTTTTGTAAAAAAGGATATAGACGCTGTTTTACGCGAAGACCCAAAAATTGATACGCTTTTGTTGGCGTGCACCCATTATCCGCTTTTGGAAGGGGCTATCCGCTCTGCACTCCCTGAAAATGTCCGATTGGTGTTCCAGGGGGATATCGTGGCCGAAAAGACGGTCGATTACCTGAAACGCCACCCAGAAATGGAATGTCGCCTTACAAAAAGTGGAAAAACGCAGTTTTTGACGACCGATACAGCAAAATTCTTCGAAAAAGGGGCTTCCCTCTTTGGAATGACCGGTTTTTCGGCTCAGTCGATTACCTTTTAGCTTATAAATTTGTATCTTGCATACTGAAAATAAGCAACGGACTACCACAAGTAGTCTGATTGTAAGATTTATATAAAAAGGGGACTCCGGGCCTAAAGTTCGGGGTTCCCAAAGTTTAACCTAACTAGAGTGGATGACAAATGCCTAAAACACAGATCAATCTCGAAGGTTGGCAGGACTACCGCGGCAACGCAGCTGGTAGCTTGCTTTACGTCGAAACCAGCCACCAGTCCGAAATGCCGGTCCGCGACCAGCTCAACGAAAACGGTAAGGGTTTCCTTTATGAACCCAACTACGAAACCAGCACCTATGGCCTGATGAGCTGCTATAACGTGAAGGCGATCAACGCAATCCTCAAGGCAAAGAGCCGCTATATTCTGTTTGGCACCCGTTACGAAGGCCTGAGCGATTCCGAACTCCGCAACAAGTACTTGATTATGGGTTACATGCGCGTCGACAAGATCAAGGACGTGCGTACCCGTCATATCCAGCGTTACATGGCTAATCCCGAACTGCCTGAACCGGAATGCATGCAGATGGAACACAACTGGGCTGTTTATGGTCCGATGCGCTTTGTGTCGATGAACGACGCTTTCGTGGTGACCGACGAAATCCTCAAGGAATGGGGCTATAAGGGACACGCAAGTCGTCAGCTCAAGGCCGTGTTCAAGAAGGAACATCTGGAACAGATTCTTGCCTACTTGGATTCTAAGGACGACATGATTGACGAATACATCGCGACGGTCGACGAATACAAGGAAGCCCTCGAAGAAGGCTAATCTTGGGAGTGTCGCTCTTTGAAAAAGGCGGGCGTAAGCCCGCTTTTTTTATATTTCGGTCAAATCAAGGAGTTTTATTATGGCAGAAATCGGTACCCCTCTAAGTTCTAGCGCCACCAAGGTGCTGTTTTGTGGAGCAGGCGAACTGGGCAAGGAAGTCATCATCGAAATGATGCGTCTTGGCGTCGAAGTGATTGCCGTGGACCGTTACGCCAATGCTCCCGGCATGCAGGTGGCTCACCGCAGCCACGTGATTAACATGCTCGACGGTGCTGAACTTCGCCGCGTGATTGAACTTGAAAAGCCGGACTACATTGTTCCCGAAGTCGAAGCCATTGCGACCGACACGCTCGTGGAAATGGAAAAGGAAGGCTACAATGTCATTCCGACGGCCAAGGCTACCAAGCTTACCATGAACCGCGAAGGTATCCGCCGACTCGCCGCCGAAGAACTCGGTATCAAGACGAGCCCGTACCGCTTCGCCGATAATTTTGAAGATTTCAAGGCAGCAGTCAAGGAAATCGGCATCCCGTGCGTGATCAAGCCGGTGATGAGTTCCTCGGGCCACGGCCAGAGTGTCATTAAGACCGAAGCCGACATCCAGAAGTCCTGGGATATTTCTCAGCACGAAGGCCGCACGGGCCACGCCAGCCGCGTAATTGTGGAAGGCTTTGTGCCGTTCGATTACGAAATTACTTTGCTCACGGTTCGCCATGTGGCGGGCACGAGCTTCTTGGAACCGATCGGTCACCACCAGGTGGGTGGCGACTATCAGGAATCCTGGCAGCCGCAGCCGATGAAGCCGGAACTGCTGGAACAGGCCAAGGTGATTGCAAAGAAGGTGACGGACGCCCTCGGCGGTCGCGGCATCTTCGGTGTGGAACTTTTCGTTTGCAAGGACGAAGTCCTGTTCAGCGAAGTCTCTCCGCGTCCGCACGACACCGGCATGGTGACGCTTATCAGCCAGGATCTTTCTGAATTTGCGCTGCATGCACGCGCCATTCTCGGCCTCCCGATTCCGAACATCGCTTTCCACGGCCCGAGTGCCTCGAAGGCGATTGTGGTCGACGGCAATTCTGACCATGTGAAGTTTGGCGGCTTGGAAGAAGTTCTCGCTGAACCGGATACCGCGCTTCGCCTATTTGGCAAGCCCGAACTCAAGGGCCACCGTCGCTTGGGTGTGTTGCTTGCTCGCCGCAACACCGTGGAAGAGGCCAAGGCGCAGGTCATGGCCATGCGCGAAAAAGTCAAGGTGACTCTTTAAAAATTATTTGTTTTCGCAACTGTCATAATAGGCTTCAAACTCCTTATGGCAGTTGATGAAATATTTCTTGAGCTTGGGGTCGAACTGCGTTCCCATGCCACTGACAATGGTGTCGAAAGCTTCAGCATAGCTCATCTTTTCTTTGTAGCAGCGGAAGCTGACCAGGGCGTCGTACACATCGGCGATGGCGACAATTCGAGATTCGAAAGGAATTTCTTCACCTTTGAGGTGTCTAGGATAGCCGGTCCCGTCCCAACGTTCGTGATGGTAGTTGGCGACGTTTCGTGCTATGCCGACCACTTCGTCTGGTTCTATTCCTCGTAAAAGGTTTTCGACAATGGCGGCGCCTTTTTCGGCGTGGGTTTTCATGACCTCGTATTCTTCGGGGGTGAACTTTCCGGGCTTGCGAAGGATTGCGTCGTCGACGGCTATTTTGCCGAGGTCGTGCATGGGTGCTGCGTTAGCGACATTGTCTAAGAAATTAGAAAGTGTCCTGAAGTTGTCGTCTTTTTTCATTTCGTCGACAAGAATCCTGGTGATTTCACTCGTGCGTTGGAAATGTCCTATTGTATTTCGGTCGCGGCATTCGACCATGTTCGCCATTCCAAGAATCATCTGTTGTTGAATGTTCTTGATGTGGCTGTCTTTGTTGCGGACATCGGCGATCAGGTCGTTGTTGTATTGGTCTAGTAACTTAATATAGCGCTGAATCTTGGTGTCGTCTTCGATACGGAACATGTAACCGCAAATCTTGTTGCCGTGGAACAGGTTCCGCAAATAGCTCTTGTAGTGCATTTTACCGTATTGAAAGTTTTCTGCTAGGCCATTGTTGTTGGTGGCGAAACCATCAATTTGCTTGAGTAGAATTTTGCTGAGATCGTTATCCTCCGAAATCTTGGAGTCGACTCGGAAATCCTTGAGAATCGGGAAACGTTCAAGAGCGATGTTGTTGCAGCCGATGTAGCGCTTGTCTAAGGTGAAAGAGATAAAGGCGCTCTCGTTTTGGAACTCGAGTGAATCGAGGATGGTGGCCTGAATGTCGTATTTGCCAACGCGGTGCGCTATAATAATAATGGTGAATTCAATGATGATGTTGATAATCGGGAACAGGAGCATGTCGCATTGTAAGCTGCGAAGTACAAAAAATGAACTGATGCCAAAGACTCCGATGGATGCGAGCCCGAGAAGGTTCCTGTACGAAATGTTCTTTTTCTTGAGGAGTGAATAAATGAGAATGCAAACGCCAGAAATTAGGTAAAAAATGAGCAGCAGGTCGAAAAGCCTGTGTGCCGGGCCAAATTCGGCGACATAGTCTGTAACGCCGTTGTTCTGTATTAGCTGAATGCTTTTATAGTAGATGTCGCTCCAACCTGTTGTTGCTGCCAGGCCAAAAACGATGGTGCCGACGGTAAAAAGGGTAACTTCGAAAGCTTTTGAAATTTTGATGTTGCAGAGAGCGAGTTCGCCTAAGATAAAGAGCATGGGGCTATAGACTGCACCAGCGTAAGCGATTTTGTTGGCAAGAAGGGCCTCTTCGATATTAGAGGACAGGGCCAAGAACAAGTGCCCTGCGATTTGAATGGTCATAAACTGGAACATGGTCGTATAGTACGACTTGGTCCGGTTGGAGGTTAGGCACATAAGGATGCCCATGTTGACAAATGATATAATCAACGCTCCTATTAAGTAGCCCAAAATCATAAGAACTCCCTTGTTAGCCCACTGCGAAATGCAAGGTGTAGAATTTTATACCATACAAGATAATAAAAATGGAATAAATTTAACAGACAATCTTGCCAATAGCGATAATTGCGGCGGTGCGCGCCCTTAAACGGGTGTTTCCGAGCTTCATGGCGTGGACCGCGCCCCCCTTAAAATTCTGGATTGCTTCAATTTCTTTAGGTGAAAAACCGCCCTCGGGGCCCACAAGAAGCGTGGCAGGGGTAGCCAGGGTTTCGAGGGCGGGGGCGTCTTTGCCGTCGATATCGCAAAGAATAAGGTCGCCTTTATAGCTTTTCAGCCATTCTGAAAATTCGACGGGACCTTCGATGCGTGTCAACCAGGGTTTCTTGGATTGCTTTAGGCTTACGAGACTCTTGAGTTCGGCGCGGCGAACTGTTTTGTGCAAATCGGAGTTCTTGGGTTCCTGCGAATAGTCGGTCCGCAAGAAAACGATGCTGTCAATTTCTGTCTGTGCCGCATGGAATACGACTTCTTCCAAGGCGTCGTCTTTAAGGCAAGCTATCCCGAGCGACACCTTGGGCCGAGGGTTAGTCGCTTCGATGATAGAATCTACCTGTACTTCGCACGCCTTGGCATCGGCCTTGGTGATGACGGCATCGGCGTAATGTCCAAGCCCGTCGGACAACTGTAAAATGTCGCCTACGCCTGCCCTGCACACGCGTACGGCGTGGCTGCTCTCGTTTTCGTCTAAGGTGATTGTGCCGACTGAAATCAGCGGGCAGTAAAAGCGGCTATCAGGAGTTTTCATACTGCAAAAATAAAAAAGTTATTGTATCGTGATGCTTCGGGGGGGGCGTTACGGGGGGGGGCCCCGTAGAAGGGGTTGCGGTAGACGCGGTGATAGCCTGACCGCTAAGCGAACAATCCGCAGCCGAAGGCGAGGACGTTCGTGTGCGGAGCAGGCTGAGCCGTGGCTAAAGCAAGGGGGAAACATCCCCCATTCTATAATATTACTATATTCATTCATATGCAAAAGTGCGTGCCCGTAAAAGCGGTTGTGTTTGACCTCGATGGTACCTTGTACCTGAGTGGACGTCCTTACCCTAAGGCCGTCAAGACAGTTTGCCGCGTGGCCAAACAGGTGCCGGTCTACTACCTAAGCAATAATACCAGCAAGTCTCCTGTGTTCTACGAGAACCGTCTCAAGGTCATGGGACTTCCGCTTAGTGATGACGCGATTATCTCGGCACTGTACCTTTCGCTTGATGCGATCCATGAAGAGGGCATCAAGAACGTTTTCTTTTTTGCCAATCCCGAAGTTACGGAATGGTTTGCGGCGCAAGACCCCTCGCTCAACCTTCGCCCCGATGTCGCCGACACCGAACTGGTACTGATTGCTTACCATAATAGCTTTGACTACCGTGAACTTTGTGAACTGTCTTTCCGTGTGCAAAGGAAAATTCCTTTCTGGGTGACGCATACCGATTTTGTTTGTCCCGATGCCAACGGCCCTGTGCCTGACATCGGCAGTTTTATGGCGCTCCTTAAAACAGCCTATGGTGTAGAACCGGAACGTAGTTTTGGTAAACCAAATCCAGCTATGCTTTCGGGACTTTTGAAAAAATATAAGCCCGAAGAAATCTTGTTTGTGGGAGACCGCCTCTATACGGACTTTGAACTTGCCAAGCGCAGCGGTTGCCGCTTTGTGCTTCCGTTATGCGGAGAGAC
The DNA here is from genome assembly GCA_902761355.1 of Fibrobacter succinogenes. Lineage (GTDB taxonomy): Bacteria > Fibrobacterota > Fibrobacteria > Fibrobacterales > Fibrobacteraceae > Fibrobacter > Fibrobacter succinogenes_M. The sequence continues at coordinate 63,669 of CACWJY010000010.1, read as the reverse complement.
CAAACAGCAGGACCTGGATAAATTAACGGATAAACCTGAATTTGTTGTCGACATGGTAAGCGATATCGATTTTGAATCCTTCTTCAAGGGTGAAATCTGATTTTAAAAAACGGAGAAAATATGATTAAGAAAATTGCATTTGCGTTAGCCTCTTCATTAGTGCTTATCGCTTGCGGTGACGACAAGTCTTCGTCCGCTCCGCCGAGTGAATTTTTCAGCTTTGAGGATTCTTTTGAAATTGTCCTGAAAAAGGCTAAATATACGTATAACGAAAAGGATTCGACCTTCAAGTATATTCGTCCGATTTGTAAAGAAACCTCTGTCGGTCTGGTAGGCCCTGACGATGCTAAACAGTGGGACACCTTGTCTTACAAGGTCTCGCAGAACAAGGATGTCTTGTCGGTAACGGATTCTCTGGATAATAAGGTTAAGTACGATTTTGAGGATGGAACATTCCCGGTGGGTTTTGCCTCTAATTCTGAATTTAATTCGAAAAAATTCAGGAACGGATTGCGCTTAGGAAGCGATGGTGTGGTCAAGTCCGTTATCCGCTACAATGGCTCCTGCTTGATGAAGGACTATTTCTCTCAGTTTACCAAGAAAAATCCGTCTCTTGAGAATATGGATGATAAGCTCACGGATTTTTATAAGAGCTTCCTTGCTGAAGGCGATACCATTGATAAGGAGACTATGCTTTCTGAAATCAGTGCCGTGAATTGCACGGAGCTTTCGCTGTTCTATGGGAGCATCTATGTGACGGTTTCTGACTTTAAGGCGTATTCGGGTGTGATTACAGTGTCGAACAATTCTAGAACCTGCAAGATTACGTTCACGCAGCGTTATGCCTATAGCCAGAGTGATTGCGAGGCCGCTTACAACGATTATGATGCCGACAGCAAGCATAAAGATACGTTTAACTTTGAAGATTACAGCTTTGACGTGACGTATGGCGGCGAAGATGATGATTTCTGCATTGACCATTTGATTCTTGAACTTAAGCAGGAAAAGGGCAAGAAGGTGAAGGCCAAGGCCTTTGCAACAGGTCTTGTGAATCTGGTTGTCGGTGGAATGAAGTAACCGTTTTTGTGCCCCCTGCGAAAGCAGGGGGGGGGCTTTTTATCGTAAGAGCGTTGATGAAAAAAGAAGACCTCCCGTCGGGAGGTCTTCTTTAGATGGATGAAGTTGAAGAATCTTAGCGGAGGTCTGCCACGCAGCGCACATAGAGTCCCTTGCTTGGGCTTTCGTCGGTGCGGTTGATGCTGTGGGCGACACTGCGGAATTCCCAGGAACGGGCGGTATTCTTTTTGACCTTGGAGGCAGACCAGTAGTGACCGGTAGAGCTGCTTTCGCAGTAGCCGTCCCAGTCCTTGCAGCCGCCCTTGCCCAGGTTGTTCCAGTCGAGCTTGGACTGGTCCTTCTGGTAGTCGCGCCATTCGCCGTCGTCGGGAAGGTGCCAGCCGTTGGGGCATGCCTTGGTGGCTTCTTTATGACTGTAAAAACGTCCGAATTTTTTGCAGTTGCCTTCTTCTTCGAGCAGGCACTGCTTGGGGGTCGAAAGGCTGAAGGCGAGGTTGTTTTTCATCCATGCCTTATCGCCTTTGATTTCGACCTTATAAGTCTTGCCGTCGCGGGAGTCTGTGAGGGTGTTTCCGTCCTTAGAAATGTTCTTGCTCTGGAGGGCGATGGCAAAAAGTTCTTCTTCGCTCAGGTTCTGTTCGGGTTGTTCGAGCTTGGCGGCCTTGCCCTTATGCACCAGGTTCGTTTTCTTAGCCGAAACCTTCGTCATCTTGTGCATGCCCATCTTCTTGGGACCGGCGGCAAAGCTTGCGCCACAGCAAAGGGCGAGAACTGCAGTTGCAGTGACCAGACGATTGAACTTGATTCCGAACATTTCACGCACTCCTGAGGCATTTTGTGGCGCCTACACTTTTGAATATATACAGGAGTTCTAGAAAACGAAACTTACAATTTTATGTTATATACGAATTGTGATTCCCGCTACACCCGGCCCGGCCCATACTGAAAAATTTTCGTTACGGTTGCGGTGCATTTCGAGAATTCCGATGCTAACACCGGTGCCTACGAGCGCCCCGACAACTACGTCGGAAAAATAATGTTTACCTGCTGCGATGCGGAGAACGCTTTCAAGGGTGGCGAGCGAGTATGCGGATGCTCGCATGATTCCTTTGTACGGGGAATTCGGGTAGGTTGTCCTGAACCATTGGTCGGTAAAGGTTGCAACCGTAAAGGCGGCGGTGGCATGCCCCGAAAAGAACGATCCGTATGCCTCGCCCTTGGCGTTTTCGGCTTTTTCCTTGCCTTCGCCATTTTCGGTATACATGTAGGGACGGGGCCAAATCTCAAGGGAGCGCATGGCCAGGTTGATTCCATTTCCGATGCCGACGGCCTGCAAAAGCATTACGGTAAAGGTTGCGAATTCACCCCCGGTAGAGTTTCCGTTGTACCAGGCAATGCCCCCTACCGCCAGTGGGCCAAGGGCAAAAACGGAGCCGATGTCGCTTGCCTTATCGGCGCTTTTGCTGTAGCGGCCGGCTAGGGGTTTGTCCCAAGGCAATAGATCGTCTTTGTCTTTTAGAGTTTTTGGGGTGTCCATGCGGGAATAAAGGAACATTCCCATTCCAAACATGCCTCCGGCAGCCAAGGTAACGGGAATATCGTTTTCAAGGGATAGTTTGTAGGTGGGGCGTTCGTTTTCTGAAGCTTGTACAAACCCTACTAAGAACGAAACAGCTACAATCAGTGACCTTTTGAAAAAACGCATACAGCTCCTAAGCTAAAAAAATTATATTGCTTAAAAGAAACTGAATGGAGCATTTGTGGCTGATTCTTTAAATACTCGCGAACCGATTGTACCCAGCATGGACCTTTTCGGAGCCATTTCCGACGAAATGCGCCTCAAAATCTTGTTGCTTTTGGATCAGGCGGAATTCACCGTCAACGAAATCAAGGAAATTCTTGACATCCACCAGAGTAATGCCAGCCGTCATTTGGCTAAGCTTTCGGCATGTAACTTGCTTAAGGACCGCCGCGACGGCATCAAGGCCTATTACCGCCTGAGCGAAGACTTGTACATGAGTAACCGTATGATTTCGATGATTCGCGAAGCCTACGAGGAACTCCCGGACAAGGATATTCTTAAGTGCAGAGCCGCTCAGGTGCTCGAAGATCGCACGGACGAGACCAAGGGGCAAATTCATAAGTTGGATCAGGCTGGCGGTAGCCTTAAGGCGCAAATCAGCCTGTTCGGCCACCTGATGTACCCGTTCGAAAATGCAGTTGACGTAGGCTGCGGTGAGGGCGGTGACCTCACACTTATGCTTTGCAACTGTTGCAAGCGTGTGACGGCGCTCGATTGTGACCCTAAGGTGGTTTCGGGGCTGCAGAAAATTTTAAAGCAAAAGAATATCCAGAATGTGTCACCTAAGGTGGCCGACATGGTCAATACGGGCTTGCCCGATAATTTCGCCGACCTCGTGCTTATGAGCCAGGTTCTTCACCACGCCAAGGATCCGCGCCTCGCCCTTAAGGAAGCGGTTCGTATCCTCAAACGCGGCGGAACGCTTGCCTTGCTTGACTTGGCGCAGCACAAGGAGGAATCCTTCCGCACTACGCATGGTCATATTTGGCTTGGCTTTGACCGCAGTCAGCTTGAATTCTTTGTCAAAGAATTCAACTGCGAAGTCGTTTCCAGCGAAATCATCCCGAGCGAAAACGAAGTCGACAAGAAACTGCCCGTTATCTGCATGATTCTGAAAAAGAAGTGATATTGTAGCTGAAAATATGCTCTTTATCACACTTCTTACGTATTTGTTTTTTTTTCTTTACCTTTTGACCGTTTTAAGCTATATTTACTCCGATAGCACAACGAGGACTCTATGCTCAAAAAACTGATTGCAGCCCTTTTATTCGTATGCCCCCTGGCTTTTGCCGATTGGACCGGTGGCGTAAAAAAGCCTTCGACCATCGAAAAAGAGGGTAAGACATTCTATGAAATTGAGTCAGCAGAAAATTTGGCGTGGCTCGCGACCCAAGTTAACAAGGGAAATCCTAACTATAATGCAATTCTGAAAAATGATGTTGCGATTACTTCTAGTAAGGTTTCTTCAGAAACAATCAAATGGATTCCAATTGGAACGGACTCAACGACATTTAATGGTGTTTTCGATGGCGCCGGTTACAAAGTGTCGGGGTTCTATAGTCAAGGTAAATACGCCGGTCTTTTTGGTTTTATTGGAGAAGGGGCTGTTGTCAAGAATCTAAAACTGGACAATGCTTTGGCTCAAGGTGATAATGGAATTGCTGGTATTTTGGCAGCTTCTTTTGGCGGAGATTCTATTATAGATGTTCAGGTTTCAGGGACTGTTCTTGCCGATAGTTTAGCAGGAGGCCTTGCGGGACAGTTGACGGGACGCAACTTTATTGTTCATTCTCGTTCGAATGCCAAGATTGGTTCCAAATACTATGCTGGTGGCTTTGTGGGTAGCGTAAAAGGCTCTGTTCATTTTTACAGAACTGTAGGTGATTGCGCTTTAGACAGTGCTACAAATACGGGGGCCGTAGGTGGATTTGTGGGGTATGTTGAAAACAAGGCGTTCTTTTTTAATGATACGAATGTGGCAAACATTATCTATGGAGCGAAGCAGTCCTCGTCAGCCATTGGCGGCTTTGTTGGCGAATCGAAACCGATATCGACGACCCAGTTTGAGGAATGTGTCAATAAGGGAAATCTCTATGGTTCCAAGAAAAATAGTATGGGCGGCTTTATGGGTTTCAGCAATGGTCATGTGAATATTTTTACAGCGGTCAACGAGGGTAAAATAGAAAACGGAGGTACTTGTGGAGGCTTTATTGGGGGCTTATATGAATCTCATGCTGTTATTAGGGATGTTGTTAACAGGGGGTACATGAATAACTCTGCATCGGGAGGAATTATTGGAGGTTCTGGTGCTAAGTGGTCTTTTATAGACATTAGTAACGCAAGGAACAATGCTGTTTTGCGTGGAAATAGTGCTGCAGGAATAGTCTATTCTTTTCAGGGGGATACTCTGCTTATTTCGAAATGTGTGAATGCGGATTCGCTATATGCAACTTCGTATAACGGCACGTCTGGTGGAATTTTAGGTTTTGGTCGTGGATCCTCTAATAACGGTAGAGTGGGATATGATGCTTATATCGTGATAGAAAACTGTACGAACGAGGGCTCCATTTCTGGGAGTGGTGCTATGGGTGGAATTGTCGGTAGCATTGATGATGATAAAATAATTCCGAATACCTATGTGAAAAACTCAAAAAATTTCGCAAATATATCAGGTGTTTATACATACGGTTTTAATGGTTTTGGGGTTGGCGGTATTGCTGGATATGCGGAAAGAGCATATATACAGGATTGTATAAATTATGGGAAAGTGAGTGCAGACCTAAAGGGAATGTCTGACCAATCTTATTTTGTTGGCGGAGTTGCTGGCTATGCAGGAAATGTATTTTATTCAATAAATGAAGGGGGTGTATCGGTTCATTCTGATAGCTCAAATTATAGTATGTCTCAGGTTGTTGCTGCAGGGGTTGCTGGGTATGCTGATTCTGTAGAATATTGTAAAAATCATGCTGATGTGAATTTTGAGGGACAAACGCTAGGAAAAGAAACCATTCGGGCGTATGCTGGGGGCGTTGTGGGTTTTGCTGAGAATTTGGTTCGTTATTGTGAAAATGAGGGACGGGTTTATTTGAATATGGGTGAAAAGACGTATAGTGCTAATGCCGCTGGCATTCATGTGGGGCGCCATGGTTCCTATTCTGATCGCCCACGATTAGGGGCGAATATAAATAAGGGTCGTGTTTTGATGAATTCAAATAGTAAGTATATTGTCAATGATCACTGGAATTCTGGGGCGTGGTCTGCTTATTCCTATACGGGTGATATTCGTGGTATTGAGTCGGGAACCCTTTCTATAACAGATTCTGTTGCAGTTAATGGAATTCTGGTTCCTGGAAATGGAATGTTCAGTGGTCGAAGTTGCGTTTTCTATGACAAAAATTTGATGCCTGCAGAAGGGGATACGTTGCCTGATTTTGCAATGACTACAGCAGAAATGCAGACCGAAAAATTTGCATGGATGTTGAATTCATGCAACGGGGAACGGCCTAATTTAGGCTTGTGGAGCCAGAGCGGCAAGAATTATCCAGTCTTTGCAGATGAAAGCAATCATGCGATTTATAAGGTGACCTTCCTGGATTCTTCAAAGGTGTTGAGCATTTATACTTATAAAATAGATTCCAGCTTTACAAATTATAAGGGCAACATCATTAAGATGCCGGATGCTCCTGATCCGACTGACGGCGATGAAGACTTGAAGTTTGGGTACTGGGGGCTTGAAGATTATGCGGTGACTGCGAAATCGATTATTAATGCGGATGATAGCCTTTATGCTATGTATATTCCTAAGAATTCATCGGCAGGCACGTTATCCTTTGTAGATGAAAGTGGAAATGTCATTACTAGTTATGTAGTCAGTGATAATACGGTAACGGTGACGTTGCCGGAAGCTCCTGCTAAAGAAGGGCATGTCTTTGTTGGGTGGTATAATGGTAGTCAGCAGGTTGGAGTAGCTGGAGATAAGGTTGCTCCAGGAACAATAACGGTTTTGACGGCCAAGTATAAGCCGATAATGTATAAGGTGTCATTTGTTAGCGGTATGAAAACGCTACAGTCGGATTCCGTTGCGTATGGAAAAATGCCTGAATATAGAGGAGAAATTCCTGCTTGTGATCTTGATGGCTATGAATTTGGTGGTTGGATTCCGACTGTGGCTGCTGTAACAAAGGATGCTGAATACTGGTTCTCTTGCAAGCCTATAGGTTTCAGCTCGTCTTCTGCGGAATCTTCATCGAGCGAAGCCAAGTCTTCATCATCAGAAAAGAGTTCGTCTTCTTCGGAGAAGTCCTCGTCTTCTGAGCAATCTTCTTCGAGTTCCGCGGAGCAGGAAAGTAGTTCCTCCGAGGAGCATACGACGGTGGTGATGGCAACCCCGCAAAAGGCTTTCAATCTTGCGGTGAATGGAATGACGATTGCGCTCTCCAATACGCAGGGCGGAAATGTCCGCATCTTCGATGCGCTCGGCCATTTGGTTGTTTCAAAACCGCTCTCGGCAACGGGGATAACTGCAATTACTATGCAAACTCCCGGCAGCTACATTGTCCGGGTGAACGGATCAAGCGACGTGGTAACACTTAAATAGGGGTGAATGATTCTTTAGATGTGGGGAAGGAACGTTCGGGTTGACTCGCTTTATCTGAGCTTCAACAGGCAGTTGTCGAAAAGGAATTTGAATACATCCGTGTTGTCGTTTGTCTCGTAAAAGGCAATCAGCAATTTCTTGTACTCGGGCACCAGTTCCTCTGGCACAACGATGATGCCGCAACCGTTGGAAATCAGGATGTGGTTCGCGAAGAGTGTTGCGGTCCTCTTGTTCCCGTCGATAAAAAGCTGGCCTCTTGAAATGTACAGCTGCGCCTTTATGGCCCTCTCGTACACGTCTTCGATGGCGAGAATTTCTTGCAGATCGTTTCTTACCACGCCCTCGATAGGAATCTCGGGCTTCCATGCGGTTCCGCCGATGCTCACGGGCACGTCCCTCAGGGCGCCCGCCGTGTAATAGAAGCCTTCTTCTACAAGTTTGTTGATGTAGCAAAGGATGTTGTAGTCCGAGGGGGCGGTTACCACGCCTTCGTCAAGGATGAACTGCCATGCGTGTTTCAGGTTGTTGATTTTTTGCACGTCGCTTACGGAGAGATTACTTATCTGCCCGCCCTCGACAACGGTCTCGGTGTCCAGGAACGTGACTGCCATGCCTTCGAGCCTAGCCTGCTTGTAGATGGAATCCACCATGTTCCGCTTGGCGAGGTCGATGTTTTTTTTGACGGCTTCGGAAAGTTCGCCCTCCTCGTACCCTAGCTTTTTTAGCTCCTTGGCAAGTTCGCGGATTTTCCGTTTTAGGCTGCGGGCCTCGATGTTGTTCTTCGTTATCTGGTTGAACTGCGCTTCCGAGTAGTCGCCGATAAACTGCGTCCTGGAAATGCCGCCGTCTCGCTTATGGATGTAGATGTAGGACTTTCCATCGCGTTCCCGAACCTCGATGCTGCCCCAAACGAGACTGTTCAGGTCTTTGATGAGGATGTTCTTTTTGTTGAGTAGGTCTGCTATCAGGGCTTGGTGTTCCATGACTGTAAAGATAATCTTTTTTTTTAATGTGTGAAACGAATTGAGTGAATTTTGGCATAAATGTTTCACATAAGTGAATGAGGATGTGAAAATTCGCGCTGTTTATGCAATAGTGTGAAACAAAATGTAAGGGCTTTGAATAAAATGTTTCACGCAAATAATGTATAGTTTTTTTTACAAAATAGACAAAATAATCTATATTAGGGAAAATCCCCTTAATAAGGAGCCGTTTATGACCGTCCAAACCAGCCCCTCCCGTTCAAGCCGTTTTTCGGCTTTGAAAGTGTTTCTTGCGGCTGTAGCTATACTTTTGCCGACATCGCTCTACGCTGACTGGAATGGCGGAATAAAAATACCAACCGATAGCGTCGATATTGAGGGGAAGACTTTCTATAAAATCAAGACTCCCGAAAATTTGGCTTGGTTTGCGTCTTTGGTCAACAGAGGGAACACGAATAGCAATGCAATCCTTGCCAATGACATTGTATTAACGGAGGATTCTGTAACGACTAACGCTACGACATGGGTACCGATAGGAAATGTGACAGGTGATTCTGTCGGATTCATGGGGATTTTTGACGGAAATGGTTACAAGATTTCGGGACTTTTTGTGGATTCTCTGTATTATGCGGGAGGCCTTTTTGGTGTCGTAAGCCAAGGTGGCGTGGTCAAGAATTTGACTGTCGAAAACGCGTATATTCGTGGACGCCGAAAGGGAGCGACCAGGTCTGGTGGCGTAGTGGGAGAATTTAATGGAGACTCTATTGTAAATTGCGAATTCCACGGCTTTGTGATAGACTCGCTTGCGGGAGGCATTGTGGGGTGGTCCAAAAGAAGACTTGCCAAAAAGGAACTAGATGTGGGTCATGGTGCCGTTATCAGGGATTGCCGCAATTTTGGTGGTGTTTCTGGATATGGCTATTCAGGTGGCATAGTGGGGGTCGCCTCTGCGACGACGATTCTTGACTCGCGAAATGAAGGCTGGATTCAGCATTTTGGAAATGGCGGTATTGTGGGTAGAATTGTCGGGGATTCGACTCAGGTGTCTGTTATCAATAATTGTGTAAATAATGGCGAGATTTATCCTCCTTCTGGTCGTGCGGGATATTCGGGTGGAATTATCGGTTATGTTGCAAGTGGAGCGAATGTCCGAATTTCTAAGTCTGTGAACAATGGCTTGATTAAGACGTCGTCGTATGCAGGAGGCATTATTGGTGGAAGTGCCGGTTTTGTTGATATTGGCTATACAGAAAATAAAGGTGTCGTTGCGGGAGTGCTTTATAGTGGAGGCTTTGTTGGACGTGCGGAGAAATTGCTGGATATCTATAATTCAAAAAACAAAGGCGAATTGGCGGGTAAACACAATGGCGGTTTTGTCGGTTATTCGGATACTGTCGGCATCGTTTCGATTAGGGCAAGTGTAAACGAGGCCCTTTTTACGGTGTCTAAAAATTTCAAGGATTCTACAAGGAATGGCGGTGTTGCAGCGATTGGCATGGGCGAATGGACTGTTGAAGATTTTGTAAATAAATCTGATATTTCTGGCATGTATGCGGGAGGTTTCTTTGGATGGTTCCGCTCGTTCGAGTCTTATACTGGTGAAAAAGGTTGGGTAACATCCAGTTTTAAAATAAGGAATTCTATCAACGAAGGAAATATAGGTTCTTTGCTGGATACAACGGGGTATGTGCTGGGAGGCATTGTCGGGACTCTCTATAGCAGTTACGATGATTATCAATTGTCTGATCTTGACCGTAATTTGATTACGAATGTTGTTAATAAGGGGAATATTTATGGTTCACGAAAAGCATATCAAATGGGGGGCATTGTTGGTCATAATAAGTACAGTTGGCTTTTTATTGACGGCGTAGAAAACTATGGAAATATTGAAAATCAGAACGTAAACTATATCTATGTTGGTGGTATTTTGGGTTATGGAAACGGGATTGATTCCGTAGTTAATTCTGCAAATTACGGAAATATTAATCTTAGTGGTGATGATAATGATGCAAATGTTGTCTTGGGTGGGATTGTGAGCGAAAGTCCCAACACAGATGTAATCCGATGTGCGAACTACGGCGATATACATATTGCCAAAATCTACGGTGGGTTCATTGCCGGTGTTGCAGAAAAAGTGGAGACCGTCACGTATTGCGTTAATAAGGGCCGTATAGAAGTAAATGCAGAAGATACATTGAGTGGTCGGGTTGCGGGTATTGCTTTGTTTGTAGAAACGGTGAAGGGCTGTATGAACAAGGGCAATTTGATTCTGGGTGCGACAAAAGATAAATCCGTGCTTTATCCCATATATAAGGGGCTAACCAAACGAGCCGGAAATTTCAGCGTTGCCGATACAATTATGATAAACGGGAAAATGGTTTTGGGAATTTTCGAAGATAGTTGCTCGTATATTGATAAGTCCAGGCTTGGCTTAGATAGCGATACCAGTGTGTTTGCTCGTACTTCTACTGAGATGCAAAGCGATGAATTTGCCTGGAATCTGAATACTTGCTATGGAAAATATAAGAATTCAGAAATGTGGAGCTACAGGGATAGTGGTTACCCTGTTATTGCCGATAATTTTAACGCTCCTATTTACAGGATAGGATTTTGGGACGATTCACAAATTATAAGGACGCAAACCTATTCCATAGGAAAAAGCTTTACGGACAACACAAGGCATATAAAGGATATTCCGGAAGGCCCTGATCCGAGTGAATCTGATCCCTCGTACCAATTTGGTTTTTGGGTGGATGAGACTGAAAAGCTGGCGCTTTCTCCGCAATCTCTGATATATGGCGATGCCTATTTGTATGCCTCCTATGTAAAGAAGGATTCTGCGCTGAATATTGTTCCGTTTATCATCGATGGAGATACTATCGCGAAATACGTACTTAATTCGTCCTCGCTCAATGCAAGCCCGTTGCCGACTTCGAGTAGAGCTGGTCGAACCTTTTTGGGTTGGTTTAATGGCGATACGAAATTGTCTGGTGTGACAATTAAACCGGGGATGGTTCTTGTTGCGAGATACGATGTCCTGTATTATACAGTGAACTTTTATGATGACGAAAAAGTTCTGCAAAGCGAAAGCCTTGTGTATGGGGAAGTTCCCAAATATATAGCCAATGCGCCCAAGAGGGAAAACGCAATGTTTGTGGGGTGGACTCCCGAAATTGTTCCGGTTTCCGGGAATGCTGCATATTTTGCCATGTTTGAACCGACTTCGAGTTCTTCATCCTCGGGAGAATCCTCGGCTTCGCAGTCGTCTAGTTCTTCAAAGGATGAATCTTCTAGTTCTGTGGCTCCGCCTTCGAGTTCTTCTGAAAAACAGAGCTCGTCTAGCGTTGTTTCAAGTAGTTCTTCTGCAAAGCAGGAATCTTCATCGAGCGAAGCCAAGTCTTCATCATCAGAAAAGAGTTCGTCCTCTTCGGCGAAGTCCTCGTCTTCTGAGCAATCTTCTTCGAGTTCCGCGGAGCAGGAAAGTAGTTCCTCCGAAGAACATACGACGGTGGTGATGGCAACTCCGCAAAAGACTTTCAATCTTGCGGTGAATGGAATGACGATTGCGCTCTCCAATACGCAGGGCGGAAATGTCCGCATCTTCGATAGCCTGGGTCACTTGGTTGCTATGAAGTCGCTTGCTGGAACAACGACGAACATTACCCTGCAGACGCCTGGCAATTACATTGTTCGCGTGAATGGAATAAGCCAGAGTGTGACTCTTAAATAACTCTTGTAGCCCCTAAACGTTGGTTATGGGGCTATATTTTTGCAAAAATTACGCATTTTTCATTGCGCATTTTGCAAAATTTTGTGTATATTAGGATAAAGCGCTTTTTATAGGAGAATATCATGGGTAAGATTATCAAGTATGTCGCAATTGCCGCCGCATGCATCATTTCGGCTTTTGGCGTGTATTGCCTTATTAAGTATTCTTCTGCCGACGACAAGCTCGAAGACAAGTCGGAAGAGTAATTTTAAAACATTTTTTTTGATTAAGACGGCTGGATTCCCGGCCGCCCTTTAGTGCTTTCTGTTTTTTAGCGGCTCTTGTAGCTTGTATATAATAGTTCCTAATAATTCTGAACTCCGAATTAACTACATTATCCGCATGAATTTCTTAAACAAGAAGCCTGCTTTCTTTGTGGCGCTTTCCGCCATTTTCCTTGGAATTTTGCTGATCGTGTTCCGCGATTTTGCGTTTGACAGCAATCAGCTCATGCTCAACAGTGACCAGCTGAACGGTATCGGCAGTCGCATTTTGCGTGCCGAAAGTGCCGTGCTCACGGAATGGGATGATACTCGCCTAGGTGGCGTGCCCACGATTGACGCCTTGTTTGCCGATGCCTACCACCCGTTGGTATGGGTGCAGTTCCTGATGGACCCGGCCCGCGCCGTGGGCTTCAAGTTCATCTTGACGCTGTGGGTGGCCTTTATGAGTGCCATGCTCCTTGCCTGGAACCTGACGGGGAACCGTTGGTGGGCGGGCCTACTCGGCATGCTTTACGCGTTCTCGCCGGAGTTCTTTACCTACCTCTATGGTGGTCACGACGGCAAGATGATGGTCTTTGCGATTGCTCCGCTTGCTTTGCTCGCTATTAGGAAGATTGTCCGCTCGGGTAGCATTCCCTATATGATAGTGCTTGCGCTCTCTGTTGCGTGGATGATTCTCGGTTCGCACCTGCAACTTACTTACTTGTTCCTGTGGGGTGCTGGCCTTTATACGCTTTACGAAGTCGCCTTCCATTGCGATGCCTTGAAGACTCGTGGCAAGCGTCTCGGCCTTGCGGCGGTGGGTCTCGGTTTTGGCCTTGCGCTTTCTTGCTTCCAGATTGTGCCTCCTTACATGTACACGACAACGCAGTCGGTGCGTGGCGATGACAGCCACACCAATTACGGCCACGCCGTTAGCTGGTCCTTGCACCAAGAAGAAATGGCTCAGATTCTGTTGCCGGGCTTTGTGGGCGTAGACGTTTACGAACAGAACGAAAAGACAGGTGACCTCGAAGGTTCCTCTTTTGTGAGTTTTTCGATGGATGAATACCGCAAGTTGCAGGGCGGTTCTCCGTTCTATTGGGGCCACAATGCGTTCAAACTAGACCATAACAATGCGGGCGCCTTGCTGACCTTCCTTGGATTCCTTTGCCTGTTTTTGCCGGGCAAGCGTCGCTATGCGGCGTTCTGGGGTCTGGGCGCTGTCGTTGCTTTGAGCTACGGCATGGGTGACCATTCTCCGCTGTTCAAGCTGTGGTATAATGTGCTTCCCGGCGTCAAGAACTTCCGCGCTCCGGGTATGGCCCTGTTCTGGTTGCCGCTTTTGCTGGTAATGATGGCGGGCCCGGTGCTTAAGGCGATTTCTGGCGACGCAAAGACTCCCGAAGAGGCTGCCGAAGCCGAAGATAATCATCGCGCTCTGTTGCATGGTTCTGTCATGTATGGCGTCCTTTTGGTGCTTGCCTTAATTGCTCGTTTTGCCTGGACGACTTTCATTGGCCCTGTCGGCTTGGTGGTGATGATTCTTTATGCGGCCCTCTGCCTTGGCGTGATGAGCCTCGATGACCAGAAGAAAAAGCTTACGATTGCAAACTTGACCGAAGCTTTCCAGAAGGGACTCCCGGGAACTCCGCGTGCCTTGCAGGCCTGCATCTTTATCGGCTTTGCTTACCTGGGTGTGATGCTTATGAGCGGCCAGAAGCTTTTGGAAGATTCTGTTACCGCGCCTTACTTTAAGCCGCTTAACGAAATTGTGATGAATGCGACCGCCGGCAAGGCTGTCCCTGGCTTTGTGCTGGTGCTGGTGATTGTCGCGGTGACCCTGTTCGTTGCCAGGTGGAAGGCTCCGGTGGCACAGAAGGCGGGCGTTCTTGCGCTTGCTGCAGGCCTTGAACTCTTCTTTATCAACGGAGCGTTCATCCAGAATGTTCCTGCAAACGAATATCTGCAGCCGACCAATCCGGTGATTGCTGCCATCAAGGCTCCGTATAAGGCGGATCCGCTGAATACGCCGCGCGTGCTTTCGCTTTCCCGCAACAAGGCCTTGAGCGGAAACATCTTCTCGCAGTACCACATGCGCAATGCCGACGGCATTCACGATAACGAACTGGCGTGCTATCGTGCGTTCCGCGGCGGTCAGCAGGATGCTAACTACTTGATGAATATCAATGATCCGACGGCAGTGCATCCATTCCTCGACTTGATGAACGTGGGCGCCATTATTTTCGATAGCCGTCAGGGAACGACCTACATGCCGATTCCGACGGCAATGGGCGAGGCCTATCTCTACGGCGAAGCCGTCGTGATGGATGATTCCGCTGCCATCAAGACGCTGCAGACGCAGGCGGCTATTCGTGAACAGAAGGTTGCTGAACCGGTGGCAGAACCTGCTACTGATTCCACCGCTGCACCGGCCGATAGCGCCGCCGCTGATTCTGCGAGCGCCGTGGCTGCGAAACCAGCCACACCCGCCGCTCCCGAATTCGGCGACGAACCGGGTAAGTTCTTCTACCGCGAAAAGGTTATTTTGTCCGAAACTCCGGAATTTGATGGCAAGGGTAGCGTGGCTGCTAAGGGTCCGATTCAGGGTTTTGCAAAGCTGATCGCTTCGCCTAAAATGGATACGCAGGTGTTCAGCGTGAATGCGGACCGTGATGGCTTCATGGTTGTTGCTGGTAACTATCACCCGTACTGGAAGGCTTATGTGAACGGCAAAAAAGCTAAGGTCTACAAGGCTTTTGGAACCTTGCGCGCCGTGCAGATTCCGGCGGGTAAATCTGAAGTTCGCATGGAATACCGCAGTGCCCCGTTCCACAAAACCGTTGGGGTCAGCTTGGTTGCCGCCGTGCTGCTGATTGCCCTCGGCGCAGCCGCAGCCGTGCGCTGCCGAAAGAACTAATTCTCGAAACAATCACTGAAACAAAATTTAAAAGGACTGTTGCTAAAACAGTCCTTTTGTAATACGGTGTAATTAATAGAGGCGTAAGCCTTATTCGATGCGTTCGCCCTTGTTGTTGGTTCCGGGTTTGTTTTTTGCAAAATAGATGGCGCACGGAACCACGATGCATGCCACGTAGCACAGGCTGATGAATGTGTCGAATGCTTCGGAGGTGCGTAGGCTTTCTGGGAGAAGCATGTTCTTGATAAACATCAGGACTGCCGCTACAAGAACTCCGACAAGGATGTGTGCCATCAGCTTGCTCATGGTTAATATGCTCCTTCGCCTTTGAATACGACCTTAAAGGTTTTGAGGATAAGGGAGAAGTCGTCGCTCAGTTTTCCGTTACGCTTAATGTAGTCGTTGTCAAGACGCATCTGGCCTTCGAAAGAAATATTGCTACGGCCGCTCACCTGCCAAATGCAGGTAAGACCGGGGGTAACGGACAGGCGCATGCGGTGCCACGGTTCGTATTCGGCAACTTCGGACGGAATCGGTGGGCGTGGTCCTACGATAGACATGTCGCCCTTGATGATGTTGAAAAACTGCGGGAGTTCGTCGAGGCTGAACTTGCGCAGCACATGGCCGAACGGATAGATACGCGGGTCGTTCTTCATTTTGAAGGTCTTGCCACCTGTTTCGTTTTGAGCCATGAGTTCCTTTTTGCGTTCTTCGGCATCTACGTACATGCTGCGGAACTTGTACATGGTAAACAGCTTGCCGTTCTTGCCGACACGCGTCTGCTTAAAGATGACGGGACCCTTGGGGTCGCTAATCTTGACGGCTGCGGCGCAGAACAGCAGCAGCGGAGAACACAGGAGAATGGCAACGCTTGTGCAGGAAATGTCGACAATACGCTTAATCATGTGACGGAAGCGTATGGTATGTGGGTGTTCCCAGATGTGGTCCAGGTTAAGACGGGAGAGAGAAAAGAAACTTCCGTTGGTGCTGTTGAAGGCATCAATTTTTTCGGTCAGTTCAAGGTTCTCTTTTTCTTGTAAGCCCGTGTACAGAAAAGCTTCGAAAATGGGCTTCTTGGGCTTGATGCGGAGGGTTTTGATGAGGCCTGCATCGTTAAGCTTATGTAGAATTTCTTTACGGATGGATTCGAGCGTAGATAGGTCGGAATTTAATAGAATCAGTCCGAGGCCGCTGCCGTCAGAAAGGTAGCCGAGTACATCGATAAAGCGCAAGTGCGAAAACATAGTAAGGATACTGATGCGCCAGGTGTTCTCGACAGTCTTGTCAGGGCTTCCCCAACCAAAAAAGTCGTATTGGTGGGAATACATCTTGATGTATAAAAAGGGCTTACGGGTGCGGTTTGCTCGTAAAAATTCTTCGTTTAGACGTGCACGAAAGAGCTTGGTCGGGTAAACAATATTCTTGAGCTTTTGCTCGTCAAGAATAGAGCCGATTGCCGGATTGACGGATTCCTGTTCCATATACTGAAATGTAGAAAATTCTATATTTACATGCGAAAATTTAAAAATGGAGACGCCCTATGTTGCGTATTGGTCTTATTGGTACTGGAACCGTCGGTGGCGGTGTTATTCAGATTCTTGAACAGAAAATCGCCGAATACAAGGAAAAGCTCGGTGTCGAACTGGAACTGGCTTGTATTTGCGCCAAGTCCGAAGAAGAAGTTGCCCCTTACAAGGCAAAGGGCTACAAGGTTTCGACCAACGCCGACGAAATGATCGCTGGTAACGATATCGACGTGCTCGTGGAACTGGCTGGTGGCTACAACATGCCGCGCAAGTGGATCCTTGCTGCCCTCGAAAGCGGCAAGCACGTGGTGACTGCAAACAAGGCGCTCCTCGCCAAGTACGGTCACGAAATTTTCCCGCTTGCTGCCAAGAACGGTCTGCATGTGCTGTTTGAAGCTGCTGTGGGTGGTGGCATTCCTATCATTCGTAGCTTGCAGGAAGGCTTGCTCGGCTCTACGGTGGAACACCTGAGCTGCATCATTAACGGTACCTGCAACTACATCCTTAGCCGCATGGCCGACGAAGGCCTGGACTTTGATGTGGTTTTGAAGGATGCCCAGAAGCTCGGCTTTGCCGAAGCTGATCCGACCTTCGATATCGAAGGTATTGACTCCGCTCACAAGACGGCCCTGCTTGCTAGCCTCTGCAGCGGCAAGCGCGTGGACTTTGAAAAGATTCACGTGACGGGTATCTCGAAGATTACCGCCCAGGATATCGCATTTGCCAAGGAACTTGGCTGCTGCGTGAAGCTGCTCGGCATCTATCACCGTGACGGAAATCGCGTGGATGCTCGTGTCCATCCGTGCTTCGTTTCTAACGAAAACCTGCTTTCTAACGTGAACGGCGTGATTAATGCTGTGTACCTTAAGTGCGACAACCTGGGCGAAACCGTTCAGACGGGCGCCGGTGCAGGCCGTCTCCCGACTGCTTCTGCCGTCGTAGCCGACCTCGTTTCTCTGGCTCGCTCTGTGGATCAGGGTAGTCGCAAGGCTCTCCCGATGGGCTGGTTCAACGTCGACAACTCTGCAACGCTCGTTCCTATTTCGGAAACTTCGGCTCGCTACTACCTGCGTTTCACTTCCCGTGATGCATGCGGTGTACTCGCCAAGATTACCAGCATTCTTGCCGAAAACAAGATTTCCATCGAAACCATTATCCAGAAGAATGTGAAGGATCCGGGTAAGGTTTCTATTGTGGTAATCACCGAGAAAACTCAGGATTGCAAGACCTCGAAGGCTGTGGACGCTATCGATGCCCTGCCCGAAATTGTCGAAAAGAGCCAAGTTATCCGTTTCCTCGCATAACGGATTATTTATAGACTCCAAATTTTGTAGTTTAAGGTTACTATGATTCGTGCCGCTACATTGGAACGTATCCTCGTAGTCCTGTCGGACTTCGTGGCGTTGTTTATTTGTTTTGCACTCGCTTTTTGGGTACAGTTCCATAGTGGCTGGATTGCCGATAAATTTGATCTGGACAAGGCTTTTGTGGATTACGCCCACATGGGCCTAGTCTTGAATGTCGGCTGGCTTTTGCTGTTTACTTGTGCCGGACTTTACCGCTCATGGCTCTTGATGTCGAGAACGCACCAAATTTTACGCGTGTTACGTGCGGTGCTTATTGGCATTGTGCTGATTATTGCGGTGCTTTTCGGGGCCGAGTTTATTGGAAAGGTCATGGCGAATGAACCGCTGAGTAGTGGTTACCTTTACGGGTCGCGTTTTCCGTGGATCTTTATTTATGGTGGTTTTGCCCTTTGCTTGGTCATCTTCTTTAGAATGCTCATTTATCGCTGCCTGCGCAGGCTCTTGAGCCTTGGTTTTGGTGCGAACAACATTCTGGTGCTCGGTGCA
Source organism: Fibrobacter succinogenes (assembly GCA_902761355.1). Classification (GTDB taxonomy): domain Bacteria; phylum Fibrobacterota; class Fibrobacteria; order Fibrobacterales; family Fibrobacteraceae; genus Fibrobacter; species Fibrobacter succinogenes_M. The sequence goes on along the minus strand of CACWJY010000010.1, from coordinate 45,159 downwards.
ACCGAAGCAGGTAAGAAAATTGCCGAAGCGCTTGCAAAGACTCCTGAACGCGGTCAGCGTGTAGTAGGCTTTGTCGATGAACGCTATCAGGTAATGGACCACGAATTTGCGAATGTGCCTGTATTGGGTAAGTATTCGGATTTGGCGTCGCTTATCAAAAAGTATAAGGTAACAGGAATCATCATTGCACACGAAAGTTCTTCGCCGCAAGAAATTATGCGCGTGCTGGTTTGGGTTTGCGACCAAAGGGTGCATATTTATCTGGTGCCCGAACTTTATAGTGTGATTAATGGCCAGTTTAAGGCGAATCTTGTTTACGGTTTTGAACTACAGGAACTTTTTGCTTTTACGATGCCGCTCTGGCAGGTCCGTATCAAGCGTGTTATTGACATCTTATTTGGCGCCTTCTTGGGAATAATTTCTTTCCCGGTGTGTGTGCTTGCGGCAATCGCCATTAAACTGGAAGATCATGGCCCTGTGTTTTATTCGCAGGAACGCATTGGCCTTTATGGTAAGCCGTTTACGGTGTTTAAGTTCCGCACGATGCGTACCGATGCTGAAAAGTTTGGTGCCCAGTGGGCGACTAAGGATGATCCGCGTATTACCAAGGTGGGCAAGTTCCTTCGCAAGACCCGTATCGATGAACTACCGCAGATCTTGTGTGTGCTTAAGGGTGATATGAGCATGGTGGGTCCGCGTCCCGAGCGCGCCGTGTTTATCGCAAAACTCCGTGAAGAAATTCCGTTCTATATTAGCCGCCTGAAAATGAAGCCGGGTCTGACCGGCTGGGCTCAGGTGTGCCACCATTATGATACTAGCACCGAAGACGTGAAAATTAAGCTGCAGTACGACATGTATTACTTCGAAAATATGAGCTTGCTGCTTGATTTCCAGATTCTGGTGCGGACAGTTTATGTTGTTCTAACAGGCAAGGGAGCGCAGTAATGTACGGCGACAATTCCACCCCGGTTTTTCCGACTGAAGATGCTTTAACCATGATTCGTTTGGCCTTGGCTGAGGATGTTCGCACGGGTGACGTGACGAGTGAATGGACGATTCCTGCCGACCAAAAGCAGCATGCCCGTTTGATTGCAAAAGAAGACGGTGTGCTTGCCGGCCTCCCGGTGATTGAGCTTGTGTTCCAGGAACTCAAGGCGAATGTAAAGGTGACGCTCTACAAGAAAGACGGCGATGTCGTGAAGAAGGGTGACCTGATTGCCGAAATGGACGGCACGACGCACGAACTTTTGACGGGCGAACGCACGCTTTTGAATTTTATCCAGCAACTTTCGGGTGTGGCAACGGTTGCCCACACTTTCCAGGAAGCTTTGAAGGCGGGGAAGACCAAGGTGCTCGATACGCGCAAGACGGTTCCCGGTTTCCGCACCTTGCAGAAGTACGCCGTTCGCGTGGGTGGTGGTTCTAACCACCGCATGGGACTTTTTGACATGGTGCTCGTGAAGGACAACCACATTGCTGCAGCAGGTGGCGTGCTCCAGGCGCTCGAAGTCGTTAAGAAGAACAACAAGCAGAACTTGATGGTCGAAATGGAAGTTGAAAACTTCGACCAGTTGCGTGCTCTCTTGAATAAGGGCGTAGATGTAATCATGCTCGACAATATGAGCAACGAGATGATGGCCGAAGCCTTGAAGATTATCAAGGAAAGCGGTGACAAGGTGTTGGTTGAGGGGTCTGGCAATATGACGCTTGAACGCGCTAAAGAAATCGCAACACTCGGTCTTGATTATATCTCGGTCGGAGCCCTAACACACAGTGTTAAGGCGCTCGATATCTCGATGCGAATTTAAAATTGAAAAATAGTTTTGATTGTCTAACTCGAAAGGGTTAGACAATTTTTTTATAATTTCGATAAATTAATAGGAGACAATTATGGAGCAGCAAGTTGCAGAAACTGTATCTTATTTTCATGGAACATTTTGGGCTTTGGTTCCGTCGGTGGTGGCCATCGTCCTGGCTCTTATTACCAAAGAAGCTTATTCTTCTCTGTTTGTTGGCGTCTTGATAGGGGGCCTTTTTATTAGTCAGGGGAGCTTCCCTGAATTTTTGGATGCTGTGTTCAAGAATGGTATGGCCAAGCAGGTATCCGACCCCTGGAACGTGGGAATACTCTTTTTCTTGGTGATGCTTGGCGCGATGGTTGCCTTGATGAACAAGTCGGGTGCTGCGGCTGCGTTTGGAAACTGGGCTAAGGCTCATATCAAATCCAAAGTGGGTGCGCAAATAGCGACGATTGTTCTTGGAATGCTGATTTTTGTAGATGACTACTTTAACTGCCTTACGGTGGGTAGCGTGATGCGTCCGGTTACTGATAAGTTTAAGCTCAGTCACGAAAAACTGGCCTATTTGATTGACGCGACGGCTGCTCCTATTTGCATCATTGCTCCGGTGAGTTCCTGGGCGGCGGCGGTGACCGGTTTTGTGGACGGTGAAGATGGCCTAGGTCTTTTTGTGAAGGCGATTCCCTTCAACTTTTATGCGCTACTCACGATTGTAGCCCTGTTTGCCTTGGTGCTTCTGAATGTGGATTTTGGACCGATGAAAAAGTACGAAACGGCTGCCGAAATGATTGAAGCAAAGATGGAAAAAATGAATGTGGAACAGACTCGTGGAACGGTTCTTGATCTGGTTTTCCCGATTGTGATGCTGATTTTTTTCTGTGTAATCGGCTTGATTTATACGGGCGGATTCTTTGCAAGTGGCGAGGCTCATAAGGGCTTTGTCGATGCCTTTGGCGGAAGTGATGCCTCTGTTGGTCTTGTACTTGGGAGCTTTGCAGCCTTTATCGTGACAGTGATTTGGTTCTTGGGCCGTAGAGTCTTGAAACTTCGCAAATGTCTGGAATGTTTGCCCGAAGGTTTCAAGGCGATGGTCCCGGCTATCATAATCCTTGTGCTGGCATGGAGCCTGAAGGGGGTTACCGATACGCTTGGCGCAAAGGACTTTGTGGCGGGGCTTGTTTCGGGAAGTGCTTCTGGTTTGATGAACTTTATGCCGGCGATTATCTTCTTGATTGGTATCGGTCTTGCTTTTGCGACGGGGACTTCTTGGGGTACGTTCGGTATTCTGATTCCGATTGTGGTGGCCGCATTCTCCAGCGTCGATCCGAACTTGATGATCATCTCCATTTCGGCTTGTATGGCCGGTGCCGTTTGTGGTGACCATATTTCACCCATTTCGGATACCACGATTATGGCAAGTGCCGGTGCGGAGTGCAACCATGTGAACCATGTGAATACGCAGCTGCCGTATGCCTTGTGCGTGGCGGCCGTAAGCTTTGTGAGTTACATTATTGCGGGATTTACCCGCAGTGCGCTACTTTCGCTTTTTGTTGGTGTTGTGCTTGTCGTGGGCGGGCTAATGCTTGTCAAGAAAATACAGTCTACCTGCTATAAAAGAAAATAGCCGTAAACTACTTTGTTTTTATCTGCGCCGCGATAATAGCGACCATCATAATTGCGCAACCTGTGAGTTCTCGGGCCGAAAGCTGTTCTCCTAGAATGGCCCAGCCCGCAAGTACGGCAAATACAGATTCGAGACTCATCGTGAGTGAGGCAATGGTGGGGTTCACCTTGTCTTGGGCGACAATCTGCAATGTGTAGGCAATCCCGCTGGAACAGAATGCGGCAAAGCAGAGCCCGGCGATTGCCCGTGGGTTTGCAAATGCCGCGGCAACGGTGCTAAAGTCCAAGGCCGGAAACTTTAAGTCGAAAATAAGCATGAGTGGGATAGTCAAGACGCCAATTGTCAAGAATTGAATTGCAGAAACGCGAATCGGGTCAATTTGATTCACGAATTTGTCGATGACTAGAATGTGGAACGAAAAGGCTAACGCACAAAGTAATGAAACTCCGTCTGAAAGTTCCAATGAAAAACCGTCTTTGATGCAGAGCAAGTATAGGCCCACGGTAGTGAGGGCTACGCAAATCCAGGTCTTTGTTGAAATGCGGTGACCGAGAATTAAACGCACGACGGGAACGAGTACGATATAGCAGGCGGTTAAAAAGCCTGATTTCCCGGCGGGGGTGCCGAGAAACATTCCAAGCTGCTGCAGGTTCATGGCAGTACAGAGGGCGAGTCCGCAAAAGAAACCCGCTTTCCACATCAGCTTTGTCTCTTCGCGGTTGCGAGGCTTTCGCGGACTTTTGCCGAATGTGTCAAGCAACTTAAAAACTAAAGCAAGAAAACCTGCCGCGATAAAGCAACGGATGCAAGAAAATGCAAAAGGCCCGAAGGCGTTGCCTTCGATTTGGGCGACAAAGCCTGATCCCCAGATGGCGGCGGTCAGAACAAGTAAAAGGGTATAGCACAAATTGCTCATGTATACATATATAGAAATCCGCAGGATTTGCCAAAAATTTATATCTTTTAAGCAAAAGACTATTTTGTAGATGAAAATGACGGTTGATAAGGTGAATACGATTTCTTTTGTGGTCGATGTGGGTAACTCCCATACGGTGATAGGTATTTTTAAGGATACCAAGGTGGTAGATTATTGGCGTCTGACCACCCGCAAAGAAACCACCTCTGACGAAGTGATGAATAAGGTGGGCGGCCTATTGAGGTTCTCCAAGATCAAGTCTGAAGAGATTACCCATGTAGGTCTTTCTACAGTGGTGCCCGCTTTGGAACGCCCTTGGATCAAGGCTCTGGATTCCCTACTTAAAAAGCGTGTGCAGGTGGTGAATTCTAAGAACTGCATGGGTTTGCAAATCAATTACCAGAACCCATCTATGGCGGGTGCCGACCGTTTGTGCAATGTAGTAGCCATGCGAGAGGCTGGTTTTAAGAATGCGATTGTCGTGGATATGGGAACTGCGACCACTTTCGATGTCATGAAGGATGGCGCCTTTGCGGGTGGTGTGATTATTCCCGGCATTAACGCAAGCTTGGATGCCTTGACGGAAAAGGCTGCTCGCCTTTTGCCCGTGACTATTGAGTGGCCTGAGGCTGTGGTGGCTGACAATACGGATGACGCCATTCGTGCGGGTCTTCTGTACGGTTTTCTTGCTCAGTTGGAGTTTTTGATTGGGAAAATCAAAAAGGAAATGGGTTGCGACGATATGCCTGTTTATGCAACAGGTGGTTGGGGAAAAACCATTGCTCGCAGAACATCCCTGATTGACAAATACGATCCGTTCTTGACTCTGCGCGGAATTCGTCTGGTGGCCTTAAATGGAACTGCGACGACCTCCTACGCCGAAGAGTCGCGGGATTCAGAAGAAGAATAAGTTTTCTTAGGTAGATAATTGGAGCTTAATATGCGCTGTTTAGTTACTGGTGGGGCTGGATTTTTAGGGAGTCACTTGTGTGAACGTCTGCTGAACGACGGTCACGAAGTCATTTGCCTTGATAACTACTTCACGGGACGCTTGATGAATGTCGACCATTTGCGTGACAATCATCGCTTTGAACTGATTCGCCACGACGTGACTGAACCGATCCTTTTGGAAGTGGACCGCATCTTTAACCTTGCATGTCCTGCAAGCCCCATCCATTACCAGTTCAATCCGGTAAAGACCATCAAGACGAGCGTGATGGGTGCCATCAATATGCTCGGTATGGCAAAGCGCGTCAAGGCCCGCATCTTGCAGGCCTCTACGAGTGAAGTCTATGGCGACCCGGCGGTGCACCCGCAGACTGAAGACTATTGGGGAAACGTGAACCCGATTGGCATTCGCAGCTGCTATGACGAAGGCAAACGCGTCGCCGAAACCCTGTTCATGGATTACCATCGCCAGAACAATGTGGATATCCGCATCGTGCGAATTTTTAACACCTACGGACCGCGTATGCTCATGAACGATGGTCGCGTGGTGAGCAACTTTATTGTGCAGGCGCTCAAGGGCGAAAACATCACCATTTACGGTGACGGCAGCCAGACCCGCAGTTTCTGCTACGTGGACGACCTCATCGAAGGCTTTATTCGCATGATGGACCAGGACAAGATTATTGGACCCGTCAATATTGGAAACCCCGGCGAATTCACGATGCTTGAACTTGCGAAAGAAGTGCTTGAACTCACGAGTTCCAAGAGCAAAATTGTGTACAAGCCGCTCCCGGGAGACGATCCCAAGATGCGTCGCCCGAATATTGACCTTGCAAAATCCGCCCTTGGCTGGGAACCGACGATTCCCCTGCGTCAGGGATTGGAAAAGACTATCGTCTATTTCGATAACTTGTTAAAGAATGGCAGCCCCGCTTAAGGAGGGGTGAATTCATCAATCTTCGGGTGCTTCGGGAGGAATTCTCGCGATAACGCCCACCGTTGCTCGTGTCGCTTTCACTAAATCAGTGGGAGCGACTTTTAGCTGTAAGCCGCGTTCGCCTGCACTCACGTAAATGTAGGGGAACTGCATCGCTGTTTCGTGAATGAAAATCGGGAAGTTCTTCTTGAGACCGAGCGGACTGCAACCGCCGCGAATGTAGCCGGTAAGTGGCGTCAAGTCTTTAAGCGGAACGGTATCGATCTTCTTGTTGCCACTGACCTTGGCGGCCCCTTTCAAATCCACTTCTAGATTTCCCGGCACCACGCAAATCAGGTAGCCAATCTTGTCGCCGTGTACAAGAATCGTCTTAAATACCTGATTGATGTCTTCGCCGAGGCTGTCGGCAACATGCTGCGCGCCCAGGTCGTTTTCGTCAACCTTGTAGGGGATGAGCTCGTAAGAAATTTTCTGGCGGTCCAAAATTCTTGCCGCATTCGTCTTCTTGATTTCCATGACCCAAATATAGACAATACGTATGCCGAGCGGTCAAAAAAAGCCCGCGATTGCTCGCGGACTTTTGAATGCTTTGTGAGCGTGAGGATTACAGCTTGATGCTGCAGCCCTTGGCGTTCCAGATTTCTTCGGCGTACTGCTTGATAGTACGGTCGGAGCTGAACTTGCCCATGCGAGCGACGTTGAGGATTGCCTTTTCTGCCCAGGTCTTCTTGTCCTGGTATTCCTCGGCGACTCTCTTCTGCATGTCCACGTAGCTGCGGAAGTCTGCGCAGAGCAGGTAGTTGTCGTTGGTGAGGAGCTTGTCGGCAATGTGCTTGAACAGGTCCGGACGATCCGGGCTGAAGAAGCCAGAAGCGATCAGGTCGATCACGCGGCGCAGATCGTCGTCGTGTTCGTAGAAGTCGCGCGGACGGTAGCCCTTGGCGAGCAGGTCGGTGACTTCTTCCACGGTGAGACCGAAGATGAAGATGTTTTCGTCACCGACTTCTTCCTTCATTTCGACGTTAGCGCCGTCAAGCGTACCGATGGTGAGTGCGCCGTTGAGGGCGAACTTCATGTTACCGGTACCAGAGGCTTCGGTGCCTGCGGTCGAAATCTGTTCGGAGAGGTCTGCGGCCGGAATGATCTTTTCGGCGAAAGACACGCGGTAGTTCTCGAGGAACACCATCTTGAGCTTGCCCTTGCAAACCGGATCGGCATCGATGATGGCGGCCACGGCGTTGGCAAGACGGATAATCTGCTTGGCCATCCAGTAACCCGGAGCGGACTTACCACCGATCATGATGGTACGCGGCATGATTTCCTTGCCGTCCTTCAGCTGGATGTACAGGTGAATGGCGTGCAGAATGTTCAGGAGCTGGCGCTTGTATTCGTGGATACGCTTGACCTGCACGTCGAAGAACGTGTTCACGTCGACATCCACGCCTTGCGTTGCCTTGAGGTACTTGGCGAGGCGTTCCTTGTTCTGCTTCTTGACGGCCATGAAGTCCTTCTGGAACTTGGCGTCCTTTGCAAACTTTTCGAGCTTCTTGAGTTCGTCGAGGTCCTTGACCCAGCCTTCGCCGATCTTGGAGCTGATGAGTTCGGACATAGCCGGGTTAGCCTTGCGGACCCAGCGACGCGGCGTCACGCCGTTCGTCTTGTTGTTGAACTTTTCAGGCCACAGTTCGTAGAAGTCCTTGAAGAGCGTGGTCTTCAGGAGGTCGGAGTGGAGTGCAGCCACACCGTTCACGGCGAACGAACCCACGATGGAGAGGTAAGCCATGCGGACCATCTTGCAGCCGCCTTCTTCGATGAGGCTCATGCGGGCGAGGCGTGCGTTGTCGCCGGGCCACTTGAGGGACACCTGACGGAGGAAGCGAGCGTTGATTTCGTAAATAATCTGGAGATGACGCGGCAACAGCTTTTCGAAGAGGCTGACCGGCCACTTTTCAAGAGCTTCGGGCATCAAGGTGTGGTTCGTGTAGGCAAACGTGTGCGTCACGATTTCCCAAGCTTCGTCCCATTCCAGGTTTTCTTCGTCGAGGAGAATGCGCATCATTTCGGCGATAGAGATTGCCGGGTGCGTGTCGTTCAACTGGATGGCGACCTTTTCGGGGAACACCTTCCATTCGCCTTCATGAAGCTTCTTGAAGCGGCGGATGATGTCCTGCAGAGATGCAGAGCAGAGGAAGTACTGCTGCTTGAGGCGCAGTTCCTTACCGTTCATAGAAGCGTCGTTCGGGTAGAGCACCTTGGAAATGGTTTCGGAAAGTTCCATATCCTGCACAGCGGCGATGTAGTCACCGTTGTTGAAGTAGCTGAGGCCGAAGTCGTCAGTGGACTTCGCGCTCCAGAGGCGCAAGTTGTTCACGGTGTTGTTCTTGTAACCCGGAATCGGAGTGTCGTAGGGGAGAGCGAGCACGTAGTCCTTGGTTTCCCAACGGTTGCGGAGTCTGCCCTTTTCGTCCATCCAGCTGACCACGTAGCCATACATCGGAACCTTGACTTCGTTCGAAGGACGGGCGATTTCCCACGGGTTGGTGAGACGCAGCCAGTTATCCGGCTGTTCTTCTTGTTCGCCGTTCACGATCTTCTGGCTGAACATACCGTATTCGTAGCGGATGCCCATACCGGTGGCCGGGAGTTCGAGCGTAGCCATGGAGTCGAGGAAGCAGGCGGCGAGGCGGCCGAGACCACCGTTGCCGAGACCGGCATCGACTTCCTGTTCGCGGAGTTCTTCGAGGGTCATGCCGAGTTCGTCAAGAGCTTCGGTCACGGCGCTTTCGACGTCGAGGTTCAGAACGGAGTTGCCGAGGGTACGGCCAATCAAAAATTCGAGGGACAAATAGTAGACGCGCTTGACATCTTTCTGGTAGTAGGTTTCCTGCGTCTTGATCCAGCGGTCAACCAGGCGGTCACGTACGGCGTAGGCCACGGCAAGGAACTTTTCGTGGTCGGTCACGGTCGCGCTGTTACGGGCGAGAGTATGATGAATATGGTCGGTAAAGGCTTTGCGGAATGATTCCGCGTCGTTGCCGAGCACGGTCACTTCTTCTGCTTTTTTGAATGTTTTTGCCATAAGAGGGTCCTATGGGTTTAGGGTTAAAAATTTTCGTTGTAAGTTTAGAAATTTTTACGGGGTGTGGCAAAAGAAAAAGTTAAATTAGGGAATGAATAATGATACAGAGGAAACTCCTATGAACATGAAAAAGTTTATGGCTCAGCATGCTTTCCCCATGATATGCGCTGCCTTCATTACGGTGGTTATCGCTGGTTGCGGCGACGAGTCTTCAAATTCTACGCCGACAGCTCCGGTCAATTCGGTTCCCGTGTCTTCGGCGGTGACAGACCCTTTGACTCCAGAATCTTCTGCATCGGCTCCTGTAGATGAATGCATTGCAAACCCTGCACTTCCGCAGTGTCAGTCACAGAATCCCGAAGACCCTGTTCCCGGTTCTTCGGCTACGGATCCTAATCAGCTCAACCCTAATGTTCCTGCGGATTCGCCTGCAGTTGTAGATCCGACGGAATTTGTCATTAATCGCGACGTGGCTACGGCTATTCCGGGCTTGCTTCCCGATACAGATGGATTCTATGATATCGCCGATATTTATAAGGCTGTCCCTGCCGAAAGCAAGATTGTCTTTGTGCTTCGCCATGCTGAACGTGAATCTGGTCTTGGCAAAGAATCTCCGCTGACTGAAGTCGGTGTGCAGCAGGCTCTTGATGCGGGTAAGAAACTTATTGGTGGTGATGAATCTTTTTATTACACATCGACTGATTTCATACGTACCCGTACTACGGCCGAAAAAATAGCTGAAGGTCGTGGCGAGACAGCCGAAGTGGTCACCTGGAGTGGTATTGATGGCGGTTATTTCTTGACTGTTCCGACGGATACCTTGGATGAACTTGTGTCTAAACGTGGTGGTTCGCTCAAGTATGTTTCTGAATGGGCATATGATGAACCGTTTACAAACAAATATGTGATTGAACATGGTATTGCAACTTATTTCTATCCCTTTTTTGAACGTGGAGATCAGTTTATTAATGAAGTGATTCTTGCGAATCTTCCTAACTGGAAACGAGTGAACATCCTTATTTCTCATGACCTTTTGGTTGATCCGCTAGCCGTATATGCCTCGAACCGTACGGTTAATCTCAGGTCTTACGAACAGCGCTGGATTAACTATGTGGCTGGCATGGCTGCTGTGGTGGATGCAAATGGCGTTGTGACAATCATGGCGGCACGCGGTACCGATGTGGGCTGGTTGAATCCGAGAGAAACCTACGCGAAACAGTAGTAGTTCTTTTATGAAAGTCGCCCTTTTAGGTTCGACAGGACTTGTTGGAAAGAATGTTTTGAAATTGCTCGCACGCCTCCCGCAGGTGGTGCGAGTTTTTTGCCCGGTCCGCCATGTTCCCGAATTGAAGGATCTCGGAATTTTAGAAGGTGCCACTAAGATTGACTTTAAACAGGTTGATTTTGAACAAGCTAACGGAGACTGCCGTGAAACACTTTATGCGGGATTTGTCGGGTGCGACGCGGTTATATGCTGCTTGGGAACAACCTTGAAACAGGCCGGGAGTAAGGCGGCTCAAGAAAAGATTGATTTAAGACTTCCGCTTACATTGGCGGCTATCGCCAAGAAAGCTGACGTGAAAAATTTTTTGTGCGTGAGCGCTCAAGGGGCCGATAGTCATTCGCCGTTTTTCTATAACCGGTTGAAGGGACAACTCGAAGAAGGCCTAGACATGATTGGCTTTGAAACGCTGACATTGGTACGCCCTTCGTTACTTTTAGGCAAGCATAAGGATAAACGCTTTGGCGAAGACCTGTTGCAAAAGACGATCGGTGCTCATCCGGAATGGATTCCTGCTTATGTACGTCCTGTGCATGCGGAGACCGTGGCGGCGCACCTGGTGACCTCTGTGCTGAGACCGCCTAAAGATCATATCTGCGCTACGGATGGCAAAAAAGGCAAGCGGATTATTTATAATCGTGTGCTTGCCAAGACTAAAGTGGATGAATTATTTTAGTGCCTACTTAAACTTCCAGAACTTGTATAGGTATTTTGCCGTTTGGAGGGGCGTCTTTAAGAAGGCGCTCTTCTTGTATCCGCTGAGGGCAAAGCCTTGTAGAACCTTGTAAAGTCCAATCTGGTCGTTGCGGTTAATCGCGAGCAAAAATCTGCGGAACTTGTATTCAAAGTCGTGCGTTTTGCCGAAGTAATCGTAGCAGCGTTTTTCGTACTGCTTTAAGAACGATTTGGAAAGGTTGCTCGTCTTAAGTCCTTGGTCGACGTACTCGGCGCAGAATCGGCCAGCCCGCATTGCTGCTGCGATGCCACCACCCGTGAGCGGGTTGGTGTGGTGGGCGGCATCGCCCACCAGGGCGAAGCGGTCGAGGGTGTAATCTTTAAGGGTGCTTGATACGGGAACCAATCCACCGACGGTGTGGTTGATTTTTGCTCCGGGGAATAGCTTTTCAAGCCATTCCATGGTGATTTCTAGAATATTGCCTGCATGCTTGCCGTTTGCAAGGAAACCTGCACCGAAGTTCGTCACGTTGGACTTTTGCTTCGGAAAACTCCAGATGTAACCGTCGTTGATAAAGTCGTGGCCTTGCCAGAAGGTGAGGTAGTCGGGCTTGGTTAAAAGTCCCTGCACTTGAATGTCGACTCCCGTGCAGGTTTCGCGTGGGCTTTGCTCGCTCTTGAGTCCGACCATGCGACCGATGCGACTCTCGACGCCGTCGGCAGCAATGACCATCTTTGCAAAAATTTCTTGTGTGGAGGTCTCGGTTACCGAGCCGCACCCGTCGCCTTTACCGAGAACGACGCGGACCATGCGCCTGTCGCCTTCGACCGCGCCCACGAATTCGGCCCGAGCGCAGGTTTCGACCTGGGCGCCATCATCGGCTGCCAGTTTTGCAAGCCACGGGTCAAAAATTTCTCGATTCAGCATGATGCCGGTGCCAGGCTTGGGCACTTCGATGTTCACGCCGGCGGGACCGTAAATATAAAGTCCGTTGATAATGCTTTCGATGCAGCTTTCGTCAATGGGACCATAGGTTTGTAGGTCGGCCAGCGTCGTACTCGCTTCTCCGCAGCGTACCGGGAAGCCGATGCGTTCGCGCTTTTCGAGGAGCAGTACCTTGTGCCCCGCCCGTGCGAGGTTCCTTGCGGCAACGGAGCCGCCGGGCCCTGCACCAATCACCACGACATCATAGTTAGAATCAAGCATCGTCCACCTCCGTTATTTTCAGTGCACCGACGGGGCACGCCTTGGTGCAAATACCGCATTTAATGCATTTTTCGGAGTCAATCTGCAAGTCTAGCCCGTACATGTCGAGCGCCATTTTAGGGCATATACCAACACAGCCTGCACAGGCAAGGCAAATCTTTCTGTCGTGAACGAGTCGTTTCATTAAAGGAGAATATAGAAAAAACGGAGTTTTGAAATTCGGAGCTTAGGAGGATAAATGCTAATTCCGAATTTCGAACTCATGATTCCGAATTAATAAACGAAATTCTCGGTGAGCTTCTTTTGGAAGTCGTCATGTGCAAGAGGCCTATCAAATAGGAACCCCTGCACACTGTTGCAATGAATACTCTTGAGGTATTCGGCCTGAACCTCGGTTTCGACACCTTCGGCGATAATGTCCTTTTTGAGTTCGCTAGCCATTTTCACCACGTTGCGGGTAATAATCTCGTCCTTAGAATTTGGATTGCCGATGTTATTGAGGAGAGATTTATCCAATTTAATGGTCGTGATGTTGAAATCTTTAAGAACATTTAGGGTCGAATACCCTGTACCGAAATCGTCAATCGAAACGGCGATTCCGTTTTCGTACATGGTGTTTATAAAGTTCTGCATGGCGAGGTTATCGTCATAGTCGGAGACTTCCGTTAGTTCCACTTCGATATGCTTGCTATTGATGTCGTATTTTTTTATGATATTCAGGATAGACTCTGCAAAATCATTGTTTTTAAGGTGGAGCTTCGAGAAGTTTGTAGATATGCGTTGTGGCTCAATCCCCATGTCTAGCCATTGGCGGATATCCATGCAGACCGTTTCAAAGACGTAAAAGTCCAGGTCACAGATTGTTCCTTCGCGTTCCAAGACGGGGATAAAGTCCATGGGCGGGACGATTGTCTTGTGACGGATCCAGCGGACTAGAGCCTCGGCTCCGTTGATGCGCTTGGTGAGCAGGTCGACCTTGGGTTGGTAGAATACGATGAATTCTCTATTATGAATGGCGTTATGGAATTCGCTAGAGATTTCTCTTTGATGCATGGACTTTACAAGCATTTCTTTAGTAAAGTACATGATATCGCGGGTCTTGATGGCCTTGGCTGCGCTCATTGCCGTAGCGGAGTTGTTCAGCGCTTCGTTAATAATCGTTTTTTCTTCGATGGGGTAGACGCCCATGCGCGCTTGCAGTCGTATGTTCATGGGCTTGGGACCCTGGCTCATGACGAGTTCGCAAGTGGTAAACTTCTCGATAAAGTCATCTAGGTGGACCTTTTTGACCAGGATAAAGAAGTTGTCTCCGCCCAATCTTGCAACGAGTTCCTTTTCGTCAAGGAACTGCAGCATTTGACGAGTAAACATCTTGAGGGCGAGGTCGCCCATTTGGCTGTTCAAGTTCTTGTTGATGTACTTGAAATTCTTTAGGTTTATAAAGATAGCCGTGTAGTCTTTGATGTTGTCTTTTAGGACATGCTGGCAGAACGCAAAGATTCCGCTTTGGTTGTAGGCTCCGGTCATTGGGTCGGTAATGGCGGCCTTACGGGTGTTGCCCATGAGGCGGGCGCGCCCGGAGAGAATAAAAAAGTCCCAACTGATGATTTGAACCATTTGCCGTTCGATGGGGCTGAACGTGTGACCATCGACAGGGTGGGCCTGGAATGTGAACGAACCGTGCTCCCCGGTGCTCATGGTTTCTGAAAAATCAGTTGTTGCAGGGGGGCTGGGTAGCCGGTCTTTATCATGGTAGGCTGTAAACTGGCCGGAAAGTCCGTTAGGGGCAAATTGGCTGATGGGGGCGTAATAGATGCAGTTGATGTAACCGATGTTTAGATTTTTGGCAAGGGGTACGATATTTCTTGCTAATGAGGCTAATATTTCGTCCGTTGAAAAAATGGGACCAAGTAATCTGGACCTAAAATCAGTATATAAATCATTGTATAGCGGAAAATCCATTGCATCCTCAATATACCAAAACCGGAACCAAATTTAAAAAAAACTTACAGAAAAAGCAAATGTAATTTCGCTGCGGTGTAAAAATGGGGGTGTTTTTTTCAATAGACTGTTTTAGGGCTTTATTCAAAGCGGTTTATCACTGAAGCACACATTTATGTTAGCTTTGTCTAATTCTGACATAAGTTTTTTTTGCCTTGGAGAAGATTCTTTTTTAGTTACTATCCCTGATTTTATAAATGTGGACTCTGAACTTTTCTATCTTTAATCCCGCATTTTATGAGGTAACCTCCTATGAGTAATGAGGCAGAAAAGCCGAATTTCATTACGACCTCGCTTGATTTCTTAGTCAACTGGGGCCGAACGAACTCCCTGTGGCCGTTCCCTTATGGTACGGCATGCTGTGCAATCGAATTCATGAGTACCGAAGTGGGTCGCTACGACTTGTCCCGTATCGGGTCTGAATATGTGCGTTTTACGCCGCGTCAGTCCGATGTGCTGTTGGTCGCGGGTACCATTTCTTATAAGCAGGCTCCGATCCTCAAGCGCATGTATGAGCAGATGGCTGAACCGCGTTGGGTGATTGCCATGGGTGCTTGCGCCAGCTCTGGCGGTTTTTATGACTGCTATTGCACGGTGCCGGGTATTGACCATATTATTCCGGTGGACGTTTATATTGGTGGTTGCCCCTCCCGTCCGGAAGCATTCTTCGAAGCGATGTTTGACCTCCAAAAGAAGATTAAGGACGAGTCTTACATGAAGCAGCGCGCCGAACGCGTGAAAGACCAGCTCGAAATGATCAAGGCGAAGACCGAACAGGCAAAGGCGGAAGCCCGTGCGTTTGCTCGTGAAAAGACTGCCGAAATCAAGGAATTTGTGGCTGAAAAGGAACAGGAACTTGTCAAGAAAGCCCAGTTCTGGAAGGAGTAATGATGGAATCCGTGATTGACATTCTAGAATCCAAGTTTGGCGCCACGCGTGATGAAAAGGCCAAGTGGGATGCCTGCGTGGTGGTCCCCAAGGAATACCTGCACAATGCCGTCGAATTCCTGAAGAATGACGCTTCGATGCAGATGGATATGCTGTTGGATTTGGCCGGTATCGACTACCTGACATACCCGAACCATGAAGGTCCGCGTTTTGCCGTGAGCTATGCTTTCAAGAGCGTGAAGAATCCGGGGCGTCGCGTCCGTCTTAAGGTGCTAGTCAGCGAAGCCGACCTGAAGGTGCCGACCGTGACTGATTTGTATGCAAGTGCCAACTGGCTTGAACGTGAAGTCTATGACCAGTTCGGTATCGTGTTCACGGGTCACCCGGACCTGCGCCGTATTTTGAACCATGTTGAATTTGTGGGCCATCCGCTGCGTAAGGATTATCCTGCCCAGAAGCGCCAGTGGCTCTCGACGACTGATTTCTTGATTCCGGAACTCGAAAAGCGTCTGGAAGATAAGGGTTACAAGGTAATCCAGCGCTCCAAGGAAATCATGCCTGTCGAAGAAGAATATCTTGAAGGGAGTATCAGAGAATGATCGTACTTGACCCGAATGGCGAAAAGATGAACCTGATGGCCCTGAACGTGGGCCCGACGCATCCGGCGACTCACCACTGCGTGCGCCTGCTGGCTGCCCTCGATGGCGAAACCATCGTGGCCGGTGTCCATGAAATCGGCTTTATGCACCGCGGCTTCGAAAAGATGGTCGAACGCGGCACCTGGCAGCAGGTGATCCCGTACACCGACCGCTTGAACTACTGCTCTGCAATGATGAACAACATTGCATTCTGCCGCGCTGTCGAAAACATGTACGGTATCGAAATCCCGGAACGCACCAAGGTGCTCCGCGTGATTGTGAACGAACTCTCCCGTATCAACGACCACTTTATTTGCGTGGCTGCAGCCTTCCAGGATTTGGGCGGTACGACTCCGTTCATGTACGCTTTTAACCCGCGTGAAGAAATCATGCTGATTTGGGAAAAGCTCACGGGCGCTCGCCTCACCAACAGCTTTGCCCGCATTGGCGGCCTCTACCGCGACAGCTACGACGGTTTCGAAGACGACGTTCTCGCTGCTTGCAAGTCGGTGGAAAAGGCCCTCAAGGACCTGCACGCTTGCTTGGACCGTAACCGTATCTTCCTCGACCGTACCGTGGGCGTCGGCAAGATTTCTGCTGAACGTGCCATCAGCTACGGCTGGACCGGTCCGTGTCTCCGTGCGACGGGTGTCGAAAGCGACCTCCGCAAGGATGAACCTTACTACGACTATGAAACCTACGACTGGGAAGTCGTGGTTGGTACCCAGGGCGACGCCAACGACCGTCTGCAGGTGCGCCTTGCCGAAATCGAAGAATCTGTGAAGATTGTGCGTCAGGCCCTGAAGCGTCTCGCTCCGGGCCCGGTCGACATCGTTGACCCACGCATCCGCGTGCCCGCGCACAAGCTGGCCTACCAGGACATGGAAGCTCTTATCGGCCGCTTCAAGAGCGTGTACGAAGGCATCCGCGTGCCCGAAGGCGAATACTACTGCGCAAGCGAATGCGCTAACGGCGAACTCGGCTTTACCATCGTTTCGGATGGTAGCGGCCACCCGTACCGCATCAAGGTGCGTTCCCCGTCGTTTGCCCATGTGTCTGCATTTAACGAACTAGTCGAAGGCCTTACCCTTGCCGACTCTATGGCAACACTGCCTGGCCTCAACATGATTGCTGGAGAACTTGACCGATGACACAACATATTCAAGGTGCAGTTCAGTTTGTATCGAATAACCACTTGAAGTTCGACGGCCCGAGCGAAGCGATTCCCGCTCTCCCGGATCCGGGTCAGACTTTTGGCTACGTGAACAAGGCTGTTCCGCAGCCCGCTCCGAAGGAAGTGCTTGCAAAGCTTGACACTCCTGAAATCAAGGAACGTTGCGCCGACTTGCTTAGCCGTTATCCGGTGGGCCAGGGCGCTCTACTTGAAGTCCTTTGGCTGGTGCAGGGTGTGTTCGGCTGGGTTCCGACCGAAGGTATCCGCTGGGCGGCGAACGTCTGCGGTTGCGCTCCGGCTCATGCTCTCGGCGTCGCTACTTTCTATACCATGTACAACCACGCCCCCAAGGGCAAGTTCCTGTTGCAGTTCTGCCGCAACATCAGCTGCGCCATCAAGGGGGCTCAGCCGCTCATCAAGTATGTCGAAAACAAGCTCGGCGTTAAGAGCGGCGAGACGACTCCCGACGGCATGTTTACCGTGCTCCAGGTGGAATGCCTGGGTAGCTGCGGCAATGGCCCGATGATGCTGGTGAACGATGACTTCGCTACCGACGTGGTCGACGGTCAGCTCAAGATGAAGCGTGGTACGACTCTGACCGAAGCAAGCATCGATCGCATTATCGACTGGTGCAAGGCTCACGCGAACAACATTCCGAAGCACGATGTGCTGGGCGGAATCGTGAAGGGCCACGGCGGTCACCCCGGTGCTCCGGGCGCTACGGCAAAGCCGCAGGTTGCTGACTATGCTCCGCCTTCTCCGGTGTTGAACGTGAAGGCTGAAGCTGACGAAAATGGTGCTACCCTCACTTGGAAGGGCGCTCCTGAATTCACGAAGATTGTCGTCGAAAAGAAGGACGGCAGCAACTGGGTCGCCTGGGTCGCTGTCGGTGAACCCGGCGTGAAGGACAAGGCTTTTGTGGACGCAGCCGGTAAGGTCGGCGATGTGTACCGCATGATTGCCACTTCGGGCGAACGCACTGCAAAACCTTCCAAGGAAGCGGTTACCACTCAGAAGCCCGCTCCGGTAGAGGAGGCTAAGTAATTATGGCTGAAGTAGTAAAAGTTTGTACAGGAAATTTTGGCAAGGGCGCCCAGGACATTGAAGTCTACAAGAAACTGGGCGGCTACGCAAACATTTCGGATCGCTTGTTCAACATGAGCCAGTTCGAAGTGATTGACTACGTGCAGCGTTCCGGTCTCCGTGGCCGTGGCGGTGCAGGCTTCCCGACCGGTATGAAGTGGAGCTTTGTTCCGCGCAATTCCGGCAAGCCCGTGTACATCGTGGTGAACGCTGACGAAGGCGAAGGCGGTACGTTCAAGGATCACTTCCTGATGATGGAAGATCCGCACCGCTTGATCGAAGGCTTGATTATTGCTGCTTGGGCTCTTGGTAGCCGCGCCGCATACATCTACTGCCGTGGCGAATTCCTGCCCTGCATTGAAAGCCTCAATAAGGCTTTGAACCAGGCATATGCCGCCGGTTACCTCGGCGAAAACATTTGCGGAACCAAGTTCAGTTTCGATATCTTTGTTCACCGTGGCGCTGGCGCCTACATTTGCGGTGAAGAAACTGCTCTTATTAACTCTCTCGAAGGCCAGAAGGGTCAGCCCCGTCTGAAGCCGCCTTTCCCGGCGGTGAGCGGTGCATGGAAGTCTCCGACTTGCGTGAACAACGTGGAAACCATCATGGCTCTCCCGTGGATCTTCCAGCACGATCCGAGCGAATACGCCAAGATGGGTACTCCCCGTGCAGGTGGTACCAAGGTGTTCTGCATCTCGGGTGACGTGAAGAATCCGGGTGTGTACGAAGCTCCGCTTGGCACTCCGATGATGACGATGATTAATGATTATGCCGGCGGTGTCGTGGGCGGAAACCTGAAGGCTGTGCTTCCGGGTGGCTCTTCTTGCGCTCCGCTGAACGCAGGCGAATGCGCCGTGGCCACCATGGACTACGAATGCCTCGCCTCGATGAAGACGATGTTCGGTTCGGGCGCCATGATCGTGATAAACGATACGCACAACATGGCTGAACTCCTGAACGTGCTCGGCAACTTCTACAGCCACGAATCTTGCGGCCAGTGCACTCCGTGCCGCGAAGGTACGGGCCTTCTGCACCGCATTCTGAACCAGATTGTGGAAGGCAAGGGCCACGATGGCGACGTGGAACTGATGCAGAGCCTCTCCGGTGGATTTGGCGGCGTGACGATTTGCCCGCTTTCCATTTCTCTCGGTGGCCCGGTGTCTAGCTACACCGCAAAGTTCAGAGCCGACTTCGATGAATTGATTGCAAAGAACCCCGAACATGCCAAGCCGCGTGTTCAGGAAAACTATCGTCCTGGAATTTTCTGGTAATAATATGAGTAACTACTACAACATGCCGAAACTCCCGACCGAGAATAGCCCGAAGGTGGAAATCTTCGTGGACGACAAGCCGGTGATGGTTCCAGGCGATACAAACCTCCTCGAAGCCCTGAAGGCTATCGGGATTGAAACTCCTCACGTCTGTTACCACCCGTATTTGCCGGTGTCCGGTAACTGCCGCCAGTGCCTGGTGGAGCAAGAAGGCCCGCGTGGCCGTATGCTCGTGATTGCCTGCTATACGCCGGTTGCTCCGGGTATGAAAATCTACACGCCGGCATCCTCTGCTCGTGTGAAGAATGCCCGCAAGGCAACGCAGGAATTCATGCTGGTGAACCACCCGCTCGATTGCCCGATTTGCGACAAGGCCGGTGAATGCACCTTGCAGGAAAACTTTATGGAAGCGGGTCAGAACGAATCCCGCATGCGCCCCGAATATGGCAAGAACTACCACGGCAATCCGGCTCATCAGTTCATTGATGCCAAGGGTCAGCTCCGTGGCGGTAAGCACGTGGATCTCGGTCCCCGCGTGTTGCTCGACGAAGAACGTTGCGTGCAGTGCGACCGTTGCGTGCGCTTCATGCGTACGATTGCCGGTTCCGAACAGCTGCAGCTCGCTGGCCGCGCCGACCATACCTACATTACGACGTTCCCGGGTGAAAAGCTCGATCACGAATACGACTTGTGCGTGACTGACGTTTGCCCCGTGGGCGCCATGACCGCGAAGTACTTCCGTTTCCAGAAGCGTGTATGGCTCCTGTCCCACACGCCGACGGTTTCGATGGATGACTCTCTCGGTGCAAATATTTGGCTGGACTACGCCGATGGTCACATTTACCGTGTGATGCCGCGTTGCAACCCCGAAGTGAACCGCAGCTGGCTCTCTAATACGAGCCGCCTCGCATTCCAGAACTTCGACAAGAACCGCTTGCCTGCCATGGGCTTCCATGTGATTCAGGAAGCGATTGCAGAAGCCAAGAAGAACGGGGGCAAGGTCGCCCTTGTTGCTGGTGGCTCTTGCACCATCGAAGATCTCGCTGCACTCCGTATGCTCAAGGAAGCTTTGGGCGACTCCGCCGAACTTTTCGGCGGCACCTTCAAGAAGGTGGGTGCCCCCGATGGCATCGCCATGAGTGGTGACCCGCTTGCAAACCGCGCCGGTTTCAAGCTGCTTGGAATTCCTGACGACAACATCGACAATCTTGTTGACCGCGTCAGGGGAGACCTGGTAAAGGGTGCTCCTGAATTCAAGGTGCTGATTACGGTGAATAACGATATCTTCGGTGACGGCGGTGCTGCCGCTGCAGCCCTCGAAAAGATTCCGACCCGTATCGCTTTCACTCCGTTTAACGATGCGACAGCCCAAAAGGCAACTCTCGCTTTCGGTATCCGCCATTGGAGCGAAATCCAGGGTACCATGGTGAATAGCCTGAACATCTTGCAGAAGTTGAACGCTTGCCCGGTATGCCCCGACGAAAAACTTCGTCCGGCTTACGATGTGCTTTCTGACCTTGCTGGTAGCAAGTTCGAAACTGCATTCGATGCCTTCAAAAAGGCGGGCGAATACGCCAGCGTCCTCTCGGGACTTTCTTACGATACCATCAAGAGTACAGGCAAGTTGCTCGAAGGAGGTAACGCCTAATGGATATCATTGAATCCAAAACCTGGGTGGAATGGGTCATTACCATTGCGAAGTTCGGCTTCTGCTTTGTGCCGGTCCTTTACATCTTGTTGTTGATTCCTATGGAACGCCGTGGTGCGGGCTTTATGCAGGACCGTCAGGGTCCGAACCGTTCCTACATCAAGGTTCCGTATTTCGGTAAGGTCCGCTTGCTCGGCTATGTGCAGAACATGTGCGACGGTACCAAGCTTTTCTTCAAAGAAATGTTTGCTCCAAGCGGTTCCAAGAAGATGCTTTACTATATCGCTCCGGCAATCCCGTTTGCGATTGTGTTCCTTAGCCCGTGCGTGATTCCTTGGTTTGGCCCGATGGTCTTTGACTGGGGTGGCCATGTGGTCCGCATTGCAGGCCCGATTCTTGATTCCGAAGTGGGCATCTTGCTCCTGTTCGGTTTCAGCTCGCTGTCTGCTTACGGTGCTGTCCTTGCAGGCCTTAGCTCCCGTTCTAAGTACAGCTATCTTGGTTCTCTGCGTACAACTGCAATGACCATTAGCTACGAAGTTTGCCAGGGCCTTTCGATGATGGGTCTCCTGGTGCTCGCAGGTTCGTTCAGCCTCACCGATATCGTGAGCTGGCAGGAAAATCACGTGTGGGGCATTGTGGCTCAGCCGGTGGCTTTCTTCTGCTTCTTGATTGCAACGATTGCTGAAACAGGCCGTGCTCCGTTCGACGTGGCCGAAGGTGAACCTGAACTGGTTGCCGGTTACCATACTGAATATGGTGCCATGCAGTTCGGCCTCTTCTACATGGGTGAATACTCCCATATTTGCATCAGCAGCCTTTTGGTGGCTACGCTCTTCTTGGGCGGTTACTCGGTCCCGTTTGTGACGACTGAAACCATTCAGGCTCACATGGGTGGTTCGCTTGCAATCCTCTGCTGGGTGCTCGCATTCTTCGCTCTTGCATTCCTTCACATGATCTACCGCTACTCCCGCAAGCTTCGCGCTTCTGCTCAGGCCAATAAGATGGAAATCCTGCAGGAATACAAGCTTTATAAGGGTATTGGTTGGATTGCCGCTGTGGTACTGATTGGTGCCGGTATTGCTTCTTGGATGTTCTACAACCCGCAAATCACCATGATTGACGGTGTTGCCGTGAATACTCTGGGCGCTGCTCTCGGTACGGCTCTCATCCACTTGCTGGTGCTCCTGGTGAAGAGCGTGTTCTTCTGCTGGGTGTGGATTTGGGTCCGCTGGACGCTCCCGCGCTTCCGTTATGACCACGTGATGCACCTTGGTTGGAAGATTATCTTGAATATCGCTATTTTGAACCTCGTTGTGACCGCAGTGGTTGCAAAGTTGATGGGAGGTAACTAATGGCCCGCGTTATTAGACAAAGACCCATGAACTGGGTGGAACGCCTCTATATTTTCGAGGCTATTCGCGGCTTGTGGACAACGCTCAAGCATGCTGCCCGCGGCTTGTTCCGCTACGAAACCTTGCCTACGATTTCTTATCCGGAAGGTCAGCCCGAAGTCCGTAGCACTTACCGTGCAAAGCATCGCCTGATGCTGCGCCCCGATGGCACCCCCCGTTGCGTGGCCTGCGGCATGTGTGCTGCGGCTTGCCCGGCTCATTGCATTTATATCGAAGCGACTGCGAGCGATGACCCGCGCATCGAAAAGAAAGTCAAGCGTTTCGATATCGACCATTTGACTTGTGTGTTCTGCGGTCTTTGCGTAGAAGCTTGCCCGGTGGATGCGCTCCGTATGGATACTAAGGAAATCATCTTTGAACACCGCACCCGCGACGAATTCGTGGCAAACCTCAAGACTCTCACTAGCTGGGATCCGAAGGATTACCCCGATGACGAACAGAGCCAGAAGGCTCCGGGTGGTACCAAGAATGCCGAGGCCAGAAAGGTCTGGGGAATGGAGGTTAAAAACTGATGCTAGCCTTGATTTACTTTATCATTCTTGCCGTGATTGCTGTGGGCGCCGCTGCTTGCGTGCTCCTGTCTAAGCATCCGCTTTACGGTGGTCTGTCACTCGTTTTGACCATGCTCTCCCTTGCTGGCATTTATGGCTTGCTGGGCAGCCCTTTTATCGGGGTGGTTCAGATTATGGTTTACGCCGGTGCCATCATGATGCTCCTGGTGTTCGTGATCTCGGTCTTGAACGCCGCAAAGGACAATAAGACGCCCATGTTTGATGGCGTTTCGATTTTCGTCGTCATCGGCGTGCTTGGCTTGGCTGGCCTTGTTGGCTTTGCCCTGGTGCTTTCGCCGCTCGGCTTCGATGCTTCTACGCTTCGTGGCTCTGTCGAGATGACCTCCAAGAACCTGTTCGATACTGCCCAGACGGGTCCGGGTTACTTCGTGCTTTTCGAAGTGCTTGGCTTGTTGTTGCTTTCTTCGATGGGTGCTGCCGTGCTTATGGCAAAAAAGCGCCTGGGAACTGACGAAGCTGTCGTCGAAGAAAAGGAGGAAAAGTAATGGAACTCCAACCGATTTATATTCAGATTCTCGCCTTGGTGCTCTTCACCCTTGGCCTTGTGACCGCGCTTGCTCGCCGCAACGTGTTCTTTGTGCTCATGGGAGTTGAACTTGCACTGAATGCGGTGAACCTCAGTTTTGTAGGCTTTGCAAAAACTCTCCCTGCTGCCGAAAGTGTGGCAGGCCAGATTGTGCCGCTGTTCTCTATTGCGGTGGCCGCTGCTGAAGCTTGCGTGGGCCTTGCACTCGTGATTCTCATTTTCCGTAACCGCGAAAGTGTTGATTCCGACAACTATTCCAATATGAAGGGGTAAGCAATGACAAATTTACCGCTTTGGATTATTCCTCTTTTCCCGCTTCTGGGTACGATTCTGCTTGGCACAATCGCCTTGATTTCGTCGGGTAGCAAGAAGGGCCCTTCCGAAGGTTTCGTGGGCGCCCTCTCGGTGCTGTTCCCTGCGATTTCGTTCTTGTGCGTGGTACTGCTTGCTTTCGGCATGCCCGAAGAAGGTATCCGTCAGACTCTTTGCAACTGGATTGATATCCCGATGCTCAAGGTCGATATCGGATTCCTGTTCGACGGTCTTTCCCGCGTGATGCTCCTGTTCGTGACAGGCATCGGCTCGCTCATTGCTCTCTACTCGATTGGTTATATGCATGGTGACCGCGGATTTACCCGCTTCTTCGCCTATATCAACCTCTTCTTGTTCAGCATGATTGTGCTCGTGCTCTCCGATAGCCTCTTGCTTACCTTCCTTGGTTGGGAAGGCGTGGGACTTTGCTCCTACTTGCTGATTGGCTTCTGGAACCATGATCTCAACAACTGCAAGGCTGCAAACAAGGCCTTTATCGTGAACCGTGTGGGTGATATCGGCTTTTTGCTCGGCATGCTTTGCCTTGCCACTCTCGGTGGTTCTGCAATTCTCAACTACGATGCCTTGAACAAGTTTATCGAAATGCTGATTGCAGGCGGTCACGTAGAACTGGCGACTCCGATTATTGCTGTTGCTGGTTTGCTGTTCTTCGTGGGTTGCACTGGTAAGTCTGCTCAGATTCCTCTCCTCACCTGGCTTCCGGATGCTATGGCGGGTCCGACTCCCGTGTCGGCTCTTATCCATGCTGCCACCATGGTGACCTCCGGCGTTTACCTGCTTGCTCGTCTTTCCCGCATGTTCTCGGTGATTCCTGAGGTATTGGTTGTCGTTTTGATTGTGGGTATGCTCACTGCCTTCTGGGCGGCTGTTGCTGGCCTTTTCCAGAACGACATCAAGAAGGTGCTTGCCTACTCGACTATCTCCCAGCTTGGTTATATGTTCATGGCTGCGGGCGCTTTCGCCTTTGATGCCTCGATCTTCCATGTGTTCACCCACGCTTTCTTTAAGGCAGCCCTCTTCCTCGGTGCTGGTGCCGTGATTCACGCCCTTGCTGGCGAACAGGATATGCGTCGCATGGGTGGCCTTATCAAGAAGACTCCGGTTACCGCTTGCGTCATGATCTTTGCGTTCCTCGCCATTATCGGCTTCCCGGGCTTCGCTGGTTTCTGGTCTAAGGACCTGATTCTCGAACGCCTCTATACGAATGCTCCGTTCGGCGAATTCTTCTATTTTGCAGGCCTCCTTACGGCAGTGATTACGGCGGTCTATATGGGTCGTCTTATCATCATGACCTTCTTCGGTGAATACCGCGGCTCCAAGGAAAAGGAAGCCCACATTCACGAAGCTCCGGCCAGTATGCTTATTCCGATGGTGATTCTCGCTTTCGGTGCGGTTTTTGCCGGTTACTTGTGGGCCGATTCTATGGGCATCAAGTTCTTTGAACAGACGCTTGCTCCGGTGGTGAGCGATGCTCAGAATTATGCGCTTGGCCGTATTTCGGTAGCTCATGTGAACCCGATGACGTTTGCCTGCTTCGGTACAGCTGCTGCACTTCTTGGTATGATTATCGCTTATGTGATTTATGGTACCAAGCGCTTGCCGCGACTGCATAAGAAGTGGGGGAGCGCTCCCGAAGGCTTCAAGGCCGACTGGACGTTCTTCTTTGACTATATCCATGAAATTTTCATTGTCATGACGAAGGCCTTTGCCTTTATCGCAGACATGATTGTCGACAAGATTTTGCAGGGTATCCAATGGACCGTTGGTGCCATTGTCGAAATCGTGGGCGACGGAGTAAGCTCTTTCCAGGCTCGCAAGGTGCGTGTGCAGCTTACGCTTAGCTTGGTGGGTGTGGTTGCGTTAATCGCTGTTGTACTTATGACCGGAGGTTTGATCTAATGCTTTTACATCTCCTCGTCTTAGCTCCTTTTGCAGCAGCCATTTTGATGATGGCTACTTCTAAGGAAGATCCGAAGTCTTCTTCTAGACTGGCGTTCTTGTTTGGCTTTGCCTTCGTGGCAATGTCGATTGCCTTGATTGCTGCTGGCAACCAGGCGACCGAAGCCATCGAATGGTTCCAAATTCCTGGTGCAAAGGGTTCTGTCTATTACTACCTATATAGTCATGGTCTGGGTGCCTGGATGGTGTTCCTTTCTACGGGCCTTTCGCTCGTGGCCTTGATTACGGGACGCAATACGTTCGAAACAAACTACCGCAACTTTGCGATTGCAATTTTTGCCTTGATGGGAGCCATGAACGGAACCTTCCTCGCGGCAGATGCGGTCTTGTTCTTTTTCTTCTTCGAAGCGATGGTGTTCCCCGCAGCTGTGCTAATCGCTGGCTTTGGCGGTGCTGACCGTAAGAAGGCCGCAATGACGTTTGCGATTTACACTTTGGTCGGTTCTGCTCCGATGATGGTTGCCTTGTGGTACCTGGTATCGATGGCCGATAACTCCTTGGTGCTTTCGCTTGCGGTGGCTCTCCAGAATCTAGACCCGTCCATGCAGATGACTCTCCTGCTTTGCTTCTTGCTCGCCTTCTTGGTGAAAACTCCGGTTTTCCCGTTCCACGGTTGGCAGGCAATTACTTACGCAGAAGCTCCGGCTCCGCTTTCGGCAATCCTTACGGGTGCCATGAGTAAGGCTGGCGTATTTGGTTTTATCGCCTGGATCCTTCCGATTTTCCCGCTTTCGATGAAAGTGGTCGATGGCATGCTTTGGCTTGGCCTGTTGACGGCTATCTATGGTGCATTGATGGCTCTCCGCGCAACTGATGGCAAAAAGCTTTTGGCCTTTAGCTCCATGAGCCACTTGGGCCTTGCGGTGGCGGGCGTGTTCAGCTTGTCTGAATCCATGCTCCCGGCAGTGCTCGTACTTTTGGTTGCTCACGGCTTGAGCGCAGGCGCACAGTTCTACCTGATGGGTATTGCTGAACGTTTCGCCGGTACCCGCAACATTGAACAGCTTGGTGGCCTTGCCGCACGTAACCCGGTGTTCGGTTCTCTGTTTGGCTTCGTTGCCGT
The DNA here is from genome assembly GCA_902761355.1 of Fibrobacter succinogenes. Classification (GTDB taxonomy): domain Bacteria; phylum Fibrobacterota; class Fibrobacteria; order Fibrobacterales; family Fibrobacteraceae; genus Fibrobacter; species Fibrobacter succinogenes_M. The sequence continues at coordinate 18,121 of CACWJY010000010.1, read as the reverse complement.
GCTCTCGCTCGCTGTTCCGGGCACTGCAGGCTTTGTCGGAGAGTTTACGGTGTTGATGTCCCTGTGGGATATGGGCCCGCTTCCGGCTCTTGTTGCAGGCCTTTGCCTGATTCTTTCTGCCGCTTACATGCTCCGCTTTGTACAGAAGGTTATCTTTGGCAAGCCCGCCCGCGAATATGTTGACGGCAAGCGCATGACGGCTCTCGAAGGATCTTCGATTAGCATTATGGGCGTGATGCTCCTGGTGTTCGGTATGCATCCGGCTTTCATTACTAATGCACTCCAGCTCTTTGATGAAAGTGCGGTGCAAGAAATGAACAAGGTGACGCATCCTGCCGCTGTTCAGGAGTCTCAGACGGTTGAGGCTTCTGCTGACACGACGGGCGAAGCCGAGGTTGACGAAAATATCGCGGCGGTTGCTCAGCCCATGACCGAAGACGATTTGCGTCAGCTGGATTCTAACCTGAAGGCGAACGGCTTTAGCGACGAAGAACGCGCTTCTTTGATTGCCCAGCTTAAGGCGATGAGCGAATCCGAAGTCGCCGACGCTCACGAAGAGGCGGCTGAATCTAACGAGGCCAATGTAAAGGAGGCTTCTGAAAATGAGTAATATCGTTAATCTTTTGCCTGTAATTCTGGTTGCTGCCGGTGCTTTGGTGACGCTTGCCGCAGAACCGTTCCTTAAAGACGAAAACAAGCACAAGGTACTCCCTTGGGTGGCTTCGTTCTTTATCGCTCTCGGTATTGGGGCTTATGTCCTGACCACGACCGATACGTTTATGAACCTGTTTGCAATGGATCCGATTCGCCGTGTGCTCGGTGCATCGATCCTCTTGTGCGCTTTTCTTGGTATTGCGGGTCTCCAGTGGACTCTCGGTCACGAAAAGTTCAAGGGTGGCGAAGCTTATGGTCTGTTGCTGCTTGCTACAAGCGGTGCGGTCCTTATGACTCAGGCGATTGATTTCCTCGCCCTTTACTTGGGTATGGAACTCGCTAGTTTCCCGATTTATGCCTTGGTGGGACTCCGCCGTAAAGATATGAATGCAAGCGAAGGTGCTTTTAAGTACTTCGTTTCGGGTGCTGTGTTCAGCACGATTTTCCTGTACGGTGTTGCGCTCATTTATGGTGCTACCGGTTCGACCCATATCTTTGCCGCTGTCATTGCTGGCCGTGGCATGCTTTATGGCATGGGTGTTCTGCTGGCTTTGTTCGCACTCCTCTTTAAGGCGGGTGCTGCTCCGGTTCATTTCTGGGTGGCTGACGTCTATACGGGTGCTTCTGTTGCAGTGACAGGCTTTATGGCCGCTGTGGTCAAGGTGGGTGCCTTGGCTGCTCTCGGTACTCTTTGGTTGGGCTCGCTTGTTACCCGCATCGGTTCTGCTCCGGCATGGAACCTTGCTGAACAGGTGACTATCCATAGCGAAAACAAGAGCCTGTTCTACGTGATTGTCGTGGTCTCTGTTCTTTCGATGGCAATTGGTGCCTTTGGCGGCCTTGCTCAGAAGTCCATCCGTCGCATTATGGCGTACTCCGCTGTGATGAACGCGGGCTTCATCGTGATTGGCCTGTTGCTCCCCGACTATGCAACCGAAGGTACGGTGCAGATGGGTGCCATGTATTACTTCTTGATCACTTACGCCATTGGCAGTGCAGGTGCCCTGACGGGTATCGCTTACCTTGCCGGTAAGGATGACAAGAATGAAACTCTCGAAGATATTCAGGGCCGTGGTCGTAAGCGCCCCTACGTGGCTGTGGCTACAACGGTTTGCTTGGCAAGCCTTGCCGGTATGCCGCCTGTAGCGGGCTTCCTCGCCAAGTTTACGCTGTTTACCGACGCCTTGTCCGGTGGACTTGGCTTTGTGGCTGCAATTGCCTTTGGACTTTCGCTCGTGGCAGCTGTGTTCTACCTGCGTATAGCCTTCGTTCTCTTCATGCCTCTTAAGGCTGAATGTGAGTGCAAGTGCTGCTGTGGCAAGAATACTGCCTTTGCCTACTTGCTCCGCTTTGGCGTGACGCTCGCTGCAATCGCCCTGATTGTCGTGGGAATCTTCCCGAAGCTTGCTCTGATTGTGTAAGGCTTTAGATAACAGAAGTCTAATTTTAGGGGGAATGTCGCAAGGCATTCCTCTTTTTTTATTTTAAATTTGCGAAGGAATAAAAAAAGGAATTTTTTATGGATAAGATTTATCGTTCGGGTATTGGTTTTGACGTTCACAAGTTGGTGGAAGGTCGCAAGTGCATCATTGGCGGGGTAGACATCCCGTACGAAAAGGGACTCCTCGGTCATAGTGATGCCGACGTGTTGCTGCATGCCATTAGCGATGCCCTGCTCGGTGCCGCGGGTCTCGGCGATATCGGCACGTATTTCCCGGATACGGATCCTGCGTTCAAGGGCGCTGATAGTCTTGAACTGTTGCGCAAGGTTGGTGAAGAGGTCAAGAAGGCTGGCTACGAAATTATCAATATCGATAGCATCGTGATGTGCGAACGCCCGAAGGTGAACCCGCACAAAGATCAGATGAAAGCGAATATTGCTCGCGTGCTCGGCCTCGATATTAAGCAGATTGGCATCAAGGGAACCACTACCGAAAAGCTCGGCTTTACTGGCAGAGGTGAAGGAATTGCCTCTCAGGCCGTGGCTATGGTTCGTAGCCTGTAAAAATTATGTTATATTTCCTCCTGATACTTTGTTAGGAGGAACTTATGTCTAAAAGACTATTCACATTAATGCTCCTGTTCGCTTTTGTACAGGTGTCTTTTGCTGCATGGAATGGCTCTGCCAAAATTCCAAAGGTGGTCAAGAGCGACGGTCAGAATTATTACGAGATTACTTCTCCCGAAGAATTGGTGGGCTTTCTAGATTCGTTGGTAAAGTCGACCGGCTATGACGAAAGCCTCAAGGCTTACTTGAAAAACGATATCGTCTTTGGAACGGATACCTCGAAGCTTTGTTCAAAAAAATGGGTTCGAAATCCAGATCAAGGCTTGTTCCAGGGTATTTTTGATGGTAAGGGCCACACGGTTTATGGCTTGAATGCGGAACGTTCCCTGTTCGGTACCATTGGTATTAATGTGGGGACCGTGCGCAACTTGAATGTTGCAAACAGTGCCTTTGGTAGCGATACTGTGTATCAGGTGGGCGTTATTGCTGACTTGCTGCGTGGTGTGGTTCAGAATGTGAAAGTCTTCAACACGAAGGTTGTCTCTGGTGCAGATGTGGGCGGTATTGCGGGGCGCATGATCTCTTCGGACGATGAACTGACCGCCATTATAAATTGCCATGTTGTTGGTGGCTCTGTTACCGGAGGCGCATACGTGGGTGGCATTGTGGGGTCTTCTAGGGGCCGTATTCTTGGGTGTACCAATTCGGCGCAAGTGCGTTTTGTAGACAAGCTGACAGAACGTACCGATTATTCGTATAATATTTTTGTAGGTGGCATTGCGGGTTATGCGGAATCACAACCGGGCTACGCCATACAGGATTGTATTAACCGTGGAAAAGTCGAACATGTTTCTGCATATACGGTTTCGTATGTAGGTGGTGTTGTCGGACAGGTGCTGGGTTCTATCTCTAATTTGCAGAACTATGGCGATGTGTCGTCTAAGGTGGCCTATGCAAGCGATACGGCTTCTTCGTATTGGCAAATGTATTCTTATGTTGGTGGCGTTGCTGGAAGCAAGCATCTGCACCGGTATGAAACGGGTGAACTTCGCGATTTTTTGAACGAAGGTAACGTGACTGCGGTTGTTGAAAGCGGCCTTGCAAAAGGAGAATTTGCGGTAGGTGGCGTCTTTGGCGAAAACAAGTACATGTCGATTCGTAACGCGTTGAACAAGGGCTCGGTTAAGGCGAATGGCTATGGCGGACTTCTAAAAACATTTGTGGGTGGTGTAATTGGTTATGCTCCGCTGTCTGCCAATATATCGGGTTTCGATAAGTTGGGAAACCGCGGAAGTGTTGAGGCAGAGGGTGTGTTCCGTACTTATGTAGGTGGTGTCTTGGGCTGGTTTGATAGGCCTGCTTCCCAAGACATTGCTTTGCGTCGTTCCTACAATTATGGGAATGTGACGGGCTCTGTGGTCGATACGGCGAGTAAATCTGAAGAACTCGATGTGGGCGGTATTGCTGGCTATGCCTATGAGGTTATGATAAGTGATGTTTTCAATCGCGGAAATGTCGTGGCTAAGGGTAAACTTTCGTATGGTGGCAGTAGCGTTGGTGGAATTGCTGGCCGTTACACTTATCCTGATTATAATATTCAGAATTCGTATAGTGCCGCCTCTACCATCAAGGGTGATTCTGTCGGCGGCCTTGTAGGTTACATCAATGCGATGGTGAGCCCGAATAATGCCTATTACGATGTGTCGCTTTCGGATGTGAAACCTTTTGGTGATGTCCTTTATGACGATATGGTAAAATGCGATGATTGCCAAAAGACGACTTCGCAATTGCAGAGCGATAAAATGCTTGTTGCGCTGAATACTATAAACGGCGAAGTTCCGGACCGTAAAATATGGGTGCGTTATGACGGATACCCGGTGTTTACTTTTGATAGCTTGTATAAAAATGACTCGATTTTCTTTGATGTTGAAGAATATGCGATGCCTTCTAAGCGTTTAGAAAACGATACCTTGATTTATACAATTTCTACTGCTGTTGAAATGCGAAATTTCTTGGAAATGGGCCCCGTCTATGATTGGCGCTCGAGAAAGTTCAAGGTGGAACTTGCCAATGACATTGTGATGGGCGAAGATACCTTGCATTTGTCGAAGAGAAAAATTGCTAACGATACGAATGGAGTGTGCTATAACATGCTCTTTAATGGTAATGGACATACGATTTATGGACTCAATATGTCTCGTGCGATGTTCTATTGTATCGATACAACTTCGCTTGTTGAAAATTTGACGATTGCGAACAGCCGCTTTGAAAATGAATATGGAATGCCTGCGGCTGGAGTCGCTGTTAGGCTTGGCCAAAACGCCTGTATCCGCAATGTGAAAATCCGTGATAGTTTTGTATATGGTGGCGATAAGGCCGCTGGAATTGTGGCTCAGAATTATGGCGTCGTTCGTAATGATACGAATGTCAATACGACGGTTGTTTCGTCGAATATTTCTGGCGGTATTATTGCTGAAAACTATCAAGTGGCTGTTGAAAATGCAAATTCGGGAAGAGTGTCTGGCCGATTGGTTGGAGGTATAGCGGGATATGCCGCTTATTATGGCGCAAGTGGTTCGGTTCAGCTTTTGGACAATTCCAATGATGGAATGATTCTTGGTGTCGGTGCGGGGTCAGTTTCTGCTGGTGGAATAGTCGGTTATGTTGTTCGTGGAAATGTTATCGGAAACCAGAATACGGGCTTAGTAGAAGGAGGTTCCACTTTGGGAACGCTTACTATTGGAGGTATTGCAGGCAGATCGGATTCGACTGGGACTACGTCCAATGTTGGAAACTGGGGCAGAATCCATGCACTTTCTGGTAAAAAGGTTTATGCGGGCGGCATTGCGGGATTGATGAATGGTCGATTTACCTCTTGGGGTAATGGAAATCTTGCTCCTACAGATCTCGCTGTTTATATGTTCAACTATGGTCCTGTGACGGTTAAGTCCTCTGACAGCATTGCTTATGCGGCAGGTCTTGTTGGTCGGGCTACAGGTATTTCTCTCTATAACAGTTACAATAGGGGAACTGTAAAGAACGAAGGTGCTTCGTCTCGAAAGTATACGGGTGGTATTGCTGCGTCTGCAGATGGCGTAAGAGTCATAACGGGCTATAATTATTCAGATACTTTATCGGGAGACGGTGTTGCGTCTATTGTTTATGAGTTCGCTAACGGGTGGAATACGGTCAATCGTATTTACTACGGCGGTTCGACAGCTCCGGCTGTTGTTAAGTATTCGGCAGATACGTCTAATGTTTACTATAAAGATTCTCTCAATATAAAGACCTTCGAAGAAATGCTTCAAGATTCATTGTCGTATCTGGCAGGAAGTGATTGGATATATGGAAAATGCATGCCTCAGTTGAAGCAGGATACAACGTCTAGCTGCGCCGTTAAGGTTGTAAAGGATTCCTTTGGCGATTCCGATTTGCCGTACGTTGTGGGGTACAAAGAATCGCTTGTGTACGCGACCGCAGATACCTCTAGTCATGGTGGGGAAACCTTTGTAAAATTGAAGGTGATGATCCCCTTAATGCAGATCGAGGTTTCTGCACGCAACATCACTGTGATGGGTCTTGACGAAAATCGTCCTGTGATGATATTTGATATGCGAGGTCATTTGATTGTTTCGAGCCGTGTTCACGGAGCCGTGGTGAACCTCTCGGTTCCGAGGGCTGGTCGCTACATTGTCCGTAGCGGAAAGCAGACAAGAATTGTAAACATTCGCTAGTTTTTGAGACAAAATCCCCCATCAAATGATGGGGGATTTGTTTGTAATAAATATATTCCTTTTTCGTAACCCCGCGTAAAGTGCGGGGCTTTTTTGCTTTACTATATTTTTACGCAGTCTTTACAATAACAATTCACCGCCATGAGCCCGAACTAGCTGAAAGGCAGCGACGATGATCCGGTAGTGGCGTTCCGTAGGAATGTCCTATGACACTTATGATTCTTAAAATGATCGGTTGCCTTGCGCTCCTCATGTTCGGCATGAAGACCATGAGCGAAGGTTTGCAGAAACTCACCGGTGGTCACCTGCGTGCTGTCCTTGGCACCATGACCAAGCACCGCATCGGTGGCCTCCTCACAGGTACCTTTGTGACGGCCTCGGTGCAGTCTTCTACCGCAACCACCGTCCTTACCGTAAGCTTCGTTAACGCTGGCCTGCTCACGTTGAGTCAGGCCAGTCCATATTCGGGTTCCAGTTCAACATGAGCTCGGTGGTGTGGCCCTTCTTCGCCCTCGGCATCATCCTTTCTTACACCAAGAAGAACTCGACCAAGAGTATCGGTGAATTCGTATTCGGTTTCGCGTTCATGTTCCTGGGCCTTACCACGCTGCGTGAAAATGCAGTGGCTATGGACTTGGCCCATAACCAGACGGTCATCAACTTCTTTGCGACGACTGGCGGCTGGGGTATTTTCAGTACTCTCCTGTTCTTGTTGTTGGGAAGTATTCTTACGATGTGTGTGCAGTCGTCCGCGGCTATCATGGCGATTACGCTCTTGCTCTGCAGTAGCGGCGTGCTCCCGATTTACCAGGGCATTGCGCTCGTGATGGGCGAAAACATCGGTACCACGGTGACGTCGAACCTTGCGGCCCTTTCGGCAAGTACGCAGGCGAGGCGCGCGGCCTTGGCGCACATGCTCTTCAACGTGTTCGGCGTGGTGTGGATCCTGATTGTGTTCCGCCCGTTCGTGAACATGGTTTGCAGCATCGTGGGGTTCGACCCGAATTTCGTGCCGCACACCGAAGAAGAAATTGCCCAGGCGGGTGTGCGCGTGACCTATGCACTTTCTGCCTTCCACACGGCGTTCAACCTCTGCAACGTGCTCATCCTCATCTGGTTCATCAAGCCGATGGAAAAAATCATCTGCAAGATTATCCGCGAAAAGGAAGACGGCGAAGATTTCAAGGTCAAGTTTATCAGTGCAGGCCTCATGAGTACTGCTGAACTTTCGCTTTTCGAAGCCCGCAAAGAAATTAATTTGTTTGCCGCACGCACACAGAAAATGTTTCGCATGGTGCCCGAATTGCTCGAGATGAAGGACGAAAACGATTTCGTGAAGCTCTTTGCCCGCATCGAAAAGTACGAAGGCATTAGCGACAACATGGAAATTGAAATCGCCAAATACCTGAACCAAGTTTCTGAAGGTCGCTTGAGCCCCGAAAGTAAGACGAACATTCAGTCGATGCTCCGCGAAATTTCGGAAATCGAAAGTATCGGCGACGCTTGCTACAATATGGCTCGCGCCATCAACCGCAAGTTTAGAAGTTCCGACGACTTTACCGAAGAACAGTACAACCGCATCAAGCACATTATGCAGTTGTGCGACAAGGCGCTTACAAACATGATTGATGTCATTAGCGATGCTGTGACTGCCGACGCTAACCGTACGCTGAATATGGAAAACGAAATCAACGATTACCGCAAGCTCCTTAAGGAGAAAAATATTGCCGATATCGAAAATCAGAAGTACAGCTACCAGATGGGCGTGCACTACATGGACGTGGTGAATGACTGCGAAAAACTCGGCGACTATGTGGTGAACGTGGTCGAGGCTCACACAAACAAGAAATTCTCGACCTAAGAGAATTCGTCTATAAACTTCGCAATACTATATCACAATTTGGCTCACGTACGCTTTGCACGCTACGCCAAATCGTTCCTGGTTACTGAGACTCCGCGCTTTTAGCGCGGGAAATGGGCATTGCCCATTGTTCGTCGAAGGATGTCGTAATCATATCTTGTCGGAAACTTGTTTCCGTTTCAAGATATAGATTAGGACCTTGCTCGTTTCTAGGCGAATTTTAGAGAAAACTTTGACGTACGACGTCATGCGGCTTTCTCCGAAGGTGTTATTTTGCTGTTCATCTGTTTAGGAAAAACACAAAAGTGCTAAAAATGTGATAATTTTCTTATTTGATGTTGCGAAAATTGTCCTTTCTTTAGAAAAATGATTATTTTTTTACATAGACACAAGTTTGGGAAGAAAATATGAATATGCAGCTCACCTTTGAAGATGTCGCTTCGGCACTTTCGCTTGATTATGAGTGCGTCTTCTTTGTCGATATTGAAACGAACAATTATTCGATGTTCGCTTTTCGTGGCAAGCACCAGAAATTGGAGCTGACAGATACCCGTGATTTTTGGGCCGACACCAAAGTCAATATGGCTGCGGTCGTGTATCCGGAAGACAAACAGTCTTTTGGGGAGCATATCAACCGTGAGTCGCTGCTAAAGGCCATTCAGGACGACAAAGTCTTTGATTTCAAGTACCGTCTGTTGGTCGAAGGGGAGCCCGTCTGGTTTCAGATGAAGGCTGTCCAGGCTCGTTCCCAGGGGCGTGAATATTTGATTATCGGCGTGAACAATGTCGATAAGCGTGAACGCGAACGCATTGAACTAGAAAAAAAGGCCGACAAGAGTCAGACGTACGGCCAGATCGTGATGGCGCTTGCGGAACGCTACGATGCCCTTTACATGGTGGATTTGAAGACGGACCATTACGCCCTGTACAAGAGTGAACGCCTGTTCTGCGAACTGAGCGTCGCTTTCGAAGGTGAAGATTTCTTCAACCAGCTGCAGAAGGATGCGATGACCGTCATCTATAAGGAAGATATTCCTTTGATTGCTGCTGGGTTGGAAAGAGAGAGCCTTTTGAGGGAACTCGATGAACACGGCATGTTCTCCTTGACGTATCGTCTGAATACATCGACGGGCCCGCAGTATGTGAACCTGGTGGCGGTTTATGCCGACAAAAATCATGTGGTGATAAGCGTGACGAACGTGGATGCCTATGTGCGCCGCGAACAGAAGATTAGGGAAGAGTCAACGGCTAACTACGAAAAGGCGCGTCGTGACGACTTGACGGGAATCAAGAACAAGAATGCCTACGGCGAGTTCGAAAAGAAGCTGGACCTGCAAATCCAGTCGGGCGAATCGGTGGAATTTGCCATTGCCATTTGCGACGTGAACGGCCTTAAGACCGTAAACGATACGCAGGGCCACAGGGCGGGTGATGACTATATCAGGGATGCTTCAAAGCTTGTTTGCAATACCTTCAAGCACAGTCCCGTATTCCGCGTGGGCGGCGATGAATTTGTTGCAATTCTGCGTGGCTCCGATTTTGAAAATCGCGAAAGTCTAGAAAAACACTTTGACGAAATCGTAAAGCAAAACGCTGATCACGATAAGGTGGTTGTGGCTTGTGGAATATCGGTGTTCGATCAAGCTCATGATAAGAGCGTGTCTGCCGTCTTTGAACGTGCCGATGCCATGATGTACAAGAACAAGATGTCCATGAAGGGTGGCCGCGACGAAATCATCAATACGATTATCCGCACCATCGGCGCAAGAACAACGATTTAAAAAAGTTGTTCCTTATTTCTTCTTTTTCTTCTTGTCTTTTGGCGGCGTGTAGTTGCTGCCCACCTGGCCACCGTTGTTTTGTTTGCGTGCCATGTCGCCGACCTTCTTGAACATTTCCTTCATGGTCTCGTACTGTTTGAGCACGGCGTTCACGCGACCGATTTCGGTGCCAGAACCCTTGGCGACGCGAGCCTTGCGGCTGCCGTCCAGAATCTGCGGCTTCTTGCGTTCCTTCGGGGTCATGGAACTGAGTACGGCTTCTACGTAAACCAGTTCCTTTTCGTCAATCTGGTCGATGGGGAGCTTGTTCAGCCCCGGAATCAGGCTCAGAATATCCTTGATGCGGCCGAGCTTCTTGATGGTGCGCAGCTGGTTCAAGAAATCGTTCAGGTCGAAGGTGTTGTTGAGAATTTTCTTCTTTAAGTCCTTCGCGTCTTTTTCGTCGATGACCTGCTGGGCTTTTTCCACGAGGCTGACCACGTCGCCCATGCCGAGGATTCGGCTGGCCATACGGTCGGGGTGGAACAGTTCTATTTCGGGGAGCTTTTCGCCGACACCGATAAAGCAGATGGGCACGCCCGTCATCTTCTTGATGCTAAGGGCCGCACCGCCGCGGGTGTCGCCGTCCATCTTCGAAAGGCAAACGCCCGTAAAGTTCAGGCGGTTCCAGAAAGTTTCTGCCACGTTTACCGCTTCCTGACCGATCATGGCGTCGGCCACGAACAGGATTTCGTCCGGGTGAACGGCATCGCGGGCTTGTTCGAGTTCCTGCATCAACTCTTCGTCGATCTGCAGGCGGCCTGCGGTATCGTAAATCACTAAGTCAAAGCCGTTGTCCTTGGCGTACTGGTAACCGTGCTTGATGATTTCGACCGGATTGCCCTGGCCTTCGTCGTAAACGGGAATGCCAATCGACTTGCCGAGCACCTGCAACTGCTTGATAGCGGCGGGGCGGTACACGTCAGCGGCCACCAAAAGCGGCTTGCGCTTCTTTTTACTGCGCATCCAGAGGGCGATTTTGCCGGCGAAGGTCGTCTTACCGGAACCCTGCAGGCCCACCATCATGATGCCGACCGGAGCGGCGCCCGAAAGGTTGATTTCCTTGGTTTCGCCACCCATCACGGCCACGAGTTCGTCGTGGATGATTTTCACAATCTGCTGACCGGGAGTCACCGAGGTAAGTACTTCGGAGCCCATGGCCTTTTCCTTGACGGCCTTGACGAAGTCGCGGGTCACGTTGAAGTTCACGTCGGCTTCGAGGAATGCGCGGCGCACTTCGCGCAGCGATTCGGCAACGTTTTCTTCGGTGAGCTTGCCCTGCCCGCGCAGGTTCTTGAGAGTAGATTCTAGAGAGTCAGTCAGCTGTGAAAACATAGTGGGTCAAATTTAGTAATATCGTTCGCAGTTATTCTGCAAATTTTGCGAACATTTCCTGGATTTCGGCGGCGTTACTTGTCTTGGTTAGAGCAAGGCGCAGGAGTACGGCTGCCTTTGCGGGCGGGAGACCATAAGAGGCGATGGTGCCAGGAACGAGCAACTGGCCAGGAACGATAGCTCCACGGTTGATTCGTGTGGTGATGACGACTGGAATCTTGGCCTTGGAGAGAACGTCGATCCATTCCTTGCTGAATTCGCCTGCGCCTGCACCGGCGATGACGATTCCCTTGGAGTTCTTGATGGCGTAGCTCAACAGTCCGGCATCGGATTCGGCGTTAAAGAAGAGCGTCGAAACCTTCGGGAGCTTTTTCTGGTTGCTGACATCGAATTTCAAGTCTGGGTTGGAATTTCCGATGGCTGCAAATGCGGCGAGCGCGTTGGCATCCACCTTTTGTACGTTGGCCGCCTTGTAGACGTCTCCGGCGAATGCGACGCACGTAATGCCGCACTTTTCGCTCTGTTCAAGTCCTGCGGCGACCTTGGCGGCAAGCAGCAGGTTGGCGGGGCCGTCGGGTTCTGCTGCGGTAGATGGACGCATCGAACCGGTCATAACGACGGGCTTCGTTGCCTTAAGGACGAGGCTCAGGAAGAAAGCCGTTTCTTCCATGGTGTCTGTCCCGTGGGTGATGATGATTCCGTCGACACTGTCGCTGGCAAGGAGTTCCTGGATTCGTGCGGCGAGCGTGAACCAGATGGATGCGTTAACATCGTCGGAATTGATGTTGCAGACCTGTTCGGTGGTGATGTTTGCGATGTCGGCGAGACCCGGCACGGCGGCAATCAGCTGTTCGGCGGGAATGGCGCCTGACTTGTAGCCGATATCCTTTCCCGGTTCCCCGGCACCGGCAATTGTTCCGCCCGTAGCAAGAACAACCAGGTTCTTTTTCTTGATGGGGGCTTGGGGGGCCTGGGCTTCAACCTTTTCGGTTGTCGCCTGTTCGGTAACCGCAGCCTGTTCAGGGGCCTGCTTGGCTTCAGTCTTTTCTGTATCGCAGGCAACGAACGTTGCGCCGCAGAGAGCGAGTCCCAAAATCATTTTGATGGGTTTGGTGGAAAAATTCATATTTTACCTTCTTTAGTTTTATTTGCCTAAATATAAGCATTTTTCTATATTTGTCGCCCAATATGGTCGACGCGATACTCAATAAGTTCTACAGACCGTCTAAATTCAAGAAAAACGGTGATGTAAAGGATGTGCTCGTGGTAGCACTTCCGATGCTTTTGTCGATGTCTTTCGACACTCTCATGACTTTTATTGACCGACTGTTCCTTTCGAAACTTGGCCCTGCCGAAATGAATGCGGCGCTTGGGGCGGGGGCGGTGCAGCTTGCGTTTACGATGTTCTTTACCGGCGCCATTAGCTATACGACAGCCATGGTGGCTCAGCGCTTGGGTGGTAAAAAACGTTGGGATTGTGCTCGCGTGTTTATGCAGGCGGTGTATCTGTCGTTGATTTCAGTGCCGCTTTTGTACCTTACGATTCCGTTAGGCCATTATGTGTTTGGCCTGGAACATTTGCCCGCTGATCAGCTGCAGTACCAGAAAACGTACTTTAACATTCTGATGTTCGGCGGCGTCATTAACTTAGTACGCAATGCCGCGCCATGTTTTTTTAGTGGTATCGGCGAAACTAAGATTGTGATGAAGGCCGCCTTTGTCGGAATGATCGTAAATGTTGTCTGTAATTTCTTCTTGATTTACGGATTCGGACCGATTCCTGCCTTGGGCGTTGCAGGCGCTGCCTATGGTACGTTGATTGGTAATTTAGTCTCGACCGTGATTTTGTTTGCAAAATTCTGGGGAAAAAGTTGCCATAAGCGTTTCCGTACTCGTTATGCGTTTGCATTCAGCTGGCCTTTGACCAAGGAACTTTTGCAGAAGGGAATTCCTTCGGGTGTCGAAATGTGCCTGAATATGTCGGCTTTCCAGCTGCTGATTCTGATGTTCCATGCGCTTGGTCCCGAAGCGGCTACGGCTGCTTCGGTGATGTTCAACTGGGACATGGTGGCCTATGTTCCGCTGATGGGACTAGAGGTTGCCTCTACAAGTCTTGTGGGACGCTATGCGGGGGCCCGTGATGGTGCCGCTGCGAACCGGTCCACCTATTCTGGATTAAAGCTTGGATGGGGGTATTCGCTAATTATGGGTATTTTCTTTATCTTTTTACCGGGTGCCCTTACGGATATTTTCAGGCCTGATGTTGCGGAAGCCTCTGCCGAGGCACTTGCCATTTTTGATGCGGCAAGGCCCATGAGCATTTTCATGCTGCGCATAGCGACCTTCTACATTTTTGTGGAGGTGCTTTTGGTCGTTTATGCAGGAGCGCTTCGAGGTGCGGGAGATACTCTTTGGGTGATGTTCGCATGTGCCTTCATGAATTGGACTGTGGCGGGGGCATTGTATGTGTCTGCCTATGTGTTTCATTTACCGGCGCATTTTGCGTGGATTGCTGTCGTGGCGGTCTACAGCACTGCTCCGGTCATATTCTGGCTGCGTTGGAATGGGGGTAAATGGCGTCGTCATGTGCTCGATAAGCCGTGTAAATAGGAATTTGTGCGCGTCCAAGCGACAATGGATGATTAGCTCAGTTGGTAGAGCAGCTGACTCTTAATCAGCGGGTCGCAGGTTCGACCCCTGCATCATCCACTAAAGCCCTTCCACTGGAAGGGCTTTTTCTTATTCATCGAAAAGTATAGATTAAAGATCCTTGTATTGCGAAAGTCGGCGCCCGCTATTTAGGGCTGTGCGAATCAGGTCGTGAATTTTATCGGCGTGAGTAGGGAAGTCCACCGGGTGGAGTGCGATGCGGGGGAGCCCGAACGGAAATTTCAAAGTGAATGCGCCGAACTTGAACGCGGCCTTGACTAAAAATTGGGGTATCCCGGCAAAACTTGCGACAGGGGAGGCATAGCGCTTGCCCTTGGCGGTCACCAGAGCGAATCGTTCTTCGTAGAGCATTTTTTCGGCGTGCACCTGGCTTGGCAGGTACTTGTTACTGTACCAGGTGGGTGGAATGAATGCTGTGGGCTTTGCGTCGCTGTCGAAAAGCGATTTCCAAGCATCAATGCCTGCGTGCAGGAGCCTGCTGGATTCAAATTCGCTAAGGCCGGCAAATTCGGCTTCTCCTCCAGTCAGGTTCATTCCGATGAGTCCCATGTAGCTGCGGCCCTGGCTGAATTCGGCCTGGTGCTTATAGCCGTGGAGTGCAAGTTCGAATTCGTCTGCTTTAAGTTTCAGGAGTGTTTCGCGATAGCCCTTGACCATGTCAGACGGGGCCTTTTCGGTATCTGGGATAACGAGTACGCTGAAAGGTCCCCCTGCTAGGTCCTTGAGTTCTTCAAGAATCGGGGTGACTTTCTGGTAGTTCCAGACGCTGAAATCGTGAAAGCACAAGAGAAATTTGCGAGCCATGGTTTGGAAGATAGTAATTTACTATCTTTCTCGTCATGTTTGAATCTATCATTTTGGGCCTGTTGCAGGGCCTCGCTGAATTCCTCCCCATTTCTAGCTCTGGCCACCTTGTGCTTGGGCACGAACTTTTAGGCATGAACGAAGCTGGCATGTTCTTCGATATCATGCTCCATGCTGGCACCTTGCTGTCCATCTTCGTGGTTTTCCACAAGAAGATTACCGACATCATCGTGGGCTGCCTCCGCAAGAATCCGGACCAGCTCCGCGAAGCGGGCTATATTATTCTGGCGAGCATTCCGACGGCTTTGATTGGCCTCGGCTTCAAGGATGCTCTCGAAGGCCTGTTCGAAAATCCGCGTGCCGTGTGCGTCGCCGAACTCTTTACGGGCTTGCTCCTGTTTACCTCGCAGTGGGGCGCAACTGGTGCTAAACATCCAGATAACGAAGGCGTCAAGATGAACTGGTGGCGTGCACTTGTGACCGGTACTGTGCAGGGCATTGCCTGCATTCCGGGCATCAGCCGCAGCGGCTCTACCATCAGCGCCATGATGTTCATGGGTGTGAACCGCAAGTACGCCGGCGAATTCAGCTTCCTCATGAGTATTCCTGCCGTGGGCGGTGCCGCTCTCCTCGATTGCATCAAGTGGATCAAGTGCCAGAGCATGACTCCCGAAAAGGCTCTCCTCGACCCGGAAAAGGCATTGAAGTGTGCCGACGCCGGTGGCTTTACCCCCGAACTTTTGGTGGGCATGGTCGTGTCGTTTATCTTCGGCATCATCGCCCTCAAGTGGCTCATGACCTTCTTGCAGAAGGGCAAGTTCCAGCACTTCGCCTGGTACGTCTGGGCCGTGGGTATCCTCGGACTGATTTTTATCTAGTCCGTAAAACGACATAATGGGGTTTAGGAGGAATCGATCGCATGATTGTTTGTAAAAAATGCGGTGGAAAGTACGAAGACGATATGCCGCAGTGCCTCTGGTGCGACGCGCCTAATCCGGAGCTTTCGCTAAATAGGGGCAAAGAGCCTGCCGCGACTGTTACAACTGAAGTCCGTGACACAGACGCCAAGTCTTGCGAGACCTCTCCTGAACCGAGCGAACCTGTTGCCATCATAACCCCTGCGCAGGAACAGGACGATGACATCGAACGGCTGTTCCGTCAAAAGGGAATCCTGTGGAGCGTTGTTCTGGCGGGTCCCTTTGTCTCATGGTTGTGCCACTACAAATATCTGAAGTCGGTTGACAAGTTTAGCATGAAGTTCTTCTTGCCCTTGTTTGGCATTCAGTGTGTGTCTAGATACTTGTTCCATATGCTTTCCAAAGTTTATTCGTCTGAAATGGGGACGCTCGGCCATTTTTTGCTTAGCGTCGTTATCATTGCAGTCTGTCTGTTCTATTGGTTTATTATCGGAAAGTTCGGTATGGTCCTTCTTAAAAAGGCTATTCCCGACTATGACCCGAATGCTTTCAAAAAGCGTGAACGTGTTGGTATCGCTATCGGAATCCCCTTTTTCATCCTAGATATTGTTGCGGGATATCTTCATTATAGTTCTACGGCTAGAATGTTAGGTGTTTGGCTGGGCACCGCCTTGCAGTAGAATATTTTGTTTCGTCATTTTTGGCACGCATATTGCACTATATGGTGCGAAAACAAGACAGGACAACAGATTTGTTTCAATTTGAAACGTTGTGAAACGGAATCCTGTTTGAAATTTTAACAAAAGGACGAAAAATGGCTACAGAAAAGATGGAGTTCCAGACTGAAGTTCGCGACATGCTGAACTTGATGATTAATTCCCTTTACAGCAACAAGGAAATCTTCCTCCGCGAACTCGTTTCGAACGCGGCGGACGCACTGGACAAGCGCCGTTTCCTCTCGCTTTCGAACGCCGACTTGCTTCCGCAGGGCACCCAGCTGCGCATTGACCTCTCCGTGAACAAGGAAGGCAAGCGCATCGTTGTCGAAGACAACGGTATCGGCATGAACAAGGAAGACTTGATCAACTGCCTCGGCACCATCGCTCGTAGCGGTACCAAGAACTTTATCAAGAACCTGAAGGACGCCGACAAGGGCAGCGTCGATCTGATCGGTCAGTTCGGTGTGGGTTTCTACTCCGTGTTCATGGTCGCGAAGAAGGTCGAAGTGTTGACCCTTAAGGCTGGCGAAACTCAGGGCTATATGTGGTCCTCCGAAGGCACGGGCGAGTTCGAAATTTCTGAAGCCCCGCGCGACAAGGTGGGTACCAAGATTACTTTGTACCTCAAGGATGACGAAGACGCCGAAGATTTCGCGAGCGAATGGAAAATCAAGGACATCGTCCAGAAGTACAGCGGCTTTGTTAGCTACGGCATCTACTTCCACCCCGAAGCAACGAAGAACGACAAGGGCGAACTCGAAGAAAAGCCGGAAGAACGCCTGAACGAAAAGCAGGCTCTTTGGCGCCAGAGCGAAAAGGAAGTCACCGAAGAACAGTATAAGGATTTCTACAACGTCATCAGCCACGAAGCCGACGAACCGGCCGCCTGGAGCCACAGCCACGCCGAAGGTTCCCAGGAATTCTGGAGCTTGGTTTACATTCCGTCTAAGGCTCCGTTCAACATTTGGCACAACGATGCTTTGCATGGCCTGAAACTCTATGTGAAGAAAGTCTTTATCATGGACGATTGCAAGGACTTGCTGCCGCCTTGGCTGCGCTTTGTGCGCGGCGTGGTCGATAGCGAAGACTTGCCGCTGAACGTGTCCCGCGAAATCTTGCAGAATAACAAGATTATCACCAACATCCGTAAGCACGTCATCAAGAAGGTGCTCGATACCTTGCAGAACATGGCCGACAAGGATGCCGCGAAGTACAACGCCTGGTGGCGCGAACTCGGCATGGTCTTGAAGGAAGGCTTCTACATGAACTGGGAACATCTTGACGAACTCAAGAAGTTGCTCCGTTTCGAAAGCACCAAGACCGAAGGCGATGCTCTCGTAGGTCTCGACGAATACGTGAAGCGCATGCCGGAAGGCCAGAAGGAAATCTACTACCTCATCGGCGACAAGAATGCCGTGAAGTCAAACCCGATGCTCGAAGCCTTCAAGGCCAAGGGCTACGAGGTGTTGCTCATGAGCGACGGCATCGACGAATTCATGATGTCTAGCCTCCAGGAATTCGGCGACAAGAAGTTCCATGACATCGCCCGCGGCGACGTGGATTTCGAAAAGACCGAAGACGAAAAGAAGGCCGAAGAAG